>NZ_JAUZVK010000001.1:0-607867 GCF_031844505.1 Gordonia sp. AC31
TCCGGAGGCGAAAGTCACCAACGGGCCGACCCTGGACCCCTATTCGCGGTTGGGCTCCGAGCAGAACGCGCAAAGCCGACTACAACGAAGTACGAGAAGCGTGTCTTGCTTTGCTCCCGGACGGATTGCGCACACTACAGACGTGCCTGACCGACCAGGCGTGACCGGAAGCGGCTCAGCCGTCTCCGCCCGTGCCCGCGAGACCTACGTGTCCTCACGCCCTTACCAGTGGAAGTCGGCATTGTGGCCAGCGCAGAATCCACGCGGTGGCGAAACCAGCGGAACGGGTTCACAACCCGTCCAGTGTCAGTTCGAGTTCGACCGGGGCCCCAGTCACACCAGAGCATGTCGCGCTCACGGACCAGGTCCTACTCGCCACTCACCAGGACAACACTGGTTCAGTGTCGCCGACGACGATCCCGACATCGCCGTGGTCCACCGTCCGAACCCCGAACAGCCGGTCGAGAAGCTCGTCGGCCGCCAGGTCGGTGTGCGCCTCCCAGCGCCGGACGCGGTGGCGTGCGCGCGACGACGCGATCGTCACCGACGCCGACGGCGTTCCGCCGAAATCCACCGTCACCTGGCCACACTCCCCCGGCGCGACCTCGACGGTGAGCCGTGCGAGCGAGTCGCCCGAGAAGACCACGGACCCGGTGATCTCGAGGACGAATCTGCACCGCGACAGCGTCGACGCGTCCGGGCTACCGGTCCGGATTCGCGAATCGTGCACGCCCAGCTCGGCGAGCAGAGTGTCGGCACGTGCGCCGACGAGCCAGATGGCCGCATCCACGCTGCGACCGTCCGCCCCACGCAGTACGCTGCCGACCGTTCGCATCAGCGACGCCGCGGTGTGTCCCTCGGCCGACATCACCACGACGACGTCGGGGATCGAATACAGGAGTCCGACTGTCCGGGCCGCCGGATCGGTGACGAGCGGCGCGAGCGCCAGGGCTTCGGCGTTCTTCTCCGAGATTCGTTCTGAAACCGGACGCTCGGCCCAGTCGGGACCGTCGTGCCACGCGACCGCTTCGGGTTGATGCGCGAACACCGCTCCCATCATAAACGCCCGGTTCGCGAACTCCCAGTCCTCTCCCCCGTACCGGACGAACGACGGATCGAACCCACCGATGTCGTCGAACAGCTCACGGCTGCAGGTCATCACCGCGCTGATCATGTACTTGTAACCATCCCAGCCAGGGGCCAGGAGATCGGCCGTGCGATCGTACGCGTCGACCAGCCACCCGGGTTCGCACTCATGCGAGCGTTCGAGATGCCCCTGTGCGCACAACCATTCGTGCATCCCATCCGGGCTGACCTCGCCGAGATCAGCATGTTTGCGCCGACCGACGACGAGCGCGTCGGGTGCCGCGGCCGGCAACCGGACCGCGTGGCGGATGTACCCGGCTGTCGGAATCGTGTCCGCGTCGAGGAAACACAGGATCGCGCCGTTGGATGCGGCGACCCCCAGGTTGCGGGCGGCCGCCGCCCGAAAGCCCTTGTCCTCCTGCGACACCACCGTGATCGTCAACCGGGACGTCCACGCGGTGACGTCCGGCGAACAGGACGAACCGTCGTCGGCCACGACCACCTCCAGGCGATCAGCCGGGTAGGTCTGGGCCGTCAACGCCTCCAGGACCAGCGCCAGTTGACGAGGTTGGTTGTAGTACGGGATGACGACACTCACCAGCGGCGTCGGCGCGGCATCGCCGATCAGGTCCCACCGGTTGTCGGGCACGACGGTCCGACCATCACCGAGCCCGACGACCGTCACGCACTCCACCGCCGCAGCAGCCGCTCGTGCTCCAGCCCGACATCGACGGCCGTGGGCGACGGAACCACGGACGGATCGATCCAGGTGCCCGCAGGATGCGCGAACGCATGCTCGATGGCGGCCTGCAGCGCATCGTCATCGTTCGCGTGCATCGTCAGCACGCCCGGGGACCGCGCGGCGAGTTCCTCGGTGTAGGTGGTGCGCGGGACCAGTGGCCTGCGCCCGGCGGAGATCCAGGAGTTGATCGAGCCGGATGCCGACATGTGCCGGTGATAGGCGACGGGGACCGTGACCTCGGCCGACGCCCGCCGGAGTTCGTCGTCGGTCAGGTAGCCGGTGATCTCACACCGCCTACCCATGTCCGCCGCCAGCTTGGCCAGGTCGTCGGCCAGATCCTCGTGTCCGGGAGACGGGGTGCCGAGTGCGACGAAGCCGATTGACGGATCGAGACCGGACATCGCCCGGAGGGTCTCGAGATGTCCCTTCCCGGGATACAGGTAGCCGAGCACGCCGACCGTCGATTCCGCTGTCGCCAAGGGCTTGTCGACCCGTCGGGAGTCGATCATCAGCGGAACGACCTCGACATCGATCGTCGGGTCGACGAATTCGGAGAACAACGACGCCTCGTGACGGCTCGACACGATCACGCCGGTCGCCGATCGGGCTACCGACCGGAAGAACTCGATGCGTGCCTGCATCGACCGCCCGTCCGATGGCTGGGGCAGGTCGTGCAGCGTCACCGAGACCGGTCGGCGCAGACCCGCGATCATCGCGAGCAGATTGTCGCGCGCCTGCAGGGGCGTGCGCCCGAACAGACGATCTGTCACATGCAGGTGCACGAGCGCGCAGTCGGCCAGTCCCGCCGGCAGGCCGGCGCAGGGTGTGCGCATGTGCGCCAACCGATGATGGCCGCCCTCGGCGGTCACCGCGTCGTACACCGACTGCGCATACCGCACCACACCGTGCGACCGGGGCCCGACGAGGAGGTGTCCCAGGGGCCTCGTCATGCCAACCCCAGGATGTCGACGAGCTCGACGTAGCGGTCCAGCACGGCATCGATGAACTCGGGATGGTCTGCGTACCACTGCATCTGACTGCGGTGGACGACCTCCTCGGTCATCACCGCACCGTCGACGTCCCAGGCGATCCGCGCGGATGCGTCGATACCGAGCGCATCGATCACGCGTTGTTCCAGGGGCGCGCGAATGTTGCCGAGCAACTCCCGCGTCGGTGGGATCGGCGCCGACGCCCCGAGTGCATCGAGGATTCGACGACCGAGCGTCAGCAGCACCCGGTTGCCGGGATGGTTGATCGTGTGGGCGGCGTCCGCCCCGGCGTCGAGCAGGATGTCGGAGATCGCGATGTCGCACTGGCGGCGTTCGCGCATCGCGAGCTGTTCCACACTCCAGCGCTCCGCTTCTCGGAGGTGTTCGCCCGTGACGTGGACATCCCATTCGTCGAAAGATCTATGTCCGTCCCGCACGGCCAGGACCGTTCGCAGATCGTGATACGGCACAGCAGCGGGTACCGCGGACGGCTGCGCGGGATGTCGCGCGATGACCTGGAACGGATACAACCCGCCATATCGGATGACCGGCCACACGATGAACCTCGCGGACGGTGCCAGGTCGACCAGGTCCGGTCCACCGATCGGGAGTCCCCGGTAACCGGCGCGCACCGGCTGGGAGACGATCACCGCGGCTCGACGGACGAGGCGTTCGACGTGGTCGACGTCGGAGGACTCGAGTTCGTGGACCGGTGGGACGCGGACGGTACGAAACCGAAGGCCCGGGGAACTCGCCAGCACGATCCGCAACGCTTCGGCCTGGCAGTTTCCCCAGACCAGCAGTAGCTGCCTGTCGTCGGCCAGCGGGGGTTCGGTGACGCCGTAGAAGTCGCCGTAGTGCCTGGTTCGACCGTCGACCGGCACGTCGTCATGCGGAGTCACGGTTGCTCTGAAGTGGTCGAGAGACGCGATGGTCGCTGTGACATCGTCAGTTCTGGCTCCCCTCTGGAAACGCTTCGGCCGTACCCCCGGCTCCCCGTATAGCCGTTCAGCCCGCTAATGAATCATCGACTTGATCACTCCGGGGACCACCGGGACGGCGACGGCCCCGGTGAGCGGGTCACCGGGGCCGTCGCCCAGACGGGAGTCGTCACATCGTCACAGTGTCCGCGCGATGATCTCCTTCATGATCTCGTTGGTGCCGGCGTAGATCTTCTGCACACGATTGTCGGCCCACAGGCGAGCGATCGGGTATTCGTTCATGTAGCCGTAGCCGCCGAACAGCTGGAGGCATTCGTCGGCGACCACCATGGCGCGGTCGCTGGTCCACCACTTGGCCATCGCCACGGTGGGGATGTCGAGTTCGCCCTTGATGTGCTTGGTGATGCAGTCGTCGATGAAGACCCGGCCGATCCGGGTCTCGGTGGCCGCCTCCGCGAGTTTGAACTTGGTGTTCTGGAAGCTGAAGATCGGCCGGCCGAAGGCCGTGCGGTCCTTGGTGTAGGCGATGGTCTCCGAAACTGCCTTCTCCATTCCCGCCACCGACGCCACGGCGATGATCAGACGTTCCTGCGGGAGCTGCTGCATCAGCTGGATGAAGCCCTGCCCCTCCTCGGTGCCGAGCAGATTCGAGGTGGGAACGCGCACACCGTCGAAGGACAGCTCCGAGGTGTCCTGCCCGCGCTGGCCGACCTTGTCGAGCACCCGGCCACGACGGAAGCCCTCGCGGTCCGCCTCGACGAGGATGAGCGAGATGCCCTTGGCGCCCTCGGACACGTCGGTCTTGGCGACGACGATGATGATGTCGGCCTGACTTCCGTTGGTGATGAACGTCTTCGAGCCGTCGATGACGTACTCGTCACCCTGCTTGATCGCCTTGGTCTTGACGCTCTGCAGGTCCGATCCCGTACCGGGCTCGGTCATCGCGATGGCGCCGACGGCCTCGCCGCTGGCCATCTTGGGCAGCCACGTGGTCTTCTGCTCCTCGGAGCCGTACTCCAGGATGTAATGCGCAACGATGCCGTTGTGCAGGCTGACGCCCCACGAGCTGTCGGCGACGCGCGCCTGCTCCTCGATCAAGACGGCCTCGTGCGCAAAGTTGCCGCCCCCGCCCCCGTACTCCTCCGGGATCGACATGCAGAGAAGACCCAGCTCGCCGGCCTTGTTCCACAGGTCGCGGTCGACGTGGTGCTGCTCGATGAACTTATCGGCGTTCGGCTTGATCTCCTTCTCGCAGAAGCTGCGAGCCAGATCGCGCAGGGCGCTGAGATCGTCGTTTTCCCAAGAGGACCGTTCGGCCATGGTGCGAGTACCTATCCACGATTGACAGTATCAATGGCGAGCGTAACAGTGCTTGTTGGCAACGTTACGTTGGGATGACCGGAACGCTTTGTGTCAGCTGGACGCCCCACCACCGCGGAGCACGTTCTTCTGGATCTTGCCCGTCGACGTCTTCGGCAGTTCCGCGAACACGATTTCTTTCGGCACCTTGAACCGGGCGAGCGTCTTGCGCGCGAACTCGACGAGACCCTCAGCGGTCAGGCTCGCTCCGGCGCGCACGCTGACATAGGCGATCGGCACCTCGCCCCATCGTTCATCCGGACGGCCGACGACCGCCGATTCGACGACGTCGGGATGGCTGTCGAGCACCCGCTCCACCTCGACTGACGCGATGTTCTCGCCACCGGAGATGATGACGTCCTTGCTGCGGTCCCGGATCTCGACGTACCCGTCCGGATGCATCACCGCGAGATCACCGGTCCGCAGCCAACCGTCCAGGGTTGCCGCGGCAGTGGCCTCGGGATCGCGGTAGTAGCCGAGCATGACGTTGTTGCCGCGCACCACCAACTCGCCGATGGTCTCGCCATCGGCCGCGACATCGCCTCCTTCGTCGGACACGACTCGGACACGCCCTGCCACGATGTTTCCGATTCCCTGTCGCGCCTTGCGTACGGCGCGCACCTCGTCCGTGGCGTCATCCCACTCCGGCTGCCACTGGTTCACGACGATCGGGCCGAACGTCTCGGTCATCCCGTAGAGGTGGGTGATCTCGATGCCCAACCCGGCCATCCGGGCGAGGAGAGCAGGCGATGGTGGTGCACCTCCCGTCGCGGCCTGGACGACTCGATCGAGCCGAGCCGCCGACGGGTCTTCGGCGATCATGGTGAGGACCGTGGGTGCCGCGCTGAAATGAGTCACGTCGTCGTCGACGAGGTGACGCCAGATGAGTCCGGTGTCGATGCTGCGCAGGCAGACGCTCGTGCCGCCCGCGGCGATGACCGCCCACGTGAAACACCAACCGTCGCAGTGGAACATGGGGAGTGTCCAGAGATACTTCGACCCCGGACCTAGCCCGGAGTGGTAGGCCATCGCCACCGACTGCAGATACGCCCCCCGATGGTGGTACATCACGCCTTTCGGGCGTCCCGTCGTCCCGGAGGTGTAGTTGATCGCGAGCAGACCCCGTTCGCCGGTGTCCCGACGAATCGGGGCGCCCGCGTCTGCGAGCAGACGCTCGTACTCGTCCGAGCCGTCGGCCGAACCACCGATCACCACCCGAATTCCGACTGCTTCGCCGACCGCTCGTGCGCGATCAGCGAACTCGACCGTCGAGACGAGAACCGACGCGCCACTGTGTTCCAGGATGTAGATCAGCTCCGGTTCGGAGAGCCGGACGTTCAACGGCACCAGTACGGATCCGTGAGCGGGCGCAGCACTGTGCAGTTCGAGCATCACGTGCGAGTTCGCACACAACGCGGCAACACGGTCACCGGGACCGACACCGAGCTGTTCGATCACCGCGGTCAACCGCTGCACCCGATCGTGGAACTCGGTGTAGGTGAAGGAACGTGACCCGTCGATCACCGCGATTCGTCCGGCGAATGCCGCAGCGGCTCGATCCAGGAACGTGGCCGGACTGAGTGCGGAGAAGGCGAACTCGGCCGCGGGCGGCACCGGACTCCGGGCGCTGTCGATGTCCGGGTCCGGGCCGTGGTCAGTCACCATCGATCGCCGCCTCTTTCTCCACCTGTTCGATGGCCGCGATGATACTGGGGACCGATGCGTCGACCCAGGTGTTCGCGACGTGCGGCGCCGACGCCGCGGCGACAGCCAGAGCCTCGATCTCGGCGTTCGACGGTTCGCCCATGTCCAGATCGGCCAGCGAGGTCGGGAGACCGAGGGCACGGAGGAAGCTGCGGATCTCGTCGTGGTCGACCTCGGGATCGTCCTCGAGCGCCAGATGGACGAGCAACCCGTAGGCGACGTGGTAGCCGTGCAGGTGCGCCGACGACCCACGACCGACCTGCAATCCTCGCGTCATACAGTGCGCGATCGACAGGCCGCCGTTCTCGTAACCGATGCCCGACAACAGGATCACCGCCTCGACGACCGCCTCGAGCTCGGGGGTGACCTGGTGCGCGAGCGCATCGCGCACTGCAGCCTCCCCGTCGCGCAACAGGATTTGAGAACATCCATCGGCGACCACCTCGCCGATGATCAGCGGACGGGTGCCCTGCGTGGTGACACCGCGCCCTCGCGCACACGAGCGGGCCTCGTACTTCTTCGCGAGCGCGTCCCCGATGCCCGATACCAGAAATCGGATCGGTGCCTTCGCGATCACCTCGGTGTCAACGACGACCGCAGCCGGATTCGCGGGCAGACGACCGAGTTCCGACAGCCGTCCGAACTCGTCGTAGAGCGCGAACACACTGGCGGTGGGGCCGTCATTCGACGCGACCGTGGGGACCGAGACCATCGGCCGTCCGACGGTCTCGGCCACGCCCTTGGCGATGTCGAGCGCCTTGCCTCCCCCGATGCCGACCACCACGTCGCCCTGCCCGGCTGACACACGCGTCAGGGTGTCGGCGATGACGCCGCGCGTCACCGGTCCGGCCACCGGGATCACCTGGGCCCGTAGTTCGGCAGCGGCGAGCGACGCCTCGATACGCGCACCGAACAGTCCCGAGATGTCGGCGTCGATGACGACGATCGGCGCTCCCCCGATCTCGGCCACCACCCCACCGACGTCGTCGAGAACCCCTGGGCCCTGCAGATACTGTTGCGGTGCCGCGAACCGACGGGCGGTGCGGGCGACACCGATCCCGTCCAGCAGAGCGCTCATGCGTGCGGCCAGTTCCCGGTGATCACCGCGTGCGTGATCGCCGTCTCGTCGAGACCGAACAGGGCCTCGTTGTAACCCTGGGAACCGCAGGGGTGGAAGCGATCTCCCAGCCCGATCCTGGTCACCGGCACCGAGATCCCCCGGTCGGCCAGTGTCTCGACGACCGCGCTGCCCAGACCGCCCGAGCGCAAGCCGTTCTCGACCACGATCACCCGACCGACGTCTGCGGCGACTGCGGCGATGGCCTCGGTGTCCAGTGGCTTGATCGTCGGAACGTGCAGCACTGCCGCCGATACCCCGGCCGCCTCCGCGGACTCGGCCGCTCTCAGCGCGCGAGCCGTCATGAACCCCGTCCCGATGACGGCGACGTCTCGACCCGGACGCAGCATCCGTGCGCGGCCGATCTCGAACTCGAAGTCGTCCTCGTCGAACACGACGGGCACCTTGCCGCGCAGGTTGCGGATGTAGAAGGTACCCGGCGTGGCCGCGGCAGCGCGGATGACGTGACGGAGTTCCACCGCATCGCACGGATCGATGACCGTCAGATCAGGGATGGACCGCATCACGACCAGGTCCTCGAGGGACTGGTGTGTTGCGCCATAGGGATTTACGAGCCCCGGCGAACCGGCGACGATCTTCACGTCGGCCTTGCTGTGTGCGCATGACACGGCGATGAAGTCGAGGGCCCGGCGGGTGAGGAATGCTGCGTAGGTCGCGCAGAAAGCGATCTTGCCGACCTTCGCCAATCCCGCGGCCATCATCACCGCGTTCTGCTCGGCCATGCCGGCGTTGAAGTAGCGCTCCGGGAAGCGATCCCGGAACGGGATGATGTCGGAATACTTCGACATGTCGGCACTCAGTCCGACGATCCGCTCGTCGCGGGCACCGAGTTCGGCGAGTTCGGTACCGAAAGGCGCCCGCTCGTAGGGTCCCTCGACGTCGGCGATCTCGCCCATGCCGCCGGCACGGTTTTTGAGCTCAGCCACGATTCTCCTCCAGTTCGGCGATGAGTCCGGTCCACTCGGTGTCGTGGACGCGGACGAAATGTGCCCGTTCCCGGGCGACCAGCGTGGGCACGCCGGTCCCGGGAGTCGTCCGGGCGATCAGCACGCGCGGGACGTCTGCCGGCGCGGCTGCCAGCGCATCGAACGCCCGGACGAGAGCCTCGATGTCGTTGCCGTCGACCTCCTCGACCGCCCACCCGAAGGCGGCCCATTTGGCCGCGATCGGTTCCATGTCGAGCACGATCGGACCGTCGGCCTGGATTCCGTTGCAGTCCACCACGGCGGTGAGGGAGCCGAGACCGAAACTGGCGGCCGACATCGCCGACTCCCAGGTCGACCCCTCCTGCAGCTCACCATCGGAGAGTTCCACGATGATCTTCTGATCCCCACCGTCGAGGCGGAGCCCGAGCGCCATCCCGACACCCTGCCCGAGACCGTGTCCCAGTGAGCCACCGGCGATCTCGACTCCGGGCGTCTCGTCGAAAGTACTCATCGGCAGTTCGCTGCCGTTGAGTCCGTAGTCCGCGATCTGCTCCTCGGTCAGGATGCCCAGTTCGGCGAGCACCGCATAGAGCGCGATCGAGTAGTGCCCGGTGGACATCAGGAACCGGTCCCGGGAGGGCGAGTCCGGATCAGTGGCGTCGAAACGCAACTGCCGGAAGTAGATGACCGCGAGCAGGTCGGCGATCCCGAGCCCCTGAGCGATGTATCCCTCGCCTTTGTCCGCTGCCATTCGCATCATCGCCGACCTCAGCCGGAACGCGGTGTCGGCCAGTTGCGCGGTCGACGGGCGATCGATGTCGTTGTCTACGAGCATGTGTCAGGTGCCCTCTCTGGTCATCTCGGCGTCGGCCGAGTGGAATGTGCCGTCGATGGTGATCCCGCCGTCGACCCGGAGCACGGTGCCGGTGACGAACGACGCGTCCGTCGACGCGAGGAAGGAGGTGGCTGCAGCCACCTCGTCGGGAGAACCGAACCGGCGCATCGGTGTTCGATCTATCAGTCGCTTCTCATCGAGTGTTCCGGTGTCGAGACCCGTCCGCATCATCCCGGTGTCGATGTATCCGGGGGCCACCGCGTTGACCCGGATCCCGTGCGGTCCCCATTCGGCCGCGAGTGTGCGTGTGACACCCAGGACGCCGGACTTCGCGGCGGTGTACGCCAATCGTCCGGGTAGACCGAATGTCGAACCCACCGAGGCGAGATTGATGATCGACGCGTTGGGCGCCTCGCGGAGGAGGACGAAGGCCTCCCGGCTGCACCGCATGGTGCCGCCGAGGTGGACGTCGAGTTCGGCCTGCCACCGGCCGGAATCGATTGCCTCGGCCTGGGTCCGCGAAATGATACCCGCATTGTTGATCAGGACGTCGAGCCGTCCGAACCGCTGTCGCACGGCCTCGACCGCGCGGCGGACGGACTCGTCGTCGGTGACGTCGACGACCAGCGCGGACCCGCTGACGTCGGCGGCCGCCTGATCAGCACGTCCGGCGTCGATGTCGGCGATCACCACCTGGTGTCCGTCGGCCCGCAACCGTCGCGCCATGGCGAGGCCCAGACCCTGTCCGCCACCGGTGATCAGCGCCACCGAGCCGGGGATCGTCACACGTGCCCCGGTCATCGTCCGTACACCTCCCGTACCGTCATGTCGCCCTCGGCCGCGGCGATCTCGTTGGCGTCGTGCGTGGTGTCGAACGGCTCCCAGCGGATCAGCATGCAGATGGCCGCGCCGATCAGCGGCACCGCGACGAAGATGGTGATGGTGGTCGACAGCCCCAGCGACTCCGACATCCGCGGGAACGCGTACAGGCCGACGATTCCGCCGATGCTCTGCGAAATGGTGGCCAGCTGTCCGCCGCGACCACGCAGATCAGACGGGTAGGCCATCGCCGCCATGGTCAGACCTGACACACCGGGGCCCGCCGAGTGGAAGAAGATGAACATCGCCGGGACGATGAACGCCAGGAGCACGGGGAGCGAGTCGAAGAAGACGCCGAGGATCAGGATCATCGCGGCGACTGCCAGGAAGCCGTATTTCGCGGCGCCGTTCGCACCGAGTTTGGAGGCCACCCAGATCGACGCGATTCCGCCGACGATGCCGAACACGTTGAAGACGATGGAACCGAAGGTCGCCTCGCCGAAATTCTCACCGAACAGGCTGAGCGCGATGACCGGCAGGTAGTAGGCGACGGCGTAGTACTGCAACGCCTGCATCATGGTGACCACGTTCGCCAGGATCGTTCGTGCGCGGAATCGCGTGCTGAACAGTTCGGTGAAACGTCGCTCCTTCTTCGGCTCCTCGATGGCCGCGTCGAGATGACCGGTGGGATAGGTGGCCTCGATCCCGTACATCGCCTTCAACGACTTGGTCAGCTCCGGGAGTCTGCCCTTCTTGGCGAGCCAGCGCGGACTGTCCGGCATCAGCGCGAACTGCGCGATGGCGACGACGAAGGCGAACACGGCGGCGGTGACGAGTCCCCAGCGCCAGATGCTCAGTCCGACTTCGAGGTGGTACAGGCCCAGGACGATGGCCAACGCGACGACGGTCGAGATGTACCACTGGGCCTGCCAGAAGTTGAGCAGGTACTGCCGCTTCTTGGGCAGGTTCTCCGACAGGTAGGCCATCGCGACGCCCAGGTCCACGCCGTAGGCGGCGCCGGCGATGCAGCGCGCGAGGACCAGCATCGCGAAACTCGGCGCCGCGGCCATCATCAGCGCAGCGACGACCGCGACGATCTTGGCCACCACCATGATTCGCACTCGTCCGTAGCGGTCGGCGAGCAGACCACAGGTCGCGGCTGCGATGAGGGTCGCGACGTATCCGTACGCACTGACCAGCCCCACGCCGTTGGCGTCGAGGTTGAGCTGCTCACTCATCGGCGCAGTACCGGAGCTGAGTACCGCGAGGAAATAGGCCTCGAAAGCAATGCCGGCGAGTCCGAGCACCAGCATCAACTTGTGTCTGCGGGTCTTGATGTCCTCCGTGTCGACCAGGTCGTCGACCTCGGCGACCGAGGTGAATGCCCGATTCCGGGCAGGGAGTAGTTGGGTCATGAGGAATCCGTTCAGGAGCGCCCGCAGTTCCGACGGCGGGCGTGTCAACAGGTCACTGAATCGAGAAGTGTTGCGATCCAGCGTTTCAGGGACGGTTCAGCGCCTCATGGCGCCGGAACCGTGAGCGGTGAACTAGAGGTGCTTCAGCAGGTCGCCCAGTCTGTCGAGGAGATGGTCGGGTTCGTGATCGGCGAGTGTGTCGTGTCCGTAATATCCGTAGGCGGCACCCATCGTGCGGGTGCCCGCGGCGGCCCCGGAACGTATGTCCTGAGGGCCGTCACCGATGTACCAGGTATGGGCCGGGTCCAGCCCGGCCCGCTCCAGTCCGAGCAGGACGGGGGCTGGATGTGGCTTGCGTTCTCGGGTGTCGTCGGCGGTGACGATGGTTGCGAAGAGGTCGATATCGATGTCGAGGTACTCGAAATCCTTCTGCACCCGACTCATTCGCTTGTTCGTGACGATGCCGACGGTGATGTCGCGGTCGGCGAGCGCGGTCAGTGTCTCGCGCAGTCCCGGGTAGGCCGCCACCCGTTGATACGCACTCGAGATGTAGTGCGCCCCATAGGCACGTTCCAGATCGACCGGATCCCCGTCCGACCACCGGGCGAAGATCTCGGGCGGTCGTGGCGCCATCAGTATGCTCGGGTCCTCGAGTTCCCCGGGCAGCGGCCGGTCGAGCTCGTTCTCGAACGTCGCCCGATAGGCCTCGACGATCGCGAACCTGGAGTCGATGAGGGTGCCGTCGAGATCGAACAGCACCCCGTTCGTTGAAGTGGGAACACCGGTGTCCGCGCGGGCGGAATCGGTCTCTGCGGTGCTCGTCGGGGAACTCATGCCTGCCCCTCCCGGGGGGTGAAGGCGAAGAACTCGCGCGGATTGTCCACGAACACCCGCTCCGCGATATCGGCGGGCAGGCGATCGCGAATCTGCTTGAGCAGACCGGCGATTCCCGGCCCACCTCCGTGGTGGGGCTGATAGGAGGGTCGGCCGAGATCACCGGAGACCATGATCTTGGTGTAACCCTCGTCGAAAAGGCGTCGCACATAGTCGACCCGTAGCTCGTCCGATGGGTATTTCGGCTTGGTCCAGTGATCGAAACCCAGCCAGACCCCGGTCCGCGCGACCTCGCGTAGGTAGCCGAAGTCGAGGTTTCGATCCAGGTGCCCGATGAGGACGTGGTCCGGATCCACGCCCAGATCGGCGAAGCCGTTCGCCTGTAGGTCGCCGAGCGTGCCGGCCTGACAGTGCGTGGAGATCGGTGCACCGGTCATGAGATGCGCTCTGGCGACTGCCTGCTGGACCTTGCGCTCGTCGTCACGGATCTCGTCCGTCCGGCAGGTGCCGAACTTGATCACGCCGGCCGGTGCCGAGGTGTTGTCGATCCCGGCGGTGACATCGGCAACGAACCGCGCGGCGATCTCGTCGATCGATTCCGTGGCAACCGAGTCCGGATAGTAGATCCCCTTCTGATAGCCACTCGCGCTGACGATGTGCACGTTCGAGGCTTGGGCGACCGCCAGCAGTCCGGTTGCATTGCGCCCGTAATCGGCGGTTGTCATCTCGATGAGCGCGCCGCCGCCCAGCCCATCGAAGTCCGCGACCTCGGCGATGGCCGCGTCGACGCGATCGAGGACCATGTCGGGGTCTTGGTCCTGCGCCCACTTGGGCGGGTTCGTGAAGAGGTGCTCATGGCACAGGGTCACTCCGAGATTCTCCGGGGCGATGTCGCCGAGCACGGTTCTGATGACGGGCACGAGTTCTCCGTTTCGGGGTCGAGAAGGGTGAAGGCCGGTCAGGCCGGGGACAGTTGGTCGATGTCGGCGGTGGCGGCCCACACCTCGCGCAACGGCTCGAGAACGGCGCGATAGACCGCGAACGCGTCGTCGTACAGGGCAGCGGTCGACGGATCGGGCTCATGCACTCGTCCGGGCCGGACCAGACAGGTGGTCACGCTGTCGAGGTCGGGGTACTGCCCGGTGGCCACGGCCGCGAGCATGGCCGCTCCGAGCGCGCCGGACTCCGGGACATCGGGAGCCACGATCGTTTTCTGCAGGACGTCGGCAATGATCTGGCTCCACTCGACGCTGCGAGCTCCGCCGCCGGTCAGCCGGATTTCGTTGATCTGCACCGGCATCGCCGCATAACAGTCGCGCACCGACAACGCGGTGCCCTCCATGACCGCCCGCACCAGTTCGGCGGGTGTGGTGTCGCCGCGCAGATCGACGAAGCTGCCGCGCGCATTCACATCCAGGAACGGGGCCGTGGCGCCGGCTGTGTTGAGGTATGGGTGGAACACCAGTCCACGGCACCCCGGTTCGGCGGTACGGGCGAAGTCCCGCACCACGTCCCCGAGGGTCGTCGCACCGCGGGTGATGCGATCGACCTCGGCCGGACAGAACGTGTTGATCACCCAGTCCAGGCACAGCGTCCCGCCCCCGGAATTGGTGATCTGGCGCTGCCAGCGGTTCTCGGGCATGAGGAAGCCAAACCCGACTCCTGCCGGTTCGAGCAGCGGGTGATCGGTGGACGTGCCGTTCATCAGGCTTGTGCCGATGGTCGTGACGGCCTGACCGTCGTGCGCCGCACCGATTCCGATCATGTTCGCCGTCGCGTCGCCGGTGCCGGCACACACCGGTGTCCCGACCGGGAGACCGGTCTCGGCGGACGCTTCGGGGGACACGGTGCCGAGAAGCCCGTCGCTGACCCCGACCGTCGGCAAGCGGGTCGACATCTCTTCGATGCCGAAGGCGGTGAAGAACTCCTCGGACTTGCGCCGGCCACGGAAGTCGCAGGGCGCGAACGAGAGATCGGACTCTTCGGTGGCCACCACGCCGGTGAGCCGATAGTTCACGTAGTCCTTGGCCATGAAGAAGTGGCGGATGGCGTGGTAACGGTCCGGTTCGGCGCGCTTCATCCAGGCCAGCAGCGGGTATGGGGTTCCCGGGATCAACGCGTTCCCGCTGATCGCGAAGAGCGCGTCGAGATGCCCTCGGTCACCGGCTTCGTCGAGGATGCCCGCGGCGCGGGCATCGGGCCAGCAGATCGCACGGCCCACGGGTTCGCCGTCGGCACCCAGGGCCCAGAGACCGCCCATGTGCCCGGTGACGCCGATCGCCACGATCGAGGTCGACGGTTCGAGTTCTCCGACCACGGCCCTGATCGTGGAAGCCACTGTCGCCCAGGTCTTCTCCGGGTCCTCCTCGTGACGCCCGGCGGTCGGGTAGAAACTGGGCGTGCGCGCACCGCATTCGGCGACGAGCTCGCCCGTGGCCAGGTCGACGGCAATCGACTTCAGCGAACTCGTCCCCTTGTCGACACCGATCACGACTGAGCGACTCATCGGGACACCCCTGCGGCGACAGCCGCCACGCGGAGCGCGAGGCGGTCAACTTCGAGCAGCTGATCAGTTGCCGTGTGTCGAACCTGTTCCCCCGCAGCTTCGATCACTCGCACCCCGGAGGCTTGTAGGCGGTGGGCCAGTACCTGCGCCCCGGGATGGTCCGACTCGATCCGAATCTGCAGTTCGCGACCAGCACCGGCCAGGATACGAACCAACGATGTACACAGGCCGCGCCAGACTGCACCGAGCACCTCCTCGGGCGAGGTCTGATACGACAGACCGACCAGGACGTCGCGGCCGTCGACAGCCGCGTAGGTGACGCGGGTCGGGGTCGCCTCCCACTCGGCCACCGTCTCGGCGAACCGGGTCGTCAGGTCGGCGGCCACGTCGGGCGCGAACCGCTCCACGAAGGAGTCCAGCAGGTCCCAGCCGGGACTCGCTAGGGTCTCGACCGATCCGTTTGAACCCCGCACCACCACACGAGCCGGCTGGCCGGCGGCCAAGGTCACCAGAGCGTCGGGAGAATTCGTGTCATTTACAAGGACCTCCGAGCCTTGACTCGGTGTCCGGAATCCGGATAGCGTGTGCGCCATACGGAACGATTGCACGGCTAAGTATTTGTGTCAACCATCACATCATGGTCCACATGTGTCTCATGGCTCGGAAGAGTCGTTCCGACCAGGAACCCAGATGCGATACCCGCCACCACTAGAACCGAATTGATCAGTCCCACATAATCATTCGCGAGGAGATCAGCATGACAACACAGCGCGACCGGTCGGCCGAGATCGACCCGAAGAATCACATCGCATCCATCATCAAGGCGGTCGATGTCCTCGAGGCCTTCAAAGGTGACCGTGCCGAGCTGTCGCTGGCGGATCTGATGAAGAAGTGCGGGTACAGCCGAACGACGATGTATCGAATCCTCAGCACCCTGGAAGTCGCTGGCTGGATCGAACGAACCCGATCCGCGGATTACCGACTCACCCTCCGCGTCTTCGAACTCGCATCGGCGGTCCTGGGCAGCTTCGACCTACGAACCGAGGCCAGCCATGTGATGTCGGAACTGGCGGCGCGGTTCGACGAGCACGTGTACCTCCTCGTCCCGGATGGTGCCCGTGCCGTGTGCCTCGACATGATCGAGAGCAGCCAGCCGATCCGGGTGATGGTCCTGACCGTCGGCCGGTCGCTGCCGCTGTACCTGGGCGGGGCACCCGTCGCGATGCTGGCCGAACTCGAGGACACCGCCCTACCCCAGGTGCTGGACTCAGGTCCGATGTTCACGCCGGCCGGTGACGAGATCACCGAGGAGGAACTGCGCGACCGGCTCGACGAGACCCGCCGGCGGGGCTACTCGATCAGCGTCGGGGACGTGACGCCCGGTGTCGCCGCCCTGGGTGCCTGCATCCGCGACCGAAAAGGAAATGTGGTCGCGGCGTTGAGTATCGGCGGACTTTCCGCGGACATGTCGGACGAGCGTCAGGACGAGATGGCCGCCGCCCTCATGGAGGGTGCGCTCACCGTTTCGCGCCGCCTGGGGTACGCCGGCTGATCGTGACAGTGTCCGTCACCGTCGGAAGAGCTTGTTGCCCAACCACACCAGCGGGTCGTAGGTGCGGTCGACGACTCGCTCCTTCATGGGGATCAACGCGTTGTCGGTGATCTTGATCTGCTCGGGACAGACGTCGGTACAGCACTTGGTGATGTTGCAGAGGCCCAGTCCGTGCTCGGTGCGCGCCGAGTCGCGGCGTTCGGCCACGTCCAGGGGGTGCATGTCGAGTTCGGCGACGCGCATCAGGAAACGCGGCCCGGAGAAGTTCTGTTTGTTGTCCTCGTGATCGCGCACGACATGGCAGGTGTCCTGGCACAGGAAGCACTCGATGCACTTGCGGAACTCCTGCGAACGCTGCACGTCGACCTGCTTCATCCGGTACTCCCCCGGCGCCAGGCCAGGCGGCGGTGTGAACGATTGCACTTCACGGGCTTTGGCGTAGTTGAACGAGACATCGGTGACCAGGTCGCGGATCACCGGGAACGTGCGCATCGGGGTCACCGTCACGACCTCGTCCTCGGTGAACGTCGACATCCTGGTCATGCACAGCAGTTTGGGACGCCCGTTCACCTCCGCCGAACACGATCCGCACTTACCCGCCTTGCAGTTCCAGCGCACCGCGAGATCCGGGGCCTGCGTCGCCTGTAGGCGGTGGATGATGTCCAGCACCACCTCGCCCTCGTTGACGGTCACCGTGTAGTCCTCGAGACCGCCGGCGTCGGTGTCGCCGCGCCAGATCCGGAACTTCGCGTCGTATCCCATGTCAGTCCTCCGAATGCCCCTCGGCTCGCTCGCCACCGGCGCCGGGATGACCGGCTATCTCGGCCGCCGTGTAGTACTTCTCGATCTCGGGGAACTCGAACAGCTCCAGGAGGTCCGGCCGCATCGGCGTCTGTTCCGTACGCACGACGCTGACCTCCGGCACCGCGGCGTCGTCCCCGTCGAGGTCCGCGGTGCACACCAGCAGCGCATTGCGCCAGTTCGAGTCCATGGACGGATGGTCGTCGCGGGTGTGACCACCGCGGCTCTCGGTGCGCATGAGTGCGGCCTTCGCGACGCACTCGCAGACCAGCAGCATGTTGCGTAGGTCGACTGCGAGATGCCAGCCCGGATTGAACTGACGATGTCCCTCGACCTGCATGCCGCCCAGGCGCTTTCGCAGGTCCGCGAGCACGCCGATCGCCTCCTGCATCTCGTCCTCTTTCCGGATGATCCCGACCAGATCGTTCATGGCCTGCTGGAGGTCGGTGTGCAGGGTGTAGGGGTTCTCCGGTTTGCCCTCGGCCGGCGAATCGAAGGGCGCCAGCACGGACGCCGCCGCCCGGTCGATGTCCTCGGCGGAGACCGCGGGACGGGTCGCCAGCGATTCGACGTACGCCGCCGCCCCGAGGCCGGCACGACGCCCGAAGACCAGCAGGTCCGACAACGAGTTGCCGCCCAACCGGTTCGAACCGTGCATCCCGCCGGAACACTCGCCGGCCGCGAACAGGCCCGGAACCCGTGACGCGGCCGTGTCCGGATCCACCTCGATCCCGCCCATCACGTAGTGACAGGTCGGCCCCACCTCCATCGGTTCGGCGGTGATGTCGACGTCGGCGAGTTCCTTGAACTGGTGGTGCATCGACGGCAGCCTGCGCATGATCTCCTCGGCGGGCATGCGGGACGCGATGTCGAGGTAGACGCCGCCGTGCTCGGTGCCGCGTCCGGCCTTGACCTCCTCGTTGATCGCCCGCGCGACCTCATCCCGCGGCAGCAGGTCCGGTGTTCGCCGGGCGCTGTCGTTGTCCGCCAGCCATTTGTCGGCTTCCTCTTCGGTCTCGGCGTACTGACCTTTGAAGACCGGTGGGATGTAATCGAACATGAAGCGCTTGCCCTCGGTGTTCTTGAGAACTCCACCGTCGCCGCGAACGCCCTCGGTCACGAGGATGCCCTTGACGCTGGGCGGCCACACCATCCCGGTCGGATGGAACTGGACGAACTCCATGTTGATCAGGCTCGCGCCGGCTCGCAGTGCCAAAGCGTGCCCGTCGCCGGTGTATTCCCACGAATTCGACGTCACCTTGAACGACTTGCCGATCCCGCCGGTGGCGACGACCACCGCGGGCGCCTCGAACACGATGAAGCGGCCGGACTCGCGCCAATACCCGAACGCACCGGCGATCGCGTCGCCGTCCTTCAGCAGTTCGGTGATCGTGCATTCGGCGAACACCTTGATGCGCGACTCGTAGTCACCGGTGGCGGCGTAGTCCTCCTGCTGCAGCGAGACGATCTTCTGTTGCATCGTCCGGATGAGCTCCAGCCCGGTGCGGTCGCCGACATGAGCGAGTCGAGGATAGGTGTGGCCGCCGAAGTTGCGCTGCGAAATCCGCCCGTCCGCGGTTCGATCGAACAGGGCGCCATAGGTTTCGAGTTCCCAGACGCGATCCGGGGCCTCCTTGGCGTGCAACTCGGCCATGCGCCAGTTGTTCAGGAACTTGCCGCCCCGCATCGTGTCCTGGAAGTGCGTCTGCCAGTTGTCTTTCGAGTTGGCGTTGCCCATCGAGGCGGCACATCCGCCTTCGGCCATGACCGTGTGGGCCTTGCCGAACAGCGACTTGCACACCACGGCCACCGAGTAGCCGCGCTCGCGGGCCTCGATGACCGCCCGCAACCCGGCACCGCCCGCACCGATGACAACGACGTCGTACTCGTAGCGTTCCGGCTCGGTCATCTATCGGGACTCCCAACGTTGAGAACGGCTGCACCACAGGCGTTGTGTTGTCACTCGGTCAACCCACGAACCTCAGGTCCGAGATGGTGTTGCTGGCGACCAGCATGATGTAGAAGTCGGTGAGCACCAAAGTCCCGAGCGTGATCCAGGCGAATTGCATATGCCGGGTGTTGAGCTTGGACACCTGACTCCAGACCCAGTACCGCACCGGATGTTTCGAGAAGTGCTTGAGCCGACCGCCGGTCACGTGGCGACACGAGTGGCACGACACCGTGTAGGTCCACAGCAGGAGCACGTTCACGACGAGGATGACGTTGCCCAGCCCGAAGCCGAAACCGCCGCCTTCACCGTGGAAGGCGACAATCGCGTCGTAGGTGTTGATCACCGAGATGATCACGGCCACGTAGAAGAAGTACCGGTGCGAATTCTGGATGATGAGCGGCAGTCGCGTCTCGCCGGTGTAACGACTGTGGGGTTCGGCGACGGCGCAGGCAGGCGGCGACAGCCAGACCGACCGGTAATAGGCCTTGCGGTAGTAGTAGCAGGTCAGTCGGAACCCGAGCAGGAACGGCAGGGAGAGGAAAGCCAGCGGAATCCACATCGGGAGTTCGGGGAAGGGGGTACCGAAATGACTCGCCCCGGGCACGCACGACTCGCTGAGGCACGGCGAATAGAACGGCGAGAGGTAGTGATAGTCCGCGGCGTAATAGGCGGTGCGCACGAAAGACCGGATCGTCGCGTAGATGACGAAGGCCGCGAGACCCACGACTGTCAGCAGCGGCGACAGCCACCACCTGTCCTGGCGGAGAGTTCGGGCCAGGATTCGCGCGCGGCCCGGAGAGAAGACCCCGACTGTGTCCCGCTCAGTCGCGGGGGCGCTCACTTCGTGCGCTCACGCGAATGAAAGCCCAGCCCTTCGTCTTGCGCACCCAGCCAGGCCGACTCGTCCGACTTGCAGTCAGGCACATAGATAACCTGGTCTCGCCCGACTTTCGTCTGCAGCAGCGGTGGCGGTGCGTGCTCGAAGTCGTGAAGGTCGATCTCCAGCCGATCCAGATCGTTGGACATTCGCCGAACCGCGTCTACATCGCCGTACTGCGTCTGCAGCGTGGTCATGTGATGCCGTAGCGCACCTATACTCCGATGCAGCTCCTTCATCTCGGTCGGTATCATGGCACATCCCTTCCTGCCTATGTGATGAAGAACACAGTACCGGCCGGGCCCGCTGAGTCAACGATGTTGGCGGAACGTGTCGGCTCCCCCGACCGGAGGCCGCCAAATGAACGACGACGACCACGTTCCCGCGCAGAACCTGCCCCGAGCTGAGCAGCGTTGGACCGCATCGGCGTTCGTACTGGTCGCGATGGCGATCCCGTTCCTCTTGCCCGCGCGTTACGCCGCCGGTACCGCTTGGCTGCTACCCGCGATCGAGGGGCTGGTCCTGCTGACACTGATCGTGGTCGACCCCGGTCGCATCGACCGGCCCGGCCGGTGGGTCCGCAGCCTCTCCGTGGGGCTGGTCGTCGCCATCGCCGCAGGTGCGGCGTGGGGAGCGGGACGACTCGTGTGGGACCTGCTGCACGGAGATCCGCAGACCGCGGCGGCGAACCAGTTGCTGGTCGCCGGGGCTCTCGTCTGGCTGCAGACCGTCATCGCGTTCTCATTCCTCTACTGGGAGCTCGACGGCGGCGGTCCGGTGAACCGGCACCTGCGTCCGGCCGCATACCCGGACCTCGCCTTTCCGCAACACCTCGAGCCACGGCTGGCACCATCGGGATGGCGGCCGGTGTTCTTCGACTACCTCTATCTGGCCCTGACCAACGCGACTGCCTTCAGCCCCACCGACGTGATGCCGCTGTCGCGTCGTGCGAAGCTGGCGATGGCGTCACAGTCGCTGTTGTCGATCGTCATCCTCAGCCTGGTGGTGGCCAACGCGGTCAACCTCCTCGATTGACGACCGCGGCACGCTCGCACACCGGAATAGGGTCGGCGACATGACGGTTGTGCCGGCGGGGTCCGGAGGACCAGATCGGAGTCACGATGAGCGAGCCATCTATCGGAACCGTGCCGTCGCGGCAGGTCATCCCGGGTACCGAGCGGCACATCTTCCGAAGCGAGTGGCTCGATTCCCGCCAGTCCTTCCCCGCCACGGGCAACTTCGATCTCGCGGCGAACGCCCACGGAGTCCTGCTGGTGCACAACGACGATCGCGTCGACGCCGGTGAAGGTTTCGACGCCCACTTCCACCGGGACGCCGAAATCGTCACGTGGGTACTCGAAGGTGCTGTCACTCATCGTGATTCGTTCGGCAACACCGGCGTGATCACGCCGGGCGTCGCGCAGCGGATGAGCGCGGGCCGCGGGATCACCCACACTGAGGCGAATGCTTCACGGCGCAGCGAGAACCGGGACCTGCGCGTCGTGCAGATGTGGGTGGCGCCCGAGCACGGCGGAGGTGAACCCGGCTACGCCGAACGCGACTTCAGCGCCGATCTCGCGACCGGCGGGCTGGTCACGGTGGTCTCCGGCAGGCCCGAACACGCGGGCACAGATGCGATCTCGATCGGCAACCCGTTCGCGGCACTGCACGTGGCCCGGATCGGTTTCGGGCAGTCGGTCACTCTTCCCCCGGCACCGTATGGACATCTCTACGTGGCGCGAGGCGGTGTCGAGTTGGACGACGGCATGCGACTCGTCGAGGGTGATGCGCTGCGCACCATCGATGAGGGCGCGGTCAGTGTCACCGCGACGTCCGAGGCCGAGATCCTGTTCTGGGAGATGCACACGACGTTCAACCGTGACCTCTGACCACCCGTCGGGCCGAACTGGACGCGGAAAGGGAACGCGATGTTCGTTCCCTGAGATGACACGGCGACTGCGAATGCGCAATCACCGGACGATGGCGCCCCGAAGGTACTGGTCCAGAATGCGCCGGATGTCGACTGCCGGGTTGATGGCGGTGCGGTAGAACACCAGTGAATCCGTGATCGCGAGCAGATCTTCGACCTCGACGCCCGTATTCGGCAGGCCGGCACCGGCGAGCGAACGCATCGCCACCAGTCGTGCCACGTCCTCGACGTCGGACCGACCGGTCAACCTTCGGCGAATGGCCGGCAGATCGTCGAGCTCGAGGATGAGCGCGTAACGGGCGCGCATGTCGTCGTGTCTGGCAGCGAGGGTGTCGACCAGTTCCGACAGCGATCCGGCCAGTTCGTCGACCGGAACCCGTCCGTCGTGGTCAACCCCTTCACCCGTCATCACCAATGCCTCGGTGTCGATCCGGGTACGGGCCGCCAGTGCGTCGACGATGAGCTCGATCAGCGCGATCCGGGTCCTCGCATGGTAGGAGGTCGACCCCAGCGGCAACCGCGCCTCCCGATCGACAGCCCGATGGGTGAGTGCGCGGACACCGTCGCGGGCGATGATTCGGATGCCGGCATCGGCGATGACATCCCGACGCCCGCCTCCACTGGTCGAATCCGCAGACATGCGCGAGATACTACAGATGTAGCGGATCGTCCCGTAGTCTCTACATGTGTAGAGCCCGATGCATCGCGGTGGACGGAGACGCCAGTGGAAATCGATTTCGTACCCGACCCAACGCTGTATCCCTTCGAGTCACGATGGTTCGAATCGTCGGTCGGACGGCTTCATTACATCGACGAAGGCGTCGGGCGAGCTGTCCTGATGTGTCACGGGTCCCCCACCTGGAGCTTTCTCTATCGGCACATCGTGACCGGGCTGCGCGATCGTTTTCGCTGCGTCGCCCTGGACCTCCCCGGCTTCGGGCTGTCCACTCGCCCCGACGGGTTCGGCTACACCATCGCCGAGCTGACAGTTGTCCTCGGCGAGCTGATCGACCACCTCGCCTTGGACGACTTCGTCCTGGTGGGTCACGACTGGGGTGGACCCATCGGACTCGGTGCGGCAGTCCCCCGCGCCGAACGCGTGGGCGGGATCGTTCTCGCGAACACTGCATTCTGGCCGATCGATCCGCTACCGAATCGATTGTTCAGCGCGGTCATGAGCAGTCGTCCGTTGCGACAGTGCATCCTCGAACAGAATCTGCTCGTCGAAGGCGTACTGCTCGGCAGGTTCGGGCCGACCTTGACCAACGCGGAGGGCGAGCACTATCGCCGGGTGCAACCGAGTCCCGACGCCCGGTATGGACTCTCGGTCATGCCCGGCGAGATCCGCTCGGCGAGACCACTCCTCGAGCAGTTGGCCGCGGATGTCCCACTCCGTCTGGGCGATAGGCCGGCACTCGCCGTATGGGGGATGGGGGACATCGTTTTCCGGCCGCGACACTGCCTCCCGAAGATTCGCGCGGCCTTCTCCGACCTGGAGGTCGTCGAGCTCCCGGACGCCAAGCACTTCGTGTCCGAAGACGCTCCCGAGACGATGAGCGCGGCAATCGCCGCGCGATTCCGCGATCGGTGACGAGCTTCGGCGACCGTTTCTTCGTTGAACTGCACAGGATTTGCCATAACGCTGCCGGTTTCCGGCGGCACGGCTACTGTGTGAGCCACTCGAAGGGCGAGGTACTGTGCGCGCCTCGCCGGCCAGGTCACCGAGCGAAAGGACGTTCATGCCTTCCCCGTCGCCCGCAGCACGACTCGCGGCTGAGTTCTTCGGAACATTCTGGTTGGTCTTCGGCGGATGCGGCAGCGCGATCTACGCCGCCAAGCAGATCGCCCAGTCCGAGGACGGCCAGGACACCTTCCAGGTCGGAATCGGGTTCCTCGGTGTCTCTCTGGCTTTCGGTCTCACCGTCGTGACGATGGCCTACGCGGTGGGGCACGTCTCCGGCGCACACTTCAATCCCGCGATTACGCTGGGCGCCGCCGTCAGCGGCCGGCTCTCCTGGAAAGAGCTGCCCACCTATTGGGTGGCGCAGGTCGTGGGTGGCCTGTTGGCCGGCCTCATGCTGTTCCTCATCGCCAAGGGCCAACCCGGGTTCGAGGCCGAGGGCAACATGGCCGCCAACGGGTTCGGCGAACACTCCCCCAGCAACTACTCGCTCACCGCGGTCCTCATCGCGGAGATCCTGCTGACGGCGTTCTTCCTCATCGTGGTCCTCGGCGCGACCGACCGACGCGCTCCCGCGGGCTTCGGCCCGCTGGCCATCGGCCTGTGCCTCACGCTCATCCACCTGATCTCGATCCCGATCAGCAACACGTCGGTCAACCCGGCGCGTTCGACGGCGGTCGCCTTCTTCAACGGCAACGGCGCACCCGGTCAGTTGTGGGCCTTCTGGCTGGCGCCGCTGATCGGCGGACTGATCGGCGGTCTCCTCTACCCGCTGCTGTTCCAGAACGGGAAGCGCGCGGCAGCCGAACCAACACGGACCGAGACCGCCGACGCCTGATCGTGGCGATGGGCCGGTTCGAGGACGCCCCTGCCGTGCGACTGATGAACCCGAATGCTCGGAGCGGGCCCAACTACTGCTCCCTGAGGAGGCCGGAGCTTGCGGAGGCCGTCACGAAGGGGGCTGGTGAGTCGGGTTGCGAAGACCCTTCGTGACGCGCCTCCTGCAAGCTCCGGGCGCTCCTCAGGGAGCAGGGGGCAGGGCGTCCTTTCAGATCAGGGAGCAGGGGCCGGTCGTCGACCTCGACGCGCTCCTTCGTCGCTCGCTCGGCCCGGCGGCTTGCGCTCCGCACACCTCAGGGAGCGAAGGGAGGCCCAGTAGGCCCTCGATTCAGGACGGCGCGACCACCCGCAGGGCCTCTCGCCCCGAGTGCAGCCGGGAGATGTTGTCGGTGATGTCGCGCACCCGCCCGACGAACGTGTCACGGGTGACGCCCGAGATGTGCGGGGTCATCAGCACGTTGGGCAGTTCGCCGAACGGCAGGCCCGACGGGTCCGCTCGATCGCTGCCCGTCGGATAGCGATACCAGACGTCGAGCGCTGCTCCGCCGACCAACCCGTCCCGGAGGGACTCGTACAGATCCTCCTCGACGACGAGCGGGCCGCGGCCCACATTGACCAGCACACCCCCGGGCCCGAGCCGCCGCAGGTGGCCGGCGTCGATCATCCCGGTGGTACTCGCTGTCAGCGGCGCGGAGACCACCACGACATCGGATTCGTCCATTAGACGATCGAGATCAATGGTGTCGCCGTACCATTCGAGCCCGGTATCGTCGGCGACCCGGCCGGACCCGGTCACCGCACAGGCCCGTGCGCCGAAGGCACCCATCAGGTCCGCGGTTCGTCGACCGATGTGGCCGAAACCCACGTAGCCGATCATCGCGCCACGCAGAGTCCGCGGCTGTTCCACCCCGTCGCGGTACACCGCCGAGGCCCACAACCCTTGGCGTAGCGCGGCGTCCTGGCCGAGGAGACCTCGGCGCACCGTGACCACCGCGGCGGCGATGTACTCGGCGATCGAATCCTCGTGGTGAAAGGTGTTGGCCACCTCGGTGTTCGCCGCGAGGTCACCGAAACTGACCTTGTCGGTGCCGGCGCCACCGGTCAGCACCAGCCGCAGACCGGATCCCGCGCGAGCCATCGCCGGGGTCACCCTACCGCCGACGTAGACGTCGGCGTCGGCCAGATCGGCCACGAGCGCGGCCTCGTCGAAGGCCGCGTGCCAGGACGTGTCCACACCCGCGGGCAACAGGCTCTCGAACAACTCGCGGTGCGGCACGAAGTTCCGTTCACCCACCACGACTTTCAGGTCGTCGCCGCGCGTTTCCGCCACGACCTCAGCTCCGCACGAGCGCGGGTCGTTTGCTGTCGAAGGTCCAGTCCGGGATGAGGAACTGCATTCCGATCGCGTCGTCCCGCGCCCCGAGCCCTTCGGAGCGGTACAGCTGATGAGCGGCTTCCACCTGCTCCATGTCGAGTTCGACGCCGAGACCCGGCCGGTCGGGAACCGTGAGGTGACCGTCGACGATCTCGTACGGCTCGGTGGTGAGGCGTTGTCCGTCCTGCCAGATCCAGTGGGTGTCGATCGCGGTGATCTCGCCCGGCGCGGCGGCCGCGACGTGCGTGAACATGGCCAGTGACACGTCGAAGTGGTTGTTGGAGTGCGATCCCCAGGTGAGCCCCCAGGCATCACACAGCTGCGCGACGCGCACCGAGCCGGCCATGGTCCAGAAGTGCGGATCGGCCAGCGGGATGTCGACCGCATTCGTGCGGATCGTGTGCCCCAACTCGCGCCAGTCGGTCGCGATCATGTTGGTCGCGGTCGGCAGTCCGGTCGCACGCTTGAATTCGGCCATCACCTCACGGCCCGAGAACCGACCCTCCGGTCCCACCGGGTCCTCGGCGTAGGCGACCACATCGCGCAAGCGTCCGCCGATCCGGATCGCCTCCTCGAGCAACCAGCCGCCGTTGGGATCGAGCGTCACCCGGGCCGTCGGGAAGCGTTCGGCCAGCGCGGTGACGACGTCGGCCTCCTCGTCGGGCGACAACACTCCGCCCTTCAGCTTGAAATCGGCGAAGCCGTACCGCTTCTGGGCCGCCTCGGCGAGCGCGACCACGCCGTCGGCATCGAGGGCCTCCTGATGGCGTAAGCGCATCCAGTCGTCGGTCTCACCGGCACCGTCGGCGTAGTCCAGCGTTGTCCTGGTGCGATCCCCCACGAAGAAGAGGTAGCCGAGCGCGGCAACCCGATCGCGTTGCTGTCCCTCGCCGAGCAGCGCCGCCACCGGCACACGGAGGTGCTGGCCGAGGAGATCCAACAGTGCCGATTCGACGGCGGTGACCGCGTGGATCGTGATGCGCTGATCAAAGGTCTGGTCGCCTCGGCCACCACGGTCACGATCGGCGAACGTACGCCGGATGTCTTGCAGGACCGCGTTGTACTCGCCGATACCGCGACCTTCGACGATCGGTCGCGCATCGTCGAGCGTGGTGCGGATCGGTTCGCCGCCCGGGACCTCACCGACCCCCTGGTTGCCTTCGGAGTCGGTCAGCACGACCAGGTTCCGCGTGAAGAACGGGGCGTGTGCGCCGGACAGGTTGAGCAGCATGCTGTCTCGTCCCGCGACGGGGATCACCCGCATCTCGGTGACCACCGGGGTCGTCGTGGACGTCGATGTGGCTGTCGTCATGGTGATTCCTTTCAGAAGTGTCAGAAGAAGATCTGCTGGCCGATGAGCAGTGCCGCGCCGACGGCCGACACCGTGATCGACACGGTGCGGAGCCGATCCCGGTCGAGTACCCGGTTGACGGCGCGGGAGGCGATGAAGCCGAGGACGACGACCGGTGTCAGGGCGAGGAACGCCCAGAGGATCTCGGCGCTCACGCTGCCGGTCGCGGCGAGCGCTGCCATCGACATCAGGCTGCCGACGAGGAAGAACGCACTCATGTTGCTACGCACGTGCGCGTTCTCCTCGCCGGAGTACACCAGCGCCATCGGGGGGCCGCCGATCGACGTGGCCGTGCCGAGCAATCCGGAGGCCGCGCCCGCGGTGGCCAGGTTGCGGCGTACCGGTGCCGGCCGCCAGCCGACGGAGGCGATCACGACGCCGCCGAGCACGACCGCCGCCAACAGCAGTGACAGACCGCGGGTGGGCAACCAGACCAGCAGCAGGGCGCCGGCGACGGTCCCGGGGACCCGACCGGCCAGAGCCCACCCGGTACCGCGGAAGTCCAGGCTTCCCCGCTCGCGGATCACCACCAGCAGCGTGACTGTCGTCGCTGAAGCGATCAGCATGCCGGGAAGCAGTGTCGGCGCCACCAGGGCGACCACCGGCGCGGCGAGCATGCCCATCCCGAAACCGATGGATGCCTGCATGCAGGACGCGAGGAACACGGCCACCGCGATGGTCACGCATGCCACGACGCTCACGCCAGTACGGCCTTCGTACCGCCGGGCGTGTTCACGCCGCCGACGCGGGCATGCCCAGGCCGACCCGTCCGCGGGGGTGATAGCACTCGGCGATGTGTCCGGCCTCCTGCCGATCGGTGACGGCCGGCGGCAGCGCGGCCGCGCAGACGTCGGTGGCGTGTGCGCAGCGCGTCCGGAACCGGCAGCCCGACGGTGGGTTGAGAGGCGAGGGCACCTCGCCGCTCAACAGGAATCGCTCGCGGCGGTTGTCGGCGTCGAGCGTCGGTGCCGCGGACATCAGCGCCTCGGTGTACGGGTGCGCAGGATGGTCGAACACGGCTTCGGTACTGCCTGTTTCGACGATCCGGCCCAGGTACATCACCGCGACCCGGTCGGCCACATGACGCACCACCGACAGATCGTGCGAGATGAAGATGTAGGAGATGTCGAGCTCCTGCTGGAGTTCGTTCAGCAGGTTCAGCACCTGCGCCTGTACCGAGAGGTCCAGCGCCGACACCGGCTCGTCGCAGATGATCACCTCGGGATCGAGCGCGAGCGCACGGGCGATTCCCAGGCGCTGGCGCTGACCGCCCGAGAACTCCTGCGGGCTGCGGTGTTCGTCGCTCGGCCGCAACCCGACGAGATGCAGCAGTTCACGGACGCGGGCGGCCCGGTCACGCTTGCGCGGGTACAGGTCCTTGTGGGTACGCCACGGCTCGCCGATGATCTCGGCCGCGGTCATCCGATTGTTCAGCGAGGCATACGGATCCTGAAAGACCATCTGCACCTTGCGGCGCAGGGCGAGCAGGTCCTTGCCCTTGAGCCGGTAGGGGTCGGTGCCGTCCCAGCGAACGGTGCCGGTGTCGGGCCGCTCGAGCATCATCAGCGTTCGGGCGAGAGTGGACTTGCCGCAGCCGGATTCGCCGACCAGACCGAGTGTCTCGCCGCGGCGGAGATCGAGATCGATCCCGTCGAGCGCCCGGAGTTGTTTGCGGCCGCCCTTGCCGGACACCGCGAAGGTCTTTCCGACGTCGCGTACTTCGAGGACCCGGCTCGAGTCGAGCGGGGCCGCGGCACCGCGCGCCTTGTCGAGGCCGGGCGTCTTGTCGAGGCTGGTCGTCTCAGGCATTGTCGATCTCCTCCGAGAAGTGGCAGGCAGCGGCCCGGTTGGTGCCGGTGGTCGTCAGCGTCGGCCGTTGCTGCACGCACTGCGCGCGGGCCAGCGGACACCGCGCCTGGTACACACAGCCAGTCGGGATCGAGTGCAGGTCGGGCGGCGTACCGCCGATCGACTTGAGATCGGCCCCCCGTTCGGCGCTGACGGGAACGGAATCGAGCAGTCCCTTGGTGTACGGATGCTTCGGACTGCCGAACACCTCGGCCACCGGTCCGGTCTCGACGACGTTGCCCGCGTACATGATCGCGACGCGGTCGGCCTGCTCGGCGACGAGCGCGAGGTCGTGGGTGATCAGGACGACCGCCATGTCGTGTTCGGCCCGGAGGCGCCCCAGCAGAGCCATGATCTGGGCCTGCACTGTCACGTCGAGAGCGGTGGTGGGTTCGTCGGCGAGCAGCACCTTGGGGCTCAACGCCACCGCCATCGCGATGAGCAGACGTTGCCGCATCCCACCGGAGAACTGGTGCGGGTAGGAGTCGACGCGCGACTCCGGTTCCGGGATGCCCACGTGCCGCATCAGTTCGATCGCCTCGAGGCGGGCCTTCTTCTTCGACATCCCGCGATGGATGCGGAACGGTTCGGCGAGCTGGGTCCCGACCGGGTACACCGGGTTGAGGGCGGTCAGCGCGTCCTGGAACACGATCGCGAGTTCGGTGCCGGCCATCTCGCGCCGCTTCGACGCGGGAGCGGAGACGAGGTCGACGGAGTCGAGGACGATCGATCCGTCCGAGACCGAGGCGATCGGGTCGAGCAACCCGACGAGCGCCTGTGCGGTCATCGACTTGCCACACCCGGATTCGCCGAGCAGGGCCAGGGTTTCGCCGCGGCGGGCCCGGAAGGAGACGTGGTCGACCGCCCGCACGGTACCGGTGGGCGTCCGCAGATCGACGGTCAGGTCGACGACGTCGAGTGCGACCCGGTCGTCGGTGCCGGCGTCGGGCCGGTCGAGGGCAGGAGCACTCATCGCAGCGCCTTTCGTGAGGAGAAGAACCGCTTGCGGGCGTTGGGGGTGGTCAGCCGCCACCGCTGGCCGGGATCGGTCGCGATGCGCGCCCACGCGGCCAGCATCGTGGCCGACACGGTTGTGATGACGATCGCCAGGCCCGGGAAGAACGACAGCCACCATGCGGTCTGCAGGTAGGTCCGGCCCTGCGACACCATCAGTCCCCAGCTGATGTCGGGCGGCTGGATTCCGATGCCGAGGAACGACAGGGACGACTCGGCGAGCATCACGTAACAGAAGTCGAGCGTGGCCACCGTAAGCAGCGTGGGCAGCAGGATCGGCAACACGTGCCCGCGGAGGATGGCGCCGCTACTCGCACCGAATGTCCGTGCCGCGTCGACGAACACGCGGCTCTGGAGCTCGGCCGACTCCGCGCGTGCGGTCCGCAGGTAGATCGGGATGCGGGTGATCGCCAGGACGGCGATGATGTTCGCGGCGCTCGGCGAGAACACGTACAGGATAACGACGGCGAGCAGCAGAGACGGGAAGCTCATGATGACGTCGGCGATGCGCATCGCGGTGGTCTCCCGCCAGCCGCGGTGATATCCCGCCCACATGCCGATCGCCGAGCCGACGACGCACGAGATGATCACCGCAGGAAGGGAGACCATGAGCGTGGTCTGACAGGCGACGATGAGCCGGGCAAGCATGCTGCGCCCGAGCGGGTCGGTGCCCAGGACGTTCATCCACCCGGTGTCGAGGTTGAACGGCGGGAGATTCGACTCGTCGAGATTCTGGTCGGTCGCGGCGTCGCCGACGAGCCATGGACCGAAGATCGCGGTCAGCAGGATGAACGCAAGGATACCGGCCGCGACGGTCGCGAACTTGTCACGGAACAGCAACCGCCACAGCGGCATCTGACCGGCGGGCACCTTCTTGGTGGCGACGGAGTCGCCGGTGATGTCGGTCGAGGCGACGGGACTCGTCGTGTCGACGGGATCGGTGACTATGGACATGGTGTCGGTACTCCTCTGGTCGCCGGCGACTAGACCGTGGCCTTGTCACGAACGCGGGGGTCAAGCAGGGCGAGACCGGCGTCGATGACGATGTTCAGGATGAAGATGCTGATGGCGGTGAGGAGCACCGCCGCCTGCAGGACCGCGAAGTCGCGTTGCAGGATCGAATCGATCATCAGCTTGCCGATGCCGGGCCATCCGAAGATGGCCTCGACGATGACCGCACCGTTGATCAGGCCGACCGCGAGATCGCCCGCGACGGTGAGGGCGGGTGCGGCCGCGTTGCGCAGGGCGTGATGGGTGACGATCCGCAGATCCCCGGCGCCCTTGCTGCGTGCGACCTTGACATACGGGGCCGCCAGCGCGGAGACCATGGCCCCGCGCACCACCTGGGTGAGCACGCCGAGCGGTCGGATCATCAGGGTCGCGATGGGCAGTACCCAGGCCAGGGTTCCGCCGGTGCCCGATGTCGGCAGCCAGCCGAAGACGACCGCGAAGATCCAGATCCCGGTGATCGCGAACCAGAAGTCGGGGACGCTGGCCGCGGTCATCGACAGCAGGCTCGAGAAGCGGTCGGCGAGCGAGTTCGGTCGGTAGGCCGCCCAGCAACCGATGACGATCGAGCCGAGGACGGACAGCACGAGCGTGACGAAGGCGAGCTGCAGAGTCGCCGGGAACGCTGCGAGCGCCATGCTCGCCGCCTGCTGACCGGTCTTCAGTGACTCACCGAAGTCGAGGTGGAAGACGCCGGCGAGGTAGTCGGTCATCTGTTGCCAGATCGGTTTGTCGAGCCCGTTCGCGGCGGCGAACTCGGCGCGCTGCTCCGGGGTCGCGGAGACCGGGAGGTAGAGATTGGTGGGGTCGCCGGTGAGCCGGGCCATGAAGAACACGCCGAACAAGACGATGATCAGCGGGATCAGGCTGGTGAACATCCGGCGCCGGAGGAAGGTGAGCATCGGTCATCGCCTCTGTTTCAGTCGTTCTGGGCTGGCGCGTGGGTCATCTCGGCGAGACGCATCTCGTCACCGGTGGCCGAATTGGGCCGGTAGGCAACACGATTCGCTTTCGCGAGAACTGCTTGCATGTGTGCGATATACGCGTACTGGCGGATCTCGCGCGGCTCGGTGGCCAGCACCGCGGCGAGTGCGTTCTGACGGGCCGGGCCGGTGAGGGCCTCGGCGGCGCGGATCTGTTCGTCGTAGGCGGCTGTGCCGTAAGTGCTCTGGTAGCCGTCGGACAGCATGTACTGGTCGAGGGTGAATTGGGTGTCACCGGCCTGGTTGCCGTGCATGATCATCAGCAGCACAGGCCCCGACCCGGGTACGAAAGGCCTTGTCTGATACTGCATCTGACCTGATGTGTCCATCATCTCGATCTTGACGTCCAGCCCGATCTTGCTGAGCGTGAACTGCAGGTTCTCGATGGTCTCGTTGATCTTGGGGAACTGACCGGTTCGGCCGATGAGGCGGATGGTTCGGTCGACCGGGACACCATCCGCCCGTGCTTCGTCGACCAACCCTTTCGCACGGTCGAGGTCGTACGGCGTCGGGGTGAGCTGATCGTTGTAGCCGACGATGCCTTTGCCGACCAACTGCGCTGCCGGCGTGCCGAGGCCCTGGAACAGCGCGTCGACGATGCCGGCGCGATTGACGGAGAGGTCGATGGCCTCGCGCACCCGATAGTCGTTCAGCGGGGCATCGGTGGCCTGCATCCGCAGCGCGGTCGTCTCGTTGTTGGTGTAGGCGATACCCAATTCGCCTGCGCCGTCTTCCGGCCCCAGTGACGTGGCGACGTCCGCCTCGTCGTTGGTCACCATCGCGGCACGGACGCTGCCCTCGGCGCGCCACTGGTACACGGCGCGGGTGAACTCCGGCGCATCGCCGTGATAGTTCGGATTCGCCTTGAGCGCGACCCGCTGTCCGGAATCCCAGAAGTCCACCATGTAAGGGCCGGTTCCGATCGGCACCCGCACCTTGTCGTCGGCGACGGTGGTACGCGGGACGATCTCGATGAAGGAGAGACGCAGCGGAAGGATCGGGTCGGGTGTCTCCGTGCGGACCTCGATGGTGTCGGGGTCGACCACAGTCACCTCGCGGGTGGTGTCGTCGAAGACGTAGCCGTTGACGTCACAGCCGATCGCGCCGTTGAACGTGCGGCGAATCGAGAACGCGGCATCCTCGGCGTCGAACGGCTGCCCGTTGCTGAACCGGATACCCGTGGCCGTGGTGAAGCGCCATACGTTCGGTTCGACCTGGGTCCATTCGGTCGCGAGACTCGGCTCGAGCGCACCACTGTCGGGGTTCCGTTCGATGAGCGGCTCGGTGATGTTGGACCGCACGACGACGCCGGTCGCCGTCAGCGAGGCATCGCAGGGTTCCAGCGTGGGCGGCTCTTGGGGCAGGACTATGCGCAGGGTGTCCGGGGAAGCGCTCTCGCCGGCTGTCGTGTTGGCGACGCTGCAACCACTGGCCGCGAGCGCGGCCACCGCGGACAGGACCAGCAGACACCCGGCGGGGCGCTTCCGGGATCGCAGATGTGCGATCTGCATGGGGACCTCCGATGAGAGAAAGACTGCGAGTGATCTCGCGGTGGGCTCGACCGCGTTTGTGACGGTAGACACACGCTATGAGCGTCGCGATGACGGCGTCAACAGCACAAAAGCCCAGCAAAAGGCCGTTTCGACGGGTTTTGGCTCCGTCCGGGGAGTGCCAGGCGGAGCGCGTGCGAGACCAGAAACAGCCGCTGACCTGACGGTTCTCCTGACCGACGTGCCAGACACCGAATCGACGACGCCGCATCCATACTGTTTGAGTATCGATCCATGTTATTTGCGTGTTGGACAGGTATCCGTGAGCGCTTCTAGCGTGGAGTCATCCACCGAAGGACCGGTCTGTGTCCTGCACTCCTGGAGGTCAAGCATGACGAGCAGTACGGCCGGCACCGCGACGGCAACGGAAACCATTGGACTGAAGGACCTTTCGTCGTTCCACGGCTCTGTTCTCCGCGTCGGCCCGCTGAAGCCCTCGCTCGAGGAGCGTCTCGAAGGTACCTACGGCGCCCCGCGACTGCCCGATGACCGAGAGGCGCGGAAGGCCTTCCTCGCGCGCAACGCCGACGCAGTGACCGCGGTCGTGACCTCGGGACGAACCGGGGTGGACGCCGGCTTGATGGCCGAGCTCCCGAACCTCGGCGCCATCGTCCATTTCGGCGTCGGTTACGACACCACCGACGTCACCCGTGCCGCCGAGCTCGGCATCGGCGTCAGCAACACCCCGGACGTCCTCACCGACTGCGTCGCCGACACCGCAGTCGGACTACTCCTCGACACGATGCGCGGACTCGCCGCGGCCGATCGGTTCGTCCGGGCCGGCCGCTGGCCCGTGGAAGGCAACGTTCCGCTCACCCGGAAGGTCTCCGGCACCGACGTCGGCATCCTCGGGCTGGGCCGTATCGGCTCGGCGATCGCCCACCGCCTGACCGCCTTCGGGTGCCGGATCGCCTACCACAACCGCCGTCCCATCGACGGCTCACCGTATCGCTACGCGGCGTCGCCGGCCGAGCTCGCCACCCGCGTCGACGTACTGATCGTGGCCGCCGCCGGCGGTGCCGACACGCGCCATCTCGTCAACCGGGACGTCCTCGAGTCGCTGGGCGCCGACGGCTTCCTCATCAATGTGGCGCGCGGCAGCGTCGTCGACGAGGACGCCCTCGTCGACGTGCTGCGGCGCGGCCGACTGGCCGGCGCCGGGCTCGACGTGTTCGCGCACGAGCCGGAGGTGCCCGAGGCGCTGCTGGCCATGGACAACGTCGTACTTCTCCCCCACCTCGCGAGCGGAACGGTCGAGACACGTGCCGCCATGGAGGAACTCACCCTCGCCAACCTCGAGACCTTCCTGCGTACCGGTGACCTGTCGACACCGGTCGTCGCACCGAATCACGCTCTGCGAAAGGACATCTGATGTCTGTCGTCCTCAGCTACCTACCGACACCCGAGGGGCGCGGCGCACTCCCGTTCGGCTTCGCCGAGGCCCGCATGCGCGGCACCGGCGTCGTGATCGTCGCCGATGGTGACAACGCCTCGTCGCCGGAGTTCCTGGTCGACCTGGAGAACGCGCGCGAGGTGGCTCAGGCCGGTGACGTCGACTACCGTGTCGCCGAGAACGATCCGGGCCTCTCGCACGCCGACCAACTCATCGACGCATCGTACGACGACGCAGCGGAGCTCCTGGTGATCGGCCAGCGCAGGCGTTCACCGGTCGGAAAACTGCTGACCGGCAGCGTCGTCCAGCGTGTGCTGCTCGACGCACAGTGCCCGGTGGTCGCGGTCAAACCGCCCGTGCGCGCCGCGGTCTGATCGGGCTTTTCCACCGCAACCACTGCTGGTCGAGCAGCGTCGAACGAGCGAAGCGAGTCCGCCGCGCCCGTCGAGGCCACCGAGGTGAGGTCGTCGACGAGTTCAGGTGCACAGCCGACGAACTCGATCGAGGTCGCCGTCAGATCCATTCACGTTCGGGTAGAACATCTCTCATCAACCGCGCGAGTGCCGGGTTGGTGTTGTCCGCGCGCCAGGCGACGTTCATCTGCACCGGACGATCGCGGATCGCGGTCACCTCTTTGAACACCACCCCGTCGGGATGCATCGTCATCGCCGATTCCGGCACCAGCGCCATCCCCAGCCCGGAATGCACGAGGACCAGCATCGTGTGCACCTGCGTCACGTACTGGACGTAGCGTGGCGAGGCCCCCACCGCAGTGAATGTGCTGATCAGCAGTTCGTTGAAGTAGCGCGCGTCCGTGGGCGAGTACATGATGACCGCCTGGCCGTCGAAGTCCTCGATCGCCAGGTGCTCGACGCCGGCGAACTCGTGATCGGCAGGCAGTGCCGCGACGAGCCGCTCATGATGCAGCGGACGGGAATTCACGCCCGGCCGCGAGATCGGCGGCCGCACGATACCGAGGTCGAGGTCGCCGCGGACCAAGGCCTCGACCTGGGCGACGGTCACCATCTCCCGCAGCACGAGGCGCACGTCCGGCAGTCTCTCACGGGCGGTCTGCATGAGCCGGGGCAACACCGCCCGCGCCGAGGCACCCGTGAAACCGATGTTCACGGTGCCCAGGTCGCCCGCAGGCACCCGACGCACGGTCAGGGCCGCCCCCTCGGCGAGCGCGACGATCCGCCGCGCGTCAGGCAGGAAGGCCGCCCCGGCCGCCGTCAGCGACACCGCACGACTGCTGCGCTCGATGAGCTGAACTCCGAGTTCGTGTTCGAGCTGCTGGATCTGGCGACTCAACGGCGGCTGGGTCATGTGCAACCGCTCGGCCGCTCGGCCGAAATGCAGCTCCTCGGCGACCGCGATGAAGCAGGACAGGCGCGACAGAGAGAACATCGATCCACTTTCGGCATCGTAACCCAGCAATCTGCGGGGTGGTGTGGATGACGCTAGACCACTTCTCGGCTGTCGGTCGAGGGTTCGTTCACCACCGCGGGCTGGTGTTCCGGAAGCCCGGATCGATGGACTGCATGTAGCCGGTGTCGTCGCGATCCCGGATGCCGCAGTCGAGGTATTGCTGGTGCAGGGCCTCCAGCGCCTCGTCGTCGAGTTCGACGCCCAGACCCGGGCCGGTCGGGACCGTCACCGCACCGTCGACGATGTCCAGCACACCGGGCTTCACCACGTCCTCGGTCTTCCAGGGCCAGTGTGTGTCGCAGGCATACGTGAGGTTGGGCGTCGCAGACGCCAGATGCACCATCGCGGCGAGGCTGATACCCAGGTGCGAGTTGGAGTGCATCGACAGCGCCAGCCCGAAGGTCTCGCAGATGCCACCGAGGAGACGCGACCGCTGCAGGCCGCCCCAGTAGTGGTGATCGGACAGGACGACCGAGACCGACCGCTTGCGCACCGCCGGTTCGAGGTGATCGAAGGCGACCACGCACATGTTCGTCGCGAGCGGCATGGACGCCTGCTCGGCGACGCGCGCCATACCGTCGAGGCCCGGGGTCGGGTCCTCCAAGTACTCGACGATGCCCTCGAGTTCCGCCGCAACGCGCAGCGAGGTCTCCACGGTCCACGCCGCATTGGGGTCCAGGCGCAACGGGATCCCGGGAAACTCGGCGTGCAGCGCCTTGATGGCGGCGATCTCTTCGTCGGGCGCGAACACGCCGCCCTTCAGTTTGATCGCGGTGAACCCGTAGCGGTCGATCATCCGGTGCGCCTGCCGGATCAGGCCGCTCGGATCGACGGCCTCGCCCCACTCGTCCGGCAGTCCGTTGGTCCCGGCCGCGCCGGGGTGGGCCGCCCACTTGTAGAACAGGTAGGCGCTGAACGGCACCCGGTCCCGCACGCGGCCGCCGAGCAGATCACTGACCGGCCGACCGAGGACCTTGCCCTGGATGTCGAGACAGGCGACTTCGAACGGCGAGAAGACACGATCGGTGGTGCTGGCGGTGGTGATCATCCCGGCCACTCCGTCGCCGCCGGTCACCGACAGGGTCGAGACCCGCAGGTCGATGGCATCGCGCAGGTTGTGGAGCGCGAAGGCATCGAGTCCGATGATCGCCTCGGCGGCGGCCTCCATCCGCGCGAGATGAGCGGTGTCGGCGTAGGTCTCGCCGAGCCCGCGGATTCCGCCGGCCGTCTCGATCACGATGATCGCCCGCAGTGCGTAGGGCTGGTGCACACCCACCGTATTGAGCAGCGGCGGGTCGACGAAGGCAACCGGGGTGACCGTGACCTCGGTGATCGTGGTGTCGGTCTTCGGACTCGACACGGTTCGGGTCCCGACCGGCACCGACTGGAAGGTGTTCGTCGACATGAGTTCTCAGACCGTGGCCTGCGCGGCGAGCGTCGTCGCGAGGACGGCGCGCCCGGCGGCGGTGATCCGCTCGAGCTCGGCCTGGTGCTCCGGTGTCGGCTGGACCAGCGGCGCGCGCACCGGACCCGCTTCGATGCCCTCCATCGTCACACCGTGCTTCACGAGTGCGACCGCATATCCCGGCACCCTGTTGCGTAGCCGGACCAAGGGGTGGAAGAAGTCGCGCAGCAGCGCCTCGGTCAGCTCGACGTCGCCGTTCTCCAACGAGTTGTAGAACGCCAGCGCCAGTTCCGGGGCGAAAGCGAACGTCGCCGACGAGTACAACGTGACACCGATGGCCCGGTAGGCCTGCTGGGTGATCTCGGCGGTGGGCAGGCCGTTGAAGAACAGGAACTCCTTGCTGTCCCCGAGTGCTTCCTTGACCGCGATCACGATGCGCGACACGTTGTCGAGGTCACCGGTGCCGTCCTTGAACCCGATGACCGTCGGCAGCTTGGCGACCTCGATGGCCGACGCCTCGTCGAACACGGCGTTGCCGCGGTTGTAGACGATGAGCGGCAGATCCGTGGTGGCCGCGACCGACCGCGTGTACTCGGCGAGGCCGGCAGGCGGCGTCGTCACCAGGTACGGGGGCAGGAGCAGGATGCCGTCGGCCCCATTGGCCTTCGCACTCACCGCGAACTCGCGGGCCTGGACGAGGGAGCCGCCGGCACCGGCGAACACCGGGACGCGACCGGCGACGGTCTCGACCGCACAGCGGACGATCCGCCCGAACTCCTCGAGTCCGAGGGCGTGGAATTCGCCGGTGCCGCAGGCGACGAACACGCCGCCGGGGCCGGCGGCAACCCCGCGGTCGATGTGTTCGGCGAGGCGACGGTAGTCCACCTCTCCGCTGCTGCCGAAGGGTGTGACGGGAAAGAACAAGACGCCGTTGAGCATTGGGACTCCTTGGATGGGGTGAGGATCAGTCGCGGATGAGTTCGCCGTCGACACGGCGCCAGATCTGTTCGGGGTTTCCGTCGGCAATGGGGTCCGGCAACAGCGTCGTCGGAACGTCCTGATAGGCCACCGGCCGCAGAAAACGCTCGATGGCGAGCGACCCGACGCTGGTGCTACGGCTGTCGGAAGTGGACGGATAGGGTCCGCCGTGGACCATCGCGTGTCCGACCTCGACGCCAGTTGGCCACCCGTTGAAGAGGATTCGCCCGGCCTTGAGTTCGAGTGCCTCGAGAAGCACCCGGGCGTCGTCGAGGTCGGAGTCCGCGGCATGCACGGTCGCGGTGAGCTGACCTTCGAGCTCGGCGGTCACCTCCCGCACCTGCTTGAGGTCGCGACACCGCACCACGAGGCTCGACGACCCGAAGATCTCCTGCTGCAACGTCTCCGAAGCGAGAAAGGTCTCGGCCCGCGTGCCGAAGAGCGCGGCGGCGCAGGTGTTCGGACCCGTCGCTTCCGCCGATCGGGCGAGAACCTCCGCGGCCGAACCGAACTCCTCCACGCCGGAGGCGTAGCTCGCGGCGATCCCCGGGGTCAGCATCGGCGTCGGCGTCGAGGCGGCGATCGCCTCCGCGGCAGCGGCGATGAATGCATCGAGATCGGGACCGTCGACCGCGATGACCAGGCCGGGATTGGTGCAGAACTGTCCCGAACCCATCGTCAGCGAGCCGACGAATGCGCGGCCGAGGCCGGCGGCATCGGCACGCAGCGCCCCCTCGAGTGGGTAGACCGGGTTGATCGAGCTCATCTCCGCGTACACCGGGATGGGTTCGGTTCGCGACGCCGCAGCGGCGACGAGAGCCGTTCCGCCCGAGCGCGACCCGGTGAAGCCCACCGCCTTGATGCGCGGGTCGGTCACGAGGGCGATACCCAGGTCGGGCCCGCTGCCGTAGAGCAGGGAGAAGGTGCCGGCAGGCATTCCGGTGGCGGCCACCGCCTCGGTGATCAGACGTCCCACCAGTTCTGATGTGCCGGGATGGGCGTCGTGGGCCTTCACCACCACGGGACATCCGGCGGCCAATGCCGACGCGGTGTCGCCGCCGGCGACCGAGAACGCGAGCGGGAAGTTACTGGCGCCGAACACGGCGACGGGTCCGAGCGGCACCTTGCGCTGCCGGATGTCGGCGCGCGGCAGCGGCGTCCGATCCGGCCGTGCGGGATCGATCCGGGCGCCGTGCCAGCTGCCCTCGCGCAGCACCGAGGCGAACAACCGGAGCTGACCCGACGTCCGTCCCACCTCACCGGTGATCCGCGCCGCCGCGAGTCCGGTCTCGGCCACGGCACGCTCGACGAGGACCTCGGTCGACGCATCGAGGTTGTCCGCGATCGTCGAGAGGAACCGCGCCCGTTCTTCGGACGAGGTGGCGCGATACGGTCCGAACGCTTCCGCGGCCGCAGCGGTGGCACGGACGACGTCAGCTGGGGTTCCGTGTGTGTACGCGGGCAGGAGACGAGTGCCTGTCGTCGGGTCCACGCCGTGGACGGCCTTCCCCGCGCCGGTCACCCGCTCACCCGCGATGATCAGTTGTCCGGTGAGGTCCTGCGTCGTCAGCGGTGCGGGGTGCTGCGCAATGGTCATCGTGGTCCCATCCGTTGTGCGTTGGCATTCCGCCGAGGTGGCCCGGCAGCGGCGGCGCCACGTGAGAGCTGTCATCTGCTCTCGATGGCGGGTCGCCGTCGGCGCGGCTGTGCGGTGAGCTCGGCCTTGTCCCGACCGTAGAACTCACGATCCATACATGTCCAAGTCAAATATGGACGTCTTCAATGCTCGGAGTGAATCGACCCAGGTGACCGGTTCAGTCGGGACGCGCTCGCTCGTCAGCCCATACGCCATCCGGCCGGCCCACGCCGGACCGCGTACCAGACCAACAGCAGTCGACAGTGGGACAATCACTGCGCCGAATCCGACATACCGCACAGCGCCAAGCCACGGCGAGCGCCGGCTGCCGGAGCGGGCACACCACCCATTCGACGAAAGCGGAATCCAGAACCGATGAAGCGCATTCGCCTCCTCGCCGTCATGGCCCTGGCCATCACGGCACTCACCGTCTCCTACGGCACCGCACACGGCGCTCCCGCGCCCGCCGCGCCGTCCCACTTCTCCAGCGCATCCGCCGACGGGACCTCCATCACCTCCCAGCTCCGCAACGCGACGTTCGTCGCAGGCGAGCAGGAACTCCGGGTCGTCGACTCACACGGACGGACCATCGAGCGGATCGGACTGGTGCTGCCGTTCGACGGCGCCGCTGTCCCGATGCGCGCGAAGGTCTCCGCCGACCGCACCCAGGCGACGTTCACGCCGATCCTCACCCCCGAAGCCCGCGCGGCGATCGCCGCCGGCGTCCGCCCGGCCTCGGCCAAGAAGGACCGCGCCTACCAGCAGATGATCTGGCACATCACCAACGGGTGGAACCGCGGCGGCAACGTCACCACCGCCATCGGCGCGCTCGCCGGCCTCATCATCGGCTGCATCATCATCGTCGGCTGCGTCTGGGGTGCGGGCGTCGGCGCGGCCATCGGAGCGGTCATCGGCATCAACAACGGCGACCCCCGCGCCGGGCAGTCGATCCTGAACTGGATCAACACTCCGTAAGACCAGCGAGCAGGGCCTCGCTACTCGGGTCCCAGATGCTGCAGAATCCCCAACTCCGCGTGCGGGGTTGGGGATTTTCTGCTTCTTCCGGCTTGCGGACGCGCGTTCGGCGGTGGGCCCGGCATGCACCGTGCCCTAGAAGGTCGGCGGCCGTCAGTGACCGTGTCGGCAATCGGCGCCGAACGCCCGACCCGGTCAAGCGCGCTTCTCGACAATGCGGAGCGCGTGTCCAGTCCGGTGGCGACGTCGCTACCTGGCCGCTGAGATGCAGCAGACCAATGAGTTCTCACGTCGCCGAGCCCCTCGATGACCCGCCGAACCTGACCGGCCCGGGCCCGATGATGGGTTGATCGATGTACGTCACGGCTCGTTCCGTCAACGAGTTCACCGCCGCGCACACTGGTGGAGGTCGGTGCGGGCTCTCTCGACCCACGTGCTCCCGCCGACAATTCGTCGCCGAAAAAACTTTCCGCGAACCGAGTTCGGCGCACCGCGAGACGGGGTTTGCCCGGACGACTGGACATCGACCCGACGTCTATCGACTTCAACCGACCCGAACCCGTCGACGACCTCCGGCATCGGATCGGACGGAGACCGCCGGATACCTGTCCGACCACGACCTCACCACCCAGGACCCGGCGGGTCACCGCGACCAGAGAACACCGGGTCGTAGCCCCGCCGCGCACTTACCCGCGGGGCGCCACAAGAGAGCCTCACCGGAGCAGGCCGAGACCCGCCGGCCGGCCACACCCGAGGGACACGCCCTCAACAGCCAACGCGCCCACATCGGTACCTGAAAAGGGCGTCACCGACGCAACAGTTGCGGTAGGCGACGTCACGGTGACACAGCTGTTCCACCTCGAACCCTGCCGACTTTCCGCCCGGGTAGGCGGCACGACGGCTCCCCCGGTCCTACGTATGCCTGCACCATCGAGGCGACCGTTTCGACGACCCAGTCAGTGTCTCGGCGACAGCCATTCCCGCATACTCAGCGGCATCTGAAATCGCTGAGCGCTGAGCCGGACGATACCCTTCGGCCCCCAACACATATCGCCGTTACCTTCCGCACGCCGGCCACGCCAGTCCGGTCGCCTCCTGGGACGTCGAGACTGCTCCACCAGCAAAAAATGCGCGCCCGTCCGGGCGTACTCGAAAACTGGAGTGACTTGAACCGGCCACTGACCACGAGAAGCGCACAGTCAACGCCATCAGACGCACAGTGAACGAAATATGCTGCACAGTAGATGAATTCGCGGTTCTCGGCTTGTGGAATTTCCTCGAAATCGAACGGATGTTCCTGTACTGTGGAGTCATGCCAGAGCTCGCCACTCTCCTCGATCAGCTCATCGAGACCACCCCGCCCGCCGACGACCCAACCGGCAGAGCAACATTCGACTCCCTCGACACGTGGCGTCTGATCCGCAACCTTGCTGACCATCAGATCGCCACGCACGCAGCGCAACTCGACGCCCTCGGTGTCGCACAGAAGGCCGGAAGCACCACCAAGAAACTGCTGATCGAGTCAGGCCACGCACCGGCCGCCGCGCACCGCACCATGCGAAGCGTCGATGCGTTGCCGGGGTTGCCTGCGCTGTCTCGTCATGCCGCTGACGGGCGGCTGTCCGGCGAGGTCGTCGATGCCATCGTCCGCGGCATGAACGAGATCGAAAAACGGTGTGGTGACGCTCTTCCCGAGGGGGAACGCTCCCGGTATGAGATCGAACTCATCGCCCAAGCACTATCCGGTGCAACACCGACCGAAGTGCTCAAGCATGCTCACGCCATCAGCAACGCCCTCGCCGACGCCTCTGACGCCGGAACCCCAGCGTCGGACGATGCACGCTTGAACTCGGTGAACGCGCACACCACCGACGACGGCCGCGTCGAGGTGCGTGCCGACCTCACCCAGGTCGTGGGTGAGAAGTTCCTGGCCATGATCGACGAACGGTCCTGCCCACGGCCCGAACCCGACGGCGCCGAGGATCGACGCACCGCAGAGCAGCGTCGCGCCGACGCTTTCGAGTTGATCCTCGACCAAGCAGCGATCGGCGCGAGCATCGACACCGTCGGAAGCCCACGCACCCAATTGATGCTGACGATCCCCGCGACCGGAGACCTCGCAACACTGCCGTGGACCGGAACCGTCAGCCAACCTACAGCCCGACAGGTCTCATGTGACGGATCCTTGACCGAGATCATCCTCAATGGCGAAGGCGTGCCGCTGCAGATGGGCCACACCCACCGCTTGTTCCCGGCGCACCTGCGCAAAGCAATGATCGTCCGCGACGCCTGCTGCATCAAATGCGGTGCGCCACCGTCACATACCCAGGTCCACCACATCAAGCCGTGGGCCGACGGCGGACCCACCGACCTCGACAACGGCTGCCTGCTCTGCCAACGCTGCCATACGCAGGTCCACCACCACGGCTGGGACATCGTGATGGGTTTCGACCGACACCCTTGGCTCGTCCCACCCCCCAGTATTGACCCACACCGCCGACCGTTACCCGCCTACAACCGACGCACCATGCGCCTCGACGACGCCGCCTGACTCCACCCTTCCGACACACACCTCACGCGCCGCACCCGGGCCAAACCCGGGACCGCATCTGTACTTTGACAACTCCACAGCGGAACACGACCGACCCGCTCCCACTCGACCTGTCGAGCGGGAGCGGGTTCCGGGCAGCCGAACCCGAACTCGGCGGCGACCACAGGAACAGGCCTCGGACCAGCACCACGACAGCGAGCAGCGCTCCGCCCCTGCGGAGCCGTGATGGGCAAGACCTCGGCCGTGGCCATGGACCAGCTCAAGGTGCTCGTGTTCACCAACGTGCGAACCGACGGGGTCGACTCGACGACCGAGATGAAGGACAGGGTGGTCTCGAAGACCCCGGCAGCGGCGAGCGACCTTCCTGCCGCCCAGGTCCCCGTCGGACGTCCCCGCACCAACGCTTCTTTACAAATAGACGTCAATGTCTAGACAACGGACATTGTCGCGGTTAATGTCTAGTAGCGTAGAACACAGCCCGCCCAGACAGGAGCGCGTATGAGTACCGCACCGACCCCGTTCACCGCGGACGACTCCCCCGCCGAGTGGAAGGACCGCAAACGCCATCTCTGGCTGCTCGGCCTGATCCCGCCGACGTCGATCTTTCTCGCAATGGGTCTCGTCGCCGGCTTCAATGCGATCGGCCACGGTTTCGACGTCGTGTCGCCGGTGTGGTGGTGGATCGGACCGCTACTCGTCTACGTTCTGCTCCCGATCCTCGACGTGTTCTTCGGGCCCGACGGATCGAATCCGCCCGAAGAGCTGATGGAGCAGCTGGAGAACGACAAGTACTACCGCTACTGCACGTACGTGTACATCCCGTTCCAGCTCGCGAGTCTCGTGATGGCCTGCTACCTGTGGACGGCCGACGACCTCAGTTGGCTCGGCATCGACGGCGGGCTCGGGCTCGCGTCGAAGATCGGGCTGGCGCTGTCGATCGGCGCGATGGGCGGGATCGGAATCAACACCGCTCACGAACTGGGGCACAAGAAGGACGATCTGGAACGCTGGTTGTCGAAGATCACTCTCGCCCAGACGTTTTACGGTCACTTCTACATCGAGCACAACCGTGGGCACCACGTGCGGGTCGCGACGCCCGAAGATCCGGCCAGCTCCCGTTTCGGAGAGTCGTTCTGGCGCTTCCTCCCCCGTAGCGTCTGGGGAAGCCTCACGTCCTCCGTCGAGCTCGAACGCAAACGCCTCGAGCGGGCGGGCAAGCCCTTCTGGCATCCGAGCAACGACGTCCTCAACGCATGGGCGATGTCGATCGTGCTGTGGGGGGCGCTCACCGCGATCTTCGGCTGGGAGATCCTCCCCTTCCTCGTGATCCAGGCCGTCTACGGTTTCTCACTGCTGGAGACCGTGAACTACCTCGAGCACTACGGTCTACTCCGCCAGAAGACGCGGACCGGCCGCTACGAGCGGTGCACGCCCGAGCACAGCTGGAACTCCGACCACATCTGCACCAACATCTTCCTGTACCACCTCCAGCGCCACAGCGATCACCATGCGAACCCCACCCGGAGGTATCAGACCCTGCGCAGCTTCGACGGCGCGCCCAACCTGCCGAGCGGATACGCGAGCATGATCACGCTCGCCTACTTCCCACCGATCTGGCGGCGTGTGATGGACAAGCGGGTGCTCGACCACTACGACGGAGACGTCGAACGGATCAACATCGCACCGCACCGCCGCGAACGCGTCCTGGCCGAGCACGGGGTGTCGCCGCGATGAGCACCTTCCGTTGTCCGGTCTGCGATTACGTCTACGACGAGACCGTCGGCGCTCCCCGGGAGGGCTTCCCGCCCGGCACCCCCTGGGCCACCATTCCCGACGACTGGCCGTGCCCCGACTGCGGCGTGCGGGAGAAGATCGACTTCCTCGGCGCCGGGAGCGAAGCGAGCGGGCCGGATGAAATCAGCGAAGGGAACTCTGTGCGATGAACTTCAAGCTCTTCCGTTGTGAGGTCTGCGGTTTCGAGTACGACGAAGAGCTCGGCTGGCCGGAGGACGGCATCGAGCCGGGCACCCGCTGGGCCGACATCCCCGACGACTGGAGCTGCCCGGACTGCGGTGCTGCCAAGGCCGATTTCGAGATGGTCGAGGTGGCCCGTCCGTGAGCGCCGGCACCACCCGGGGCGGTTCGGTGGTGATCGTCGGCACCGGCGTCGCCGGCATCACGGCTGCGGAGTCGCTGCGTTCCAACGGTTTCGACGGGACAATCACCGTGTTCGGGAAGGAGCCACAACTCCCCTACCGTCGAACGGCGCTGAGCAAGAACCTCGTCGACGGCGACCTGACGGACGCCAAGATCACGCTCCGTCCGCCCGGGTACTGGTCGGATCGGGGCATCGAGATCGTGACCTCGACGCGCGTCGCCGACGTCGACACCTCGTCGCGGCGGGTCTGTCTCGCCGACTCCTCCCAAGTGGATTACGACGCGCTGGTCCTGGCCACCGGAGGGCGTGCCCGGCGACTCCCCGGCACGACGTCGTCCCCGCTCGCCCTGCGCACCCGGCACGACGCGGCGGAGCTCCGGCACGCGATCCAGGACGGGCCGGTGATCGTTCTCGGCGGCGGACTGATCGGACTGGAGATCGCCGCAGCCGTGGCGTCGACCGGAGACGGTTCGCGCGTCACCGTCATCGAGCGCGAGACGTCGCTGTTGTCGCGGGTCGTTCCGGCAACGGTGGGCGAGGCGGTGGCGACCCTGCACCGGGAACGCGGGGTGCAGATCCTCACCGGCGTGGTGCCCGCCACGATCACCGCCGAGTCCGTGGCGTTGGCGGACGGGCGGACGTTGACCGGAACGGTGATCAGCGCGATCGGAATGGAGCCCGATCTCGAATTACCGCACAGCGCAGGGATTCCCGTCGATGCGGCCGGGATCGTCGTCGACGATTTGCTGCGAACCCGAGTCCCCGGCGTCTACGCGGCTGGCGACGTCGCAGCGCGGCCCCATCCGTTGACGGGCGCACCGATGCGTGCCGAGCAGTGGCTCACCGCGACCGAGCACGGCAGACTGGTCGCCATGACGATCGCCGCCGACCTCGGGCTGGACACCGGCATCAGCACTGCGGTACCGCGTGTGCCACTGGCCTGGACGATGCAGTACACGACCAACATCCAGATCGTCGGGTGGCCGACATCGGGAGATCGTGTGGAGGTCGACCTGGACGACTCCTGCTCTGTCGTGCGGGCTTTCGCCGGCAGTCGTCTCGTCGGCGCGGTCTGCCTGGGCAGGGGCGGCTCGGGACGAGCCCTGCGCGCCGAGATCGAGTCATCTCTCCAGCCGGTCGGTGCGCGCGGATGACGACTCGCAACTATGCGCAGGACAGCAAAGCCCTGCTGCACAACTCGCTGCTCGACGGACTGCACGACCTGCTGCTGGACCGGGACTGGGCGGCGGTGCGCATGTCCGATGTGGCCGCCGCGACGGGGGTCAGCCGCCAGACCGTCTACAACGAGTTCGGTTCCCGGTACGGCCTCGCGCAGGGCTACGCGGTGCGGTTGGCGGGCCGTTTCGCCGGCCATGTCGCAGACTCCTTGGCGAGTTCCGTCGACGACGTCACCGAGGCCTTGCACAAGGGGTTCGGTGAATTCTTCGCCGGAGTCGCCACCGACCCGCTGATCGCCTCGCTGCTGTCCGGCGAGGCCAAACCCGATCTGATGAAGCTGATCACCACCGATGCGGCACCGATCATCACCACGGCCGCCGACCGGCTGGCCGAGGCCTTCCGCGAGTCCGAGTGGCTGTCGATGCCGGAGTCCGACGTCGTGCGGATCTCGCGCGCGATCACCAGGATGGCGCTGAGTTACATCGCGATGCCCCCGGAGGGCGATCGCGACGTCGCATCCGACCTCGCCGAGGTCATCGCCCCCGCCATCGAGGCGGCCCGCACGCGGGTGTGACGTCAGCGCCGCAGCAGGTTCCGCGTGCCTCGACGGATCACCGCGCGGTAGATGCGGTCGATCGTGCCGATCCGCGCGTCCTCCGGGTCCACGAGTTCGTTCTCCGCGATGACAGACTCCTCGCCGTCGATCGTCTCGTGATCGAATGCCTCGAGTGTCCGGCCCGGGCCGGTCAGCCGATCGACCGCCCCGACGAGCGAATTCTCCTGTGCCACGGCATCGTCGAACACCTCGTGGTCGGCGCCCAGATGCTCGGACAACAACCGCGTGCGCATGGACAGGATCGTCTCGCGCAGGTCGCCGTCGGCAGGGTCGTTCGGATCGGCCTCGATGGCGACGTCACACTCGCTGTCGAATCCGAGCGACCGGTTGTTGAGGTTCGAGGACCCGATGCGCAGGAGGACGTCGTCGACGATGAGCACCTTGGCGTGCACGTAGATCGGGTCCCCCTCGGCGGTCACCGGGTAGAAGGCACGGAATCTGTCGTACTTGTCAGCGCGCCACAGGAGTTGCAGGAGCTTGTGCCGCGCACCGTCCATGGCGAGCCGTTCCATTGGACTGTCCGCATGCCTCGGCAGCACCAGGACGATCTCGGGCCCGTCGGGCTCGGCGAGCCGTTCCGCCAGCGCGTCCGCGACCTCGCGCGCCGCAAGGTACTGGCTCTCTATGTAGATCGTGCGGCGGGCCGCGGCGAAGGCCGCACGGTACAGGCGCCGGATCTCCTCGACCTGGGGCCGGTCGTCGTACTGCGGAATCGTCCGGGCCACCGCGACGTCGCAGTCGGTGAACGTGACGTCGAGATCCGTCGGCCAGATGTCGGGGCCGTCGGTGTCGACGAGGGGTTTGAGGCTTTCGCCGGTGGCGGCCTCCCACCGGTCGAGAGCGACGGACGCGACCACGCGCGCGGCGTCGCCGTCGAGGGCGACCGTGGCGTCATGCCAGGGCCCATGCGGTCGGCCATCGGGGTCCCGGCGGAACTCGTTGTGCGACAGATGTTCCGAAGTGTCCCACCGGTTCACCGTCATGTCGATGCCGCCACAGAACGCGAACTGGTCGTCGATCACCGCGATCTTCTGATGATGCGCGGCGGAGACCGGGTGGGCGGCGTCGATCCGGTAGTGCAGACGACGGCCGGTGAGCAGATCCTGGACGAAGGGCGGCGCGACTCCGCGCAGGATGCCGGTGAACGCGCCGGTGCTCCAGCGCAGGACGTAGATCTCCAGTTCCGGACGGTTGTCGATGAGCCACCGCAGGAAGTTCCCGAGCACGTCGGGGACCTCGTCGTCGGCGGTCCGCGGATCGAGCCGGATCCGGGTGTCCACGTCCCAACCGATGAGGACGATGCGGCGCCGGGCCTGCAGCAACGCCGACTTGGCGTGCAGGAAGTAGTCCGCCGCGTCGACGATGCATGCGACGCGGTCGGCGGTCGCGATCTCCCGGCACGTGTCCCCGGCACGCAGGATCGGCTCGTGATCTGACTCGTCCACCGCGTTCGCTCCTTGAATCGCCTTGGCCCCCCGACCGGCGCCCATTGTGCCAAGCGCGCATGTCGCCCGCGCGGGCGAGGCGCCGGGCGAACGCCGGCGGGGACGAGGAACGAGGCGCGGCCACGGCGCCGATGCCTACACTCGTCGAGGTGAGCGCCGACACGACTGCCGACCGACCCGCAGACGGTGCGGGCATGCGCCCGGTGCGTCGACGTGGTCGGCGGACGGTGATCGCCGCGGCGCTGGTCGTGATCGTCGTCGCGGGCGTCGGTCTCGTCGCGTGGCGGGCCGTACCCGAACGGTGGTTGCCCTGGGACACCGCCGAGTTCCCGCAGGTCGACGCGTCCGAGCTGACTCCGGATCAGCTGCGGATCGTCGAAGCGGTTCGCCACGAACACGCCGTTCAGCGCCCGGGGACGTTCTACTCCGAGGGTGTCGACGAGCCGTGGTGCGCGAACTTCGTGAGCTGGATCATGCGTTCGGCGGGTCGCCCGCTGGTCAACCCCAACTCCGGCCACTGGCGCATTCCCGGCGTGTACACACTGCAGGAGTACTACGAGGCAGACAACCGTTTCGAGGCCGTCGGTGACTACACGCCCCGGGTGGGCGACGTCGTGCTCTACGACCGGTCCTCCCGATTCGGCCAGCACACCAACATTGTCGTCGCAGTCGACGGCGACACCGCGGTCACGGTGGGCGGCAACGAGATGGGCCGCATCCGCATCCACTCGCTGGACTGGCAATCCGACGGCGGTGTCCTCGGCTTCGGACGCGTCCTGCCGGAGTGACGATGACAGACTTCACGGGATTCACCGAAGCCGCACTCGACTTCTACGACGACCTGGAGATCGACAACTCCAAGGCGTTCTGGGAAGACCACAAGGACGTCTATCGTTCCGCGGTCGCCGAGCCCATGCGAGCCCTCACCGACGCGCTGGCCGACGAGTTCGGCCCGGCCAAGATCTTCCGGCCGTATCGCGACGTCCGATTCTCGAAGGACAAGACGCCGTACAAGACCCACCAGGGCGCATTCGTCGCCGTGGCCCCGGCCACCGGGTACTACGTGCAGATCGGCGCACCGGGTGTTCGCGTCGGCGCGGGCTTCTACGAGGCCACCCCGGCCCGGCTCGCCGAGATTCGGAAGTCCATCGACCACGACCGCAGCGGACCCGAGCTCGAGAGCCTGCTCCGGCGGCTCACGGGGGACGGCTGGGAGATCGCCGGGGACCGGCTGAAGACCGCACCTCGCGGGTACGACGTCGCTCACCCGCGGATCGAACTACTTCGCCACCGACCGCTGTCGGTGGGGCGGGACTACGGATTCGACCAGATCATCCATTCCGCGGAACTCGTCGATCGGGTGCGGCGGGACTGGCGGGCGACGGTCCCGCTCGTCGAATGGATCGCGGTCCACACCGGTAGCTGAGAGCCCGCACCGACCGGTCCGCGCGACACATGGAAACGATCAGACGGCGACTTCGACGGTTGGCGCGCGCGTGCGACGGGAGGCGGGTGATACTGGTCGCCGACCGCGTCCGAGATCCGAGGACGATCACAGGCACCCGGGTGGACCTCCGATGACGATCCGAGTTTGTGACCCCGATGCCCGAGGAGCACCGATGACCGACACCGTCCACTACGGGCACATCTTCCATCTCGCCGGCAGTCCCGCGATCACCGAGGCGGTGGACGCGCTGGTATCGATACCCGACGGAGCTCTGGTGGTAGGCGACGACGGCACGATCAAGTTCGCCGGCGAGAGATCCGAGCTCCCTTCCGAATTCGCGAGCGCGGAGGCGCACGAGCACCCGAGCGGGTATCTCATCCCGGGCTTCGTCGACACCCACATCCACTTCCCGCAGACCTACGCCGGCGACTCCTACGGCGGCGGGCAACTGCTCGAATGGCTCAATCTGTGCATCTTCCCGTCCGAATCCAAGTTCGCCGACCCCGAATTCGCCCAGGCCGCTGCGGTCGAGTTCACCCGGCGACGGGTCGCCGCGGGTACGACGGCGATGATGGTGTTCGGTTCCGCCTTCCCCCACGCCCAGGATTCCCTGTTCACCGAGACCCAGAAGGCCGGGCTGCGTATCGTGGCCGGCCGCGGCATCCAGACCGTCGGCGGTGACACCGCCAAGCCGCTGCTGACCTCGGAGGAGGAGGCCATCCGCCTCACCCGGGCCGAGATCGACAAGTGGCATGCCGCCGACACCGGCGACTACCGGACCGCGTTGCTGCACGTCGCGATCGTGCCGCGGTTCTCGCTGTCGGTGACCACCGAGACGCTGAAGAACCTCGGCGACCTGTACGACGAATACCGCGAGCAGGGCGTCTACGTCCACAGCCACCTCAACGAGAACAACCGTCCCGGCACCGGAGAGGTGGACACCACCAAGGAGGTCTACCAGGTCGACTCCTACCTCGACACCTATGACGGGAAGTTCCTGCCCGGATCGCAGGTCGGCGGCAAGAGCCTGCTCGGTCCGCGGACCATCCTCGCGCACTGCGTGCACTGCCAGGACGCCGAACTCGCGCGCATGGCCGAGACCGGTACCTCGATCTCGCATTGTCCGGTGTCGCAGTTGTTCCTCGGATCCGGCACGATGCCGTGGAAGCGCACCGTGGCGGCGGGTGTAAACATCTCCGCCGGAACCGATTTCGGCGGCGGCGACGAATGGCTCGTCCCGCGCGTACTCGGAGATGCCTTCAAACAGCACATCACCGAGCCCGGAGACGCCGGGGTGTCGATGCACCCGGCCGAAATGCTGTTCATCGGGACCGTCGGCGGGGCCCGGGCACTCGACATGGAGAACCGTTTCGGCAACTTCGATGAGGGCAAGGAAGCCGACTTCCTGGTCATCGAACCCATGGACGCCTTGAAGTCCACGCTGGAGAACGCCGTCCGGTCCGACGATGCCGATCTCGCCCGCGACCAGACCCTGTTCGGCCTGCTGATGGGCCTCCGCGAATCGTCCATCGCCGAGGTCTACGTCCAGGGGCGTCGGGTCACCGTCTGACCGACGGCCCGACGCCGACGACCGGCAGGATACGACGATCGTCACCACCCACGACGCCACAAGCACCGCGATCATCGCGGTGTCGGTCTTCCACGCCCCCGAAACCGGCGATTTCGCGGAGTGGGCCGCGACGCTCGCCGCATCGGCCACCGACTCCGACGGCTGTCTGGGTGTAGCGATCTCGGCGGTGACCGACGGACATTTCGATCCGGCGGTCGCCACCACCTTCGTCGACGAGGACGCCCTGGACCGTTGGCTCGACAGCTCGGGTCACCGCGCGGCGCTCGATGCCGGACGAGCGCACGGTTGGCTACCGGCGACGCCCGTGCTCGAACTCGTCGACGGCCGGTCGCCACCGCCGGGAGTCGGCGCCTTCCGTCACGACATCGTCGCGGGCGCGGTCGGCGACTTCGTCGCCGCGCAGCACGTTTTGGTCCAGGCGGCAAGCGAATTCGGCGGGTACGAGGGAACCGCCCTGTTCGTCGACGAGCAGCGCGAGACATCGCTGTCCGTGTTGCGGTTCCGCACCGACCGGCAGCTCGCGGCCTGGGTGTCGTCGAGCCGGCGCAGCGAAGCGCTCGCCGGGTTGCGCTCGAGTCTCACCCACGACTTCGAGACGATGGCGAGCACCACCGCGTTCGGTACCACCGTGCGCACCGACCGCGGCCGAATCCTGAAGACGCCGAACTGGAAGTCGGCGATGATCGTGCTGCTCGTGCTCTATCCGACGGTGATGACCCCTGTCGCGGTTTCTCGGCCCTACGCTCGATCGGCTCGGCGCGCAGCCATGGCTCGCGTTGTGGCTCAGCCAGGTCGTCAGCGTCACCCTGATGCAGTGGTGGCTGATGCCGTGGGCATCACGCCCGTTCCGGCGATGGCTCGACCCGGTCGAGGGGAGCAACTGGCGCAGCAATGTCGCGGGGGCGGTAGCAGTTCTGCTCGTCTACCTGCTGTGCCTGACCGTGTTCGCCAACGTGACGTGGCTGCAGTGGTGGGATTACGCCGACGCATGACGTCGGCTCCCCTGCCGGGGTCACCCGACGATCCCGTCGACATACAACCAGTGGCCCTTCGACCGGATGAACCGGCTGCGCTCATGCAGTGAGCCCCGCTCCGCGCCGGCTCGGTAGTGGGCGGTGAAGGTGACCTCGCCCTCGGTATCGAACGGTGAACCTCCCCTCCTCGACTCGATGTCGAGGCGGTACCAGCGCATCGACTCGTCCAGCTCGAGGGTGGCCGGGCGGGTGTCGGGGTGCCAACTGGCGAGCAGATGATTCCGATCCCCCAGCGCGAAAGCGGTGAAACGCGAACGCATCAACGCCTCCGCCGTCGGGGCGGCGCGCTCACCGGCAAGTACCGGCCCGCAGCAGTCGCCGAGGACGAGACCCGACAGACACGGGCATCTCTCGGAGACGTCTCGGTTTACCGATTCACTGGTCACCTTTCGATCTTAGGGGTACACAGGAAGAGCGGGCGGCCGAGCACCGGAGCCGCCGCAGCCATACCCGAAGGTTCTCACGATTGGAGCGATTCCCTTGTCGGACAACGTGTATCGAGTAATCGAAGTGGTCGGGTCCTCGACCTCCGGCACCGACGACGCCATCCGCAACGCGATCGCTCGCGCCTCGTCGACCGTCAATCACCTCGACTGGTTCGAGGTCACCGAGACCCGTGGCCACATCGAAGACGGCCAGATCGCGCACTTCCAGGTCACATTGAAGGTCGGTTTCAAGATCGAGGGATCCGGCGACACCACGTAGTCGGACCTGCGATTGTCTCGGCGCGTTCCTCATGCCTCGGATCTCGAGGCCGTGAGGAACGCGCCGATCCGTGCGGCGACGGTCTCCGGATCGTCGAGCATGGGCAGGACCGCGGCGCCCGGAATCGGCACGTAGCGGCCACGGGGTAGGAGTTCGGCGAGTCGCGGTCCGTGGGCCGGCGGCATCACGCGGTTGTCTGGCGACCACAGCACGAGCACGTTTCCGTCGAAGTCGGCGAGCGCCTCGGTACGACGGATGAGTTCGCCGGCGTCGAAATCGGTCGTCGCATACTTGGTGACGTCGCGGCGAATCCGGGGATCGGTCAAGACCGGATCGGTCCACCGCCGCATTTGCGCGGGGTCGACCGGACCGTTGACCATCCAGCCCCACAGCATGGGCAGGCGACGAAGCCATCCGATCCGCAATTGCCGCGCCGCCAGGGTGATTCCACCCGGCAGGCGCACAGCAAGGGTGGCCATCTTGCCCGGTAGACCCGGTGGGAAGTTGTCGAACGCCTCACACGGGAGGATGACCATCCGGCCGACTCGCCGGTCGAGGCCGAGTGCGGTCAGGAAAAGCGAACCGCCCCAATCGGAGTGGACAAGCGTCACATCGTCGAGGTCGAGTGCGTCGAGGACGTCGGCGACGAGTCTGACCATGCCGTCCATCGACAGGTCGGCAGTCACATCGAGGGGAATTCGGTGCGATCCCAGTGGCAGAACCGGCCGGATATATCGAAAACCACTGGGCAACAACGGGATCACCGCATTCCACACCTCATGGTCCATCAGCAGACCGTGGAGGAACACAACCGGCGGGCCGGCACCGTCATCGGCGTACTCGACGACACCGGCCGGAGTGTCGAGGCGTTTCATCGCCGTCGGCCGATACTCACTCGTCGCGTAGCCGTCCTGACTCATACCGATCTCCTCCAGAGGAACTGTTCGAACAGACGCCGGTCTTTAGAACGATCACTCTAGAACAGATGCTCTAGAATGACCAGGGTGAAGACGGACGAACGCATCGTGGTCGCGATGACCGAGCTGCTCCGTAGGCAGGGATACGCCGCGACCGGGATCAAGCAGGTCGTAGACGCCGCCGACGCGCCCATCGGGTCCATTTACCACCACTTCAGCGGCGGCAAGCGAGACGTCGCCGAGGCCGCGCTGCGTCAGTCCGGCGCCGCGTACGGGGAACTCGTCGGGATGCTGCTCGCCCCCTACGACGACATCGCGGCGGGTATCGAGGCGGCCTTCGGCTCGGCCGCTGAGACCATCGCCGAGAACGAATGGCTCAACATGTGTCCCGTCGCCACCGTCGCAGGCGAGATCGCGGACACCGAGCCGGCACTCCGGACGGCGGCTGCGGAGGTGATCGACGCGTGGGTCGAGAAGGGCACGGCACTGTATCGAACCCGTGGACTCGCCGAACCGGACGCGCGAGCCCTGATCCTCGCCGTGGTGGCCTCCCTCGAAGGGGCCTTCATCCTCGCCCGCACACAGCGGTCCACGGCCCCGATCGTCGCTGCCGGCCGGGCGATGGGCGCGTACGCGCGATCGCTGACAGCCGACACGGAGTCCACCACCGGCGCCCCCACCTGACGCTGCTCGTTCGGCATGCGCCTCCCCGACACCGAACCTAGACTTCGGAGGACCATGACGCGCAACCATTCCCATCCCGGCCCGGGTTCCCGATGAGGTACACCCAGACGATCGCCGGCACCACACACGAGTTCGACGGCCTCGTCGAACTCATGGCGAAGGCCACCCCACGCCGGTCCGGTGACGAGCTCGCCGGTTGCGCCGCGGGTTCCGATGCCGAACGAGCCGCTGCCGCTTGGCAACTCGCCGACGTGCCGTTGAGCAGGTTCGTCGATGAACCGTTGGTGCCGTACGAGTCCGACGAAGTGACCCGGCTGATCGTCGACACCCATGACCGAACCGCGTTCGCCGAGATCGCCCACCTGACGGTCGGCGGGTTCCGGGACTGGCTGCTGGAGATCGCCATTCGTTCCGACGCAGGAGAGCGACTCGCCCGCGTCGGCCCCGGCCTCACTCCCGAGATGGTGGCGGCCGCGTCGAAGATCATGCGAAACCAGGACCTGATCCTGGTGGCCGCGGCGGCGCGGGTCACGTCGGCGTTCCGTACGACCATCGGCCTGCCCGGCCGGATCGCGACACGGCTACAGCCGAACCATCCCACCGACGACCCGCGAGGCATCGCCGCGGCGACCCTCGACGGCCTGCTCATGGGGTGTGGCGACGCGGTCATCGGCATCAACCCGGCGTCGGACTCACCACGGGCGACCGCGGATCTCCTGCACATGCTCGACGACATCCGGCAGCGTTACGAGATCCCCATGCAGTCGTGTGTTCTGTCGCATGTGACGACCACCGTCGACCTCATCGAGCAGGGTGTGCCGGTCGACCTCGTGTTCCAGTCGATCGCAGGCACCGAGGGAGCCAACAAGGGATTCGGGGTGACGCTGGACATCCTGCGCGAGGCCGACGAGGCGGGTCGGTCGCTGCACCGAGGGACCGTCGGCGACAACGTGATGTACCTCGAAACCGGTCAGGGATCGGCACTTTCGGCCGGCGCGCATCTGGGAACCGGCGGCAAGCCCGTCGATCAGCAGACCCTGGAGGCGCGTGCCTACGCGGTCGCGCGAGAACTGAATCCCCTGCTGATCAACACCGTCGTCGGTTTCATCGGGCCCGAGTACCTCTACGACGGCAAGCAGATCATTCGCGCCGGTCTCGAGGATCACTTCTGCGGCAAGCTGCTCGGGCTCCCGATGGGCGTCGACGTCTGCTACACCAATCACGCCGAGGCCGACCAGGACGACATGGACACGCTCCTCACCCTGCTCGGCGTCGCCGGTGCCGCGTTCGTCATCGCCGTTCCCGGAGCGGATGATGTGATGCTCGGGTACCAGAGCCTGTCGTTCCACGACGCGCTCTACGTCCGGGAAGCACTCGGACTCCGACCGGCCCCCGAGTTCGAGTCCTGGCTGGTGCGACTAGGCATGACCGACGGCGCCGGGCGCATCCTGCCGGTGGATCCGGGCGAGTCTCCGCTCCTGTCATTGACGGCCGGCCGATGACGGAGGCCCGGCCCACATCAGCGGGCGGTCACGCGCCGCAGCCCGACCCGTGGTCCGAGCTGCGGCGCAGCACACAGGCCCGGATCGGACTCGGGCGCTCGGGCAATTCGCTGCCCTCGCGGCGGGTCCTCGAATTCCAGGCCGCCCACGCCGCCGCCCGCGACGCCGTCCACGAGCCCCTCGATGTCGACGGTTTCGCGCGCTCGATCGGCGAACTCGAACTCGATCCCCCGGTCGTCGTCACGAGCCGTGCGGGGACACGCAGCGAATACCTGCGCCGGCCCGACCTCGGCCGGTTGCCCGAAGATCTCTCCCAGGTTCCGCGCTCGGACGCCGAAGTGGGGATCGTGCTGGCCGACGGACTGTCACCGCGGGCTCTTGCCGACCACGGCCGGGGTCTCGTCGCCGCGCTCCTCCACCAGTTCGACGGCCGGTACTCCATCGCACCGCCGGTCATCGCGACCGAGGCCCGCGTCGCCCTCGGCGATCACATCGGCGAGGCGCTCGGGGTCAGCACCCTCATCGTGATCATCGGTGAGCGCCCCGGCCTCTCGGTCGCCGACAGCCTGGGCGTCTATCTCACCCACCTCCCCCGGCCGGGACGCGCCGACTCCGACCGGAACTGCATCTCGAACATCCACCCGCCCGACGGTCTGCACTACGACGTCGCCGCACGGACGACTGCCGCGCTCATCGCCGGCGCCCGGAAACTCGGACGATCCGGTGTTGCACTGAAGGACATGTCGCGCACCGGAGAACTCGACGGGATCGACGACGCGGAAGCGACGCCCCCCGCTTCCCCCTGAGGTGCGAGGAGCGCAAGCGACGCCCCCTCCGCTCCCTGAGGTGCGAGGAGCGCAAGCGACGCCCCCTCCGCTCCCTGAGGTGCGAGGAGCGCAAGCGACGCCCCCTCTGCTCCCTGAGGTGCGAGCGAAGCGAGCCACGAAGGGTCTCGCAGACGCCTCACCAGGCCCTTCGTGGCTCGTCGCTACCGCTCCTCGCACCTCAGGGAGCAGGGGGTCGACTCCCTCGCACCTCAGGGAGCAGGGGGTCGACTCCCTCGCACCTCAGGGTCCGGGGGTTATGCGGTTCTTTCGGATCAGGGAGCAGGGCGGAGCGGCGATCAGGTCCCGAGGATCTTCGCTTTCTGCGCGGCGAACTCGGCTTCGGTGAGAATGCCCTGCTGGTACAGGGCTCCGAGCTCCTTCAGCGCCGAGATGGTGTCCGTCGGGGTCGATGCGGGCGCCTGCTGCTGAGGCGGCTGGGCGTACTGGGGTTGTGCGTATTGCTGTTGCGGCTGTGGGTCCTGGGCGGCGGCACCCTGCTGGGCCCACCGGCTCGCCTGGCGCCGGGACACCCGATTGCTCACCGCTGTCGCGGTTCCGGAGATGACAGCGGTGCGTGCGACACCGCGGAGAAGTCCTGGCATGTCGGTCCTTTCAGGATTCGATTCGGTTGTCGGCGGCATCGAGCTGCTCCAGTAACGCGTCCACCGGAATCCGGCCCGATGCGACGAGCTGTCCACCGCCGTTACGGACGGCTGTGGCGAACGGCGCGGCCCAGGCGTTCTCCCAGACGACAACGGCCGCACTGGAGCCCGGGTCGATGATCGCGGCTGCCTCCGCGAGATCGGAATCGTCGAGCAACGAGGTCGCCGCGCCGTCGAAGATCGCGAAATCAGCGCCGAGCGAGTTGATCTCGAGCCGGGCGACCGTACCGTCGGCGTCCTTGGTGATGAAGACGATGTCGATCAGTCGCACGATCCCGCGGTCGATCAGATCGATGAGGTGTGGAAGTGCCTCACCGGTCGGCTGCTTGCCCGTCCACTCGACCACGATGTAGTCGATGGGTCCGAGTTCGCGGTCAGCCGTCTGGTCGACACCTGCTTGGTCGTCCAATTCCTTCTCCCTGTCTCGTGCCGGCGATGTGACCGTCTGCAACGAGCCCCGGTCACGACCTCAGATCCACCACCGAACGTCCCGGTTGCGCCTCGTACAGTTCGCCGATCTCACTGGCGTACTTGGTCGCAATCGGCTTGCGGCGCAACTTCATCGTGGGGGTGAGCTCGTCGCCGCCGGGATCCCAGGCAGTCGGCACGATGGTAAATCGTTTGACCTGCTCCACGCGGGACAGTGACCGATTTCCGGCACGGATTGCCACCGCCACCTCGTCCACCACATCGGGGTGCGAGGACAACTCGGTCAGGTCGGCACCGGACAGGTCGAGTCGCTTGGCTCGCGCGGCCGCCGCATCCGGGTCGAGAACCACGAGCGCGGACACATAGGGCCGGCCGTCGCCGATCGCCGCGACCTGACCGATCAGCGACGACGCCGCCTTCATCGCGTTCTCGATGTTGTTGGGCGACATGTTCTTCCCGGACTCGTTGATCATCAGTTCCTTCTTGCGGTCGACGATGGTCACGTTGCCGTCACCGTCGATCGTCGCGATGTCACCGGTCGACAGCCAGCCGTCGGCATCGATCGTCTCGGCCGTCTTGTCGGGCTGTTTGCGGTAACCGCGCATCACGACCGGTCCGCGGACGAGGAGCTCTCCGTCGTCGGCCAGTCGCACCTCCATGCCGCGCACCGGTTTGCCGACGGTGCCGATCCGGAGGTTGTCGCTGGTCGTCATCGTCGAGACGCCAGTCGTCTCCGACATCCCCCAGACCTCGAGAACCGGAATACCGAGTCCCAGGAAGAACTTCAGCACCTCCGGTGGGATCGCGGCCGCACCCGATCCGGCGAAGGAGACCTGATCGAGGCCCAGCGCGGAACGGACCTTGTGCAGCACAAGGCGATCGGCGAGACCGTGTGTGAGACCGCCGGAGCCCTTGCCGTCGATCTGGGCCTGCGCCGCCGAGGCCCCGGCGCGGAACGCCCAGTCGGCGAGCGCCTTCTTGACCGGGCTGGACTCCTCGGCGAGCTTCGCCTCGATCCCCGCTCGGATCTTCTGCCACACCCGCGGCACCCCGAAGAAGAACGTCGGGTGCACGTCGGGAAGGGCCGCGGCGATCTCCCGGGGATCAGGCACCGTGGTGATCTGGATGCCGCGCATCATGTTCGCGGCGTGGGAGGAGACCCGGTCGGCGATGTGCGCTGCCGGTAGATACGAGATGGCCCGGTCGTCGAAGCCCGCCTGAACGATCTCGGCGAGCGCCGTCATCTCGGCGACGATGTTGCGATGGGTGATCTCGACGCCCTTCGGCGGGCCGGTGGTGCCCGAGGTGTAGATCAGGGTCGCGAGGTCCTCGGGTTCCACCGCCTGCCACGTCGCGGTGAAGTCGAATCCGGCCGGCGGCGGGGACTGTTCGAGATCGGCCAGCGACAACGCGCCCGTCGCGACGCCGTCGACGACGATCCTGGTGGACACCCCGGTCGCCGCGGCGGTGATCGCGGGCAGGAACACCTGCTCGGTGACGACGACGGAGTTCTCCGCGTTGCCGAAGAGGTACTCGATCTGTTGGGGCGAACTGGTGTTGTAGATCGAGAAGGGAACCGCGCCGAGGTGCAGCGCCGCGGCGTCGACGAGGTGGAACTCGGGGCGGTTCGTCAGCATGATCCCGACGGTGTCACCGCGCTTGACCCCCAGGGCCGCGAGCCCACCGGCGATGGCTTCGACGCGCGCGGCGTACTCCGCCCACGTGATCTCCTGCAGCCCGCCGACCGTACGGATGGCGACGGCGTCGGGCCGTACGGTGACCGTCTGCTGGAACGCGGCGGGCAGTGTCGCCACTGCGACACCGGTCTGATGGGGGAACGTGATGGTCTCTGCAGCGGTCATGACAGTCCTCGACTGGCCGGAGTGATGTGTTGCACGTCACATTAGCCAGTCCGGGCGTGTGTCACGGCCGGTTCCGGTGAATGGTGAACGGTTGACAAAAACCCCAGATCAGGACGGTTTGTCGAGCGAAGGACGCTCGGTCAGCGACTCGAGATTCCAGGCGCCGCCACCGGTCAGTTCGAGCAGGTCGGTGTGATGCTGGTCGGTGGTGCTCCGGTGACTCACCGACACCAGGATCGTCTCCGGCAGCTCCGTGCGGATGAGCGAGTACAGCGAGTACTCCAGCCCCTCGTCCACGGCCGAGGTCGCCTCGTCCATGAACACGGCCTGCGGCCGGGTCAACAGGATGCGCGCGAAGGCGACGCGCTGCTGCTCGCCCGGGGAGAGCACCTTGACCCAGTCCTCCTCGTCGTGGAGCCGGTCGACCAGATGCGGGAGGAAGACCTTCTCGAGCGCCGCCTTGATGGCCTCGTCGCCGACGTCGTCGGGCAGTGCCGGGTAGGCGACCGCCGTGCGCAGATCCCCCAGCGGGATATAGGGCATCTGCGACAGGAACAGGGTGTGCTCTCCCGGCGGTCGGGTGAACTCGCCGTCGATGAAGGGCCACAGTCCGGCGAGGCCGCGGAGCAGTGTCGTCTTGCCCGAGCCCGACCGCCCTTTGACGACGAGAGCGGCCCCGGGTACCAGGGAGAGGTTGAGCCCGCTGATGAGTTCGTCGCCGCTCGGGGTCTTCACGTCGACGTCCGAGAGGGCAACGGCGCGTTCCCGATCCACGGTCGTGACCTGGGCCATGGTCCGCGACCGTGCATCGGCGTCGGCGAGACCGTCGAGACGGATGATCGACGCGCGAAGAGCGGTGAAATCGTCGTAGGCGTTCCGGAAGAACGAGAGTGCGTCGTGCATCTCGCCGAAGGCGCGGGCGGTCTGCGTCATGTCACCGAGCTTGATCTGACCGTCGAAGAACCGCGGTGCCTGCACGAGAAGTGGGAACACCACCGCGAGCTGCGACGCGCTGAAGTTCCATCCGACGAACGCCAGCTGCACATGGATGATCTGCCAGAAGTTCTTCACGACCGCACGGAATCGAGTCATCAGGTTGTTGTGTTCGACGCGCTCGCCGCTGTAGAAGGCGACGTTCTCCGCGCTGTCACGGACGCGGACGAGTGCGTAGCGGAAGTTCGCGGTGAGGCGTTCGCGCCAGAAGTTCAGTCGGATCAGCGGGCGTCCGATGGCGAACGCGACCACGCTGGCGACGAGAACGTAGACCAGGACCAGCCACATCATCATGCGCGGGATCTCGACCCCGAACAGCGTGACCGGCCCGGACAGGTCCCAGAGCACGACCGAGAACGACACGATGGACGCACACGCCGGGAGCACACCGTTCGTCGAGACCCCACCGCCGCCCCAGAACAACGACGAGCCGACGGTGGCGATGTTGGTGATGTCGGCCTCGATACGCTGGTCCGGGTTGTCGACCCCGGGGTGGATGTCGACGGCCCGTCGCTGCGGATCCGACTTACCGCGCCCGAATCGTCTGCGCCGTAACAGTCCCGCGCTGAGGTCGACGAACCGGTTGCGGTAGAAGGCACGGCCGGACATCCAGTCGGCGGTCGCCCCTTCGGTCAGCCAGTAGCGGAGCCGGATCTCGAAAGCCGCACCGACATAGATCTCGACCATGGTGCGGACGACGTGAGTGGCGGCGAGGATGCCGAAGATCGTAATCGAGTGCCAGAACGCGTCTTTGCCGATCTGGAGCATCTCCGCCCCCTGTGGCCCGCCCGTCGCGATGCCCTCGGCCGCGGTCTGCAGAGACGTGTACAGGTCGTTGCTCCAGTAGCTGAACAGGACGCTCAGCCGCACACCGAGCAACGAGAGCAGGGTGAGGACGACGACCAGCGCCCACGCCCAGACCCGAGTTCTCGGGTCGGTGAAGAACCCCCCGATCACCCGCCACAGCGGGCCGCCCCACCGGCTGAACCGCGACAGCAGGTAGCCGATCACCAGGATGGCCACGGCCGAGATCGCGAACGCGATCGCCAACCACTCCAGACTGGCCCACACCTCGTTGCCCCAGTCGATGCTGTACTCCACGCACACTCCTCGCGTCGGATGGCCCGGCGGCGGGCATCACGGTCGACAAACCCCGGTCGATCGCAGCGAGGACCCCGTCGCCACAACGGGTCCGGGCCTCAACGATGATCCGGCGCAGTTTAACCCGGCGTTCACCCGGTGTCCGGGCAACCGCGTCGACGGAGCGCCGACCGGTCGCCGGGAGCGCGGAATGTCGGTTTTGCCGAGCGGTTCTGGTGACGTCAGCCCAGCGGGCGCAGCACCGCACCCTGCTGGAGCGCCGCGGTCGAGACCGACTCCGAGAAGCGACCGTCGGCATCGCCGACGCTGACGAGATAGCCCGCGTCGGTGTACTCCACGCCGCTCACCTCGAAAGTGAGTTGGCACCCGTCGTCGCCGCGGAGGAACACCGACAGCGTGGTGGTCGCCACATCGCCACCGGCCGCGTCGTAGAGGACGACCGGTGCGCCGCGGGCGAGGGTGCCGCCCCCGGGCAGGGTGGCGACCTCGGTCAGACAATCCGCAACGACCCCGCCCTTGGCGGTGAACGTGGGCGCGGTCAGGAGTCCGGCGACGACCGCGACGCCCACGATGACCGCGAAGACGATCATCGCGGCGGCGGTCGCGACGATGACCGGGACCCGCGTGCGCCGCTGCCATGTCCGGCGCGGCAGCGGCGGGCCGGGGTCCAGCCACATCTCGGGTGCGGGGCCGTACCCCGGGGTCATCGACCCGCCCGTGCCGCGATCCATCAGCTTCCCCTGCAGACCCGTGCGGTCACTTCTTGGGCGGGAAGTACTTGATGAGCGCTTCTTGCACGACCGACGTCGCGAGAGTGCCGTCGCGCATCCAGAACCGGCCCGATCCCATCCCGCGTGACCCGGTGGCAACCGGTGACCGCGTGGCGTACAGCAGCCAGTCGTCGAACCGGAACTCGCGGTGGAACCACATCGAGTGATTGACGGTCGCGGCGAACAACCGGTCCATGCCCCAGGAGAGGCCGTGGGTGGTGATGATCGAGTCCAGTACCGTGGTGTCGGAGGCGTAACACATTGCGGCGACGTGCATCACGGGGTCGTCGGGCATCGTGCCGTCGGCCTTCATCCACACCCGGTTGTCGGTCAGCTTCTCCCCCGCCTCCTTCGCCTTCCAGCTCGGATCGTTCGCGAAACGGATGTCGATGGGGTGCAACGCATTCACGAAGGCCGCGATACGGTCCTCGTAGCCCTTGAAATGCTCACCGAGAGTGGGTAATTCCTCCGGATAGGGCACCTGGGGGATCTCCACCGCGTGCTCGAGCCCAGAAGTGTTGTCCTGGAACGCGACCAGCATCGTGAAGATCTCTTCGCCGTCCTGCTTGGCAGTCACCTGACGATTGGCGAACGACCTGCCGTCGCGGAACCGGTCGACGTGGTACTCCAACGGTTTGGTGACATCACCGCCACGGATGAAGTGCGCGTGCAGCGCGTGGATCGGCGGGTTGCCCCGACTCAGACTCCGGGCCGCCGCGACGACCCCCTGGCCGAGCAACTGACCGCCGAACGTCCGGGCGGTGACCTGCTCGGGATGGTGCCCGATGAACAGGTCGTCACCCTGACGTTCGACGTCGAGCAATGCGAGCAGCTTGCCGAGATCCCCGGCCTGGTCCACGGTCATGCCTCACACCCTAGAACCCGGACGCGGCTGCGTCGTGCACCGGCCCGAGCAGGAGCGGACGCGGTCAGTGGTCCTGCTCGCCGATCCGGTGCACGTGGATCAGGTTGGTCGAACCCACCGTCCCGGGCGGGGCCCCGGCCACGATCACCACGACGTCACCCTCACTGAGGCGCCCGATACGCAGCAGCTGATGGTCGACCTGGTCGATCATGTGGTCGGTCGTGTCCACGTGGTCGACGATGAACGTCTCGGTTCCCCAGCTCAACGCGAGCTGGCTGCGGACAGCCTGGGTCGGCGTGAACGCCAGCAACGGGAGGCGCGAGTGCAGACGGGCCAGTCGACGCACGGTGTCCCCGGATTGGGTGAACGCGACCAGCGCCTTCACCTCGAGGCGCTCGCCGATGTCGCGGGCCGCGTAGGAGATGACACCGCGCTTGGTACGGGGCACGTGGGACAGCGGCGGCACGTCGCGGGGGCCGGTCTCGACCGCCCGGCAGATCCGGTCCATGGTCCGCACCGTCTCGAGCGGGTACTTGCCCACCGACGTCTCGCCGGACAGCATGACCGCGTCGGCACCGTCGAGCACCGCGTTCGCAACATCGGAGGCCTCGGCCCGGGTCGGCCGCGAGTTCTCGATCATCGAGTCGAGCATCTGCGTCGCCACGATCACCGGCTTCGCGTTCTCGCGGGCCATCTGGATGGCCCGCTTCTGGACGAGCGGGACCTCTTCGAGCGGGAGTTCGACGCCCAGGTCACCACGGGCGACCATGATCGCGTCGAAGGCCAGCACGATGGCCTCGAGGTTCTCGATCGCCTCGGGCTTCTCGAGCTTCGCGATGACCGGCACCCGGCGGCCGACGCGGTCCATCACCTCGTGGACCAGTTCGATGTCGGACGGGCTGCGCACGAAGGAGAGCGCCACCATGTCCACGCCCAGTTCGAGGGCGAATTCGAGGTCTGCGATGTCCTTCTCCGACATCGCCGGCACCGAGACACTCATCCCGGGCAGCGACAGCCCTTTGTTGTTGCTGACCGGGCCGCCCTCGGTCACGGTGCAGAGCACGTCGTTGCCCTCGACCGCGGACACGGCGAGGCCGACCTTGCCGTCGTCGACGAGCAGGCGGTCGCCGGGGCTCGCGTCCTCGGCGAGCTGCTTGTAGGTGGTCGAGACGCGGTCGTGGTCGCCCACGACGTCGTCGACGGTGATGCGCACCTGCTCGCCGGTCTCCCAGACGGTCGAGCCGTCACAACCGTCGAAACGGCCGAGCCGGATCTTGGGGCCCTGTAGGTCGGCGAGGACGCCGACGGCTTTCTCCGTGGTGTCCGAGGCCTTGCGGACGCGCGCATAGACGGCCGCATGGTCCTCATGCGTGCCGTGGCTGAAGTTCATCCGGGCCACGTCCATGCCGCTTTCGACGAGCTCTTTCAGTCGCTCGTCGCTCGCGGTGGCGGGGCCCAGGGTGCAGACGATTTTGGTTCGGCGTGTCACAAGAACACCTTAGTCCCGTCCATGGTCCATCTCCATGTCGCCGACGACATGTCACCGGCCCGCCACCGGCTGTTACCGCTGGTGGCGAGCCGCTACCGCCGAGTATGAAATTTACTTAACTTGTTGCGGCCGCGTGTGTTCGACCGAGCCCGTCGGGTGGCGACGAGGGCCTGCTCAGCGCACCGACAGGGGCAGGGACGCCGGACGGACCGGAGACGGGAGGTCGGACTCGCCGACCAGGAACTCGTCGACCGCACGCGCGGTCGAGCGACCCTCCGCGATCGCCCACACCACCAACGACGCGCCGCGGTGGGCGTCACCGCAGACGAACACGCCCGGGGCGTCGGTCTGCCAGTCGCTCCCGCAGGAGATCACGCCGCGCCGGTTCGGCTCGATCTCGAGATCGGTCAGCAGCGTCCCACCCCGTACCCCGGCGAACCCGATCGCGAACAGGGCCAGCTCGCAGGGGATCTCGAATTCCTCACTCACCGGCGTGATCTCGCGGCGACCGTCGGCGTCGCGCGTCACCTCGACCTCGGCGAGCACCATCGTCGTGACGTTGCCGTCCTCGTCACCCTCGAATCGCTGCACCGCGACCTGGTGCAACCGTTCGCCGCCTTCGTCGTGTGCGCTCGAGGTCCGCATGATCAACGGCCATGTCGGCCACGGCGACCGTTCGTCGTCGCGCTGCCCGGGCAGTTCCGGGTTGTAGTCGAGTTGCACGACCGAGGCCGCGCCCTGACGGTGCGCCGTACCCAGGCAGTCGGCTCCCGTGTCACCACCGCCGATGATCACCACGTGCTTGCCCGCGGCGGTGATGGGTGACGGCCCGTCGCCCTCGCACTCCTTGTTGGCGGGCACGAGATGCTCCATGGCGAGGTGGATGCCGTTCAGCTCCCGCCCCGGCACCGGGTTGTCGCGTGCCTCCATCGCACCGATGGCCAGGACCACCGCGTCGTGCTTCGCATGTAGATCAGCCACGGACAGGTCGGCCCCCACGTCGCAGTTGGTGACGAAGGTCGTTCCCTCCGCCCGCATCTGGGCGATACGCCGGTCGATGTCGGACTTCTGCAGCTTGTACTCCGGGATGCCGTAGCGCAGCAACCCGCCGAGACGGTCGTCGCGCTCGTAGACGGTGACGTCGTGACCGGCCCGGGTGAGCTGCTGTGCCGCAGCCAGTCCCGCGGGTCCCGAGCCGACGACCCCGACCGACTTGCCGGTCGTGGACTCGGGCGGCTCGGGCCCGATGATGCCTTCGGCCCACGACTCGTAGGCGATGGTCTTCTCGATGCGCTTGATGGTCACGCTGCCGCCGGTCGCCGGTTCGGAGATCGACAGCACGCAGGCGGACTCGCACGGCGCCGGGCACACCATCCCGGTGAACTCCGGGAAGTTGTTGGTCGCGTGCAGCCTGCTGCTCGCGGCATCCCACCGGCCGCGCCGGACGAGGTCGTTCCACTCCGGGATGAGATTGCCCAGTGGGCAACCCGCGGTTCCGGAGTGACAGAACGGGATACCGCAGTCCATACACCGGCGGGCCTGTCCGCTGACCTCGTCGAGAACCTTGATCGGATTGTCGGCGTGTTCGTAGACATCGTCCCAGTCCTGGACGCGTTCGGCGACCGGACGGTACTTAGCCTCTTTCTTCGGGACCTCCAGGAACCCGCGCGGGTCAGCCACGTGCCGCCTCCATGATCGCTGAATCGACGTCGCGCCCTTCGGCTTCGGCCATCCGGGCCGCGTCGAGGACACGCTTGTAATCGGTGGGCATCACCTTGGTGAACGCCAGGCAGCGTCGAGGCCAGTCGGCCAGTATCGACGCGCCGATCGCGGAACCGGTCAATTCCGTGTGCGTGGCGATGGTGTGCTTGAGCCAGGCGAGGTCCTCCGGGTCAGGACGCAGGAGTTCGACCATGGCCATGTTGACCTTCGCGGGATCGAGGTCGTGGACGAACGCGATACCACCCGACATGCCGGCCGCGAGATTGCGTCCCGTCGGTCCGAGGACGACCACCCGGCCACCGGTCATGTACTCGCAGGCGTGGTCGCCCACTCCTTCGACGACCGCCGTCGCACCCGAGTTGCGTACCGAGAAGCGTTCGCCCACTCGGCCTCTGAGGTACACCTCACCGGAGGTCGCCCCGTAGAGGATCGTGTTGCCGGCGATCACCTGGTCCTCGGCGACGAACAGCGAGTCGGGATTCGGCGTGACGACGATCTTGCCGCCGCACAGCCCCTTTCCGACGTAGTCGTTGGTGTCACCGGTCAACCGGATCGTCACGCCCGGCGGCAGGAAGGCTCCGAGCGACTGCCCGGCCGAACCCTCGAGCCTGACCGTGATCGTGTCCTCGGCGAGGCCGTCGGCCCCGTACCGCCGGGTCACCTCCGAACCGAGCAGGGTGCCGACCGTCCGGTTCACGTTGCGCACCGGCAACTCCAGGGTCACCGGGTGTGCGTCCTCGAGTGCACCCTCGGCGAGCTGGATCAGCGTCTGGTCCAGCGCGCGCTCGAGGCCGTGTTCCTGGCCCCGCACCCGACGACTCGGACCCTTGTCCTCGACCTTGCGGAAGATCGGGCTGAGGTCGAGCCCCTTGGACTTCCAGTGCGCGACCGCGGCGTCGGTGTGCAGACGCTGAGACTGCCCGATGGCGTCGTCGAGCGTGCGATAACCCAACTGCGCCAGATACTTCCGGACGTCCTCGGCGATGAAGCGGAAGAAGTTGACCAGATGGTCGACCTGACCGGTGAAGCGGGACCGCAACAGCGGGTTCTGGGTGGCGACGCCGACCGGGCACGTGTCGAGGTGACAGACGCGCATCATGATGCACCCGGCGACGATCAGCGGCGCGGTCGAGAACCCGTATTCCTCGGCGCCCAGCAAGGCCGCGGTGATGACATCGCGCCCGGTGCGCAGCGCCCCGTCGCACTGCACCGTGATGCGGTCGCGCAGGCCGTTCAACATCAGCGTCTGCTGGGCGTCGGCGAGGCCGATCTCCCACGGCGTGCCGGCGTGTTTGAGCGAGGTGAGCGGCGACGCGCCGGTGCCGCCGTCGTGCCCGGAGATGAGGACGACGTCGGCGTGCGCCTTCGACACTCCGGTCGCGACCGTCCCCACGCCCACCGCACTGACCAGCTTCACGTGGATGCGTGCCTGCGAGTTCGCGTTCTTCAGGTCGTGGATCAGCTGGGCTAGGTCCTCGATCGAGTAGATGTCGTGGTGCGGCGGCGGCGAGATCAGCGCGACACCCGGCGTCGAATGCCGGGTCTTCGCGATCCACGGATACACCTTGTAGGCCGGGAGCTGGCCGCCCTCACCGGGTTTGGCACCCTGCGCCATCTTGATCTGAATGTCGGTGGCGTTGATGAGGTAGTCGCTGGTCACGCCGAACCGGCCCGACGCGACCTGCTTGACCGCGCTGCGGCGTTCCGGATCGTACAGACGCTCCACGTCCTCGCCGCCCTCCCCGGAGTTCGAGCGGCCGCCGATCCGGTTCATGGCCATCGCGATGGTCTCGTGGGCCTCCGCGGAGATCGAGCCGTAACTCATCGCGCCGGTGTTGAAGCGCTTCATGATGTCCTCGACCGGCTCCACCTCGTCGAGCGGGATCGGTTCGCGCGCATCGAGATCGAAGTCGAACAGTCCGCGCAGGGTGCCGCCCTCACGCGAGAGCCGGTCGACCTCGTCGGAGTACTGCTGGAAGATCTCGGCCCGGCCGGTCTTGGTGGCGTGCTGCAGCAGGAAGATGGTCTCGGGCGAGAACAGGTGCAATTCGCCCTCGCGGCGGTACTGGTACTCGCCGCCGACCTCGAGCCGACGGTAGACCTGTTCGGTGGGGTTCTCCGGGAAGGCCCGGTGGTGGCGGATGCGCACCTCCTCGGCCAGTTCGTCGAGTCCGACGCCCTCGATCCGCGACACCGTACGGGTGAAGTACTCGCGCACCACCTCCGACGACAATCCCACGGCCTCGAAAGCCTGTGCCGCGGTGTAGGAGCTGATGGTCGAGATGCCCATCTTGCTCATCACCTTCAACACGCCCTTGCCGAGCGCCTCCAGATAGTTGCCGATCGCCTTGGCCCGGGTCACCCCGGTCAGCTCACCCTCGGCGATCAGGTCTTCGATGGTCTCGAGCGCCAGGTAGGGATTGACCGCGGCCGCCCCGAAACCGATCAGGGTGGCGATGTGGTGGACCTCGCGGGCATCGCCGGACTCCACCACCAGCGCGACCCGCGTCCGCTCCTTGGTGCGGACCAGGTGGTGGTGCACCGCCGAGGTGGCCAGCAGCGACGGGATGGGCGCGTGCTCGGCGTCGGTGAGCCGGTCGGAGATCACGAGCGTCGTGTGCCCCTCGGCGATCGCCTGACTGGCGCGCAGCCGGAGGTCCTCGAGCGCCGCGGCGAGACCCGCACCGCCCTCGGACACCTCGTAGAGCGCCCGGAGCACCTTCGCCGACAGACCGGGATTGTCCCCGTCGTCGTTGATGTGGACGAGTTTGGCCAGCTCGGCGTTGTCCAGCACCGGCCAGTGCACCATGATCTGGCGGCACGACGCCGCGGTCGGCCGCAGCAGGTTCTGCTCCGGGCCCATCACGCGGCTCATCGACGTGACGATCTCCTCGCGGATCGCATCCAGCGGCGGATTCGTGACCTGGGCGAACAGCTCGACGAAGTAGTCGTAGAGCAGCCGCGAACGCTGCGACAGCACGGCGACCGGGGTGTCGGTGCCCATCGATCCGAGGGGTTCGTAGCCCGACGCCGCCATCGGGGTCAGGAGTACGCGCAGATCCTCCTCGGTGTAACCGAAGGAGATCTGCCGGCGGACGACGGTGTCGTGGTTGGGCTGGAAGACCGGCCGGTCCGGGAGCGTCGCGATGTCGAGCAATCCGGCGTGCAACCACTCGTCGTACGCCTCGGCGTTCATGAGCTCGCCCTTGAGTTCCTCGTCCGGGATGATCCGGCCCTGCTCGGTGTCGACGAGGAACATGCGGCCGGGTTCGAGCCGGCCCTTGCTGATCACGTCGTCGACCGGGACGTCGAGCACACCGGACTCGGAGGCGAGGATGACCCGGCCGTCGCGTGTCTGCCACCACCGGCCCGGGCGCAGTCCGTTGCGGTCGAGGACCGCGCCGACGACCGTGCCGTCGGTGAACGTGACGCACGCGGGACCGTCCCAGGCCTCCATGATCGAGGAGTTGAACTGCAGGAACGCCCGACGACGGGGATCCATGTCGGGCACGTTCTCCCACGCCTCGGGCACCATCATCATCACCGCGTGGTGGACGTCCCGACCGCCGAGGTGCAGGAGCTCGAGGACCTCGTCGAGCGACGCCGAGTCGGAGGCCTCGGGCGTGCAGATCGGGAACGCGCGCTTGAGATCGCCGGGGATGAGGTCGGTCTCGAGGAGCGCCTCGCGGGCACGCATCCGGTTCCGGTTGCCGCGCACGGTGTTGATCTCGCCGTTGTGCGCCACGAACCGAAAGGGGTGCGCGAGCGGCCACGACGGGAAGGTGTTGGTGGAGAACCGGGAGTGCACGATGGCGATCGCACTGAGGCAGCGATCATCTCGCAGATCCTCGTAGTACAGCGGGAGCTGCATCGTGGTGAGCATGCCCTTGTAGACCATCGTTCGACTCGACAGCGATGGGAAGTACAGCCCGGTGCCGGCTTCGTCGATCTCCAGTGTCACCCGTTCGGCCTGCTTGCGGAACGGGTAGATGAAGCGGTCGAGAGCGAGCCCGGCGATGCGGTCGGCGCCAGGCGCCGGGTCGACGGTGACGAACAGCTGCATCATGTACGGCATGCACGCGACGGCCGTTCCGCCGACGTCGGCGTGTTCGTGGTCGACGGGGAGGTCCCGCCAGCCGAGTACGGTGATGCCCTCGTCGGCGGCGAGGGCCTCGACCCGTTCGATCGCCGCGCGGCGGAGATCGGGGTCCATGGGCAGGAAGCACGTTCCCGCGGCGTAGCTGTTCGATCCGTCCGCGGCGGGCTCGGGAAGGTCGAAGTCGACGGTGTCGCGCAGCAACTCGTCGGGGAGTTGGATCAGAATTCCCGCGCCGTCACCGCTGTTGGTCTCCGCCCCGGCCGCACCGCGATGCTCGAGGTTCTCCAGCGCCAGCAACCCGTCGGCGACGATCGAATGCGAACGGCGACCGTGGATGTCGGTGACCATGGCCACACCACACGAATCGACCTCGGCCTCCGGGTCGTACAGACCCTGCTTGGCCGGCAGCGCAGAAAACAGCATCACTACCTCCACTCGAACCGAGAACCGGCTCGCTGCTGAGTGTCCAATGGGACAGCACTGGCCCGTGGAGCATTGCGCGGCGTACGAATGACCGTGCCGAGATCGGTACCGGGCTGAGTCAGAACCGTTGAGCGCTCACGTGCTCTGGAACGGTCGGTACCGGGCGGAGGGATCGCGCACCGTGAGATCCGATCCTATCCGAACACCCGGGGAGGCGTCGTCACCCGCGACCTGTGACCCTGCCGACGGATCAGCGCGTGGCAGGACCGAACGTCAGGACTTGTCTGCGTCAGACGAACCGGCACCGGCACCCGGTGTGGTGTCGGTGGGGGTGTCCGTCGGGATGTCGGTATCCGACTCCTCAGCGGGATCGGCGGTGTCGGTGACCGCGTCGGCGTCGGTGTCCGGGGCTGCGTCGGGAACCGAGTCGGTGGTCGAGTCGTCCTCGTCGGTCGACTTCTCGACTGCGTCCATGTCGTCGGGCTCGGGGTCCGCGGTCTCGTCGGCAGCCGGTTCGTCCCCCGGCGACGTCGCCGTCTCCGGCTGAGCCGGCTCGTCGACCGCCTCCTCGCCACCGGCCTCGACGGTGTCCTCGCCTGGATCGACCGGACCGTCGGCAACCGGCTGCGGTTCGGTGGACGAGTCGGTGTCCGGTTCGGCGCCCGGCTCCGCATCGCTGCCCGCGGTCACGGGGTGTGCGGCCGCGACCGGGTCATCCGTGTCGGCGGTGTCGTCGGTGGACGGCTCCCCCACCGCGCCCGCCTTCCGACCCTGGTCGTCGGAATCGAAGAGGGATGATCCCGCTGCACCCGTCGCCACCCCGGCGGCGGCCGCCGGACTCGGCTCCGGTTCGATGTCCTCGTCGTACCAGTCGTCGACGTACCCGGCGACACCTTGCTCCGCGAGCTCCGCGGCACGGTCGTCGTGATACATCTCCAGTCCCTGTTCGCGTCCCTTGGGCGCGACCACGAAATAGACGACGGCGGCGAGGAACACCAACGCCGCGGTGAAAAGGTTCGGTCGGATGCCCGCGATGTCGTTGGCGACGGCCGCGCGATCGTCGCGCAGCAACTCGATGAAGAACCGGCCCAGGCAGTAGCCCGCCACGTACAGCGCGAACAACCGGCCGTGCCCGATGCGGAAGTACCGGTCGACGACCACCAGGAGCACGACGACGAGCACGTTCCACAGCAGCTCGTAGAGGAAGGTCGGATGGACCACCGCGACCACGACGCCGTTGGACACGCCGTCGATCAGTCCGGGGTCGGAGTACCCGGCGGCGTTCTCGCGTTCGTAGATCTCGAGGCCCCACGGGAGTGTGGTCTCGCGTCCGTAGAGCTCCTGGTTGAAGTAGTTGCCCAGGCGACCGATGGCCTGTGCCAACAGGATCGGCGGCGCGATGGCGTCGCCGAAGGCCGGTAGTCGGATGCCCCGGCGTCGGGCGCCGATCCACGCGCCCACCGCACCGAGCGCGACCGCGCCCCAAATACCGAGTCCGCCGTCCCAGATCTTCAGTGCGTCGATCGGTTCCTTCAGCGCATCGGCACCGAAGTACGTCTTCCAATCGGTGATGAGATGGTAGAGCCGGCCACCGATGAGGCCGAACGGAACCGCCCAGATCGCGACGTCGAGAACTTCGCCGTCCTGGCCGCCGCGGGCCATCCATCGGCGGTTGCCCCACCAGACCGCGACGATGATGCCGACGATGATGCACAACGCGTACGCGCGTAGCGGGAAGGGTCCGATCTCCCACACGCCCTGAGGCGGACTCGGGAGGTAGGCGAGCATCGTCGAGGTCGGCGCGATCACGCTGTCACCCTAGCCGACCGGATGGGACGTTCGACCTGTCGACCGGGACCCGCCGCGTCGATCACGAGAGCGCATTCGGTTCAGACAGACGCCCGACGCGAGCGGACCCCTTCGGCCAGTTCGGAGACGAGCGAGGCCAACCGGTCCTGGCCCGCGTTCGCCGCGGTCACCAGCGCCGAGCCCACGATGACTCCATCTGCGTACGAGGCGATCTGGGCCGCCTGCTCGCGGTTGCGAACGCCGAGCCCGACGCCGATCGGGATGTCGGAGTACTCGCGAACCCGCGCGCACAGCTCGGGAGCCATGTCCGACACGGCATCTCGCGCACCGGTGACACCCATCGTGGAGGCCGCGTAGACGAAACCCCGGGACGCATCGACGGTGAGGGCGATCCGCTCAGTCGTCGACGACGGGGCGACGAGGTAGATGCGGTCGAGCCCGTGCCGGTCGGCCGCCTCGTGCCACTCCGCGCCCTCTTCGGGGATCAGGTTCGGGGTGATGAGTCCGGCACCGCCGGCCGCCGCCAGATCGCGGGCGAAATTCTCGACGCCGTACTTGAGAACCGGGTTCCAGTAGCTCATGACCACCGCGTTGCCGCCGGCGGAGGTGATGGCCTCGACGGCGGTGAACACGTCACGGACACGCACACCGTTGGTCAGTGCCTGGTCGGCGGCGTCCTGGATCGTCGGGCCGTCCATCACCGGGTCGGAGTAGGGCACGCCGACCTCGATGATGTCGCATCCGGCGTCGACCATCGTCCGGAACGAGGTCAGCGACTCGTCGACGGTCGGGAAACCGACCGGGAGGTAACCGATCAGTGCACTGCGACCCTCGTCCCGGCAGCGGGCGAACACGGGGCCGAGCTTCGACGGGATCGACTGTGTGCTCATGCCTGCTCTCCGGGCTTCTGGACGTCCGACGATTCCGACAGGGTGGCCTCGTCCTGGGACGGCGGGGCGTCGAACAGCCCGAACCAGCGGGCGGCGGTGTCCACGTCCTTGTCGCCGCGGCCGGACAGGCTGACGACGATGATCGCGCCCTCCCCCAGTTCCTGCCCGAGCTTCAGGGCGCCGGCGACCGCATGGGCCGACTCGACCGCGGGGATGATGCCCTCGCGGCGGCTGAGCAACGCGAGGGCGTCCATCGCCTCGGTGTCGGTGATCGGCCGGTACTCCGCCCGTCCGGCGTCCTTGAGATAGGCGTGCTCGGGCCCGACCCCCGGGTAGTCCAGGCCGGCCGAGATCGAATGGGATTCGATGGTCTGACCGTCGTCATCCTGAAGCAGGTAGGAGTACGCGCCCTGGAATGCTCCGGGTGTACCACCGGTGAAAGTTGCTGCGTGGCGGCCGGTCTCGACCCCGTCGCCGGCGGCCTCGAAGCCGACGAGCCGGACGCCCTCGTCGTCGATGAACGGATGGAAGATGCCGATCGCGTTGGAACCACCGCCGACGCAGGCGGTCACCGCGTCGGGCAGGCGTCCGGCCTTCTCCAGGATCTGCACGCGCGCCTCGAGCCCGACGACGCGCTGCAGATCGCGAACCATGACCGGGAACGGGTGCGGCCCGGCCGCGGTACCGAAGCAGTAATACGTGTTGTGCGCGTTGGTGACCCAGTCACGCATGGCCTCGTTGATCGCGTCCTTCAGCGTCGCCGAACCGTTGTCGACGGCGATCACCTCCGCACCGAGGAGTCGCATGCGGGCGACGTTGAGCGCCTGGCGATCTGTGTCGACCCGGCCCATGTAGATCACGCACTCGAGACCGAGGAGCGCGCACGCGGTCGCGGTGGCGACCCCGTGCTGTCCGGCGCCGGTCTCGGCGATGACGCGGTGCTTGCCCATCCGCTGGGCCAGGAGCGCCTGTCCGAGAACGTTGTTGATCTTGTGCGAGCCCGTGTGGTTGAGGTCCTCGCGCTTGAGGAAGATCCGCGCCCCGCCGGCGTGCTCGGACAGGCGTTTCGCCTCGTACAGCGGCGACGGGCGGCCGGCGTAGTCGCGCTGCAGGCGGTCCAGTTCGGCAAGGAAATCGTCGTCGGCGCGGACCTTCTGGAAGGTCGTGGTCACCTCGTCGATGACGGCCATCAGCGCCTCGGGTACATGGCGCCCGCCGTAGACACCGAAGTGCCCGTGCTCGTCGGGTTCGATCGAGGTACGAGTGGTGAGCCCGACGCTCGCGGTGGGCAGCGGAGTCGCCTCGACGGCGTCGGTGCGGACGGAATCAGGATGAGCGGTCACTTCAACTCACAGACGATCGGGCCGACAGGCTCACGCGGACCGATGCCGGCCCGGACGCATTGTCAGCGAACAGGTTTCGGGCACGACGGGTGCGTGCCCGCGGTGACGAGTTCACGGACCGCGGCACGCGGGTCGCCACTCGTGACGAGACCTTCGCCGACGAGGACCGCATCGGCGCCGGCACCGGCGTAGGCCAGCAGATCGGCGGTGCCGCGCACACCCGACTCGGCGATGCGGATGGTCTCCGTGGGCAGACCGGGTGCAATGCGCGAGAAGGTGTCCCGCTCGACCTGCAGGGTCTTGAGATTGCGCGCGTTCACGCCGACGACCGATGCGCCGGCTTCGAGGGCACGGCTGGCCTCCTCCTCGGTGTGCACTTCGACGAGCGCGGTCATTCCCAGGCTCTCGGTGCGGTCGAGGAGTGAGGCGAGCACGTTCTGCTCGAGGGCGGCGACGATCAACAGGATGACGTCGGCGCCATGGGCACGAGCCTCGTGGATCTGATACGTGCCGACGATGAAGTCTTTGCGCAACACCGGGATGTCGACCGCGGCGCGGACGGCGTCGAGGTCGGCGAGCGAGCCGCGGAACCGGCGTTCCTCGGTGAGCACGCTGATGATGCGCGCGCCGCCGTCTTCGTATGCGCGGGCGAGTTCGGCGGGGTCCCCGATGCTGGCGAGTTCGCCTTTCGACGGACTGGCGCGCTTGACCTCGGCGATGACACCGATTCCGGGCTGACGCAGGGCGGCCAGCGCATCCTTGGGGGCGGGAGCCTTGGCGGAGGCCGCTTTGACCGAGGCGAAGTCGACGACGGCCTCACGTGCCGCGACGTCGGCTTTCACTCCCTCGATGATCGATTCGAGAACGTTGGGCACGCTCACAGCGACTTGCTCCCTTCTCCCTCGACGTGTGTTCTCAGGGTAGACGGGCCGTTCGGGCCGGTTGCGTCCGGGTTGGCCGATCTGTGACCTCATCGCGCTGATGCGTCCATCGTCGGAGTCTGCGGCCGGGCGTCGCCGGCGCCGACCCGTCATCGGCTTGAGGTTCAGCGACGGTCGGGGTCGTTCGGGTCGGTCGGGTCGAAGCCGGTGTCGAGCGCGTCCCACATCATCCGCTCGTTCGCTCCGGGCGGCGTCGGATCCGCCGCCGGGCCGGGGTCGTCCGCCCGACCGCTCGTTCCCGGCTTCGCCGAACCGGATCGGGTCGCGCCTGGCTCCGCGGCCGCGGCGTCCTCGTTCTGCTCCGCGGCCTTGCGACGCTCGTAGTCGGCGAAGATCTCGGTCTCGATCTCTTCGCGGCGAGCGGCCGGGGTGGTGTATTTCGACGATCGGGTGGCGCCCTTCGCGACGCGGAGCAGCATGACCGCTGCACCGACCGCACTCAAGGTGCCGGCGAGCACGACCACCGCGGCGAGGGGGTTGGTGTCGACGAAGAGCACGATGTAGCGATCGGGGATGCTGCCCGCCTCGGCGGCGTACGCAGAGTCGGTGCCCCCGGTGATCAGCGAGATCGCCGGGAACGCGGCCAGGAGCCCGCCGACGGCGACCAGTATCGCCACGACGCGCAGCGCCCAGCCGCGCACCGACAACGCGGCGGCGATGCCCGCCAGGTAGACCAATGCGAGCGGGGTCAGCCACGGGCTCCAGTCCGCGCCGCTGACCTCGAACGCCCGCTGCGGGGACAATCCGTCCTCGGCGGAGACGGTGGCCCACGTCAGCCGGCTCGCCCCCCAGAACGCAGCCGCCGCCACCGCCATCAGCAGGGCCGCGACGACCTGGCGGCGCCGGACGGACTTGCGGCGGACCGCCTCGGCGTCAGGACCTGCCGCGGCTCCGTCTTCAGCAGAGGTCATGAGTTCTCACCCACCCGTCGCATCGTCGAGGCGGCCGCGACCGCGTTGAGCACCGCGGTGGCCTTGTTACGCGCCTCGTTGTACTCGTACTCCGGCTCGCTGTCGGCCACCACCCCACCGCCCGCCTGGACGAACGCCTTGCCGCGCGCGAGAAGTGCGGTGCGGATGGCGATGGCGGTGTCGGCGTTGCCGGCGAAGTCGAGGTAGCCGACGATCCCGCCATAAAGCCCGCGGCGGGTCATCTCGTGCTCGTCGATGAGTTCCATCGCCCGCACCTTCGGTGCGCCGGTGAGGGTTCCGGCCGGGAAGCACGCCGTCACGGCGTCGAGGGCATGCTTGTCGTCGCGGAGGGTCCCCGACACGGTCGAGACGAGATGCATGACGTGGCTGTAGCGCTCGATGTGCCGGTAGTCGCTGACCTTGACCGTGCCGGGTACGCAGACACGTCCGAGGTCGTTGCGCCCGAGGTCCACCAGCATCAGGTGCTCGGCGTTCTCCTTCTCGTCCTCGATCAGTCCCTTGCCGAGCAGTTGGTCTTCCTCCTCGGTCGCGCCGCGCCAGCGGGTGCCCGCGATCGGGTGTGTGGTCGCCACCCCGTCGGCCACGGTGACCAGTGCCTCGGGGCTGCTGCCGACGATGGTGAACGGTTTGCGTGCGATCGCGTCGGGCGAGCCGGTGTCGCTGTGCTCCTCGGTGCCGGGCATCCGCAGCAGGTACATGTACGGACTCGGATTGGACGCGCGCAGCACGCGATAGACGTCGAGCGGGTCGGCGTCGGAGTCCATCTCGAAGCGCATCGACGGCACGACCTGGAAGGCCTCGCCGGCCTCGATCTCGCCGACGAGATCGGTGACGATCTCGCTGTACTCCGCGAGCGATCGCTGCGCGGCGAACTCGGGCCGCGGGCGGTCGAAGGTCGACACCGTCGACGGCGCGGGTGCGGCGAGCGCTTCGGTCATCCGGTCCAGCCGGTCGAGTGCGTCGGCGTAGGCGTCCTCGACCCGCTCGTCGGAGCCGTCCCAGTTGACCGCGTTGGCGATGAGCGTGATCGTGCCCTCATGATGGTCGACCGCGGCGAGGTCGGTGGCCAGCACCATCATCATGTCCGGGAGGCCCAGATCGTCGACCGTGGTCTCGGGCAGACGCTCGAGCCGGCGGACCATGTCGTAGGCCATGAAGCCGACGAATCCGCCGGTCAGCGGCGGCATCCCGGGGAGCGGGTCGGTCTGCAGGAGGCGCAACGACTCCGCGAGGACCTCGAGCGCGTCGCCGCCCTCGGGTGCGCCGACGGGCACCGACCCCCACCAGTGCGCCTGTCCGTCGACGACGGTCAGGGCCGACGGTGCGCCCGCGCCGATGAACGACCATCGGGACCAGGACCGCCCGTTCTCGGCGGACTCCAGCAGGAAGGTCCCCGGACGGTCGCCCGCGAGTTTGCGATAGGCCGACAGCGGCGTCTCGGAGTCGGCGAGGACCTTGCGCGTCACCGGTACGACGCGGTGATCGCGCGCGAGGTCGAGGAACTCGGCGAGAGTCGTGGTGTCGGCGGCCCCGCCGGTGGTGGCCGTCATCCGAGCGGCTCGCCGCCGACGCCCCACTGATTTCGCGGAACCTCCGTGATCGTCACCCAGACCGAGTCGGGGTTCTTGCCGGTTGCCTTGGCGTAGGCCTCGGTGACCGCGGCTATCGTCTCGCGCTTGACGCGATCCGACAGTCCCGGCGTCTGCGAGATCTGGATGAGGGGCATGGACGCACCGCCTTTCGAAGGTCTCGAGCTGTGGCGTGTCCCGGGAGTTCGCACCCGGGACTCGTGTCTCGTGGTCTATTCTGCTGGGTCCGGCGAACCCTGCCCGGATTCGGGCCCGGACCCGGACGCCGCGTCGATCCCGAACGCCAGCGACTCGGTGTCGAAGCAACTGTGATTGCCGGTGTGGCAGGCCGCGCCCACCTGATCGACGATCAGCAGCACGGTGTCGCCGTCGCAGTCGATGCGGGCGTCGTGCACATACTGCGTGTGCCCGCTGGTCTCCCCCTTCACCCAGTACTCCTGGCGTGACCGCGAGTAGTAGGTCCCCTTCCGGGTGGCGAGCGTGCGTTCGAGCGCGACGTCGTCCATCCAGGCGACCATCAGCACCGTCCCGGTGCTGCGTTCCTGCGCCACCGCGGTGAACAGGCCGTCGGCGTTGCGTTTGAGGCGGGCGGCGAGAGCGGGATCGAGTGCCATCAGCGACCTTCCGGGTCGGTGCGGGAGGGGACGCGTCGTGTCATCGGACGGTGATCCCGGCGTCGCGCATGGCCGTCTTCACCTCGGCCACGGTGAGTTCGCCGAAGTGGAAGACCGAGGCCGCGAGAACCGCGTCGGCGCCCGCCTGCACCGCCGGCGCGAAATCGTCGATACTGCCGGCGCCGCCGCTGGCGATGACCGGCACCGACACCGCGGCGCGTACGGCCGTCAGCATGCGCAGGTCGAAGCCCTGTTTGGTGCCGTCGGCGTCCATCGAGTTGAGCAGGATCTCGCCGACACCGAGGTCCTGGCCACGGACCGCCCACTCGACCGCGTCGATCCCGGTGCCCTTACGGCCGCCGTGGGTGGTGACCTCCCAGCCCGACGGCGTGGGTTCCGCACCTTCGGGAACGGTCCGGGCGTCGACGGACAGCACGATGCACTGCGAACCGAAGCGCCGGCTCATCTCGGCGAGCACCTCCGGCCGGGCGATGGCCGCGGTGTTGACGCTGACCTTGTCGGCCCCGGCGCGCAGCATGGTGTCGACGTCGTCGACGGTCCGGATGCCCCCGCCGACGGTGAGCGGGATGAACACCTGATCGGCGGTGCGCTTCACCACGTCGATCATCGTCGAGCGCCCCGAGCTCGACGCGGTCACGTCGAGGAAGGTCAGTTCGTCCGCGCCTTCGCGGTCGTAGCGCTCGGCCAGCTCGACCGGGTCGCCGGCGTCGCGCAGGTTGGCGAAGTTGACGCCTTTGACCACGCGGCCGTCGTCGACGTCGAGGCACGGGATGACCCGGGTCGCCAGCGTCATCGTCGGGTCTCCTTCGGGGTGGTGGATTCTGGGGTGATGACGTCTGCCGTCCATTCCGGGATCGTCTCGCCGATGACACGCATCAGACCGGCGTGCACGGTCGGGGTACCGGCGACCAGCGACGGCGACGCCACGGTCCACGGACGGCCGGCGATGTCGGTCGCCACACCGCCGGCGGCCCGGACCAGCGCCGCTCCTGCCGCGTTGTCCCAGGGGTGCCGGCCGAAGGCGATCGCCCCGCCGAACACGCCGGCCGCGGTGAACGCCATGTCCACACCCGTCGACCCGGTCATCCGGATCCGGGCGGCACGCGTGCTGAGTTCGCGCAGGAGGTCGGCCCGGCGCGCGCCCGGGTAGCGGCCACCGCCGCGGGCATCGAACGGACCGAAGGCGATGGCTGCCTCGGCGAGTTCCATGTCGGGGGCCGGCGGGACGGCTACGCCGTTCAGCAGCAGCGGACCGTCGGCGTGTGCGGCGTACCGGCGTCCCACGAGCGGCAGCCAGGTCATCCCGAGCGTGGCCTCGCCGTCGACCACCAGACCGAGGAGGATCCCGGTGAGCGGCATCCCCGCGGAGTAGTTGAAGGTGCCGTCGATCGGGTCGAGCACCCACACCGGACCGTCGACGACGTCGGCGCCGCCGAATTCCTCGCCGTGGACCGGGATCTGGGTCCGGTCGGCGAGCTCGGCCCCGATGTGGCGCTCGAGGTCGAGGTCCACCTGCGTGGCGAAGTCGGTGCCGCCCTTGTTGATCGCGCTCGGCGCACCCTGACCGTCGACGAAGCGATCGACGGCGGCGTCGAGGATCGACCCGGCGGTGTCGAGCAGCCGGGGCAGGTCGAGGGTGGAGTCCGCCGCGCTCATCAGACCCCGGCGACCGCGGTCAACGCCTCCGGCAGCGTGAATCGGCCCGCATAGAGCGCCTTGCCGACGATGGCGCCCTCTACACCCTGGCCGGTGAGGCCGGCGATCGCGACCAGATCGTCGATGGCCGAGACGCCGCCCGAGGCCACGAGGGGGGCGTCGGTGGCCGCGGCGACCTCGGCGAGGAGATCGAGGTTCGGACCCTGCAGCGTGCCGTCCTTGGAGACGTCGGTGACCACGTAGCGGGCGCATCCGTCGCGATTCAACCGCTCGAGGACCTCCCAGAGATCGCCTCCGTCGGTGACCCAGCCCCGCCCGCGCAACCGGTAGGAACTGCCGTCGCGGATCACGTCCAGACCGACCGCGATGCGGTCCCCGTGCTCGGCGATCGCGCGGGCACACCACTCCGGGTTCTCCAGGGCGGCGGTACCGAGGTTCACGCGCGTGCACCCGGTGGCGAGGGCGGCGGCCAGCGAATCGTCGTCGCGGATGCCGCCGGACAGTTCGACCTTCACGTCGAGTTCACCGACCACGCCGGCCAGCAGTTCGCGATTGTCGCCGCGGCCGAACGCGGCGTCGAGGTCGACGAGATGGATCCACTCCGCACCGTCCCGCTGCCACGCCAGCGCCGCGTCGCGCGGCGAACCATACGACGTCTCGGTGCCGGCCGCGCCCTGGACCAGGCGGACCGCCTGCCCGTCGGCGACGTCGACGGCGGGAAGGAGTTCGAGGGTGCTACCCATGGGTGAATCTGTCCTGTCTGTTCTGGATCGAGCGCGGTTCTTGATCGAGCGAGTCGGCGGTGGACGTGATCGGGGTGGGGTCAGGCGGGGTGGTGACAGTCGCGCGCCGCGATCAGGTCTGTCCGGGCGCGGTCGACCATGCGGTTGGCAACGGTACCGATCGCGGCGATCATCGCCGCCACCGCCACCAGCGCGGCGACCAGTCCGGCGATCGGCGACCAGTGCGCACACAGCGCGATGATCGGGACGGACACGATCAGGACCAGCACTCCCGCACCGAGAGCGTAGAAGGCGAGCTTGGCGATCGAGAAACCGGAGGACGCCGAGGACGCGCCCGCCGCGTCGGACCCGGACGGTCGCCCGACGGGTCCGTCGCCGTACCCGGCGTCGTCCGGGCGCGGCGTGCCGTCGGTCACGAGAGTCCCCGAACCCAGTTCTCCAGCAGGTGCGCACCGGCGTCGCCGGACTTCTCCGGATGGAACTGGGTCGCCGACAGCGGCCCGTTCTCCACCGCGGCGAGGAACGGTCCACCATGTTCGGCCCAGGTCAGCTTGGGCGCGGTCAACGGCGAACCCTCGTTGTCCATCTCCCAGGTCTGCGCGGCGTAGGAATGCACGAAGTAGAAGCGGGTGTCGGCGTCGAGCCCGTCGAAGAGCACGGTGCCCTCGGGTGCGTCGACCGTGTTCCAGCCCATGTGCGGCAGAACGGGAGCGGGCAACTGGGTCACACTGCCCGGCCACTCCCCGCAGCCCTCCGCCTCGACGCCGAACTCGACGCCGCGCTCGAACAGGATCTGCATGCCCACGCAGATGCCCAGGACCGGGCGGCCGCCCGCCAATCGTCGCCCGACGATCCGGTCGCCCTTGACCGCGCGCAGGCCTTCCATGCAGGCGGCGAACGCGCCGACGCCGGGCACGACGAGGCCGGTGGCGTTCAGGGCCGTGTCGAAGTCGGAGGTGACCGTCACCTGTGCCCCGGTCCGCTCGAGCGCACGCTGCGCGGACCGCAGGTTGCCCGAGCCGTAATCGAGGATCGTGACGTCGGCGACGCTCACAGCGCGCCCTTCGTCGACGGCACACCGGTCACGCGGGCGTCGTATTCCGTCGCCGCGCGCAACGCGCGGGCCACGGCCTTGAACTCCGCCTCGGTGATGTGGTGCTGGTCACGGCCGTAGAGGACCCGCACGTGCAGCGCGATACGGGCGTTGAGCGCGATCGACTCGAACACGTGCCGGTTGATGACGGTCGAGTACGGGACACCCGGGTAGCCACCGATCACGGCGGTCAGCATGTGCTCGGGCTCGCCGGTGTGGACGCAGTACGGGCGGCCCGACACGTCGACGACGGCCTGGGCGAGGGTCTCGTCCATCGGGATCCAGGAATCGCCGAAGCGACGGATGCCCTTCTTGTCACCGAGCGCCTGGCCGAGAGCCTGGCCGAGCACGATCGCGGTGTCCTCGATGGTGTGGTGGCCCTCGACCTCGATGTCGCCCTTCGCCTCGACGGTGAGATCGAAGCTGCCGTGCTGACCGAAGGCGGTGAGCATGTGATCGAAGAACGCGATGCCGGTCGATATGTTCGTCACGCCGGTGCCGTCGAGATTCAGCTCGACGGAGATCGACGACTCCCTGGTGCTCCGTTCGACCTTCGCGACACGGGGCGCGGGGTTGGTCGCAGAGGGGGTGCTCACTGAGTGTTCTCCAGATCTGTGGTGGCGAGCGTGCGGCTGACGTCGAGGAAGGCGTCGTTCTCATGCGCGAGACCGATGGTCACCCGCAGGTGACCGGCTATGCCGACGTCCCGGATGAGGACGCCCTGGTCGAGGTAACGCTGCCACGTTGCCGCAGCATCCCGGAACCGTCCGAACAGCACGAAGTTGGCGTCGGAGTCGATGACGCGGTACCCGAAGGCGGTCAGCGCCGCGACCACGCGCTCGCGTTCGGACCGGATCGCGGCGACACCGGCGAGAGTGTCGTCGCTGTGGCGCAATGCGGCTCGCGCGGCGGCCTGGGTCAGCACGGACAGGTGGTACGGGAGCCGCACCAGCTGGATCGCGTCGACGACGGCGGGTGCTGCGGCGAGGTAACCGAGTCGGCCGCCGGCGAAGGCGAAGGCCTTGCTCATCGTGCGGCTGACGACGACCTTGGCCGGGAACTCGTTTATGAGCTCGACGGCACTCGGAGCCGCCGAGAACTCGGCGTAGGCCTCGTCGACGATCACGATGCCCGGAGCCGCCTCGACGATGCGACGCAGGTCCGCGAGCGGGATCGAACCGCCGGTCGGGTTGTTCGGCGACGTCACGAAGACGACGTCCGGCTCGCGGTTCGCGACTTCGGCGACCGCGTAGTCGGTGTCGAGCGAGAAGTCGCCCGCCCGCGCCGCGACCAGCCAGGTGGTGTCGGTGCCGTCGGAGATGATCGGATGCATCGAATACGACGGCACGAACCCGAGCGCACTGCGGCCGGGACCGCCGAAGGCCTGCAGCAGTTGCTGCAGAACCTCGTTGGAACCGTTTGCCGCCCACAGGTTCTCGACGCCGAGCTGCACACCGGTGGCCCGGGTCAGGTAGGCGGCGAGGTCGACACGGAGGGCGACGGCATCGCGATCGGGATAGCGGTGCAACTCAGCGGCGGCCTCGCGCACCGACGCGGCGACATCGTCGATCAGGGCCGGCGACGGCGCGTGCGGGTTCTCGTTGGTGTTGAGGATCACCGGAACCCTGAGTTGCGGTGCGCCATAAGCGCTCTTGCCACGGAGGTTCTCACGTAGCGGCAGGTCGTCGACGGTGATCGAGCTGCCCGGGGTTGCCGTCACCGGATCGGCGGCCGTCACCGGCCCGCGCTCCCGACGAAGCGCTGCTTCACCGCATCACCGTGACCGGGCAGGTCCTCGGCATCGGCGAGGGTCACCACCTTGTCGGCGACCTCGCGCAGCGCGGCCTCGTCGTAGTCGATGACGTGGACGCCCTTGAGGAAGGTCTGCACCGACAACCCGGAGGCGAAGCGCGCCGAACCCGACGTCGGCAGAACGTGATTGGAGCCCGCACAGTAGTCACCGAGGCTGACCGGCGCGTAGGGCCCGACGAAGATCGCGCCCGCGTTGTGCACCCGATCGGCGACCGCGGCCGCGTCCCGGGTCTGGATCTCGAGGTGTTCGGCCGCATAGGCATCGACGACGGCGAGCCCCGCGTCGAGATCGTCGACGAGGACGACGCCCGACTGCTCCCCCGACAGCGCGGTGGTCACGCGTTCGCGGTGCTTGGTGGCCGCGACCTGCTGCTCGAGAGCCTCGTCGACGGCGTCGGCGAGTTCGGCGCTGTCGGTCACGAGCACCGACGCCGCGAGGACGTCGTGCTCGGCCTGGCTGATGAGGTCGGAGGCGAGGATGCCCGCGTCCGCCGAGTCGTCGGCGAGGATCGCGATCTCAGTGGGTCCGGCCTCGGAGTCGATGCCCACCACGCTGCGGCACAGACGCTTGGCCGCGGTGACGTAGATGTTGCCCGGGCCGGTGATGAGGTCGACAGGGTCGAGAACGGCATTCGGCTCGTCCGCGGATTCCGTGTCGGCGCCACCGTAGGCGAGCAGGGCCACGCCCTGGGCACCGCCGACCGCCCACACCTCGTCGACGCCGAGGAGCGCACAGGCGGCGAGGATGGTCGGGTGCGGCCACCCGCCGAAGTCCTTCTGCGGAGGCGAGGCGACGACCAGCGAGCCGACCCCGGCCTCCTGGGCGGGGACGACGTTCATGATGACCGACGACGGATAGACGGCGTTTCCGCCCGGGACGTACAGGCCGACGCGGCGCACCGGAATCCACTTCTCGCTGACGACGCCGCCGTCGACGACCTGGGTGCGGGTGGTCTCCCGTCGCTGGTCGGCGTGCACCTTGCGGGCGCGGATGATCGACTCGCGCAGCGCCTCGGCGACCTGCGGGTCGAGCCCGGCCAGAGCATCGGCGATGACCCGAGCGGGCACCCGCACCGACGCGGGTCGGACACCGTCGAACTTCTCGCCGTAGTCGAGCGCAGAACTGCTGCCGTTCTCCGCCACCGCATGCACGACCGGTGTCACCGTGTCGAGGACGGCATTGACATCGGTACCCCCGCGGGGCAGCGCACGACGCAACTCGGCGAGTGTCGGCGTGCTACCGCGCAGGTCAATTCGGGCGAGCATGATCTCTCCTGGTGGCTGCTGATGTACCCAACAAGGATACGTGTCGGGTGCCAGCGGGTTTCTGGTGCGGGTTGTCACCCGAGAACGTCGGGGCAGTTCGATCCGGCATGCGGACGAATCTGCCCCCCGTCCTTCAACCGGCCGTTCGCCAGGACCGAGTTGTCCGACGTCGAGGTCCGAACCGGCGACGCGGGGCTGAACCTACGGTGCCGGGATGTCCAGACCGAGGTCCAGGACGGTGACGGAGTGCGTCAGCGCGCCGACGGCCAGGTAGTCGACGCCGGTGCGGGCATAGTCGGCCGCGACGTCGAGCGACAGGCCTCCCGAGCTCTCCAGCTTGGTGCCCGGCGAACGGGTGTTGCGGCGCTGGACGGCCATCTGGGTCTCCCACGGCTCGAAGTTGTCCAGCAGGACCAACTGCGGTTCGAGTCCGAGGACCTCGTCGAGCTGGGCCAGCGAGTCGACCTCGACCTCGACCGGTAGGCCCGGCGCCGCCGCCCGGACCGCCTCCAACGCCGCGGCGACCGAACCCGCGGCGACGACGTGGTTGTCCTTGATGAGGGCGGCGTCGCCGAGCCCCATCCGATGGTTGACTCCCCCGCCGGCACGAACCGCGTACTTCTGCAGATGCCGAAGACCCGGAAGTGTCTTGCGCGAGTCGCGGATTCGGGCGTCCGTACCCTCCACCGCCGCCACCCAGGCCGCGGTGGTCGTGGCGATCCCCGACAGGTGCGAGATCAGGTTGAGCGCCGTGCGTTCCGCGGTCAGCAGCGCTCGCGTCGGGGCGTGGACGGCGAGTACGACAGCGCCTGGTTCGACGCGGGTTCCATCGTCGACGCGCGACGTGATCGTGTACTCGCCAGCGCCGATCACCTCGTCGAAGACCGCCTCGACCACCGGGACGCCCGCGATCACGCCGTGCGCGCGACTGACGATCGCCGCGTCGACGACCGCGTCGGCGGGCACCGTGGACGCGGTCGTGACGTCGGGCCCGTATCGCAGATCCTCGTCGAGCGCGGTCCGGATCAGCGCGCGGACCTCGTCGGTGACCGCGGCGCCGAGTTCACCGCCCGCGGCCTGGCCGACGAAGCCATCGCCCGGCGAGGTCGTCGAGGGAGCCGGGTTGCTCACTCGCCCGATCCGGGGTTGCCGATCGCGATCATGCGCTCGACGCTCTTGCGCGCCTTCTCGGCGACATCGGCGTCGACGAACACCTCGTCGCGACCCTCCCGTAGGCACCGGAGCATGGCCGCCGGGGTGATCATCTTCATGTAGGGGCACGATGCCCGTTCGTTGACCGCCTGGAAGTCGACACCCGGTGCGGCCTTGCGCAACTGGTGCAGCATCCCGACCTCGGTGGCGACGAGCACCTGCTTCGCGCCAGTTTCGCGCGCGGCGTCGAGCATGCCGCCCGTGGACAGGATCTTCACCTTCTCCTCGGGCACGAAACCCTCGCCGGCCAGATACAGCGCCGAGGTCGCGCAACCGCATTCGGGGTGGATGAACAGGTCGGCGTCCGGGTGCGAGTTCGCCTGCGCGGTCAGCTCGTCACCGTTGATGCCGGCGTGCACGTGGCATTCGCCCGCCCAGATGTGGATGTTGTCGCGGCCGGTCTCGCGCTTGACGTGCGCGCCGAGGAACTGGTCCGGCAGGAACAGGACATCGCGGTCGGGATCGATCGACGCGACCACGTCGACCGCGTTCGACGACGTGCAGCAGATGTCGGTGAGGCCCTTCACCTCGGCGGTGGTGTTCACGTAGGACACCACCAGCGCATCGGGGAACTCAGCCTTCCAGGCCCGGAGTTCGTCCGCGGTGATCGAGTCGGCCAGCGAGCATCCGGCGCGCTCGTCGGGGATCAGGACCCGCTTCTCGGGGCTCAGGATCTTGGCGGTCTCGGCCATGAAGTGAACGCCGCAGAAGATGATCTCGTCGGAGTCGACCTCGGCGGCGATCCGCGAGAGGGCAAGGGAGTCGCCGACGTGGTCGGCCACATCCTGGATGGCCGGGAGCTGGTAGTTGTGCGCGAGCAGCGTCGCGTTGCGCGCCTTGGCGAGGCGGCGGACCTCGTCCGCCCACTCCTGCGTCGGCTCCACGCCGGTGTAGCCGCCCGGCGCGTCGTACCACGTCGCATCGACGAGCGCCGAGTCCTCGACTGCGGGCGCGGTCATCGACGTGTGGCGATCACTGGTGATGCTCATCTACCACTCCTCTGGCTACCCGGCGACGAGTTCCGTCCCCGGGACGCTGGTTCCCCAGATCACGGGCCGTGTGTCCGAGGCAGGTTTTCGACTCATGGTCGAAAACACTGTGCATCGTAACATTCGCCACACTCACGGCATTCCCATGACCTCGTCGCCGGCGTTCTCGGCCCGCGATTCAGGCGGACGACGAGTTCAGCCACACATCAGCGCGTCGAGGTAGCGCTCGGTGAATCGCGACTGCGCAACCCGCCCGATCGGCCCACCCAGACGCGTGAACCAACGCCCCGGACGCGAGAAGGCGACGACGTGCCCGACCACGGTGTCGTCGTCGAGCCATTCCACCCAGAAGCGCTCTTCGCCGATCTCGGGATGGCCGGGCAGCGTGCCGTACGCGAAGCCGTGCTCGCGCGGGGCGTCGATCACCTCGACGACCCGGCACCGGGCGGTGATCGCGAGGGGGCCGAGACCGGCACGCAGGTCGACGTCGGCGTCGACAGTGGCCGCCGGCGTCGATTCGTCGACGCCGAAGCCGGCACGACGATGCATGTCCCAGTTCATGATTCGCCGGCCGGCCGTGGAGAAGCAGGCAGCTCCCGAGCCGATGACCCGTGACCGGCGCAGATGGTGATAACCGGGCGGGAGCGTCCCGGCCGTCGCCCCGACCTCGGGATAGGTGAGACCCGATCGGTTCGCGGTCACCCGACTCGTGCCACCTCGGCGTCGAGCACGAGCGCCAGATCGTCGAGTGAGGTACCCAGCGCGCGAGCAAGCGCCGCGATCGTGGCGAAAGCGGGCGTCGGCATGCGTCCGGTCTCGATCTTGCGCAGGGTCTCCGGCGAGATACCCGCGCCCGACGCCACGTCGCCCAGCGGACGATCGCCGCGCAGCTCGCGGAGACGGGCGCCGAGCCGGCGGCCGGCCGCGATCTGTTCCGGGGTCAGGGGGTTACGCACCATGTGGCGATCTTAGCGGGTCCGGTATACAAATACCGAGACGCGGTGGTATTTGTATACCGACCAGCGATCCGAAAGAACGCAATGACCACGAGAGGACGGGAATGGTCGAACTGAAGTCGCCTGCCGAGGTGGCCGCCATGGGAGTGACGGGGGCGTTCATCGCAGATCTCCTCGACGACCTCGCCGGACGCGCCGACGTCGGGGTCAACCTCCTCGAGCTCGAGGAACGCGCGCGGAAGCTCGTCAACGACCGCGGTGCTCAGTCCTGCTACTGGGACTACTCGCCGTCCTTTGGCCGCGGCCCGTTCCGCAATGTGATCTGCCTGTCGGTGAACGACGCTGTCCTGCACGGACTCCCGCACGATTACGTCCTCGCCGACGGAGACCTGCTCTCGATGGACATCGCCGTCGCCATCGACGGCTGGGTGGCCGACTCCGCGCGCAGCGTCATCGTCGGCACCCCACAGCCCGACGATCAGCGCCTCGTCGCGGCCACGGAAGAAGCACTGGCCGCAGCCATCGACGCCGCTCGTCCGGGCGGTCGGCTCGGCGACATCTCGGCCGCGATCGGAGCGGTCGCCGCCGCACACGGGTATCGGGTCAACACCGAGTTCGGCGGACACGGACTCGGCCGCACCATGCACGAGGATCCCCACGTCGCCAACGTGGGCCGGGCCGGACGTGGCATGAAACTACGCCCCGGCCTGACCCTCGCGCTCGAACCGTGGTTCACGCTCGGTTCCGAGCGCATCAAGTTCGACGCCGACGGGTGGACCATCCGGTCGTTCGACGGCTCCCGCGGCGCGCACAGCGAACACACGATCGCCGTCACCGATGGCGAGGCGCTGGTCCTCACGGCGCACGGGGGCGGGTAGTCGAGGTCACCAGGTGGCTTCGACACGGCGCCTCGACCTCGACGCGCTCCTTCGTCGCTTGCTCGGCCCGGCGGCTTCGCTCGGAGCCGGCTCAACCAGCAGGGGGTCGCCGACTCCTCCAGCGGAGGTCACCAGCACAACCAGCATGGGGCGCCGGCTCAACCAGCCGGGTGTCGCCGACACAACCAGCCGGGGCTCGCCAGCACAACCAGCGGGGGGTAACCGGCTCAACCAGCCGGGGGTCACCAGCACGTCCGGCGGGGGCTCTCCAATCTCAACCAGCGGGGGTCACCAGCAGGGCGCACCCTACAATCGGGCGCATGCCATCCGCCGGGTCCGAGCCACCCATCGCCGACGGTGCGACCCTCCGGGTGGAAGTGCTGAGCGTCGTCTTCCAGATCCGCGTACCCCAGACCCGGAACACGCCGGACACCGACGACCCGTCGTTGTGCGTCCTGCTGTCGCGGTCCGCCGACGGCGTGTGGACACTTCCCGGCGGCGGGGTCGGCGCGGAGGAGACGTTGTCGGCGAGCGCACGCCGGCTCGTCGCGGACGCGCTCGACGTCCGTGAGATCGCGCACCTGGAACAGTTGTCGGTCTTCTCCGACCCGCATCGGGTGCCCACGGTCCGCACCATCGCGTCGACCTACATGGGCCTCGTGCCCTCCGACGCCGAGGCGACACCACCCGACGCCGCGGGCTGGTTTGCCGTCGACGACTTGCCGGCCCTGGCCTTCGATCACGCCGGGATCGTCGAGGCCGCCCGGCATCGACTCGCCGCCAAACTCTCCTACACCAACATCGCGTTCGCGCTGGCCCCCGCCCGGTTCCCGATGTCGGCGCTGTCGGAGATCTACTGCGCCGCACTGGGTTATCCCGTGGACACGACCAACCTGCTGCGTATCCTGAGCCGGCGCGCGGTGGTGGTCGCCACCGGGACCGTCGGCAAGACCGGCCGCAACGGGGGCCGCCCGCCGGCGCTCTACGCCTTCGCGGAGAAGGAGTTACGCGTCACGGATGAGTTCGCGACGCTGCGCCCACCGATGTGAACACGTCCGCCGGCGGCTCGTCGGACTCGAGATCTCCGACGCCCAGATCGGCTGTCCGCGAGGACAACACGCAGACGAGGTACACCACGGCGAACGCGAACGGGGCACAGATGAGCAGCGTCCACGGTTCGCTCGAGCCGGACCGCGTCGCGCCGTCGAGCCACAGCTCCGGCGCGATCCGGTAGACGGCGTCCACCGGCAGTGCGGTCGGATCGTCGTCGAACCGCAGGCCCGCGATCCACGTCCCGACCGACGCCGCAAGCGCCGAACCTGCCACCGTCGCGAGTGCGGGCCACACGAATCCGGCGACCCCGCGCCACGCCCGGGCCGCGAACCACACGGCGACGGCGGCGACCGCGCCGTAGGCGAACATCGTCAGGGCGAAGGCGCCCACGCCGGCGAAGTCGGCGGGGATGTCCTCGCGGCGGAGACCCTCGAACGCGACGCCGGTGGTCGGCGGGGTGACGAGCGCCCAGACCACGCCGGCGACCACGCCGATCAGTGCCACCCCGACGGTGACCGCGGCCAGTCGCGAGACCGTGCGGACCGGCGGTTTCACCGGCGACCCAGCTCCGACGAGTCGACCGTCCCGTGCCGTGAGCAGCGGGCATCCCATCCGTCGGGCCGCACCTGGACCACCATCCGGCGACCGCACTGGCCACAGAAGCGAGGGGGTTCGAGACCCAACCGGGCGGCCGGCGGCACGGCGTCGGGAGCCTGCAGTTCCAGTTCGAGTCCGGTGAACACACCGAACCGGCACGGCTCGGCGAGAGGACCCGGGACGGTGTCGATCATGAGAACACGCTACCCATCGCTGCGACGAACCCGTCAGATCGTGTCGTTCAACGACTTGATCGGCATGGACAGGTCACTGAGGAGATCGAGGTCGTCCTCGGCGGGTCGGCCGAGGGTCGTCAGGTAGTTGCCGACGATGACGGCGTTGATGCCGCCGAGGATCCCCTGCTTGGCCCCCAGGTCGCCAAGCGTGATCTCACGACCTCCGGCGAAGCGCAGGATGGTGCGCGGCAGCGCCAGACGGAAGGCGGCCACCGACTTGAGGGCCTCCGCGGCGGGGAGCACGTCGAGATCTCCGAAGGGGGTGCCGGGCCGCGGGTTCAGGAAGTTCAGCGGCACCTCGTCGGGCTCGAGCGTCGCCAGTTCGGCGGCGAACTCGGCCCGTTGCTCCAGGGACTCACCCATACCGAGGATGCCGCCGCAGCAGACCTCCATGCCCGCCTCCCGGACCATGCGCAGGGTGTCCCAGCGCTCCTCCCACGTGTGGGTCGTCACCACGTTCGGGAAGTGGCTGCGCGCGGTCTCGAGATTGTGGTTGTAACGGTGCACGCCCATGTCGCGGAGCTGGTCGACCTGCTCCTGGGTGAGCATGCCCAGGCTGCACGCGATCTGGATGTCGACCTCGTTGCGGATGGCCTCGATTCCCGCCGCGACCTGACTGAGCAGCCGCTTGTCGGGACCGCGGACCGCCGCGACGATGCAGAACTCGGTCGCACCGGTCTTCGCCGTCTGCTTGGCCGCCTCGACGAGGGAGGGGATGTCGATCCACGCACTGCGCACCGGCGAGGCGAAAAGTCCGGACTGGGAACAGAAATGGCAGTCCTCCGGGCACCCGCCGGTCTTCAGCGAGATGATGCCCTCGACCTCGACCTCGGGCCCGCACCAGCGCATCCGCACATCGTGGGCGAGCTGGAGCAGTTCGGTCAGCCGGTCGTCGGGCAACCGCAGAACCCGGAGAATCTGCTCCTGATCGAGCGGCTCGCCGCGGTCGAGCACCTGGTCACGGGCGATGGCGAGGATGTCGTCCGACGCCGGTGCCGAGGTGGCGGCGTCGACTGTTGCCTGGGTCACTGGTGATACTCCTTGGATGATTGTTCCGCTGCGGGAACGTGTTTCGGCGTCCGGACGAGCTGTTCCGGATGGCTGGGAGAAAGGGTCGCGAGCCACTCGTCGTCGAACCACGACGCTGCGTGGCGGCGGAACTCGTCGGGTTCGAGGTGCGCGGCGCCGGCGGGCAGGACCCCGACGACCGGCACCCCGGTCACCCGTGGGAGATCGGTGCGGTTGCACCGCATCGCGAGGTCGGGATCGTCCGGCCACCAACCGATCACGAGTCCGACGGGACGCAGACCGCGCGCCCGCACCGCGTTCACGGTGAGCTCGGCGTGATTCAGCGCGCCCAGCCCCGGCGCCACCACGACCACCACACCGTCGACGGTGTCGGGAACGAGGGTCGCCGCGGCGATGTCGAGGATCGTGGCCGACTCCCCCAGTCGCACCAGCACTCCGCCGGCACCCTCGACGAGGGTCAGGTCGTGTGACGCGGCCAGATCGTCCACGGCGCGGACGATCACCGCCGGATCGGCCAGTGGCATCCCGGCGCGGCGCGCGGCGGTGTCGGGCGCGAGGGGTTCCGGGTAGCGGTAGAGCTCGACCGCGGTGACGTCGCCCGCCAGGCGTTGCACCTCGGCGAGGTCGCCGGGTTCGTTCGGACCGACGCCGGTCTGGACGGGTTTGCAGACGGCGACGCGGGTCATCGGCCCTTCGTGGCTCGTCGCCAGGGCTCCTCGCACCTCAGGGAGCAGGGGGTCGGCCACCTCAGGGAGCAGAGGATCGGCCACCTCAGGGGGCAGGCAGGCAGCGGCGAGTGCCGCGGTCACGACGGTCTTCCCGACGTCGGTCGAGGTCCCGGTGACGGCGAGGACCCTGCCGCGGCGTGCGGCGATCACCGCGCACCGACTTCGCGGAGCGCGGCGTCGACGACGGCGGCCACGTGGTCGAGGGCAGCGGCATCGAGGTCGGCGCGCACCGTGATCCGCAGCCTCGAAGTCCCGACCGGGACCGAGGGCGGACGGAAACATCCGACGAGGACGCCACGGTCCCGGCACGCGGCAGCAGCCGCCACCGCGCGTTGCGGATCCCCGACGACGATCGAGATGACCGCCGCGGCGGGCTCTTCGACGCCACACGCGAGCGCCAAGCGACGGGCGTTGTCGCGCAGTCGGTCCGGCAACCCGGGTTGCGCCCGCAGGATCGTCAGGGCGGCATGCGCGGCGCCGACCGCGGCCGGGTTCAGGCCGGTGTCGAAGATGAAGGTGCGGGCGCAGTCGATGAGGTGCGAGCGCAGCAGCTCCGACCCGAGGACCACACCGCCCTGCGCGCCGAGCGATTTCGACAGCACGGTCGTGACGACGAGATCGGGAGCACCCGAAAGTCCCTGTTCGGCGACGAGTCCGCGACCACCCGGACCACGCACCCCGAGAGCGTGGGCCTCGTCCACGAGCAGGACGGCCCCGTGCGCGCGTGCCGCAGCATACAGATCCGCGACCGGCGCCGGTTCACCGTCGATGCTGTACACCGAATCGGTGACGACGAGCGCCCGGGCCTCGGTACGTTCGGCGAGGGCCCGCCGGACCGCCTCGTGATCGCCGCGGTCGACGACCACCACCCGGGCACGCGACAACCGGCAACCGTCGATCAGCGACGCATGGGTGCCGGTGTCGCTGACGATCAGGTCGCCGCGCGTCGCCAGCGCGGTGATCGCACCGACATTCGCCAGGTAACCGGACGAGAAGACGAGTGCCGCATCGAATCCGAGGAAGTCGGCGAGATCGTGCTCGAGATCGATGTGTGCCAGGGTGGTGCCGACGACGAGGCGCGACGCCGTCGAGCCACCTCCCCACCGTTCCGCGGCGGCCCGCGCACCGGCGATCACCGCGGGGTGGGTCGACAACCCGAGGTAGTCGTTGGAACCGAGGTTGATCTCGTCGCCGGCCGCCCTGCGGACGTGTGGGCTGCGATGCAGGCCGGCCTCGGCGCGCGCACGGGCGGCGCCGGCCAGCCACGCCAGACCGATCTCTCCCCCGCCGCTGACCCGCGCATCGCCGTCGACCCTCGAATCCCGCTGCACCTGAATCGAAGTCATGACCGCACCACCGCCGGCTCGCGATCGCCGACCGTGGCGTGCACGGCAGCGGACACTCCGCGCACGATCACCCCGATGTCCTCGGGTGTGCAGATGAACGGCGGCATCGTGTAGACGAGATTGCGGAACGGCCGCAGCCATGCCCCGGCCTCGACGGCCGCGTCGGTGGCCGCCACCATGTCGACCGGGCGATCGAGTTCGACGACGCCGATCGCGCCGAGGACCCGCACATCGACGACGCCGTGGCGATCACGCAGCGGTTCGAGTCCGTCGCGGAGCCCCCGCTCGATCGCCGAGACCCGCTCGGCCCAGGGCGTTTCCAGCAGCAGTTCGATCGCTGCGACGGCCACCGCGCAGGCCAGCGGGTTGGCCATGAAGGTCGGGCCGTGCGCGAGTCCGCCCGCCTCCCCCGCACTGATCACCTGAGCGATCTCGGACGTGCACAGGGTCGCGGCGAGCGTGAGGTAGCCACCGGTGAGCGCCTTGCCGACACACATGATGTCGGGCGCGACGCCGGCGCCCGGCGCCGCGTCGGCCCCCGGGGCGACGTCGGCCGCGAACAACGTTCCGGTACGGCCGAATCCGGTCGCGATCTCGTCGAAGATCAGCAGGACGTCGTGGCGGTCACAGATCTCCCGGAGCGCACGCAGATATGCCGCGTCGTGGAATCGCATGCCGCCCGCGCCCTGGACCACGGGTTCGACGATGACCGCGGCGAGCTCGTCGCGGTGCGCGCGCACGGTGCGCTCGAACTCGGCGACGTAGTCGGGCCGGAACTCGGCCGGCGGGGCGTCGACGAAGATCTGTTGTGCGAGAACACCCTTCCACATCGCGTGCATGCCGCCGTCGGGATCGCAGACGCTCATCGGGGTGAAGGTGTCGCCGTGGTAGCCGCCACGCCAGGTGAGCAGACGCGTGCGGCCGGACCGACCGCGGCTGCGCCAATACTGCAGCGCCATCTTGACCGCCACCTCGACCGACACCGACCCCGAGTCGCAGAAGAACACCTTCTCCAGGCCGGCCGGGGTGATCTCGACGAGGAGCTGCGCCAGCCGGGTGGCCGGTTCGTGGGTCAGGCCGCCGAACATGACGTGCGACATCCGACCGAGCTGAGCGGCCGCGGCGGCGTCGAGTCGGGGGTGTCCATAACCGTGGATCGCCGCCCACCAGGAGCTCATCCCGTCGACCACCGATCGGCCGTCCGCGAGTTCGAGGCGGACACCCGAGGCCGAGGCCACGACCAACGGCCGGGTGGCCGCCGGCAGCGCACCGTAGGGGTGCCAGATGTGGTCGGCGTCGATGCGACTGATCGCGTCGTGATCCATGAGGCACCTCCCGGCCTGTCGTTAGGCAGTCCTGAACACCGTCCAGGGTCCTGAACACCGTACAGGGCGTCCTGAACGCTGTACAGGCCCGGGGTTCGATGCCCACTGCCGGGTCATTACGCTGACGCGGGTGAGCAACAGTCGCACCGACGTTCTGCGCGCCGCCCGCGACATCCTGGGCGAGCACAGCCTGGCCGACCTGTCGATGCGACGCCTCGCCACCGAACTCGGCGTCCGTCCCAACGCGCTGTACTGGCACTTTCCCAACAAGCAGACCTTGCTGGCCGCACTCGCCGACGACATCCTGGGTGCGGTCGCCATCCCCGACACCTCGCTGGCCTGGGACGAGCGCCTCGATCTGCTCGCGACCGACATGCGCAGTGCGCTCCTCGGAGTGCCCGACAGTGCCGAGGTCGTGTCCTCGAGCTGGGCGAGCGGCCTGTCGTCGAAAGCCATCACCGCTGACATCATCGCCGCCGGCACGGCCGGTGGTCTGTCCGTCCGCAACGCCGAGGCGGTCAGCACCGCACTGTGTCAGCTGGTCATCGGGCTCACCATCGAGGAACAGACGCGCGCGCAGATGGAGCGTCTGGGTGTCACCGGGCCGTCGGGTCGCGACTTCGCGGGCGAGTTCCGCGACGGGCTGGCCATCATCCTCGACGGAGCCCGGACGCGCCGCTCGCGGTGAACCCCGCGCGGCCCCGCAGACCGGTGCGCGAGTGTCGCGGTCGTCCGAATCGGTGTTTCACAGCTTCGACGAGTACATTGCTAGCCGGTCATCCCGGCCCCGAGACCGATCTGTCCCCCACCGGAAAGAACACGCCCTGTGGCATCGACGACGCGAGTAGTGGCGCCGGAGTCGTCCCCCTCGACGCCGACAACGCCCGCATACCGCACCGACCTCGACGGCCTGCGCGGTATCGCCATCGCCCTCGTCGCCTGCTTTCACGTGTGGTTCGGCAAGGTCTCCGGCGGCGTCGACGTCTTCCTCACCCTCTCGGGATACTTCTTCGTCGGGTCGCTGCTGCGGCACGCGATCACGAGCCAGGCTCCGCACGTCTCGTTCCGCGACACCCTCAACCCGTGGCCACGTCTCAAACGGCTCCTCAAACGGCTTCTACCGGCGCTGCTCACCGTCCTGATCGCGGTCACGGCGCTGACCCTGCTGATCCTCCCGCAGACCCGGTGGGCCAATGTCGGCCGCGAGGTCATCGCGAGCGCGCTGTACTACCAGAACTGGTATCTCGCGCAGAACTCCCAGGACTACCTCGCCGCGAGTTCGGCGAACAGCCCCTTGCAGCACATCTGGTCGATGTCGGTGCAGGGCCAGTTCTTCGTCCTGACCCTGCTCGTCGCCCTCGCGTTCGCGGCGTTGCTCAAGGTCGGTGCCCGCGTCGCCCGGCCGTTCGCCGACCCGCGGGTCATCAGGTTCCTCGTCGGCGGCGCGGTGTTGGTCGTCGCACTCGCGTCCTTCTACTGGGCGCACCGCGGCCTGGCGATCAACCAGCCGTACAACTACTACGACACGATCTCCCGTCTGTGGGAACCGCTGGCCGGCGGCCTGCTCGCGATCTGGTTGCCGTCCCTGCGAATCCCGAACTGGCTGCGCAACATCGCGACCGTCTTCGCTCTTGCGCTGATCGTCAGCTGCGGGTTCTGGATCGACGGTGTCAACGCCTACCCCGGTCCGATGGCGCTGGTGCCGGTCGGCGCGACGCTGCTGATCATCTGGGCGGGCGCGACGGCGTTGCAGAAGCCACCTCGGGGGTCCCATGCCGCGGCCACCGAGATGCCCGTCACGAACCGCTGGCTCGCGAGCAGGTGGCCGGTCTGGCTCGGGACCATCGCGTATTCGCTGTACCTGTGGCACTGGCCGCTGCTGATCTTCTATCTGACCTGGCGCGACAAGAACCATGCCAACTTCGTCGAGGGCGTGCTCATCCTCGCGGCGTCGGTCGGGCTCGCGTGGCTCACCAAGCGCTACATCGAGGACCCGCTGCGCGGCGGCGATCGTTCGGCGCTGAGCCGCGGCCGCCGCGACGGACGGTCGCGGTGGCTGTCGTACACGTCGGTCGTCACCTCGATCCTCGTGGTGGCGACGCTCGTCACCGGCGTCGGCATCACCGTGTGGGAGCGGCACGTCGCGAACATCGTCGTCGACACCAAGAACCTCGACCCGAGGTCGTACCCGGGGGCCCGAGCACTGCTCGACGGCTGGCCGGTGCCCGCCCTCGACCCACAACCGTCGGCGCTGGAGGTCATCAAGGACTTCCCCGAGACCTCCACCGACGGGTACATGAGCGACTTCACCGACAACGAGATCCACGTCGGCACCTACGGCGATCCGACCGCGACGCGCACCATCGCGCTCGCCGGCGGATCGCATGCCGAGATGTGGATCTCGGCGCTGGACACCCTCGGCAAGCGCAACGGTTTCAAGGTGAAGACCTACCTCAAGATGGGGTGCCCGCTGTCGACGAACCGGGTACCCAAACAGCGCGGCGTGCCCTACCCGGAGTGCTACGACTGGGGACAGCGCGTCATCGATCGCGTCATCGCGGACAAGCCGGACGCTGTGCTGACGAATTCGACGCGACCGCGGGACTACGAACCCGGCGACTGGGTGCCACCGGACTACGTGCCGATCTTCGACCGTTTCCTCGACGCCGGGGTGCCGGTGTTGGGCATGCGGGACACCCCGTGGCCGAAGAACGCGAAGGGCACCATCGACACCCCGATCTGCCTCGCCGACGGCGGCGACGCCGAGAGCTGCGGGTCGCGCCGCAGTGCTGTCCTCTCACCCGAGGACCCGGCGGCGGAGCTGGCCGCCACGCGACCCGACTTCCACCCCCTCGACATGTCCGACGGGATCTGCGACGCCGAGCGGTGCCCGGCGATCGTCGGCAACATCACCGTCTACAAAGACCCGCACCACCTGAGTGCGACCTATGTCCGCAGCCTCACCGACGAGCTGGGGCGCCAGATGGAGGCGCAACTGCCGTGGGCTGGTCCCGCGGTGCCGTGACGGTCGGCGGAAGTCGCGGTCTTCCTCCGGAAGCGGCGGGTGGGGCAGCCCACATCTGACCCCACCGGCCGCGTCCTGAGATGACCGTCCGCGGCAACGCGACTAGGGTCGACCCATGACGTCGTCGAAGGCGGGTAAGACCGGACCGCCGGCCCCCGGTGAACAGCCGGGTGATCCCGACTCCACTCCCGATTCAGATTCCACTGCCGATCCCGGCTCCCCCTCGGAGCCCCGCGCACCGGAGCCCGACACCACCTCGACGACGGCAGCGCCTCCGAGCAGCGGCAAGACCATCGCCGACCCCGTACCGATGCCGTCCGACCCGATCCAGGCCGAGGCGCTGGTCCAACCGGAACCGGCCCCGATCCCGGTGTGGCCGGGTACTCCGTACCCCCTCGGCGCCACCTATGACGGTGTGGGAACGAATTTCTCGCTGTTCTCCGAGGTAGCCGAAGCCGTCGAACTGTGCCTGATCGACCGCGAGGGCCACGAGCGTCGGATCCGGCTCGAAGAGGTCGACGGTTACTGCTGGCACTGCTACCTGCCCAACGTCGGCCCCGGCCAGTTCTACGGCTTCCGCGTCTACGGGCCGTACGACCCGTCGCAGGGATTGCGTTGCGACCCGAGCAAACTCCTGCTCGATCCGTACGGCAAGGCCTTCCACGGCGACTTCGACGGCGACGCATCGCTGTTCTCCTACCCGCTCCCGACGCCGCCCGAGGACACCGACGAATCGGCGGTCGACGACGACGCATCCGCAACCCCCGAGACCGGGGACGCCGACACCGGGACCGGCGGTGGCGGGACCGACGAGGGTGCGGTCGACGATGCCGACGAGCCGACCGCCGAGGCGGGCGATGCGGCCGATCCCGCCGATGTGGCAGGCGAGTCCGACGGCGATGCCGCGCCCGCGGAGCACGAGGACATCCCCGATCCCGAGCCGGTCAATCCGATGCCGCAGTTGGACTCACTCGGGCACACCATGGTCTCGGTGGTGATCAACCCCTACTTCGACTGGCAGAACGACCGGTCGCCCAATCGTCCGTACCACCAAACGGTCATCTACGAGGCGCACGTCAAGGGCATGACCGCGACCCATCCCGACATCCCCGAGTACCTGCGCGGCACGTACGCGGGGCTGTGCCATCCGGTGATCATCGATCACCTCAAGGAGTTGGGCATCACCGCCATCGAACTGATGCCCGTGCACCAGTTCATGCAGGACTTCGTCCTGCGCGATCAGGGTCTCCGAAACTACTGGGGCTACAACACCTTCGGATTCCTGGCACCGCACATCGAGTACTCGTCGAACCCCGACCAGCCGGCCAGCGCGGTGACCGAGTTCAAGGCGATGGTGCGTGAGTTCCACAACGCCGGCATCGAGGTCATCCTCGACGTCGTCTACAACCACACCGCCGAGGGCAACCACCTCGGACCCACCGTGTCCTTCCGCGGCATCGACAACGCCGCCTACTACCGGCTCGTCGACGGCGATCCCGAGATGTACATGGACTACACCGGAACCGGCAACAGCCTCAACGGTCGTCATCCGCACACGCTGCAGCTCATCATGGATTCGCTGCGGTACTGGATCCTCGAGATGCACGTGGACGGCTTCCGTTTCGACCTCGCGTCCACGCTGGCCCGCGAACTGCACGACGTCGATCGGCTGTCCGCGTTCTTCGATCTGGTGCAGCAGGACCCGGTGGTCAGTCAGGTGAAACTGATCGCCGAGCCCTGGGACATCGGCGAGGGTGGTTACCAAGTGGGCAACTTCCCGCCGCTCTGGACCGAATGGAACGGCAAGTACCGCGACACCGTCCGCGACTACTGGCGCGGCGAGCCGTCCACCCTGGGCGAGTTCGCCTCCCGGCTCACCGGATCGTCGGATCTGTACGAGGCGACCGGCCGACGGCCGCTCGCGAGCATCAACTTCGTCATCGCGCACGACGGTTTCACGCTGCGGGACCTGGTGTCCTACAACGAGAAGCACAACATGGCCAACGGTGAGGACAACCGGGACGGCGAGAGCCACAACCGGTCGTGGAACTGCGGAGTCGAGGGACCCACCGACGATCCCGAGATCAACGCCCTCCGCGCGCGGCAGCAGCGGAACATCCTGGCGACGCTGTTCCTGTCGCAGGGCACGCCGATGCTGGCGCACGGCGACGAGATCGGGCGTACGCAACAGGGCAACAACAACGTCTACTGCCAGGACTCCGAGTTGTCCTGGATGGACTGGACTCTCGCCGAGGAGAACGCCGACCTGCTGGAGTTCACCCGCAAGGCCATCGCGCTGCGCACCCGGCATCCGGTCTTCCGGCGACGAAAGTTCTTCGGCGGGAAGCCGATCAGGTGGGGCGACCAGGCACTCGACATCGCCTGGCTCACGCCGGCCGGCCAGGAGATGACCGCCGAGGACTGGGACAGCGGGTTCGGCAAGAGCCTCGCCGTGTTCCTCAACGGAAACGGACTGGGCGAGAAGGACGAACGTGGCGAACTGGTCGTCGACGACTCCTTCTTCATCTGCTTCAACGCCCACTACGAGGACCTGGACTTCACGCTCCCGCCGACGTGGTACGGCAACGAGTGGGTCGGCGAACTGGACACGACGCATCCCGTGGGGGACAGCGAGCTGACGGCCGCCGCCGGTGAGTCGGTGACCGTCGGCGCCCGCTCCGTCCTGGTCCTGCGAAAGACCTCGTGACTCCCATGGGCAATCGTCCGACCCCGCGCGCGACGTACCGGCTCCAACTACACGGCGACTTCGGATTCGCCGATGCCACAGCACAGCTCGACCACCTCGCCGAGTTGGGGATCAGCCACGTCTACCTCTCCCCGATCGGCACGGCGTCGGCCGGGTCGACGCACGGCTACGACTGGTTGCCGCCGCCGGCGGTCTCCGCCGTGCTGGGCGGGATCGACGGGCTGCGGGAACTGCGTTCCGCCGCCGCCGAACGCGGTCTGGGTCTGATCATCGACATCGTCCCGAACCACACCGGAGTCGCCGATGCACTCGCCAACCCGTGGTTCGCCGACCTGCTCCGCCACGGGCCCGGATCGGCGTACGCGCACTATTTCGACGCCGACTTCAGCGACGACAACGGTGCCGACGGAAAGCTGGCCCTGCCGATCGTCGCCGCCGATGGGGACTTGAGCCCGCTCGAGATCGACGAGCACGGGAATCTGCGGTACTACGATCACGCGTTCCCGATCGCCCCCGGCACCGCGGGAGACATTCGGCCCGCTCGCTCCGCTCCCGGCGCCGGGGACACTCGGCCCGCTCGCTCCGCTCCCGGCGCCGGGGACACTCGGCCCGCTCGCTCCGCTCCCGGCGCCGGCGGCACACCGGGTGAGATCCACTCCCGCCAGCACTATCGGCTCGTGCCGTGGAACAGCGGCCTGATCGGCTACCGGCGGTTCTTCACGGTCAACGAACTCGCCGGTCTGCGCCAGGAGGACCCGGAGGTCTACGACGCGACGCACCACTGGCTGCGTGAGTTGCTCGACGCCGACCTCATCGACGGTGTGCGCGTGGATCATCCGGACGGTCTGTGGGACCCCCAGGATTATCTGCGCCGATTGCGAGCGGACGTGGGCGACGACCGTCTCCTCTACATCGAGAAGATCCTGGCGCCGGATGAGCCCCTCGAACCGACACTGCCGGTCGAGGGCACCACCGGGTACGACCACATGCGCGTGATCGATGCCGTGTTCGTGGCGCCGGCCGGCGTCGCCCAGCTCACCGAGCTACACGAACGGATCACCGGCGAGAGCGGTGACGCGCGGTGGGTGGAGGCCGCCGAGCACGATCGCAAACTCCGCACCGTGCGGGAGTCGTTCCCGGCGGAGCTCAGACGTCTCGTGCGCGCCGTCACCACGCGCGTCGAGGGATCACCGGCCTCGGATCCGGACGTGATCGCCACCGCCTGCGCCGAACTGATCGCCGCGCTCGGGGTCTACCGGGCGGACTACCCGTCGTTGCGTCCACGTCTACTCGCCGTCGCCACCGGGATCGCCGAGGCGAAACCCGAACTGCGTGCCGCGATCGACCTCATCGTGCGGGAGACGGCGGTGCCCGGCGAGGCGACATCGAGGCTGGCGCAGACCTGCGGAGCGGTGACCGCGAAGAGCGTCGAGGACAGCTTGTTCTACCGGACGGCCCGGCTCGTCTCCGCCCAGGAGGTCGGTGGCGATCCCGCGAATCCCGTCATGTCGCTGGCCGATTTCCACGAGCACAACGCCGAGCGCGCCGCGCGGTGGCCGCTGGCCATGACGGCCACGTCGACGCACGACACCAAACGCGGTGAGGACGTGCGCGCGCGGATCGCGGTGCTCGCCCAGATCCCCGACCGCTGGTCCCAGCTCGTCGAGGAGGTCTGGCGCGAGACCGACGTGCCGGATGACCTGACCGGCTATTTTCTGCTGCAGAACATCGTCGGGGTCTGGCCCACCGAGGACCCGGTCACCGATGAGTTGCGGGGCCGGTTGATCGAGTACGCCCGTAAGGCGACTCGCGAGGCCGGTCTGCGCACCACGTGGACCGAGGTGAACGAGGAGTTCGAGGCCGCGGTCGAGACCTGGATCGGCCAGGTCACCAGCGGGGACGTCGCATCCTCGGTCGCCGAACTCGTCGACCGCATCGGACCGGCGTGGGAGCAGGAAGCGCTGGCGCGCAAGGCGATCGCGATCCTCGGGCCCGGGGTCCCCGACATCTATCAGGGCACCGAGTGGTGGGAGGACTCCCTCGTCGATCCCGACAATCGACGACCGGTCGACTTCGGCCGGTCGACCGAGCACCCGAAGACCCGACTCGTCCAGGCAGCTCTCCGTGCCCGGGCCGCGCATCCCGATGCGTTCGCCGTTGCGGGCACCTATCAGCGACTGACCGCCGACGGGCCCGCCGCCGACCACACCATCGCGTTCGTGCGCGGCACCGGCGACACCCCCTCGGTCGTCGTGGTGACCGCCCGGTTCACCCACAGCCTCGACCACGATGCCGCGGCCGCGACGTCGATCGCCCTGCCCCCGGGGTTCCGGTGGCGCGACGACCGAACAGGGTCGGTGTACGAGGGATCGGTCGACCTCGCCTCGGCCCGTGCCGAACACCCCGTGGCGATACTCGTCCGAACGTGACGCCCACCCACCACTGATAGACGAGCGCGCCCCCGAATCGGTGGCGCGCTCGTCCATTGCCGGTGAGTGTGTCGGCCCGGATCAGCCGCCCGGCGCGGGCTGCGGTGCCGGCGACGGCTGCGGTGCCGGCGACGGCTGGGGTGCCGGCGCACCTGCGGCGCCGGGCAGCGACTGCGACGGATCGATCTGACCGCTGGGGCTCCCCGGCGGACCGTCGACCTCGGACACCAGCCACTTGCCGTCTTCCTTGCTGAGGTCCAAGCGGAAGACCATCAGGCTGGTACCGCCGCTGGGCAACTTGACGCTGCGGCCGGTCACCTCCGCCATCACCACGGTCTTGGCGGTGTCGGCATCGACGGTCTCGACGGCAACCACGCTGATCGTCGAGGACACCTCGATGTTCAGGGACTCCACATTGGCCTCGGTGTCGGCCCGTTCCTGCTCGAGGCGGTTGCGCAACTCCCCCGTCGACAGCGGACCCAGCAGTTCCTTCGAGTTGCCCGCGTTGTCGGCGTTGAGCGTCGTCACGAGCTTCGTGACGAAGTCGGCCGAGGCCGTCTTGGAATCGGCGAACGCGTCGGCCTCCCGCTGGAGGTCGTAGGCGCGCCAGCCGAAGAACGCCACCAGCGCGATGAGGGCAACCGCGACGATGGCGGCGAGAACCTTCTTGATCCCGCCGCCGGTGACCGTGAACGAGATCTCGCGACGATCCGAACCCGCCTTCGATGATGCTGCCGGCGACGGGTCACCCGCGGCACCGGAGGCGTCGGCACCGTCGGTCTCGGACGTGCTCGCCGCCGTGCCGGTTCCGCTCCGTCGAGCCGACTTCCCCCGCGGCGTCGCCGCGGTCCCGGCGTCGTTCGTGTCCTCCGCGCTCGTCGCCCCATCGGTGTGATCGGCTGCGACATCCCCGCTCTCGGGCGACGTGCTGTCGGCCTTCTCGTCCGTCGGATTCACGTCGGTATCAGTACGATCTGGGTCATTCCGGTCAGTCATCTACAGGTCACACAACTTGTCTGTCGTCGTCGAGTGGCCGTCAGTCGTCGAGCGGCCCATCACTTGTCGAGCGGAACGGTACGGGCGTTCGGGTCGTAACCCGGCGGCGGTCCCGCGGTGTCGTCGCCCGGTGGCCGCGGCGCATTGGCCGAGCCACGGATCTGCTGACGCGGATCCTCGGTCACACAGTACAGATTGGTCGGGATGGCCAGCTCGAGGATCTGCGTCGGGCGCCGCGGCGTCACCGGGTAGTTGCAGCTCGGACGGGGGTATACCGACCCGAAGGCCCACCACGCACCGTCGTGGAACATGGTGAGGCTCTTGACACTGGCATCGCGGATCGCGGGGAACAGCGTCGCGAGCGCCGGCGCACGCAACGCACCCTGCTCGGCGATGTCGACGAACTGCTTCGTCACATCGGTGATCGGATCCGTCAACTGGTTGATCGACCCCGCCAGGCTCGTGAACTGCGAGGGACCTCGGTCGAGGAGCTCGCGGAGTTCCTTGTCGGAGGCAGCCGCCGAGTTGACCAGCGAACTCAATCCCGCAACCGTCGTGCCGAGGTCGGGCTGGATCTGTGCCGTGGTCTTGAAGATGGTCCCCGCGTTCTGGATTAACTTGGTGGTCTCCGGCAGCGCGGTGTACAGCTTCGCGAAGATCGTGCCACCGGAATCGAAGATGACGGACAGGTCGTTCGTGCCGTCCTCGTCGTAGAGAGCGATCTTCAGATTGTCCACGGCGGAACGGAGTTTCGCCGGATCGATCTGGTTGATCAGTTCCAGCGAGGACTCGAGCAGTTGCGAGAACGGCACGGTGACCTCGGTCTGGTCGGCCCGGATGACGTCCCCGTCCTCCAGGTAGGGACCGTCGGACGTGTCCGGCTGGAAATCGACGTACTGCTCGCCCGCAGCCGACAGACCCAGTGCCGCAACGGTGGTGTCGCGGTTGATCTTGTACCGGTCCTCGACCGTGACGACGACCTCCACCGAATCCGGTTGCACCCGAACGGTGTCGACGTCGCCGATGCGCGCGCCGCGCAGTGTGACCCCGGACGTCTCCTGCAGACCGCCGGAGATCGGGAACTGGATGGTGAGCTTGTACTTGTCGGCGAACGGCTGCCACCGCAGGATGCCCAGGGCGAGATAGCTGAGTCCGACGACCATGACCAGTACCAGGGCGATGTTGCCCACGAGTACCGAATTCCGGCGTAGGACACCGAATATGCCGCTCATCCGCAACACCCCCTCGTCCCCGTGATCCGCGCCAGCAGACGGGTCAGTGTCTGCTGCAACGCCGCCGAACCCTCGTCCACGTCCTGGATCTCGGGCAGTCTGCTCGCCGAGTCGAAGCCGACACCCGGGCTGAGCCAGTAGACCTTCGATGACACCGCCGCCGCGCTACCCGGTGTGGACTTGACCCACTTCGGCGTGAGCTCGTGCAGGTTGTCGGCCAGTGATCCGAGCGGACCCGCGGCCTGCCGGAGCCCGGCCAGCACCGTCGACAGATGGCCCAGCATCTCGACCAGGTTGTCCTGATCGCTGTCGAGGAAGTCGTTGGTGGCCGCGGTGACCTGCTGGGTCTTGTCCAGGGTGGTCAGGATCGTGGCGATCTGCCCGTTCAGCGACTCGAGCGCCGGACCCAGTTTGTTGATCGACGCCATGATCTGCGCACGCCCGTCGGCGAGCTGACCGCTGAGCACCCGCGTGGCGGCCAGCGACCGATCGACCGCCGCCGAACTCTGGTTCAGCTTCCGGATGCCGGTGGTCAGGCCCCGGATGGCGCCGTTGAGATCCGACGGGTTCGTCGCGACCGCGCTGCTCAGCTCGGTGAGGATGATCGTCAGCGAGTTCAGCGAACCGCTGTCCACGACCCCGCTCATGCTGATCAGCAGATCCTCGACCGTCGCCGCGGCCGACGTCGGACCGGTGAGCGTGTCCCCGTCCACCATCAGACCGTCGCGCGCCTCGATCGGCGGCAGCAGGGCGACGAAGACGTCGCCCAGCGGTGTGGCCTGGCGGAGCTCGGCGCCGGTCCCGACCGGGAGCTTGGTCTTCTTGCTGACCTGCATGGTCACCACGGCGGTGTAGTCCTTGGCGACGAGGTCGGTGACCTGTCCGACATCGGTTCCGTTGAGCTTCACCTTCGCCTGCGCCGGCAGGTTGAGCGCGTTGGCGAAGTTCGCGGTGATCGTGATCGAGTCACCGATGCCGCCGGGTGCGGGCAGCGGGATCTGCTCGACCGTGAGACTCGGGAGGAGTCCGCAACCGGTGAGTCCCATGAGCGCCGCGAGCAGCACCGCCATGACCCCGCCTCGGCGGACCCGGCCGTGGGATCGCGCCGGGCGCCCGGGGCCGTCCGAACGGCTCAGCGAATCCATTGTCGCCGTTCTCATTTCGTCAGCTCCAGCATCGCCGAGTAGATACCGAGGTCGGGACCGAAGTCCTTGAGCTTGCCCGTTCGGCAACCGTCCTTCTGCAGGTTGATCGCCTCACAGAACTCGGCGAGGAGTTCGTTGTCGAGGAGCGTCTTGTCGAGCAGCACCTGCGTGCGCCACGCGCCCTGTTCGGCCGAGATCGAGTTGCTCAGGTTCTGGAAGAGCAGCGGGCCGACGTCGACCGTCTCGACGACCTGCCGCGAGTAGTCCCCGAGATTGGCGGTCAGCGCGGCGAGCCGGTCGAACGACACCGACATGGTGTTGGTGTTGTTCTGCAGGAACACGGTGGTGTTCTGCAGCGTCTGATTCAGGTTGGCCAGGGTGGCGAGCAGACCGGGCGCCTGGTCTCCCAGCAGCTGCGACACCTGGTTGACCGACTCGGAGAACGCCGTCATCTTCGGATAGTTCTGCACCAGGGTGGTGGTCAGACCCTCGATGGTCTCGAGGATGTCGACGAGGGCATCGCTGTTGCCCGCCACCACATCGGACGCCCCGCCGAGTTCGTCGAGCGCCGCGCGGATCTCCTCGCCGTTGCCGGTGGCGATGCCGGAGGTGATGTCGATCATCTCCGCGAGAGGGCCGGGTCCTTCTCCCTCACCCTTGAGGGCCACCACCAGACCGTCGATGGCGTCGAACAGCTCGCCGACCGACACCGGGGCCTTCGTCTCTTTCAGGACCGAGCCGTCCTCGAGCTTCGGTCCGCCGTCGTAGGCGGGCGACAACTCGATATGGCGGGTGGTGACGATCGAAGTGTTGACGATCGCCGCCGTGGCGTCGGCCGGGACGGGGACGTCGCTGTCGATCGTCATGGTCACCTTGACGCGCTCGCCCTGCGGCTCCACCGCGGTGACCTGACCGACCGGCATGCCGAGGACCGCGACGTCGTTGCTGACGTAGAGCCCGGCGACGTTGTCGAAATAAGCAGTCACCTCGATCGCCTGGCCGACCGCCGCCTTCCAGCTCCCCGGGATCATCGAACAGCCGGAGAGCCCGAGGATGCCGAGCAGCGCGACCCCGACCAGCAGGATCGGGCGGCGGAGTCCGTGGGCGCGCATCGTCGTACCTGCCGTCGTGTCCGGGCTCATCGTTTCCGGGCTCATCGTTTCCGGGCTCAGCATCCGTCCACCACCCGGGCCAGGCACAGCCAGTTGTCGGGAAAGATGCCCCAGGGCAGATAGCCGTTCGCGTAGGGCCCGTCGCCGATGACGTTGTTGGTCAGGCGCGCGGTGACCGGGAGGATCTCCAGCAACTTGCGGAGGTTGTTGCGGTTCTTCTCCAGGCCCTGGGTGATCGTGTTCAGGTTCGCCATGATGGGCGCGAACTGGTTCGCGTTCTCGCCGGCCACCGCGGTCGCCTGCTCGGTGAGTTCGGCGATGCCGTCGAGCATCCGGGTGACCAGCTCTTCACGCGCCACGATCTTCTGGGTCAGGTCGCGTCCCTGACCCACGATCACGGCGAGCTGGGCCTGATTGTCGTTGACGATGTTGGTGATCGTCTTGGTGTCGGCGATCAATTGGTTGATCTGGTCCTTGCGATTGGTGATGACCTTCGACATCTGGGTGAGCGCCTCGAAGGTCGGCTCGGTGATCGCCGGTACGCCGGCGAGCTGCCGGTTGAGGGTGCGGATGCTCTCGGAGAGCGTCCGGTCGTCGATCCCGGTCAGGATCGGCGCGCCCGCCTCGATGGTGCGCTGGAGATCGTAGGGCACGGCGGTCTTCGCGATGTGCCCGTCGGGTGCATCCTCCGGCGAATCTCCCAGCGACACATCGATGTAGCGCTGACCCAGCAACGTCGACATCTTGATCTCGGCAGAACCGTTGGACGTCACCCGGACGTCGCTGTCGACCTTCATGGTGATGGCGACGTGCTGTCCGGCGAGTTCGGTGTCGGTGACCTCACCGACGTCGATACCGGCGACGCGGACCTTGTCCCCCGGCCGGATACCGCCGGCCTGGGCGAAGTCGCCGGTGAGGGTCTTCTTGCCCAGATGCGCGGTCGCGAGAGCGGTCACGCCGAGCAACAGGGCGACGATGACCACGGCGCCGATCACGCCGAACCACACGCGCCGGTTGTCACGGAAACTCCTGCGGAACCAGCTCATCGGCACACCACCGAGTGATTCGTGCCGCCGATCTTGTTGAAGATCCCGGGCGGTAGCAGGACGTCGCCGATCGCGACGTCGAGATCACATGCAGAGATGTTCAAGTAAGCGCCCTCACCGAGCACGAGCGGGAAATGACCGAGGAAGATCGGCGCGTCGACCGCCATCCGATCGAGTTTGGCGCCATTGCTGATCAGGGTGTTGGTCGCGATCCGGCCGTCCGTCGCGGCGTCGGCGAGACTCTGTCGGCTCTCACTCAGCACGTCGGCGAATCCGCTTGCGGTGCGGCCGATGTCGGTCACCGCACTGCCGAACGCCGCGGAGTTCGAGTTGAGGTTGGCGATCAGCGCCGACATCGACTCGATGACGGTGCCCAGCTGACCGCCCTGGCGCGACAGGTCGCGCATGACCGCACTCAGGTTGTTGATGATCGCGCCGAGCACGACGTCCCGGTTTGCCGTGTCCTCCGCGAGGCGGCCGACCTCGGCGACCGTGTAGCTCAAGGACACCGAATTGCCCTGGAACGCCTGGATCAAGCCCTCGGACAGGGCGTTGACCTGTTCCGGGGTGAGGGTCTCGAAGACCGGCTGGAACCCGGCGAGCAATGTGGTGACGTCGAAGGAGTCCTCGGAGGGGAGCTCGAGCGTCGACCCCGGGTCGAGCGGCGTGCTCTCCCGATCCGCGACCAGCGTCAGGTTCAGATATCGCTGCCCGATGAGGTTCTGGTAGCGGACCGCCGCCCGGGTGTTGGTGTACACCTGCTGGTTGTCCTGCACCTCGAAGGTGACCCGGGCGCGGCCGTCGGCGAGTTCGATCCCGTCCACACGACCGACGCGGACTCCCGCCATGCGGACGTCGTCGCCCTCGGCCAGACCCGAGGCGTCACCGAAATAGGTGGTGTAGCTGTTGGTCGTCCCCGGCACCGAGCGCTCCAGCGTCGAGAAGATCACGTAGGTGACCAGCAACGCGGCGATCCCGAAGATGGTGAAACCGATCAGCGGTTTGCGGATCGATTCCGAAGCCGCGCTCATCGTCCTCCTCCTTGGCCGTCGCCACCCCGGCCCGGCTCGGCGGCGTTGCGCACCTCGAGCGTCTGGACCAGGGGGCCCAGCATGATCGTGTCCGCTGCCGACGGGGTACGGCGCAAGACGGTGCCGAGGGTCTTGTTGTCGGCATCGGTGGTGACATTGCCGACCGGCTTGTTCCGGCGCATCCCGTCGGACGGATAGATCGACAGCGGACCCGACATCGTCGGCCCCGTGCCCGTGCCCGGTCCCACGCAGCCGGGGCCGCGCAGTGTGCCGTAGGGGCCGCCGTCGTACACCGGGCAGTTCTGCCGGGTGTAGCGCTGGAAGGCGCCGAAGCTGACACCGATGTTGAGCTGCACGTGACCGTTGGTGCCGGTGAACACCGTCAGCACCCTCGCGGCCAGGTTGTTCAGTGCGATCACGCCCTGCGGCAGCGAGTTCGGCTCGAGGACGAGCGCACCCAGCATGCGGTTCAGATCGGTCACCAGACGCTGACCGCTGTCGCCATTGCGCGCGAACAGCAACTGGGTCTGATCGAGCAGGCCCTGACTCGCCGTCAACACCGCGGTCAGGTCACGCTGCTTCTCCGCGATGGTGATCGCCGGGATCACGCTGCGGCCCAGGGTGTCCAGCAGTTGCGGCGCCGACTGCGACAGTCCGGTGAGCGCGGCATCGAAGTTGTCGAAACCCGGGGGCGCGCCCGGTGGGAACTGGGCGTTGATCGAGTCGAAGTAGTTCTTCAGGACGGGGACGAACGACCCGAACACCGAGCCGCCGCCCTTCAGCGCGTCGGCGATCGTGCCGAGCACCTGCGCCAGTTCCTCCGGCGGCACCGCGTCGAGGATCCGCTTCAGCTCGTTCTGGGCGTCCTGCAGCTTGATCGTCTCGAGCGAGTCGTCGGCCGGGATCACATCGCCGGCGGACAACCGGTCGGCACCCACCTCGGCGGGCTGCACCAGCTCGACGGAGTTGACGCCGAACAGGTTCGACGGAACCGTGCGCGCGGTCACCGAGGCGGGAATGCCGTCGGCCTGCGCCGGTTCGATGTCGATGGCGACGTTCTTGATCAACCTGGCAGCGGCCGGATCGCGATCGCCTCGAGGGCGTCGATCTCCTCGGCGATGCGCATCGAGCCCAGCTGTGCGGTGAACCGGCAACCCGACTGGGCGGTGAACGCGGTCGCAGCGAGCAGCGGTGCGATCTCGCGGGTCGTCGCGAAGGCCGACAGGCCACCGGTCACCGGGGACATGCCGAGCAGGTTGAGGGCGGTGTAGCCCTCGATGCCCACGGTCGCGCCGCCCATGATGCCGAGGATCACCATGACGCCGACGGTGCCGCCACCGACGACGATGGCGCCGTTGCCCCACGCCACGTCGGCGAGCAGGCGCCACACCTCTTTGCTGTAGTGACGGAACGCCAGCGGCACCGCGGCGATCGAGCGGACCAGGAAGGTGATCAGATGGCCCATCGCGGCGAGCGCATCGCGCGGACCGCGGTACACCGCCTTGGCGGCCTCGAGCGGCCGCAGGGCCGGAGGTACATACCGTGACGCGGTCATCTCACACCACCCTCGACGGGAACAGGATCGCGAACAGTTGCGTGAGGATCACGTTCACCGTGAACAGCAGCAGGACCGAGTTGACGACAGCGGCGTTCACCGAGTCGGCCACACCCGCGGGCCCGCCCTTCGTCGAAAGGCCGCGATCGCAGGCGACGATGGCCACGATCGCGCCGAATACGACGGCTTTGGACAACGCGAACATGAGGTCGGCGGTGGTGGCGAAGGACGCGAAGGTGCCGGTGTAGCTACCCGGTGTGCCGCCCTGGAAGTAGACGTTGAAGACGTAGCCGGTGATGAACCCGACGAAGCAGACGAACCCGCAGAGCAGGAAGCTGACCACCATGGTCGCGAGCAGTCGCGGTGAGATGAGCCGTTCGATCGGGTTGACACCCATGACGCGCATGGCGTCGATCTCGTCGCGGATCGTGCGCGAGCCCAGGTCGGCGGCGATGGCCGAGCCGACCGCGCCGGCCAGGAGCAACGACGTGACCAGCGGGGCGCCCTGCCGGATCACGCCCAGGCCCGTCGCGGCGCCGGAGAACGAGGTCGCACCGACCTGACCGGCGATGTTGGACACCTGGATCGACACGATGACGCCGATCGGGATCGCGACCAGGAGCGTCGGGAAGACCGAGGTGCTGGCCATGAAGGCGCACTGTCGGACGAACTCGCCGAACGGGAACCGCCGCTTGAAGAGGTCGACGAGAGGGTCCGGAACACCTCGACGAACATGCCGAGCTGACGTCCGAAGGTGTCGAACGAGGCGACGATGTGGCCGTCGTACCACGACCGAACCGCCCCCGGCCTCTTGCGGCCCACCTCCTAGTCGTCCGAGGTGACTGCGTTAGTGCTCAATCCCTACCCTTGCGTCTCGGCTTACCCGTTCACCGGCCGTCAGGTCGCGATGGCGCGTGTCGTCGCCGACGCGCGTCCTCGTTTCCGCAGAACCCCTCCGCGTGCCCCCCGAGGGCAGAAGCGGCGCGGGTAACATACCCCATTCCCCTCGTCCGAATGTGTCCGGCCTCACACTAGCGCCCGACTGCACCTGTCCGGGGTCCGACATACCTTGCATGATGTGACGAATCCCCCGACCGCTGCCGCTGCTGCCCAGAGCACGATAACTTGGTCGGACGACCAGCGGGAACAAAACCTACCACTTCGTTCCAATGTGGAGCCCTTCCGATCACCGCGATCACTGGGCGAACTCCGGGTCTGGGCGCCGAACGCGCAGGTCGTCGACCTCGTGACGACGAGCGCGACCGGTTCGGCGCAGGTGCGAACGCCCATGTCGACCGCGGCGGACGGTTGGTGGCAGGTCAATGCCATGCCGGCCGGCGGCACCGATGGCGATCTCCGCTACGGCTTCTCGATCGACGGCGGACCACCGCGTCCGGACCCGCGCGCCGTCCGTCTGCCGGGCGGGGTGCACGAACTGTCGGCGTTGTTCACCGTCGACGACGCCGGCTGGACCGACGCCGACTGGACCGGTCGCGACATCCGGGGAGCGGTGGTCTATGAGCTCCACCTCGGCACCTTCACCCCGGAGGGCACGCTCGACTCCGCCATCGGCCGGCTCGACCATCTCGTCGACCTGGGGGTCGACTTCGTCGAGCTGATGCCGGTCAACGCGTTCAACGGGGTTCACAACTGGGGCTACGACGGCGTCGGCTGGTTTGCGGTGCAGGAGACCTACGGCGGACCGGCAGCGCTGGCCCGGTTCGTCGACGCCTGTCACGCCCGGGGACTCGGTGTCGTCCTCGACGTCGTGTACAACCACCTCGGCCCCTCCGGCAATTACCTACCCGACTTCGGGCCCTACCTCAGCGCGGGGACCACATCGTGGGGGTCGTCGGTCAATCTGTCCGATCCGGACTCCGACGAGGTGCGGGCGTTCATCCTCGGCACCGCGCTGCGGTGGTTCAGCGAGTTCCACGTGGACGCACTGCGCCTCGACGCCGTGCACGCGCTGACCGATCACCGCGCCGTTCACCTCCTGGAGGAGCTCGCCGCCGCCACCGACGACCTCGCCGCCCGACTCGGGCGCCCACTGTCGCTGATCGCCGAGAGCGATCTCAACGATCCCCGGATGATCCTGCCGCGCACGGTCAACGGACTCGGGCTCGCGGCACAGTGGGACGACGACATCCACCACGCGATCCACACGCTGGTGTCCGGCGAACGGCAGGGTTACTACGGCGACTTCGGCAGCTACGAGTGCCTGGCGAAGGTCCTCACCGGCGGCTTCTTCCACGACGGCACCTATTCGTCGTTCCGCAGGCGGCACCACGGACGGCCGATCCCGACCGATACCGTGCCCGCGTCGGCGCTGCTCGGCTACACCTGCAACCACGACCAGATCGGCAACCGGGCGATCGGCGACCGTCCGAGCGCCTATCTCGACGGCGGTCAACTCGCGATCAAGGCGGCGTTGGTCCTGCTGTCCCCTTTCACCCCGATGCTGTTCATGGGTGAGGAATGGGCTGCCGCGACGCCCTTCCAGTTCTTCACCTCCCACCCGGAACCGGAACTGGGCCGAGCCACCGCCGAGGGGCGTAAGGCGGAGTTCGCCGAACACGGCTGGGACAGCGACGATGTGCCGGACCCGCAGGATCCGGCGACGTTCGAGCGGTCGAAGCTGGACTGGACCGAACTCGGCGATCCCGCACACGCGCGTGTGCTCGACTTCTACCGAACGCTGATCGCGTTACGGAAAGCCGAAGCGGCGCTGCACGATCCGACCTTCGCGTCGGTGTCCGTCGACTTCGACGAGGCGTCCGGATGGTTCGCGATGCACCGCGGGGACTGGTCCGTGGTGTGCGTGCCCGGGGACGAACCGGCCACCGTGCCCCTCGTACTCGACGTCGAGATGGCTTGGGAGCCGGCCCGTTCCGACGGCGCCGGATTCACCTCGCCGGGCCACAACGTGGTCATCGGCCGCCGCGGCAACGTCTCCTAGCCCGAAGCCGCGTGTACCGCGGCTTCGGGCCATGGATCGGGGGGTGGGGTCAGACGGCGTCACCGCCGTCGATGCTGCCGAAGTCGCCGACCTCGACGTTGCCCTCGTCGTCGACGGCGGTGTCGAAGGTGCCGTCACCGTCGGTGTCGGCCACCGCGATGTCGGTGTAGCCGTCGGCGTCGGTGTCGGCCTCGATGACGTCGATCTCGCCGTCGGCATCGGTGTCGTAGGCGATGGAGTCGGCCTGGCCGTCGCCGTCGGTGTCGAGGATGGCGTCGGTGGTGCCGTCACCGTCGACATCGGTGAGTGCGGCGTCGACGGCCCCGTCGCCATCGGTGTCGATCAGAACGGCGTCGGCGGGGATCTCGGTGCTCATGGGGTTGTCCTTCCAAGTGACGAGGCGCTGTGGTGGTGCACTGCCTCTGGGCGGTTCATGTACTTGGAGGCGGCACCGGATGCGAATGTTCCCGTGGTCTGGTGAGTCATCCGAATGGTCGACGCCGGAGTTTCGCGGCCCCGATTCTCAGGTCAGGTAGGCGTACGCCGGACTACCCGGCTCGAGCCGCTCACAGTGCAGCCGGGAATGGGCCATCCGGTCCATCAGGTCGCCGAGCCCGTCGCGGTGTCCCAGCTCGACGCCGACGAGGGCGGCGCCGGTCTCCCGATTGTTGCGTTTCACGTACTCGAACAGCGTGATGTCGTCGTCGGGTCCGAGAACCTCGTCGAGGAAACGCCGCAGCGCACCCGGCTCCTGTGGGAAGTCGACCAGGAAGTAGTGCTTGAGTCCCCGGTGCACCAGCGAGCGCTCGATGATCTCGCCGTACCGGGACACGTCGTTGTTGCCGCCGGAGACCAGGCACACCACGGTGGAGTCCGCGGGCAGCTGCAGTTTGTCGAGGATCGCGACGGCGAGCGCCCCCGCGGGTTCGGCGATGATGCCCTCGTTCTGGTAGAGCCCGAGCATCGCGGAGCAGATGGCGCCTTCATCGACGTGGGTGATGTGCGCGGTTCCCGGCACGGGGGCGTGGCGTTCGTCGGGTACCACGCGTGCGGAGGGGGCGTCGGTGATGCTCGCCAGCACCGGGTGATCGGTCACGGTCGCGCCCATCTCCGACAGCACCCGGTGCCCGATGGTCCCGATGCGCTTCACCGCTGCCCCGTCGACGAACGGGTCGATCTCGGCGAGGGTCACCGGTCCCCCGTTGACGAGGGCGGCGCTCAGCGACACCGCGCCGGTCGGTTCGACACCGACGATCGTGACGTCCTCGGACAGGCCGCGAAAATAGGTGGCCATCCCGGCCAGGCATCCCCCGCCGCCGACCGGTGCGACCACGACGTCGGGAACACGACCGAGCTGTTCGACGATCTCGTGCGCGATGGTCCCCTGACCGGCCGCGGTCCGCGGGTCGTCGAATGCGTGAATCCACGCGGACCCGGTACGCATCACGTCGTCCTGAGCAGCGGCCGCGGCGGCGTCGTAGGTGTCGCCGACGGCCCTGAGCTCGACGAAGTCACCACCGTGCCAACGGATTCGATCTCGTTTCTGCTTGGGCGTGGTGGTCGGGACATAGATGCGTCCGGGCACCTGCATGCTCCGGCATGCGAACGCGACCCCCTGGGCGTGATTGCCGGCGCTGGCCGCGACGACGCCACGCGACAGCTCCTCGGCGGACAGCTGCGCCATCACGTTGTAGGCACCGCGCAGTTTGTAGGAACGGACGGCCTGGAGGTCCTCGCGCTTGAGGAAGATCTCGGCCCCGGTGTCGGCGGACAGCCGCGGGCAGATCTCGAGCGGGGTACGCGCCACCGCGTCGGCGATACGGATCGATGCGGCTTCGATCGCGTCTACCGACAACGCCTGTTGATGGACCGGGACGTGGTGCGTACTCACGACAGCCATGTTCTCACTGTCTGCCGGTGATCCGATGTCGCGGGTTCCGACGCCCGTCCGCGACCGCGTCGTGGGTCGTGGCATGGCGGCGCCGGACGAATCAGCGTCGCGGCACATTCGCGCACCCGATGGCGTAACACTGGACGGGTGCGTTTGACAGCGGGCCGGACGGGAATCTTCCCGACGACCGTCTCGCCCAGCCATCGCCGACGGCGACCAGCCTCACCGACCAGGGAGCAGCCATGACAACTCGTCGAACCTTCCCACCCCGCACGCGACGCCTGTCGCGACTGGCCGCGCTCGGCGCGGCCGCCGCCCTGGCGGTCGGGCTCGCAGCCGCCGTCGACCCCGCCCCGGCCTCGGCCGCCCCCGTGTGTGCGGGTGCCGGACAGCCGGCGCGACTCGTCGGGTCGGTGCCCGGCGCGGCGCTCGAGGGCCTGACCGTCGACGCCGCCGGACGCCTCTACACCACCGACCTGATCACCGGTCGCGTGTATCGCCTGGCCGGACCGGGCGCACCTGCGGTTCCGATCGCACGCGTGCCGGGCGGGAGCGGAGCGGGCGCGCTGGCGTGGACCCCCGGCGGCACCCTGCTGGTCGGATACGGCGCCGACCCGCGTGTCTTCGTGGGCGACGCGCTGCGACACGCATCCATCGCCCGGCTCGACATCAACACCCGCGCACTGCGGCCCTGGGTGACGGGACTCTCGGCGGCCAACGGGATGGACGTGTCGGCGCGCGGAAATGTGTACGCCACCAACGACTTCGGCAATCTCATCGGTCGGGTGAGCCCCACCGGCGCCGTGCAGGCTGCCTGGGGAGCGCTGCCGAGCGCGAACGGAGCAGTTCTCGGACGCGGCGACGGGTGGCTGTACGTGTCGAGGACCTTCGTGAACCCGGGCGTCAGCCGGATCTCCACCGCGAATCCGCGCGTCGTGCAGAACCTGCTCAACGTCGGTGCGCCGTCGACGCCGGACGGACTGACCCTCGATTCACGCGACCGACCGGTGGTGCCGTTCAACGCGACGGGTGAGATCGTGCGCGTGACGGCGCCCGGAAGCTACTGCGTGCTCGCGACGGGCCTACCGACCTCGAGCGTCGTGTCCTACGGGCGAGGCGACCGCGGGTTCTCGGCCGGACGTCTCTTCCGCGCCGGATTCGACGGACGGATCTACGAGATCCCCGGCGGGTTCGATGCCGGCGCGACGGCCGCCGTCCCAGGCAGGTAGCGCTCGCCCCACCACACCGCGAGCAGCGTCAATCCGCTCGCCCAGGCGGTGACCGCGAGTGAGCCGAGGAGAACGAGGCTGACCAGTGCCACCACGACCGCGGCGGCGACGGCGTGCGCCTTGTGGACCGGACACTGCGCACCCAGGACATCGACGGTGCGGGGCTGTCGCGATGCCGGACGACCGGGGTCGACGTCGATCAGAGTCGCCATGTCGGATCACTCCCTCACTGGCCGGGTGCGCTGGACGTGCCGTCGAGTGTAGCGCAGAACGAACGAAAATGTTCGGCGACCCGAATCCTGGGTCACGGCCGGGTGAAGTCGGTCGAGCAGGCGACCCTCACTTCAGCCGCGTCAACTCAGACAGCTTGGTCCCAGGAGGGCTTTGAGGTCGCCCATCAGCGCCGAACTCGGGGCCACACGTAACGACTCGGTCAGTTTCAGCTGGGTCTGCCGCTTGTCGCTGACGAGCGTCACGTGCACGTCGGCCATGCCGGGATGCCGGGTCAGCACCTGCTTGAGCGCCGCCACGCGGTCGGGGGTGCAGAGTCGCGCCGACAGTGTCAGGGCCACCGGTTTGGTCGCCCCCGCGGTTTCCAGATCCGGCACCGCGAGATCGTTCGCGCTGATCATCATGCTGTCGTCGCGCAGGTTGACGCGCGCCTTGATCAGGACGATGTTGTCGGCGACGATGTCCATCCCGTACGCGACGTAGGCCCGCGGGAAGAAGTACACCTCGACTCCACCGACCATGTCCTCGAGGGTCATTGCGGCCCACGGCTCGCCCTTCTTGTTCACCCGCCGGGTCACCGAGGAGATGATGCCGCCGATGGTGATCTGGGCGCCGTCGGCGACGTTGCCCTCGAGGAGCGTCGAGATCGAGGTGTCGGTGTGCGCGGCGATCGCATGCTCGACGCCGCTGAGCGGATGGCCGGACACGTACAGCCCCAGCATCTCCCGCTCGATGGCGAGCTTGTGCTTGGTGTCCCATTCTTCTTCGGGCACCTTGACCGCGAACACCTCGGCCATCGAGTCGTCGGCACCGCCGGCGTCGCCGAAGAGGTCGAACTGTCCGATCGCCTCGGCCTTCTTGGTTCCGATGACCGATTCGACGGCCTCCCCGTGTACGAGGAACAGACCCTTGCGCGGGTGTCCGAGTGAGTCGAAGGCGCCGGCCTTGATCAGCGACTCGGTCACCTTCTTGCTGCAGGCGGTGACGTCGATCTTGCCGAGGTAGTCGGAGAAGTTGGTGAATTTTCCCTTCTCCTCGCGCGCGGCGATGATCGAACCGACGACGCCGGAGCCGACGTTGCGGATCGCGGCGAGACCGAATCGGATGTCCTTGCCAACCGCGGCGAAGTTCCGCTGCGACTCGTTGACGTCGGGCGGCAGCACGGTGATCCCGAGCTTGCGACAGTCGGCCAGGTAGATCGCGGCCTTGTCCTTGTCGTCGCCGACCGAGGTCAGGAGGCCGGCCATGTACTCGGCGGGATAGTTCGCCTTGAGGTACGCGGTCCAGAAGGACACCAGCCCGTAGCCGGCGGCGTGCGACTTGTTGAACGCGTAGCCGGCGAACGGCAGGACGGTGTCCCACAGCGCGGTGATCGCGGCCTGGGAGAAACCGTTGTTGCGCATGCCCTCCGCGAAACCGTCGTAGGCCTCGTCGAGGATCTCCTTCTTCTTCTTGCCCATCGCGCGACGCAGCAGGTCGGCCTGTCCGAGCGAGTACCCGGCGACCTTCTGCGCGATCTGCATGATCTGCTCTTGGTAGACGATGAGACCGTAGGTCTCCGACAGGATCTCCTTGAGCGGCTCCTCCAGCTCGGGATGGATCGGCCGGATCTCCTGCAGACCGTTCTTGCGCTTGGCGTAGTCGGTGTGGGCGTTCACACCCATCGGGCCGGGACGGTACAGCGCGAGCACGGCGACGATGTCCTCGAACCCGGTGGGCTGCATCATCTTCAGGAGTTCGCGCATGGCGGCGCCGTCGAGCTGGAACACCCCGAGGGTGTCACCACGGGCGAGCAGTTCGTAGGTCTTCTCGTCTTCGAGCGGCAGCGAGTCGAGGTCGAGATCGATTCCCCGGTTGAGCTTGATGTTCTCCAGGGCGTCACCGATGACGGTGAGGTTGCGCAGACCCAGGAAGTCCATCTTCAGCAGGCCGATCGCCTCACACGACGGGTAGTCCCAGCCGGTGATGATGGCGCCGTCCTGCGCGCGCTTCCACACCGGGATCGCGTCGGTCAGCGGCTCCGAGGACATGATCACCGCACACGCGTGCACACCGGCGTTGCGGATCAGACCCTCCAGTCCGATCGCGGTGTCGTAGATCTTCTTGACGTCCGGATCGGTCTCGATGAGCGTGCGGACCTCGGCGGCCTCGTTGTAGCGCTCGTGTTCGGGGTTGGTGATACCCCAGACCGGGATGTCCTTGGCCATGATGGGCGGCGGCAGCGCCTTGGTGATGCGGTCGGCGATCGCGAATCCCGGCTGACCGAACTGGACGCGCGCCGAGTCCTTGATCGCGGCCTTCGTCTTGATGGTGCCGAACGTGATGACCTGGGCCACCTTGTCGCTGCCCCACCGGTCGGTCGCGTACCGCACCATCTCGCCTCGACGACGGTCGTCGAAGTCGATGTCGATGTCGGGCATCGACACCCGCTCGGGGTTGAGGAACCGCTCGAAGAGCAGGCCGTGCGGGATCGGGTCGATGTTGGTGATGCCCAGCGCCCAGGCCACGAGCGAACCGGCCGCCGAGCCGCGGCCCGGGCCGACCCGGATGCCGACCTCGAGAGCGTGGCGGATGAGGTCGCCGACGACGAGGAAGTAGGCCGGGAACCCCATCTGGATGATGACGTCGAGTTCGTAGTTGGCGCGCTGCAGGTATTCCTCGGGCACCTCGGTGCCGGCGAAACGACGCTCCGCGAGTCCCTTCGCGACCTCTTTGCGCAGGAACGTCTGCTGCGTCTCGCCGTCGGGGACCGGGAAGACCGGCATCCGGTCGCGGTGGGTGAAGACCTCTTTGTAGGACTCGACGCGCTCGCCGATCTCCAGGGTGTTGTCACACGCCCCGGGGACGATCGAGTCCCACTGCTCGCGCATCTCGGCCGCGGACTTCAGGTAGTAACCGTCGCCGTCGAACTTGAACCGGGTCGGATCGGAGAGGGTCTTGCCGGTCTGCACGCACAGCAGCGCCTCGTGCGCCGCGGCGTGCTCCTTGGTCACGTAGTGGCAGTCGTTCGTGACGATCGGCTTGATGCCCAGCTTGCGACCGATCTCGAGCAGACCGTCGCGCACGCGCCGCTCGATCTCGAGCCCGTGCTCCATGAGTTCGAGGTAGAAGTTGTCCTTACCGAAGATCTCCTGCCACTTCGCCGCGGCCTCGAGCGCCTCGCGGTCGTGGCCGAGCCGGAGTCGGGTCTGCACCTCACCGGACGGGCACCCCGTCGTCGCGATGATCCCCTCGGCATGCTCGGCGATCAGGTCCACGTCCATCCGCGACCACTTGCCGAGCTGCCCCTCGATCGACGCAAGGGACGACAGCTTGAACAGGTTGCGCAGCCCGGTCGCGTTCTCGGCGACCATCGTCATGTGGGTGTACGCACCCGAGCCGGAGACGTCGTCGCTCTTCTGATCGCGGGTGCCCCACTGGATTCGTTTGGTGTCGAATCGCGAGCCGGGGGCGATGTAGGCCTCGATGCCGATGATCGGCTTGATGTCGTTCTTGACCGCCGTGTTGTAGAACTCGCTGGCGCCGAACATGTTTCCGTGGTCGGTCATGCCGATCGCGGTCATCCCCAGACGTTTTGCCTCGGCGAACAACGGGGACACCTTCGCCGCACCGTCGAGCATGGAGTACTCGGTGTGGTTGTGCAGGTGTACAAACGAGTCCGTCACGGCGCCTCTTCTGTCGAGATCAGTCGGTAGATGTCGGGTCAGTCGTCAGATGTCGGTTCGGTCGGCGGTCATCGGCACCCGGAGAGTGCGCCCGAAGGCGGTCGGGCGGGTCCGAGTCCGGGTCCACTCTAGGCGCGTGCACCGACACCGCCGGGCTCCCACTCCGCGTCGTGACGGATGGGACAGCTGTGGTAGCGGAGCCGGTTCGCTCACCGCGCTCACAGGGCCATGAACACGATGACGATCGCGACCAGCAACACCACGGCGACGATCGCCAGCACGATGGGCAACCGGTTCGACGACGACGGCGTCGATGAAGTCGGACCCGCCGGCCCGGCCCAGCCCCGGGCACCCTGACCGGGCAGCCCGCCGGGTCCCGCGGCATCCAGGCCGCGCGGCGGGGTGCCGGCCGGTGTCGGGCCGACGCCGCCCGGGCGGCTCCGGTCGGGCCGTAGGTGGTCGTTGCTCTGCCGGAACGGATTCGACGGCGGGTGCTGCCACACCGCCGGATCGGTACCGGTCGTCGGCCTCGATCTCGGGCCGCGCCCGGGCACCCGCGAGCCCGGCGCGGGGCCGGAGGGCGGCGTGGCCGCACCCGGTGGGGCGTTCGGAGGACCGCCGCGCGCCGGGGCCGCGCGCTGCGTCGCTTCATGTGCCGGGTCCACGTTCGCCGCGGGACGGCCGGGCCCGGGTCGGCGGGGCTCGGCCGGCCCCGGCCGTGATCGACGTTCCGCGGGTGGTCGGTCGGGGGTCGCGGCGCGACCGGCGGGCGGCGGTGTCGGCCGGTCGAACCGTCCGGGCATGTCCGGCGTGCGCGGACCCGGGACGGCGCCGCCGGCCATCCGACCGGGGAGGCCGCGGACCGTCTCCGCGTCGAGGTCGGCGGCCGACCTCGGCCGCACGTTCCGCAGACCCGTCGCCAGCGCATCGGCGAACTCCCGGCAGCTGGCGAAGCGCTCGTCCGGGGACTTCGCCATCGCACGCGCGATGACCGCGTCGGCGTCGGGCGAGAGTCCGGGCACGAGCTCGGAAACCCGCGGTACGGGTTCTTTCAGATGTGCTCCGATGACGGCGCCGTTGTCGCGGTCGTCGAAGGGCACGCGTCCGGTGAGCAGGTGGAAAGTGGTGGCCGCCAGCGAATACTGGTCGGTCCGGCCACCGAGTCGACGACCCGTCAGCTGCTCCGGCGACGCGTACGACAGCGTGGCGAGGACCGTGCCGACCGAGGTGAGCGCCTCGGTCTCGTCGGACAGTTTGGCGACCCCGAAGTCGGTCAGCAGGACCCGCTGCTCGTCGAACGACGAATCCTCGTCGACCTCGGCGAGCAAGATGTTGGCGGGTTTCACATCGCGGTGCAGCAGTCCGCGCCGGTTGGCGTGGTCGATCCCCCGCGCCACCTCCGACACGATGTGCACCACGCGACGCGGGGCGAGGCGGCCGCGTCCGGCGAGTTCGCGCGCACAGTCGGTTCCCGGGACGTACTGCATGGCGATCCAGAGCAGATCGGCCTCCGCCGACTTGTCCGGCCTCGACGCCACCGGCACACTCGCACGTCCGCGGTTGAACACGGTGACGATGTTCGGGTGGTCGAGCGTGGCCGCGACCTCCGCCTCACGCAGGAACCGCCGGCGAAAGTTGCTGTCCGTGAGCCCGGCCGAGGCCTTCAGCACCTTCAGGGCGTCGTACCGGGGCAGCTCCGGATGCCGGGCGAGGAAGACCGCACCCATGCCGCCGCTGCCGAGTACCCGTTCGACGCGGTACCCGGCGACGAGGGTTCCCGGCTCGAGCACTCCCCCAATCTAGCGGTGTGTCTCGGAAATAGTCGATCGAACGGCCTGGTCGCGGGAGGCCTCAGGCCCGCTCGCTCCGCTCCCGGCGCCTCGTGAGGTCAGGTCGCGCGCAGGACCTCGAGCGCGTGCTGCAGGTCCTCGGGGTATGACGAGGTGAACTCCACCTGTCGGCCGTCGGCCGGATGGGCGAACCCGAGCGACCGCGCGTGCAGCCATTGGCGTTCCAGACCCAGCTTCTTGCCCAGCACCGGATCGGCGCCGTACGTGGGATCACCGCAGCACGGATGGTGGAGGGCCGAGAAGTGAACCCGGATCTGGTGTGTGCGACCGGTTTCGAGGTGAACGTCCAGCAGCGACGCCGACGCGAACATCTCCAGGGTGTCGTAGTGGGTGACACTCGGTTTGCCGTTCGCGGTCACCGCGAACTTCCAGTCGTTGCCGCGGTGGCGGCCGATCGGCGCATCGATGGTCCCCGACGGCGGATCGAGGTGCCCCTGGACGAGCGCGTGGTAACCCTTGTGTACGGTCCGCTGTTTGAACGCCCGCTTGAGCAACGTGTACGCCCGTTCGGACACCGCGACCACCATGACCCCCGACGTGCCGACATCGAGACGGTGGACGATCCCTTGACGTTCGTGCGCTCCCGAGGTCGAGATCCGGAAACCCGCAGCCGCGAGGGCCCCGATGACCGTCGGGCCGCTCCAGCCCAGCGAGGGATGCGCGGCGACACCCACCGGCTTGTCGACGACGACGATGTCGGAGTCGTGGTAGATGACCTCGAGGTCCTCGACCGGGGTCGGCTCGACGCGCAGCGGCTCCTCCGGTTCGGGCAGCGTGACGTGCAGCATCGTGCCCGCGGCGAGTTTGTGCGACTTCCCCACCGCCACGCCGTCGACGACGACGTCGCCCTCCTCGGCCAGGGTGGCGACGACGGTGCGCGACAGCCCGAGCATCCGGGAGACACCGGCGTCCACGCGCATCCCGTCGAGGCCGTCGGGCACCGGCAGGAACCGCGATTCACGCATGCGCGCCGCCCTCGGTGCCGGCCGGGTCGCGCTGCTCGCGGCGGGCCGCCCAGCCCGTGCGGGTGCCGTCGTAGTCGAAACCGAGCGCGGAGAGGACGACCAGGAGGATCGCGCCGCACACCACGGCGGAGTCGGCGACGTTGAACACCGGCCACCACCCCACCGACACGAAGTCGACGACATGGCCCTGAAGTGGTTGCGGGGCACGGAAGATGCGGTCCGTCAGGTTGCCGATGGCGCCGCCGAGCACGAGGGCCAGACCCGCCACCCACCACCAGGAGCGCAGCCGGCTGCTGTAGCGGATGATCACGAGCACGACCACCAGGGCGATGATCGACAGCACCCAGGTGTATCCGGTGGCCATGGAGAAGGCCGCGCCGCTGTTGCGGACCAGACGCAGCGTGACGAAGTCGCCGATGATCTCCACCGGGCGCATCGGGTCGATCGCGGCGACCGCGATCGATTTCGTCAGCTGGTCGAGTCCCAGGACCACGAGCGCGACGCCGAGCACCACGATCGTCGCCGTCGGCACCCGACGGCCGGGACGTGCGGCGGCGTCGGTGTCATCGGGTCCGCGGTCGGCCCCGGGTTCGACACGGTCGGGCGGGTCCACGTGCTCTCGATCCGTCAGGGGTTGGTCATCCACAGCATCATTGTCCACGACACGTCGAATACGCTGGCTACCCGTGTCCCCGCATCCCCGTCGCCTCCGGTCCGTCGTCTCGTCGATCGGGGCGGTGACCGCGCTGTCCGTACTGGTCGCGGGATGCGCATCGGGTCCCGACGAGACGCCCGGCGCTCCTACGGCGAGCACATCGGCGGGCTGCAGCACCGACTCGCCGTCCCGCGCCGCCGGTGCGGCGCCGGTCCCGATCGCACCGGCAACGGTGACGATCGTCGACGCGGGAACCGGGGAGCGCCGCGTGCCGACGGCCGCGCCGGACGTCGCGACCGCCCAGTCGGTGACCCTGGTGACGACCTCGGAGGTTGCGTCGCCGGGCACCTCGGACGCGCAGACCGTCGAGATGCCGCTGACCGCGCGGTTCGAGTGCGCCGACCCCGCCGACCTCGAACTCGACCTCGGCACGGTCACGTCCCCCGACACGACGCTGAACGACGAACTGTCGGCGATGGCCGGCGCGAAAGCCGGTCTCACGCTCGGTCCGGGCCTGGCGCCGGTGTCGCTGCGGATCGCGCCGCCGGAGCCGGCCGGCGGCGAGGCGCGACTGGCGGTCGAGCAGGCGCTGGTGTCGGCGTTCAACGCCGCGGTCGTGCTCCCGACCGAACCGGTCGCGGTGGGTGCGACGTGGCGGAGCGAGCGGGTGATCGCGGCCGCGGCGACCGTCACCCAGACCATCGAGGCACGGCTCACCGCCTGGGACGGCAACCGATTGACCATCGAGTACACCGCCGACGAGACCCCGGTGAACTCGGTGTTCGCGATCCCCGGCGGCAGTGACAGCCTCACCATCAGCCGCTACAGCTACTCCGGTCAGGGGTCGGTGACCGTCGACCTGACCCGGGGGCTGCCCATCGCCGGCGAGGCCACCTATCGGGGCGCCCGCGAGTTGGTCGGCGCGGACCCGAACCGGCCGCTGGTGCAGCGGACCGGACTGGCCGTGGCCTGGCGCTGAACGCCGACGGCCCCGGGTCACCGACTTCGGTCGGCGACGCGGGGCCGCGGATCATGCTGTGCGGCGAGTGGTCAGCTCGCGGGAGCGCACATGGCGCTCTCGACCTGGTAGAGGCCGAGGAGGTTGCACACGGTCTCGTTCGAGAGCTTCCAGCGTCCGTCGTCGAAGACGATGGTCGACTCGGCGTTGGTCGGCGGGTTGCCCGCGGTCTCGATCCGGACCTTGACGCGGGCCTTGTTCGGGCCGGCGCTGATCACGGGGTTGACGAGGACCCAGTCGACGTCGGAGTTCTCGGCACGCGCCTTGACCAGCTCGTCGAAGATCGCCGGGTCCTTCTCCGAACCCTCGACCAGTTCGACCTTCTCGGCCCGCGGGATGTCGGGGTCGACGGCCTGATCCACCATCTCGTTGAGGGCGGCAATCGACGGCGGGTTACTGCCGTCGGTGATCTCGGAGCCATCGCCGCTCGCGGCGGCGGTGGTGCTGGTGAGTGTCGGTGCGGGCGGGGCGTCGCTGTCGTCACTCCCGCAGGCCGCGACGGTGGTCATCAACGCGGCCGCGATCATGGTCGCGCCCAGAAACTTCCGATACTTCAACGATCTCCCTCACTGTGTTCTCGGGCATGGGGTGCGCCGGCGGGCGCTCTCGTACCGCGATGCCGGACGTGTCTGCCGGGTTCGACCCGACCGGACGTGTCTGCCGGGGTGTACCCCCAGCCGGACGTGTGTGCCGGGTTCCCCCCGGCGACGGCCCACACCACTATGCCAAACGGCAGGCACCAGGGGTCCCCGGTGCCCGGCGACACGCGTCGACGATCCGTCCGGCCGGCGGCGCCGAGCAGGCAACGCTTGACGGGCCGACCTGGTTCCGGTGACCCTTGGGCACCATGACAGGCACCCCGCCCGCGGCCGCCGGAGTCACCGTGCTGATCAGCACCGGAGGCACGATCGCCGCCCAGACCACCGACGACGGCGCGGTCCCGGCGCTCGGCTCGGCCGCTCTCCTCTCCGCCGCCGGGAAAGTCACCATCGGGACCGACATCGGGGCCGGGGACGACGGGACGTCGCGCACTCCGTCGGCCACCCGCACCGTCGACCTCATGTCGGTGGACAGTTCCGCGATGACCGTCGCCGACCAGTTCGCGGTGGTCCGCGCAATCGCCGACGCCCTGACCGACCCCGCCGTCCGCGGCGTGGTGGTCACGCACGGGACCGACACGATGGAGGAGACGGCCTACCTCGCCGACCTGTACGCCGCCGACGAGCGGCCGGTCGTGTTCACCGGGGCCATGCTGCCGTCTGATTCTCCTCGCGCCGACGGGCCGTCGAATCTCGCCGCCGCGTTGGCCGCGATCGACGACCCGGCCGCTCGCGGTCGAGGAGTCCTCGTGGCCATGGGGGGCCGGCTCCTGCCGGCACGCGGGTTGTTCAAGGTCTCCACCACCGACCCGGCGGCCTTCGACACCGTGCAGGGCACCCGTCGGGCCGACGACCCGCCGGTGCCGCGACGAGTGCTCGCCGGACCGATACCGGTGGGCCGGCCGGCACGCGTCGATGCCTTCACCCTCTACCCGGGCGTGTCACCGGGACTGATCGCCGCGTCCGTCGCGCAGAACGCCGCCGGCGTGGTCCTCGCGGCGACCGGCTCCGGGAACACCCACCCGGACATCACCGCCGAGGTGGCACTCGCCGTCCAGCGCGGGGTGACCGTCGTCGTCACCAGCCGCGTCCCGTACGGCGAGGTGACCGCGACCTACGGCGGGGGCGGCGGCGCAGTCGATCTGCGGCGGGCCGGGGCGATCGTGTCACCCTGGCTGCGCGCACCGCAGGCGCGCATGGCGCTCATCGCACTGCTGACCTCGGGTCACGATCTCGAATTGATCACCGATTTCTTTGTCGCACAACAGGACTGATTGCTGCCACCGGCACCCGCCGGGTGGCGGTCACGGCCGGTCGATACCGTGCCCGATCGGTCAACCGTCGCCCGGAAGATCCCACTCGAGGCTGTCGAGCGGATCCGCCGGACGGAGGTTCGGATCGTCGACCGGAAACGTGCGCGTGCGCCCCGGCCCGCTCGTGCGGGTCTCGAATCGCACGGTCACGACCCCGTGTCCACTCCCCTGAACCCAGCCGTGCCCGTGGTCGGGGTGGGTCACGTCGGCGCCGGGGCCGAAGCGGCCGACCGGCATCGAACTTCCCCCCGGCGCGAACCGCGGGGATTCGGGCGCCGAGTCCGCCACCTGGACGATCGGCGCCTCGGCCCCGGCCGGGTCCGGTGACGTCGCCACCTCGGCGCGACCCCCCGCTTCCGCACCGTGGCCTGCGGCGGTGTCGTGGTGGGTGGTCTCGACATCGGCCGGCCCCTCGCTGCCCAGCTCGTCGAAGAGGGCGTACTGCTGCACCGCGGTCAACCCCGAGAAGCTGACGCCGACAAGGCGAATCGCCCCGATGGAACGCGGATCGAGCGCGAGCCGCTGCGCCGTCCGCTCGAGGTCGTCGAAGTCGGTGGTGGCCGCCGCGGTCGTCGCCGAGCGCGTCAGGATCGACATGTCGGATCTCTTCAGTTTCAGTACGACGGTGCGCGCTCCCCGGCCGTCGGTGAGCAGTCGGCGGTGAGCTCCGGCGGCGGCCTTGCGGATGGCGGGACGCAGCGCGTCGAGTTCGACGATGTCCTCGGCGAAGGTGGACTCGGCGCTGATCTGCTTCGAGGAGGCACGTTCGGCGACCGGCCGGTCGTCGATGCCGTGGGCAAGGCGATGCAACGCGGGACCGACGGTGGCGCCCAGCACGGAGGCCACCTCGACCGGCGACATCGCCGCGAGGTCACCGATGGTCGCGATCCCCAGCCGCGCCAGCCGATCGCCGGACACGGGCCCGATGCCCCACAGCTTGCGGACCGGGAGCGAATGCAGGAACTCCAGCTGGCCGGACGGTGGGATCACCATCACCCCATCGGGTTTGGCCATCCCCGAGGCGATCTTCGCGAGTTGTTTGCCGCTTCCGAGCCCGACCGACGCGGCGAGTCCGACCTCGCTCCGGATCCGGGATCGGAGCTCCTCGGCGAACTCGCCGGCCGCGTCGACGGTCGCCCCCGCGAGTTCTTCCGGCTCGCCGAACGCCTCGTCGAACGACAGCGTCTCGATGACCGGAACCGCTTCGCGCACAATGGCGAAGACACGTTTGCTGACCGTGCTGTACACCGATCCGCGCGGCGGGATGACCACGCCGCTCGGCCCGATGAGCCGACGCGCCTGGTGCATCGGCATCGCCGAGCCGGCACCGAACACGCGCGCCTCGTAGCTGGCGCCGGCGACCACCCCGCGCCCACCGGACCCGCCGACCAATACCGGGCGGCCACGCAGCGTCGGGCGGGTGAGCTGTTCAACGGAGGCGAAGAACGCGTCCATGTCGAGGTGCATCACCCAGCGCGGGCTGCGTTCGAACCCCCGCCCCGACACCGCACCGACCGGGCGCGACGGTTCGGGTTCGAGGCGTGACACCTCACCGAGTCTAGTGAGCAGCGGTGACGGCGAAGACGGGGATCAGCCCGGCGTGGGCGGCGAGATCTTCGTCCGACGACGCGAGCTCGAGGCCCGCGGGCAGGAACCGCCCGACCTCCCACCCCCAGCGGCGCAGGTACTCCCGGATGACCGGCGGCCGAAGGGCGGGGTCGATTTCGGTGAGGGTGACGACGGCTCGACGTCGGCCACGGCGAAGTTCCACCGTGCCGGCCACGCGCGCGTTGCGCACCCACTGCGTGTCGCCCCGGACGGCCACCAGGTACTCCGCCCCGTCGAGCCGCAGGACGTTGACCGGGACTCGCTGCGGCGTGCCGGTCTTCCGGCCGACGACGGTGAGCGTCTGCGCCCCGGCCAGGTTGACCCCGCGGTCGGCGAGCCAGCGCACCGCGCGGTTGAAGGCGGCGTCGAATCCGCTCGGGGCCTTGTAATGGGTGGTCGCGGTCATGACGGGCCTTTCGTCGAGGTGACACTTTCGAGAGCGGTGCTCTCGCAGTTGAGTATGCAGCCACGCCGCCAGAAAATCAAGAGCACCGCTCTCGGTTTGTGGCAGGATCGTCGCATGGCCACCGGACGAACGCGCGCGGAGAACCGCGCGATGATGACCGACGAGATCCGTCGACTGGGACGCGAACACCTGACCACCTACGGCGCCGCCGGGCTCTCGTTGCGCGCCATCGCCCGCGACTTGGGCGTCGTCTCCTCGGCGGTGTACCGGTACGTCCCGAGCCGCGACGAGTTGCTGACCATGTTGCTGGTGGAGGCCTACACCGATGTCGCGGACGCCGTCGATGCCGCGGCCGATTCCATCGCCACCTCCCGACGGCGCGATCGACTCGCGGCCGCGGCCGCGGCCGCGCGGACCTGGGCTCTCGCCGAGCCGTCCCGATGGGCGCTGATCTACGGAAGCCCGGTGCCCGGTTACTCCGCCCCCGGCGAGCGGACCATCGGGCCCGGCACACGCATTCCCGTGCGGCTGCTCCGCGAGTGCTCGGCCGCCCACGCCGAAGGCCTGCTACGCGCCGACCTCCCCTCTCCCACACCGGATGTCGCCGCGGACATGGACGCGATCCGCGATGAGTTCGACCTCGACACCCCCGCCGCGGTCCTGGCCGCGGCCACCACGTTGTGGGCCGTACTCGTCGGCGCGATCAGCCTGGAGACCTTCGGCCAGTACGGGACCGACACCTTCGCGCATCCCGAGCAGCTCTTCCGGCTCCAGATCGAGCAGACACTGTCGGGCCTGTTCGCCTGAGATCGGACAGAGTGCGGTATTCGTACCGGTTTCCGGTACAGATCCCGCACTCCGCGCGGTGGGTGGATCAGCGGGTGACCGGCCGACGGAGCTCGACCCCGACGAGCTTGTCGGGGTTGCGCATCACGTAGATGTCGACGATCAGGCCATCGACGACGCGGAGGGTGATCGCGGTCTGCAGCCGGCCGTCGAAGTAGAGGATCATCCCGGGCTGACCGTTGAAGACCACGAACTCGGCGCGGTAATCCTCGAGCACGGCACCGATCCGGGCGAACCCCGAGAGCACCCGCATCACCGCGGGCGCCCCGCGCATGGGCTGCCGTACCGCGGTGGTCTTGCCGTTGCTGTCCGAGGTCAGCACCACCTCCGGTGCCATGAGGGCGATGAGGGCGTCCGCGTCGCCCGACTCGGCCGCGTCGAGGAACGTCTCGACGACCTCCGCGGCGCGGGCACGGTCCATCGGATCGAACCGGGGGCGCCGACGCTCGACGAACGACCGGCCCCGTTCCGCGAGCATCCCCACCTCGTCGAGCGACCAGGACAGCATCGTGGCGATCGTGTCGTCGGCGAATCCGAAGACCTCACTCAGGACGTACACCGTCCGCTCAGCGGGCTCGAGTTCTTCCAGAACGAGCAGCATCGCGGTCGACGCGAACTCCGCGAGACCCGCGTCGGCGAGGACGTCGCCGTCGAACCGGATGGGATCGGGCAGCCAGGGTCCGACGTAGTCCCCGGCAACACGTCGACGCGCAGTGAGCGTCTCGAGCGCGCGCCGGGCGACCTGCGCGATGAGGTGCGCTCGGGCCGACCCGGGGCCGAACGCGTCCACCGGCGCGCTCGCCGGATGATCCCAGAGACAGTGTCGGACAACATGATCGGCGTCCACAGCCGAGCCCAGGATCTCGTAGGCCACCGTGAACAGCAGCGGTTCGAACGCGGCGGATCGCGCCGGGATCGGGTCCACGTCCATGCGGGTCATCGGGGTCTGCCCCCTCGTATATGGTTCGGCGGCGAACGACGCGCTCGGGTGTGTGCTCACCCCGCGGGGCCGGGTCGCGGCAGTCTCCACACCGTACGTGGCGCAGCACCACCAGGGTGCGACTGTTGCGAGTGGTGTCCCAGATCGTCTCGTCCGACCTCCCCGCGCGGCCGACGACGACACCGCGCGAACACCCGGCCGGGATGTCCGCGCGGTGCCCGGGTCAGCGGATCAGTTCGCCTTCGTCACGTCGGCGGTCACACCGTCGCCCAGTTCGATGCTGCCCGCGTCACCATCGCCGGTCACGTCGAACCGCACCGCGAGCACCTCGCCGGCGATCAGGTCGGCGTGCGTCCTCGCCCAGTCCAGACGTTCGGCCGGTACGACGAGTCGCACCGTGATCCGGTCGGAGACGTCCAGTCCCAGGGTGCGGCGCGCATCCTGTAGCTCGCGAACCCGGTCCTTCGCCCACCCCTCGGCCTCGAGTTCGGGCGTGACCTCCGTGTCGAGGACGACCAGGCCGTTCCCGCCCGGCAGCTCCGCGGTCGAGTCCGGTTCGACGGCCACCAGCCGTCGGGTGAACTCCCCGTCGTGGAGTTCGATGCCGTCGGCGACGACGATCTCGGACCCGTCGGCGCCCTCGCCCGCAGTCCAGTTGCCCGACTTCACCGCCTTGATCGCACGCTGCACGTCCTTACCCAGGCGGGGGCCGGCGGCACGCGCGTTGACCGCGATCTCGTAACGCCCGTACTCGCTGGCATCGGCCGCCAGAGTCACGTCCTTGACGTTCATCTCGTCCTTGATCAGGTCGACGAACGGCTCGAGCGCGGCCGCGGTCGGCGAGGCCACCGTCAGACCCGACAGGGGCAGCCGGACCCGCAGCTTGTTGGCCTTGCGGACGCTCGACGCTGTCGAGCACACCGCCTGGACCTGGTCCATCGCCATGACCAGGTCGGCATCGGCCGGCAGCTCATCGCTCGTCGGCCAGTCCGTCAGGTGCACCGACCGCTCCCCGGTGAGACCCCGCCAGATGGCCTCGGTCGCCAGCGGGAGCAGCGGCGAGGCCAGCCGGCAGGCGACCTCGAGCACGGTGTAGAGGGTGTCGAAGGCGTCGGTGTCCTCGTCCTGGCCGGCCCAGAAGCGTGCCCGGGAACGACGCACGTACCAGTTGGTGAGCGACTCGACGAACTCACGGAAGGCGTCGCACGCCCCCGCGATGTCGTAGGTGTCGAGCGCCGCGGTCATCGTGTCGCGGGTCGTCGCCAGCTTGGCCAGGATGTAGCGGTCGAGCACATGCTGCGAGTCGGTCCGCCAGGTCGCCGGGCGCTCGGCGTAGAGCTGCAGGAAGCTGTAGGCGTTCCACAGCGGCAGAAGCGCCTGACGCACCCCTTCCCGGATACCTCGCTCCGTCACGACGAGGTTGCCGCCGCGCAGGATCGGCGAGGCCATCAGGAACCACCGCATCGCGTCCGATCCGTCGCGATCGAAGACCTCGTTGACGTCGGGGTAGTTGCGCTTCGACTTCGACATCTTCTGCCCGTCGTCACCCAGCACGATCCCGTGCGCAGCAACGGTTTTGAAGGCCGGCCGGTCGAACAGCGCGGTGGCCAGCACGTGCAGCGTGTAGAACCAGCCACGGGTCTGCCCGTTGTACTCGACGATGAAGTCGCCCGGGTTGTGGGCCGGGGCGTGCGCGGAGTCACCACCGTCGAACCAGTCGCGGTTCTCGAACGGATAGTGCACCTGGGCGAACGGCATCGAACCCGACTCGAACCAGCAGTCGAGGACCTCGGGCACCCGACGCATGGTCGACTTCCCGCTCGGGTCATCGGGATTGGGCCGGGTGAGTTCGTCGATGAACGGCCGGTGCAGGTTGTCCGGACGCACCCCGAAGTCGGCCTCGAGGTCGTCGAGCGAACCGTAGACGTCGACGCGCGGGAACTCCGGGTCGTCGGACACCCAGACCGGCAGGGGCGCACCCCAGTACCTATTCCGGCTGATGTTCCAATCCCGGGCGCCTTCGAGCCACTTGCCGAACTGTCCGTCCCGGATGTGTTCGGGCACCCACGTGATCTGCTTGTTCAGTTCGACCATGCGGTCGCGGAACTGCGTCACCGCGACGAACCACGACGGCACCGCCATGTAGATCAGTGGCTGGCCCGACCGCCACGAGTGCGGGTAGGAGTGCTCGATGGTCTCGTGCCGCAGGATGCGCCCGATTTCCTTCAGGTCCTTGATGATCACCGGGTTTGCGTCGAAGACCATCAGGCCCTCGTACGGCGGGACCTGCGCGGTGAAGCGTCCGCCCGGGTCGAGCGGTTGCACCACCTCGATGCCGTTGGCGGTCGCGAGGTCCATGTCCTCCTCGCCGAAAGCCGGTGCGAGGTGCACGATCCCGGTGCCGCTGTCGGTGGTCACGTAGTCGCCCAGCAGCACCCGGTGCGAGTTCGGGTGACCGGCGAAGAAGTCGAAGGGAGGCGCGTACGACAGATCCGCCAGATCCGCTCCGCGGTGCGTGCCGAGCACCTCCGGATCGGCGACCTCCTTGGCGTACGCAGCGAGCAGCGCCTCGGCCAGCAGGTACTCCCGGCCGTCGGCGGCCTTCACGTGGGCGTAGGTGACTTCGGGGTTCACCGCGATCGCGAGGTTCGACGGCAGGGTCCACGGGGTCGTCGTCCAGATGAGCGCGTTGACACCGTCGAGGGAGGACAGCGGACCGTCGGGCACCGAGAGCGGCATCGTGACGGTGACCGCCGGGTCCTGGCGCATCCGATAGGCGTCGTCGAGTTTCGACTCCTGGTTGGACAACGGCGTCTGCTCGTACCAGCTGTAGGGCAGCACTCGATATCCCTGGTAGATGAGCCCCTTGTCGTAGAGCGCCTTGAACGCCCACATCACCGACTCCATGAAGTCGAGATCGAGTGTCTTGTAGTCGTTGTCGAAGTCGACCCAGCGGGCCTGGCGGGTCACGTAGTCACGCCACTCCCCCGTGTACCGCAGCACCGAGTCGCGGCAGTACTCGTTGAACTTCGCCATGCCCATCTTCTCGATCTCCGACTTGTCGGTGATCCCGAGCTGGCGTTCGGCCTCCAGCTCGGCAGGCAGACCGTGTGTGTCCCAGCCGAATCGGCGGTCCACCTTCTTGCCACGCATGGTCTGGTACCGGGGTACCAGATCCTTGACGTAACCGGTCAGCAGGTGACCGTAGTGCGGCAGGCCGTTCGCGAACGGCGGACCGTCGTAGAAGACGAACTCCTCGGCGTCGGCCCGGTTCTCGATCGACGCGGCGAAGGTCGAATCGGAGTCCCAGTACTGCAGGACCCGCTGTTCCACGGACGGGAAGTCGGGGGCGCTGCGCCCGGTGCCCCCGGTCATGTCGACCTTGGGATACACCCGCCCGGACTGAGTGGGGGCGGACTGGGTGGGGTCGGTCGCGTCGCTCACGGCTCGTCTCCTCGTGCCTGGTGATGTCTCATCGGCACGGGGACGCACACCGGAGGTCTGCGCGGTACCACCCCGCTTGCGTCGGAGATCCGACGCCACTCGACGAATCGCGACGGTCGGTGACCGTACGATCCTGTGGCTGTCACGGGCCACGCCCGCCCGGTTCTACTGGGAGTCACGCATTCGCACCGTCCACTGGACGCCGCACTCGATGACACCGTTCTTCCGGGTGCTCCCCGGTGATGGCCGGATCAACGCGTGAACCAGTGTAGCGACGACCGACCCGGTCGGGCCAATGGGTTCTCGACCGGTGCGCGGCCGTGCGGGTGCGCTCAGTCCGGCGGCGGATGCCAGTTCGGATCAAGCGGATCGAAATCCGCACGCCGACGACGCGGCGCGGACTCATCGGGACTTGTTGTCCAGTCGTCCGGGCCGGCGGCGTCGCCGCCCGGCACGTCGTCGGGGGCCCACCCCGAGGACTGCGGGTCGAACGGACGCGGAGCCGACGGCGGGCCGACCGGAGGCCGTTGGCCCGTCGGAGGCGGGCCGGCTTGCGGGGAACCGAATTGCCCCTGCTGCGGCCGGGCCTGCTGTTGTGTCCACGATAGTTGACCGACCCCGGGTTGTCGGCTCTGCGGTCCTACACCGGGCGGTCGGGAACCCGGCGGCGGGCCGGGGCGACCCTGGGCACCACCGGCGACATCGACACCGGTGGGCGGGGCCCCGCGGGGCGGCCCGTCACCACTCGGACTGTCGCCGCCGACCGAACGCAGATAGTCCTCGAGGTTGCCCTCACGACGCTCGGGAGCAGGACGATTCGGCGGGACCGCACCAGCGGGCGCGGCCATTCCGGGGTCGAAGGCCCCGGGCCGATAGCCGGCGGGCTCGGAATCGCCGACACCGGGGGCGTCGGCGTCGGGGTACCGACGCGTCGGTGTATCGTCGCCGCGATCGCCAGCCGGGTCGTGCCGGGTGACAGCGTCGTCATCGGCGTCGTGCGACGGATCGGTGTCGCGACCGGCGCCCGGGACCATGTCTTCCAGTGACCGGGCCGCTTCGCCCTTGCGACCGGCGAACACGTCCACCAGGAGGAAGCCGAGGCCCACCAAACAGACCACGATGCAGGCCACGGCCAGCCACACGGTCCCGGTGATGAGACCGAGGATGAGCAGCACGAACCCCAGAAGGGTCGCGGCCAGCGCCAAGGTCAGCACATCACCAGCCTAGTGCGCACCGATCCGCCCAGGTCAGCTGGGTGAGTAGCTGCTGAATCCACCGTTACCCGGATCGTTCGAGAACGACTGATCGGGTCGGCCGCCCTCGACAGGCGCCGCGCTGCCACGCTGCTGGAGTTCCTCGAGCTGGGATTCGAGGTAGGTCTTCAGACGCGTACGGTATTCACGCTCGAAGGTCTTGAGCTGCTCGATCCGGCCTTCCAGCACACCGCGCTGCTGGTTGATCGTGCCCATGATCTCGCTGTGCTTGCGCTCGGCGTCGCTCTGCAGGGCATCGGCACGTTCCTGTGCCTGCCGCAACTGCGCCTCCGACCGCGTCTGCGCGTCGGCGAGGATCGCCTCCGAGCGCTGCCGGGCATCGGCGAGCATGGCATCGGACTTGGTCTGCGCCTCGGAGACCAGCGTGTCGGCGCGCGTCTGGGCGTCGGACAGCATCGCGTCGGCGTCGGCGCGTGCGCTGCCGGTGAGCCGGTCCGCGGTGTCCTGGGCGAGCGCGAGAACGCGTGCGGCACGCACGTTGGCGTCGTCGTTGGTCGCCTGCGGGGCCGGCGTCGGCGCCGGGGCGGGCGGCTCGGGTGCCGCGGCGGGCTTGGCGAACATCTGGGTCCGGTCGTCCGCCTGGGCGCCACCACCGGAACGGGCATCGGCGAGCTCGCTCTCGAGCTCCTCGACGCGCTGCTTGAGGTCGGTGTTCTCTTCGATCAGCCGTGCGAGTTCGGCTTCGACGAAGTCGAGGAACTGATCGACCTCGTCCTCGTTGTAACCGCGCTTACCGATGGGCGGTTTGCTGAACGCGACGTTGTGCACATCAGCTGGAGTCAGCCGCATGTCGGTTCCCCTCATGTCTGGTGGTGAACTTGTGTTCAGTTGGCGGGCCGTCCAACCCGGATCGCGCGACGGTGAGTCGTTCGACCGATACAGGTTGTCACTAACTATTCATACCAGTCAAAAATTGTAACTGGCGTCCAATCCTGTCACACGCGAACCGTTGGTCGCATCTCTGCGATGCGCTGTTGAAATGAAACAGTCATCCGAAGATGACTTATAACGGTAGACCATCTGCCTAACGCGGGGTACCCGCCGCCCGATAGGGTGCGCCCGCAGGGGACGGGCCCTTCGTGACGCGCCCTCCGCAAGCTCGGGCGCTCCTCAGGGAGCAGGGGGATCAGGGGCGGACGAGGTGGCCGGCGATCGCGAGCGACTCGGCCAGGGCGTCGGCGCGCAGGCCGTTGACGATGTTCATGCCGATGATCACGACGAGCATCACGATCATGAGCGACAGGTCGAGCCGGATGGGACCGAGTGGGATCGGGGGGAGAACGCGACGCAGCGCCTTGATCGGGGGGTCGGTCACGGTGAAGACCATCTCGATGACGACCACCGCGATCCCGGTGGGGCGCCACTCACGGGCGAAGGTGCGGACCAGTTCGACCACCAGCCGGCCCAGGAGGAGCAACCAGAAGATCAGCAGGATGTAGTACAAGACGCTCAACAAAATCGCAGCCACGCGTCAAGAGTGCCTGAACATCTCGGACGACGGCGAACCGAGGTACCCGACGCCGGTCAGGAGTGGTTGTAGAAGCCCGTCTCGGCGATCTTGCGGCGGTCCTCGGGCGACACGTCGACGTCGGCGGGCGACAGCAGGAACACCTTCGTGGCCACCTTGTCGAACGAGCCGCGCAGCGCGAACGCAAGACCCGCGGCGAAGTCGACGAGGCGCTTGGCGTCGTCGTTGCTCATGTCGACGAGGTCCATGATGACCGGGTTGCCGTCGCGGAAACGCTCCCCGATGGTACGGGCTTCGCTGTAGTCCGACGGGCGCAGCGTGGTGATCTTCTGCAGCGGGCTGTCGGCGAAGACGCGCTCGAGTTCGCGGGGGTCGGCACCCATCGACCGCGGCGCGGTGGCGGCGCGCAGGGCCGCACTCGACGAACGCTGCAGCGGTTCGAGGCGGGCGGGTGCCCGCATCGGCCCCTCGCCCACCGCGCGACTGCCGGCGTAGGCGAACTCCGCCGCGTACTCCGGGGCCAGGTCGAAGCCGGTGTCGTAGTGACGGTCGGACAGCTCGTCGCGGTACGCGATCTCGTCGCGGTAGCCGGCGTCCCGGAACGACGGCTCGTATCCGGGATCGTAGGAGGAGTCGCCGTAGTAGTCGTCACGGTAGGCGCGCTCACGAGACCGCTCCCGCAGCGGCGGGGCCGACTCCTCGAGGTAGTCGTCCTCGTACTCGCTGGGCGGCACCATGCCGAAGTAAGCCTTGAACTTCTGCATCGTGGTCATTGACGGCCTCTCTGGTAGTGCGACGCCGGTTGCTGCCGTGCCGGATGGTGCATCTGTGGTCAGTGAGCTAACTGCGCTTCGTGTGTCACTTGGTTCTGGTGTTACCAATGTGATTACTGAGAGATTAGCGGCCGATCGCCCATGATCGCGGTTCCGACACGCACGCATGTCGAGCCCGCGGCGACCGCCTCCTCCATGTCCCCGGACATGCCCGCGGACAGTTCGACGGCGGCGTCGAATCGCCCGCGGAACGCCTCATGGATGCGTGCGGCCTCGGCCATCCAGTGTCCGGGTTCGCCGTCCAGCGGGGCGATGACCATGAGCCCGCGCAACCGCAGTGAATCGGCCTCGACGACCCGGTCGGCCAGAGCCGGGAGATCCTCTTCGACGACGCCGCCGCGTTGCGGATCGCCGTCGAGGCTGACCTGGAGCAGGATGCCGAGCGGATCGGCGCGCTCCCCCTCGTCGAGTGCCGCGACCGCGGCACGGTCCAGGGCGTCGACGACCTTCGGGCGGTCGACGGAGTGCACCGCGCGCGCCCACCGCGCCACCGACCGGGCCTTCTTGGACTGCACCGAACCGATCATGTCGAACACGGGGACGTCGCCGGGCTCCGGGGACTCCCAGTCCCTGAGCACCTCCGCCACCTTCCGGCCGGCCTCGGGTTCGCGCGACTCGCCGAACGCGCGCTCCCCCAGCTGCAGCAACCGACGGACGTCATCCGCGGGAAAGAACTTCGTGACCACGAGGAGCTGACAGGAGCCCGCCGGCCGATGGGCGGCCTCGACCGCGGCGTCGAGGCGCCGACGCACCGCCGCCAACCGTTTCCCCAGCTCGGCGGTGCGCGCATCAGATGACCCGGTCATGTCCCCATCCTTCTCGCCACCGGGTCACTCCCCGAGCGGGCGCCGCTCACCGGGTGCATCGTCGCCGTGTGCATCGCCATCGGGGTCCATCCAGATGACCGAGGCCAGGCGGCCCGTGGGTGCGCCCCGGCGATGGCTGAACAGGCTCGGGTCGGCGATGGTGTCCCGCGGGTCGACCGCGACTCCGGCGACGCCGGCCTCGAGCAACTGCCGCCGCAAGCCGGCACGCAGGTCGAGACCGGCCGTGCCCTTCTTGGTACGCACGGCGCTGCCCGGCAGATGCTTCTCTACGTCGGCCTGCATGTCGGCGGGCACCTCATAGTGGTCTCCGCTCGCGGCAGGACCGAGGAAGGCGCCGATGGACCCGATCCGGGCGCCGAGTTCGACCATTGCGCGCAGGGTGGCGGACACGATGCCGATCCGGGCGCCGACGCGGCCCGCATGGACCCCCGCGATCACACCGGCGTCGTCGTCGCTGAGGAGTACCGGGACGCAGTCGGCGGACAGCACGGCGAGGGCGAGACCGGGCGTGGTCGTGACCAGCGCGTCGGTGGCGGGCACCGGCTCGGGAACCGGTCCGTCGACCACGGTGACGTTGCGACTGTGGATCTGTTCCATCCAGACCACCGACCCGGCCGCCACCCCGATCTGCTCGGCCAGCCGAATCCTGTTCGCCGCCACGGCTTCCGGATCGTCTCCGACGTGATCACCGAGATTGAACGAATCGTACGGTGACACCGAGACCCCGCCGGCACGGGTGGTGATGACACGACGCACCCGCATGCGCGGGCTCAGCGCTTCATGAACGACGGCACGTCGACATCGTCGTCGTCGAGCCGAACGGTGTTGCGGCGGGGCGGCTCCGGCTCCTGCTCGAACGGATCGCCCGCACCCTTCGGCATGTCCCCGAAGAGCGGATCGTTCTTCGGCGGCGACGCCACGGCGCCGGCCTGGCCCTGACCGACCGCGGAACGCCCCGCGGCGGCCGGGACGTCGGTCCGCTTCTTGGGTGAGCCACCGTCGAAGCCGGCGGCGATGACCGTGACCCGGACCTCGTCACCGAGGTTGTCGTCGATCACCGTGCCGAAGATGATGTTGGCGTCCTCGTGCGCGGCCTCCTGCACCTGGGTCGCGGCGTTGTGGATCTCGAACAGACCCAGGTCGCTGCCACCGGCGATCGAGATCAGCACACCGCGGGCGCCTTCCATCGAGGCCTCGAGCAGCGGCGAGTTGATCGCGGACTCGGCGGCCTTGCGCGCACGCTCCTCGCCGCGGGCCGAACCGATGCCCATCAGCGCGCTGCCGGCATCGCTCATGACGCCCTTGACGTCGGCGAAGTCGACGTTGATCAGGCCCGGCGTCGTGATGAGGTCGGTGATGCCCTGCACGCCGTTGAGGAGCACCTCGTCGGCACTGCGGAACGCGTCCATCAGGCTGACCTGTGCGTCGCCGAGCTGCAGCAGACGGTCGTTCGGGATCACGATCAGCGTGTCGCAGGACTCGCGCAGAGCGGTGATGCCCGCCTCGGCCTGTCCGCCGCGCCGCTTGCCCTCGAAGGCGAACGGCCGGGTGACCACGCCGACGGTGAGCGCACCGAGCTTACGCGCGATCGACGCGACCACGGGTGCACCACCCGTTCCGGTCCCGCCGCCCTCGCCCGCGGTCACGAAGACCATGTCGGCGCCCTTGAGCAGTTCCTCGATCTCGTCGCGCGCGTCCTCGGCGGCGCGGCGACCGACCTCGGGATCGGCACCGGCGCCGAGACCCCGTGTCGAGTCGCGCCCGACATCGAGCTTGACGTCGGCGTCGCTCATCAACAACGCCTGGGCGTCGGTGTTGATCGCGATGAACTCGACTCCCTTGAGTCCCTGTTCGATCATGCGGTTGACGGCATTCACGCCGCCACCGCCGATGCCGACGACCTTGATGACGGCCAGGTAGTTGTGCGGTGGCGTCATGCGCTCGCCTTCCTTGTGTGGTCGATCTCGTTGTTCGAGTTCTGGTCTCGATATGTCCTGTGTGAACCGGCCGGTCCACGTCCCGCTCGCGACAAACCCTAAACCTGAACCATAGATTTAGAGTTATGTCAAGTAACTCGTTGTGGTGATGACGCTAGGCATCGCAGGCCCCGGTATCCAGATCCGCGCTCGGCGTGTCGGGAAGTCGTGGCGAAATCCGCCGGAACCCTCAGCTTTTCACCGCCCCACGGGGGTCGTCCGGTTCCGTCTCGCGGGTCCGCCTCACCCCGACCGGTGATTTCGGGGTCGGCCGGATCCGGCGTGCGTCACCGATAGGCCGGGAACTCGGGACTCGACACGTTGTACATCCGCGCCTCGCGGGTGAGCAGATGCGTCAGTGTGCGGGCCTTCTCGGCGCCGCGGTCGCTGTCCCCCCACACCACGGTGCGCTTCTCCGACAGCGTGAACTCGATGTCGACCGGCGAGGTCGCGGTCACCCGGATGACCTGCCGCGCCAACGATTCGGGCAAGCCCGCCACCGCCGCGATGGTCTCCCTGGTGGTCGGGTCCGCCGGCCCCGGGTTCGGGGTGTCGAGAACCGGGAGCTTGAGCACCTCGGGCGGGACGCCCTGCGTGCGGTCGTAGTCGAGGAACGCCACCCCGGACTTGTCGAGCACGTGGACGTCGTCGCCGTTGTTCACGATCACGACCGGGACCCGCTCGACGACGGTGATGGTCAGCGACGAGGGGTAACTCCGCTGCACGCGCGCCGATTCGACGGACGGGATGGTGGCGACACGCTGCGCGACCGCCCGGGTGTCGACCTGCAGCAGCGGGGTGCCCGACGGCACTGCCGCGACCCGCAGGATCTCGTCGGCCGGAATCGACCCGTTGTCGCGGACGTCGGTGCCGCGCACCGACATCAGCGGCGTGAGGTAGGCGATGAGCACCAACCCGACGCCGGCCGCGACCACCATGAGCGTGCCGAGGACCACGCGCGACCGGCGGCGCTGCGGCCAGCGGATCACGACACCCGCCCCGTCCGGCCGTCGGAGTCCGCCGGGCCGTCGGTCGGAGTCGCGCCCGAACCCGTCACGGTGGCGGTGTCGGCGGTCGTCGAGGTCGAGGCCAGGGCGTCGAGGATCTCCGGACCCTGCATGGTGATGTCGCCCGCCCCCAGGGTCAGCACGACATCCCCGGACCGCGCCAGTCGCGCGACCTGCGCGGCCAGCCGCGACAGGTCCGGGGCGAAAATCCCCGGCACGGTCAGCTTGTCGGAGATCGTGCGCCCGCTGACTCCCGGGATCGGGGCCTCACGGGCCCCGTACACATCGGCGACGACCACTGCGTCGGCGAGGTCGAGAGCAGCGGCGAACTCATCGGCGAACTCGACGGTGCGTGAGTAGAGGTGCGGCTGGAACACCGCGATCACGCGCCCGCGCAAACCGCTCGGCCCGCCGCGGGCGGACACCATGTCCTGCGCCGCCGAGAGCACGGCCCGCACCTCGGTCGGATGATGGGCGTAGTCGTCGATGACCTCGACGCCGCCGCGCCGGCCGCGGAACTCGAAGCGGCGGTGGACACCGCCGAACGCGCCGATCCCGGCCACGATGGCGTCGAGCCGTCCGGCCCCGGTCGATGGGTCGGATGTCGCGACGCCGGGCTGCGCACCCACCCGGGCGGCACCGATCACCGCGGCGATCGCGTTGAGCGCCATGTGCTCGCCCGGGAGCGGGAGGACGATCGGTCGATCCTCGACATCCGGGCAGAGCGGGGAGGTGAACCGGACCGTGGCGGCTCCGCCGCCTCCGCGCGGCTCCCAGGACGTCATGGTCGCGACGTTGCGGACGGTCGGCGCCAGCGCGGCGTGGGTCCCCCGTCCGTATCCAAGGACCTCCACCCCGCGCGCGGTGAGCGACTCGGCGACGCGGCCGGCCAGGGCGGCCGAGCCCGGGTCGTCGAGGCACACGACGAGCGACCCGCCGCCCGCGATGCGCGCGACGAACCGGTCGAACACCTCGACATAGGCCTCGATGGAACCGAAGAAGTCGAGGTGGTCGGCGTCGATGTTGGTGACGACGACGACGTCGGGTGTGTACTCCAGCAGCGAGCCGTCGCTCTCGTCGGCCTCGGCGACGAAGATCGGGTCGCCACCGTGGTGGGCGTTGGTCCCCGACTCGTTCAGCTCGCCGCCGATCGCGAACGACGGGTCGGTCCCGGCATGCTGCAGCGCGACGACCGCCATCGAGGTCGTGGAGGTCTTGCCGTGGGTGCCCGCGATCAGCAGGCTGCGCTGACCCGCCATCAGCTGGGCCAGGACGCGGGGCCGTAGGAGGATCGGGATGCCGCGCGACCGTGCCGCCACGAGTTCGGGATTGGTCTTGGGGATCGCGGCGTGAGTGGTCACCACGACAGACGGGCCACCGGGGATCTGGTCGAGCGCCGACGGATCGTGCCCGACCTGCACCCGGGCGCCGCGGGTCCGGAGTTCGAGGATGCCGCGACTGTTCTTGGCATCCGACCCCGACACCTGTCCCCCGCGGGCCAGCAGGATCCGGGCCAGTCCCGACATCCCGGCGCCGCCGATGCCGACCATGTGGACGCGGCTCAGCTCATCGGGCAGCGACCCCGGAGCCGATGCCGTCTCGTCCGTCTCCGTCGCTTCGCTCACGGCCTCATCGTTCACAGGCCGACCTCCCACTGCGACGACGTCCAGCCCGGAAATCCTGCGCGAGTTCGATGGCGGCGGTGGCCACCGCTGCCGCGGCGTCCCGATGCCCGGTGCCCGCAGCAGCGATCGACATCTCGTGCAGCCGAGTTGTATCCGTCAGCAGCGCAGGCACTTCGCGGGCAACCCAGTCGGCGTCCACCGTCGCATCGTCGACGAGCAGTCCCCCGCCCGCCTCCACGACCGGGAGCGCATTCAGTCGTTGTTCGCCGTTCCCGTGCGGCAGCGGGACATAGATCGCGGGCAACCCGGTCGCCGACACCTCGGCGACGGTCATCGCGCCGGACCGGCACATCACGAGATCCGCGGCGGCGTACGCGAGATCCATCCGTTTGAGATACCCGACGGCGCGGTAGGGCGGCGCGTCGTCGACGACGGCGGGGTCGATCGAGTTCTTGGGACCGTAGGCGTGCAGCACGCCGATGCCGGCCTCACCCAATGTCTTCGCCGCGCCCGACACGGCGTCGTTGAGTCGTTGCGCGCCCTGCGAGCCGCCGAAGACGAGCAGCGTCGGCGCATCGTCGTCGAGTCCGAAGTAGTGGCGCGCCTTCGCCCGCAGGGCGGGCCGGTCCAGTTCGGCGAGGACACCGCGCACCGGGATTCCGACGACCGTCGCATCGAGCCCGGAACCGTCGACCGCCGCCAGAACCCGATCGGCGAACCGGGCACCGACCTTGTTGGCGATGCCGGCCGAGGCATTGGCCTCATGGATGACGATCGGGATCCGATTGCGTCGGCGCAGGTGCATCTGCGCCGCGAGGTACGCCGGCACGGAGACGTAGCCACCGAAACCGATGACCACGTCGGCGTCCACCTCGTCGAGAACCTTGCGGGTGGCGGCCACCGAACCCAGCAGACGGCCGGGGGTGCGCGCCAGGTCGAGGCCGGGTTTGCGCGGCAACGGCACCGGCGGGATCAGCTGCAGGTCGTATCCGCGTTCCGGGACGAGATCGACTTCGAGGCCCCGACTGGTACCCAGCGCCGTGATACGGGCCGTCGGATCGATGCGACTGACCGCGTCGGCGACGGCGAGGGCGGGTTCGATGTGACCGGCCGTGCCGCCGCCTGCGACCACCACCGACAACGGCCGGCCGTTCGGCCGTCCGGTCGTATCAGCTTGTACCGCACCCGAACTCACCGGCGTCGTCACTCCATTTCAGCTTTCGATCACAATCGTCGCGGGCTTCTGGCCGGGAGATCTCCCGTCGCGGGCCCGCACCTCAGCCGCCCCGGCCGCCGGTCACCGACGGCCGGCGCCGCGTACATACGGCCCGCTCGCTCCGCTCCCGGCGCCGCGTACATACGGCCCGCTCGCTCCGCTCCCGGCGCCGCGTACATACGACCCGCTCCCCCGATACCCGACACCGTAGTCGACGCCGCTCCGCGAAGAAGTCCCCGGCCGGGCCCGCCCGCGCGGGACACCCGCCCGGCCGGAGGCCGCCGACCGGGCTCCTCGGGTGTCGCCGGCACCGGATCGCGTCGACGACCGACCCTGCCGCCGCTCGTCCCGCGCGGACTGCGACGGGGCGGCACGCCGCTGCGACGTCTCGGCGGCACGCCGCCAGGGCAACGGGAAGCGTCGACGGCCACGTCCGGCATCGGCCGACGGCGCGGGCCCGCTCGGCGGACGGCGACGCGACTGCGGTCCCCGGCCGCCGCGACCGGCACCGGCCGTCGGACGCGGACCGGCCGTGCGACGCTGGTCCAGTCGATCGCGCAGCGACTCCGCCCGTGTCTGCCGGTAGGCCACCGGCGTCGGCAGGCGCAGCCACCGTGCCACGCGGCTCGGCGACCCGCCGGTGAGCGTCGCGACCGCCTCGGGTTCGTGCCTCGCGGCGTTGGCGAGCAGACCGAGCATCGCAAGGACGGTCAGCGTCGACGTGCCACCGGCCGAGATCAGCGGCAGCTGGATTCCGGTGACCGGCAGCAATCCGATGACGTAGCCGATGTTGATGAACGCCTGCGCGGTGATCAGCACCGTGATGGTCGCCGACATCAGGCGCAGGAAGGGATCGGTCGACCGGGATGCGATCCGGAAGCCGATGTAGGCGAGGACGACGAACAGGAACACCACCATGAGCCCGCCGAGGAGCCCGAGCTCCTCGCCGATGATCGCGAAGATGAAGTCGTTGTGCGCGTTCGGAAGATAGTTCCACTTGGCACTCGACTGGCCGAGGCCCACGCCGAAGACCCCGCCGTTCGCGAGCGCGTAGGTCGCCTGGCGCGCCTGATAGCCGGCCCCCTGCGGGTCGTCGACGTTGCCGAGGAAGCTCATCACGCGCTGCGAGCGGTAGCCCTCGGCCAGGGCGAGGATCACGGCGAGCGCGATGCCGGACACCGCGAACGAGACGAAGACCTTGACCGGCAGTCCCGCGAACCACAACAGCGCACCGACGATGATCGCGATGGTGATCGTCGTCGACAGGTTCGGCTCGAGGATGATGAGCAGGCACACGAGCATGGCCACCGGGACGAGCGGGACCAGCAGCTCGCGCAGCGAGGCGTTGTCCCGTCGGCGCGAGGCCAGCAGGTGCGCACCCCAGATACACAACGCGACCTTCACCAGCTCCGACGGCTGCACCGACAAACCGTAGATGACGAACCAGCGGCGTGCGCCCTGACTCAGCGTGCCCACGCCGGGGATGAGGACCAGCGCCAGCAGCACCACCGCGACGAACATCGCGGGAGCGGCGAACCGTCGGAGCAGCCGCACCGGAATCCGCAGCATGAAGTAGAAGACCACCAGGCCGAGCAGGGCGAAGATCACCTGCGTGGCGAACAGCCCGTACGCCGAACCCTCTTTGGAATACCCCTCGACCGACGACGCCGAGAGCACCATCACCAGGCCGAATGTGGTGAGCAGGAACGACATCGTGAGAATCAGCTGATACGACGCCAGCGGACGTGCCAACAGGTTGCGGATGGCGTCGAGCACGATCGCCGGGATCGACGCGGCGGTCGCTGCTGCCGCACCCGCGGAGCGGCCCGAGGCGTCGTCCGGTGCCGACGTGCCACCGGTCCCGCGCTTCACGCTCTGCCGTTCGTTTTTCGTGCGCGTCCGGCCACCGGCGTCCCCGCCGGTCTCGACGTCAGCGCTCCCGTTGTCGGCAGGGACACCATCGTCTCCCACGCCGTCGAGACCGCTGCGGTCATCGGCATCGTCGACGGGGTCGTTGTCCGCGGCCGGGTTGCGGCTGCTCATCCGACTCAGCGTCCGGTGTCGGGCGAGCCGGCGATCCGACGCGCGGCGGCGGCGAACGCGTCACCGCGCGCGCCGTATCCGGCGAACATGTCCAGCGAGGCCGCCGCGGGTGCGAGCAGCACGGCGTCGGGCGCGGACGGGCTCGCCTCCGCGAGCACCCACGCCTCCTCGACGGCCCGGTCCATGACCGCCACCGATGTCGAGGAGCCCGTCCCCGGGAGATCAACTGCTGAGGCTTGGGGACCGGCCTGTCCCGGACGATGCACGTTCACCGTGCCATCGTCCCCTGTGAATACTGTGACTGTTGGGACTTCTGGGGCGTGTCGCGCGATCGCCTCGATCACCAGGTCTCGGTCACGGCCGATCGCGACCACCCCGGCCAGCCGATCGCCCACCGCGGTGAGCATCTCGTCCATCGACGCACCCTTGAGCAGACCGCCCGCGATCAGCACGACTCGGTCGAAGGCGGCGACCGCCGCCTGGGCGGCGTGGGGGTTGGTGGCCTTGGAGTCGTCGACGAAGTCGATCCCGTTCCGCGAGGCGACGACCTCGCCGCGATGACCGGCCGGCCGGAAGGACGCCAGCCCCGCCCGTATCGCCTCCGGCCCGATGCCGGCCGCGAGCGCGAGAGCCGACGCGGCCAGCGCATCGGCGACACCCGACGGTCCGGCCGGGCGCACCTCGTCGGCGTCGTACAACCGGCCCGCGTCGAAGGCGCGGTCGATCAGCACACCGTTCGCGACGCCGAGCTGTCCGGGCTGCGGATCGCGCAGCGTGAAACCGATGCGGCGGCCCGCGGCGGGCAGGCCGGACGCGACCGGGTCGTCCAGTCCGACGACACTCACCGCACCGCGCAGCGCTCCCGCCTTGGCAAGTGCGTACGCCTCGAACGTCCCATGCCAGTCGAGGTGATCCTCGGCCACGTTCAGCACGACTCCCGCTTGCGGACGGACCGACGGCGCCCAATACAGCTGGAATGACGACAGTTCCGCACACAGCACGTCCACCCGGGGCTCGGCCTGCATCGCGTCGAGCACCGGGAGCCCGATGTTGCCGCAGGCCGCACCCGTGCGGCCCGATGCCTCGACGATCACGGCGAGCATCGACGTGGTCGTCGTCTTGCCGTTGGTGCCGGTCACGACAAGCCAGGTGCGTGGTTCGCCCAGCAGTCCCGCGACGTCCACGCGCCAGGCCAGTTCGACCTCGCCCCAGACCGGTACGCCGGCGGTGGCCGCGGCCGCCACCAGGTGGTGGGTGGGCGCGAAGCCGGGTGACACGATCACGACCGTGGCCGTCGCCAGTCGCCCGGGACCGGTGAGCAGATCCGCGACGGCGACCGGTTCGACGCCGTGCGACATCAGCTCGGCGACCCCGGCGACCGCCGCGGCCGCGGCGTTCCGGTCGACGGGCGGCGCGTCAGCACCGGCGAACCGGTCGTCGGCGAGCAGGACATGCGCGCCGAGCGTCACCAGGAACCGGGTGGCGGACAACCCCGCGGTCCCGGCCCCGCCGACCACCACGGTCCGGCCGGCCAGTTCGCGCGGGTCGGGCCCCCCGGGGGTCGGGACCGCCGCCGGGCGATCAGCCATTGGTGGTCAGGAACTCGCCGTAGAACAGCGACAGGCCGAGCGCACAGGCGATGGCGGTGAGCAACCAGAATCTGATGATCACCGTGGTCTCCGCCCAGCCACCGAGTTCGAAGTGGTGATGGAACGGCGCCATCCGGAACACGCGACGACCGGTGGTCCGGAAGAAGGCGATCTGGATCACCACCGACATGATCTCGGCGACGAACAGCGCGCCGATGACGACCGCGAGCAACTCCGTTCGCGTGGTGATCGACAGACCGGCGAGCATGCCGCCGAGGGCGAGCGAGCCGGTGTCGCCCATGAAGATCTTGGCGGGCGCCGCATTCCACCAGAGGAAGCCGAGGCAGGCGCCGCCGCCGGCCACGGCGATGAGCGCGAGGTCGAGGGGGTCACGGACCTGGTAGCAGCCGGTGGGGATCTCGCTCGGTGGTTTCGCGCCGCCCGCACAGGCGTTGACGAACTGGAAGAAGGTGACCAGGACGTAGGAGCCCAGGACCATCGCCATCGAGCCGGCGGCCAGGCCGTCGAGTCCGTCGGTGAAGTTCACCGCATTCGACCAGGCCGCGACCACCAGCCAGCAGAACACCACGAACACGACCGACCCGAGCGTGATCGCATCGATGTCGCGGACGTAGGACAGGTTCGTGCTCGCCGGCGTGTAGCCGTAGTCGTTGCGGAACTGCAGCACCAGGATGCCGAAGAGGATGGCGGCGATGAACTGCCCGATGGACTTCGCGGTCTTGTTCAGACCGAGATTGCGATGCTTGCGGATCTTGATGATGTCGTCGAGGAACCCGACGACGCCCAACGCGGTCGCCAGCCCCAGAACGAGCAGTCCGGAGGCGGTCGGCCCGTTCCCGGCATCGGTGAAGACCCCGACGAGGTGGGCGCCGAAATAGCCGGCCCAGAGGGCGGCCAGGATCGCGACGCCGCCCATCGACGGGGTCCCGCGCTTGGTCTGGTGGCTCTGTGGGCCCTCGACCCGGATCTCCTGCCCGAAGCCCTGCCGGGAGAACACCTTGATGAGGACCGGCGTCAGCAGGATCGACACCGCGATCGCGATCGCCCCCGCGAGGAGTATCTGTGTCACCGCGTTGCCCCCGCATCCTCTCCGTACGCGACCGGTCTGTTCCCGACCGCGATCTTCCCGAACCTGCCTGACACCCCGCGGCGGAGCGGCATCGTCGGCCCACTCACGCCCGCGCGAGCGCTCACGGTGCCGCCTCGTCGCCGGCAGGGGCGTCGACGACCCGCCATCCGCCCCGCTCGGACCACGCGGTGATCACGGAGTCGAGATCGGCGCCGGCCGCGGCCAGCAGGATGACGTCGCCGGCGGTGGGCTGCCAGTCCGGTTCGGTGTCGGCGAGTCGGGCGGCGGCGTCGACGGACTCGACGATAAGCGCCTCGTCACCCCACGAACCCTCCATGACCGCGCCCTGGTGCAGCGCGTGCACCGATCGTGAATCCCCCACGCAGAGAGTCTTGTCGACGGCCAGTCGGACCGCCAGGCGACCCAGCAGATCGTGTTCGACGACGCGCTGGTTCTCGGTCAGGCCGGCCGGCGAGGCCAGCTCGGCGATGACCGCCCAGGTGCGGCCGGCGCCGGCGGACTCGGCGAGGCGCCGGATCAGCCGGCGGGCGTCGTCGACCGACACCGGCGCATCGCCGCGGATGACCGTCACCGCTCCGGTGGTCATCGTTCGCTCTCCGCGACCGCACCCGGAGCCTCGGCTGCGCGGGACTCGAGCGCACGGGCGACGACCTCCCGATCGTCGAACGGATGCTTCACGCCGTCGATCTCCTGTCCTGCCTCGTGTCCCTTGCCGGCGACCAGCACGACGTCGCCGGGCCGTGCCCAGGCGACGGCCGCCTCGATCGCGGCGGCGCGATCGCCGATCTCCCGGATCGGTTCCGCGCCGCGGGGGCGTTCGGTTCCGGGCACGGCCTGTGCACCGGCGAGCACCTCGGCCCGGATCGCACCCGGGTCCTCGGTACGCGGGTTGTCGTCGGTCACGACCACGAGTTCGGCACCGCGCGCGGCCGCTTCCCCCATCAGCGGCCGTTTGCCGGTGTCGCGATCGCCGCCGGCACCGACGACGATGGCCACCCGTCCGGTCGTCTGCCCGCGCAGTGTCGCCAGCACCGCCTCGATCGCGCCCGGCTTGTGCGCGTAGTCGACGAGGGCCAGGAACGGCTGTCCACGATCGATGCGCTGTAGGCGTCCCGGGACGCTCACCGACGCGACCGCCTCGAGTGCGGTGGGCACCGGCACCCCGGCGGCGTGTGCCACGGCGACGGCCAGGAGCCCGTTGGCCACGTTGTACCGGCCGGGCAATGGGATGAGGAGCTCGTGCTCACCTTCCGGCTCGGTGAACGGGGTGCGTGACGAGCCGTCGTCGGCGAGCGACGACTCACCCGCATGCCAGTGGGCCGACGTCGGCCCGGTGGACACCAGGACCGGTTGCAGATGGGCAGCTTCGCCCGGCCGCCGGGCGAGCTCGGCCATTCGCCGACCCCACTCGTCGTCGACGCACACGACCGCCCGGACCGCGTGCGTCGGGGCGGACGGGACGAACAACTGGGCCTTTGCGTCGAAGTAGGCGCGCATCGTGAGGTGGAAGTCGAGGTGGTCCTGCGAGAGGTTGGTGAACGCGCCGATCGCGAAATGCGCACCGTCGACGCGACCGAGCGCCAGCGCATGACTCGACACCTCCATGACGACGATGTCGACGCCGTCCTCGAGCATCGCTGCGAGCAGGGCCTGCAGGGTCGGCGCCTCCGGCGTGGTCAGCGAACTCGGTTGGGCGACGCCGTTCACGCGGGTCTCGACGGTGCCGATGAGCCCTACCGAGTGCCCGGCGGCCAGCAGGGCGGCCTCGACCAGATAGGACGTGGTGGTCTTGCCCGACGTGCCGGTGATGCCGATCAGCTTGAGTCGTTGGGACGGATTGCCGTACACGCGGGCGCTGACATTTCCGAGAACCGTGCGGGGAGCGGGATGGATGAGGACCGCGACGGCCGTCTCCGGCGGCAGGACGCGAGCCAGTTCGGCCCGGCCCGCGGGGTCGGTGAGGATGGCCGTCGCACCGGCCGCCACGGCCTGATCGGCGAACTTCGCGCCGTGCGTGCTGGCCCCGGGCAGTGCGGCGAACAGGTCACCGGGCCGGACGTCCTGCGCCCGCAGGACGACCCCGGTCACCTGGGTCTCGGCGTCGGCGCCGCCGACCAGGTCGAGTCGGGCCCCGGTGGCGGTGGACAACACGGACACCGGTGTCGGCGTGACATGACGCGGACGGATGGGTCCGCCACTCCGGTCGGGTGATGGTCGACGAGACGCCATCGGTGCTCCTCGCCTCCTCGGTTCTTCTCTCGGCGTTTCCCACGGGCGAGCGGACATGCTCGCTCCTCGGGACTGTGCTGGTCGTGCGGGACTGCTCGGTACGGGTGTCGATGTCAGGACGTCGGACCGGGCTGTGCCGCGAGGTGCGTCGGTGCCTCGTCGGGAGGCGCAGAATCGCACTCACGATACCGACCCGCCCCGACGCCACGGCACACGGTGCGCCCATGGCCGCACCTGTCCGGGTGCCCGGCTGATCGGCGACGGACGCCGCGGGCGCTACCGCGCGGTCAGGGTCAGCCGCGGCGTCGGCGCGGACAGCGGCACCTGGGCGCGCTGGAGCATCCACGACGTGATGGTGGAGAACAGCGGAGCCGCCGACTGACCGCCCGACCCGTCGGAACTGCGCCGTGGGTTGTCGAGCATGATCCCGACGACGTAGCGCGGGTTGTCGGCCGGGGCGATGCCCGCGAACGTGATGTTGTACCGCGAGTTCGAGTAGCACCCACAGGATGGATCGACCTGCTGCGCGGTGCCGGTCTTGCCGCTCACCTGGTAGCCGTCGACGGCCGCCTTGGTCCCGGTGCCCTGTTGCTCACCGGTCGGGTCGTCTTGCACCACCGACCGGAACATGTCCCGGACGGTCCGGGCGGTGGACTCGCTCACAACCCGGACGGGTTGGGGCCGCGCCCGGTCGTCGGGCGCCGACCCGTCCCGCTGCTCCGACGCCAGGATGCGCGGCGGAATGCGCAGGCCGTCGTTGGCGATCGCCTGGTACATCGCGGTCATCTGCAGCAGCGACATCGAAAGGCCCTGTCCGATGGGCAGGTTGGCGAACGAACCACCGGACCACTGACTCAGGGCGGGAACCTCTCCCGCGCTCTCCGCGGGCAGGCCGACCCCGGTTCGCTGACCGAGACCGAATTTCTTGACCATGTCGGCGAAGCGCTCTTCGCCGATCCGCTGCGCGAGCATCAGGGTGCCGACGTTCGACGACTTACCGAAGATGCCGGTGGTCGTGTACGGCTCGACCCCGTGCTCCCAGGCGTCGCGCACCGTCACCCCTGCCATCCGGATGCTGCCCGGAACACGGTGCACCGTCTCGGGCCGGGTGATGCCGTACTCGACGGCGGCCGCGGCGGCGATGAGCTTGTTGACCGAACCCGGCTCGAACGGCGAGGTGACGGCGGGGTTGCCCAGCTCGGCATCGGGCTGATCGGACAACGGGATGGATGCGTTGAACGTCCCGTCGTTCGCCATCGCCAGCACCTCACCGGTCTTGGCATCGAGCACCACGGCCGACGCGCCCTGCGCACCCGATGCCTGCTTGGCCTTCATGACCTGGCTCTGGACGAACCACTGGATGTCGGAGTCGAGGGTGAGGCGTACCGTCGCCCCGTTGAGAGCCGGGTGCACGTTGCGCATGCTGCCGGGGATGACGGCCCCGTCCGATCCCCGGTCGTAGGTCCGCGAGCCGTCCGTCCCTGACAGGATCGAGTCCAGCGATGCCTCGAGCCCGATGAGTCCATTGCCGTCGTAGTTCACGTCGCCGACCACGTTCGCCGCCAGCGACCCACCCGGGTACAGGCGGATGCTCTGCGGGTCGGCACCGACCTCCGGGAAGTCCTCGGTGATCCGGGACGCGACGTCGGGGCTCACGGACCGCGCGAGGTACACGAAAGTGTCCTCGCCGGTGACCTTCTCGAGGAGATCCTCCTCGCTGATCGAACCACCGAGGGCCACCGACACCCCCTTCGCGATCTCCTCGAGCCTGGTCTCGACGTCGGGAAGCGCGGGGTTCTTGCGGTGCTCTTCCTCGATCGTCTTGCGAACGGCCTTGGGCAGGAACGTCAACGACCGCGCTTCGTCGGTGTAGGCCAGCGGGCGCCCGTTGCGGTCGAGGATCGCACCGCGCTTGGCGGTGAGGACCTGCGTGTACTCGCGCTGCTGTGCGGCCTCGGCAGAGATCGAACTCGCCTGCACCGTGTGGACGACGATCATCTTGACCGCGACGGCGAGAACGACCAGCAGGACAACCACGCCGGCCGCGCGCGCACGGAAGACGAAACCCTGCGGCCCACGGCCGTTCCGCCCGCCGGCCCCCTTCCGATCCGATCCTCCCGACCCCGCTCCGGGTCCACGCCCGGGTCGGCGTCCCGGACGCGACGGGCCGGCGCCGAGCCGCTCGAAGGTCGCACGTGTCATGGTCGTCAATTGTTCACCGCTTCAACGTGGTTACCCCGGATTTGACCCCGGCGGGTTGGAGATGGCGCCGGAGATCCAGCGCACTTCGAAAGCGCGGATCGGGGCGAACTCACGGGGTGGGCACCACATTCGGCGCCGGAGTCGGGGTCGACGGCGCGGCCGGGGGCACGGCACCGGCCCCGGAGGGAGCCGGACTCGCACCGGACGGGAGCGGATTCGCGCCCGGCGGTGCGGTCTGCGACGGAGACGGTCCGCCGGCCGCCGGTTCGCCGGATGCCGGTTCGCCGGATGCCGGTTGCGACGATGTGGGTTGCGACGGTGCGGGTTGCGGTGTGGACGTCCCGCCCGCCTCGGGTCCCGCGGAACCCGATCCGCCGCCCAGCCCGATCGAGTCGTCGACCTCGCTCGGGTCGATCGATTCCGCGGGATCCGGTGCGGTATCGGGATTCAGGCTCCCCATCGGACGCCCGGACGCGGGCTCCGGCTTGCCCACCACGCGCGGACGTCGCGGGTCGTCGACGATCATCCGAGCGGGGTTGTCGGCGGGGATCATGCCGAGACGTGCTGCCTTGTCCGATAATTCAGGCGCCGAGTTGCCCGATTCGTACGTGCGCTTGAGCGCGTCGCGCTGATCGATGAGGGACTGGTTCTGCGTCCGCTCGATTCCCAGCTTGTAGGAGTCCTGCGCCGCCTTGGTCGACAACCACAGGCTGAGACCGAGTCCGAGGACGAGCAACGCGATCACCGGCACGACAAACGGGGTGTGCTGCAGTCGCTCTCGCAGGGACACCCCGGTCATGGACAGTCCGCCGCCGGTACGACGCGCAGGCGTGGCACGACCCGCCGCGGAGCGTCGGTGTCGACGGTCGAGTGCCCGCTGGGCGGCCCTCGATCGCGTCGCACGTTCGGACTCGATGCGGGTTCGGCGTGACCGTCGCGAATCGCGCTCGTCCCCGGCGGACCGCGACGGGGCCTCGTGCAGGATGGTCATGCTCAGCCCTTCTTCTCGACTCGTTCGATCGCGCGGACACGCACCGGCGCCGAGCGCGGGTTGGTGGCCAGTTCGTTCTCGTCCGGACGTTCGGCGCCCCGTGTGACGAGACGGAACTCCGGTGCCGTGCCGGGCAACTCGACCGGGAGGCCGGGAGGCGAGGTGGACGATGTGCGCGTCGCGAACTCGCGCTTGACGATCCGATCCTCGAGAGACTGGTAACTCATCACGGCGATCCGTCCGCCCACGGCGAGCGCGTCCAGCGCGGCCGGCAGAGCCTTACGCAGGACATCCAATTCGTGGTTGACCTCGATGCGCAGCGCCTGGAACGTCCGCTTCGCCGGGTGCCCGCCGGTCCGCCTGGTGGCGGCCGGGATGGCGTCGTAGAGCAGTTCGACGAGACGCGCGCTGGTCGAGAAGGGCTCCTTGTCCCGCTCCCGCAGGACCGCCGAGGCGATCCGGCCGGCGAAGCGCTCCTCCCCGTAATCGGAGAGCACGCGGGCCAATTCGCCGTGCGAGTACGTGTTGAGCACGTCGGCGGCGGTGAGCAGGTCGTCGGAGTTCATGCGCATGTCGAGCGGCGCATCCACCGCATAGGCGAAACCGCGTCCGGCCTGGTCCAGCTGCATCGACGACACCCCGAGATCGAACAGTGCGGCATCGATCACCGACTCCCCCGCTGCGTCCATCACGTCACGGATCTCGTGAAAGGTGGCCTGGTGCAGCGAGATCCGGTCGGAGTACGACGCCAGGCGCTCGCGGGCGATCTCGAGTGCCGAGGCGTCCCGATCGATGCCGACCACGCGGACGTTCGGGAACGACTCGAGAACCAGTTGACTGTGCCCGCCCGCGCCGAGCGTGGCGTCGAGGAAGACGCGCGGATCGTCGGAATCCAGTGCGGGGGTCAGCAGTTCGACGATGCGCGCACCCATGACGGGGATGTGACCGAACTCGCCGGACCGACGCGGTTCGTCCTCGGCATCGACCATGATGAAGACCCCCCATCGGCATGTATGCGGTATCGGCGGTGGGCGGATGCCTCGGGTCGGCGAGAGCAGGCGGTCGGATGGAGCGGGGTCCCGACCCGATCACGCACCTGGCGTTGGGGAAGTACGCCAGGGTCGCCACCGGGCCGGGGCCTCGTGCCACCCGAAGCCGCTGGGCACCGAACTCGCCCATCGGTTGCTGTCTCTTCGGTCGGTTTCTGGTCGGTTGCTGTCGTTGGTGTTGCTGTCTCGGCGGTGTGGCGGGCCGGTCCTCCGGCTACAGCACCGCGTTCAGCGCGGCGGAGTTGGCGGCCGAGAAGTTCTCCTCGTGCCGCGTCTGGTACTCGTTCCATGCGGCCGAGTCCCAGATCTCGAGGTGATCGAAGCTGCCGAACACCACGCACTCCTTGGACAACCCCGCGTACACGCGATGGTCGCCGGACAGACTGATCCTGCCCTGACCGTCCGGTCGCTGCTCTTCCGAACCGGCGAAGAACGTCCGCTGGAACGCGCGCAGATCAGGGTCGTTCCGAGACGCCTCGACGATCCGAGCGGCTATCGCGTCGAACTCTTCGGTCCGGTACACCGACAAGCTGTGATCTTGGCCTTTGGTGACCACTACCCCTCCTGCCAGTGCATCGCGGAACTTGGCGGGCAACGTGAGCCGCCCTTTGTCGTCCAATTTGGGCGTGTAGGTACCGACGAATCGCACGGACACGTCGACACCTCCTGCCCACCGGGTTCCGCGTCGTATCTCGCCTCACCCAGTGCTGCCACAGTACCCCACTTTCCACCACTTTCCACCCCCACCGCCCCCCGCATTCACTCACTGACAGCAAATTCCCAGTTCAGGGAGCTCAAGATGACGATGAACGCGCGTGTCGCCGGCGCGTCATGGGCGCAAAGAAGGGCAACAAGCGTGTGATCAGAGATACCGATGAGGTTCGAGAGGCGGGAAATCCAGGCATAGATCCTCTAGTGGGGCAAAGTGGGGCGTCCCGGTGGGGAGAAGTGGGGATCGCCGGTGGGGAGAAGTGGGGATGCCGGCAAAGAAGAGCGAGGACCGTCGACTGGGCGTCCGATCCCGTCGATCGTGCGCCCGAATCCGTCGGCCGTGCGCCCGAACCCGTTCAGCGTGCTCTGGAGAGCGATCGAGGACATGAAAGAGCCGCGTGCCCGAAGGCACGCGGCTCAGTCGTATGCGAAGTTGCGGGAGTCGGTCAGCCGATCGACGAACGCGGAGTCGGGATCAGCGGATCACTCCTGCTCGAACCGGCGATTGAATCGCTCCTCCATGCGCTCCGACAGCTTGCGCTTGGCGCCGGACGACCCCGGTTGCTTCTTGCCGGACCTGGTCGACGACGAGCCCGCCTCGGCGGTGTTGTTGTCTCCCCAGAGAGCGAAGAGGCCGGCCCCGAACATCACCAGGAAGCCCAGGAGGCTCACGATCGGGAATCCGCCGATGTTGATGTTGACGATGAGTCCGCCGACCAGCATCACCAGGCCGACGACGAAGACCGCTGCCGCCTGCAGGCGACGACGACCGCTCGACTTCCCAAGGCGCCGACGCTTGACACTGGACGCAAACTTGGGGTCTTCCGCGTACAGCGCGCTCTCGATCTGTTCGAGCATGCGTTGCTCGTGCTCCGAAAGTGGCACCGACCCTCCTTCTCACTGATCCGTGACGCCGACGAAGGTCACCCGCGACCGGAAAGGCGTCTGCGCCTATATCGTCCCATGATACGAGGTGAAATCGACCGCGACCACCATTACTCGCTGTTGCCGACGACCGGGCGGTGCCAGAAACCGCAAAGTGTGGCCGGATTCACGCCGTCGCGCCGATCTGCGGCGCTTCGGCACCGAGTTTTCCTTGCTCGTAGGCGATGACCATCGTCTCGACCCGACGCAGGAAGTCGAGGACGAGCAGCCGCATGCCGGCGACGCTGTCGGGGTCGATCGTGCGGATGATCCCGGACTCGATCTTCATCCGAACCGGCGACAGCGCGGCGAACCGGGCGGCGATCGGCGCCAGCTCGGGGGCGACCACACCGATGCGGGTCCAGGCGTTCGACGTCCTGCGCCGCACGGTCCCGACCGGTTCGTGCACGGCAAGGGCCGCGCCCGAGGCGCGGAGTGCGACGAGGTACAGCTGGCGGAACCGCTCGACGTCGTCGTCGACGCCGTCGGCATTGTCGAAGAGCACGTGTGCGCGCTCGAGGAGATCGCGCGCTCGACCGACCATCACCGGGTCGACGGGCGCCGCGTGGGTGAGAGCCGTGGCGCTGCGGTGTCTGGCCATGTCGTCCTCCTCGTGCGTATGGGCTGTGTCCGGCGGCAGACGCTTCCCTCGTCCGCCGCCGGACCGTGTCGTCGGATGAACGCGAACAGCTTGCGGAGGCACATTCATCGAACATCCGTTCGACACGTTCAATATAGCTATCCCGGCGTCGGCGTTCAAGACATCTGTGACCCGAAACCCCCGCCGGGGAGTACAACGCCACCACCTGCGGGCCGATTCCTGCCGAGTGTGCATCATCGATAGGACAATTCCCGGAAGTGGCCTGCGACGCGATGCCCCCGGCAGAGGGCGGCCCGCCCCAGCGGCAGCCGACCTCGTCCGCAGGTCGACGACGCAGGACGAACGATGCAGAGAACGGAAATCCGTTGACCATCCGCCTGGTGAGCCTGAGTGGCCAGGACGCCCGGGCCTGGCTCGAGCCGGCCCTGGAGATCTACGTGACCGCGATGAATTATCCGCGCGGTACGGAGATCCATCGGGCCGGGCTCTGGCGCGAACACATCGCGCGGCCCGGATGGCGTGCGGTGGGCGCGGTCGAGACGGTGACCCCATACGAGGCGCGGACCATGCCGGCCGCGCGGCGCCGGGTCGGTCCACCGGTCGGCTTCGGACCCGACGACCTGCTCGTCGGCATCGCCTACGGCTACACCGGCGCGACCGGTCAGTGGTGGAACCAGCAGCTGCGGCTCGGACTCCGCCAGACGGGCCGACCGCCCGAGACGGTCGAGGCGATCGCGCGCGATTACTTCGAGCTCACCGAGCTGCACGTCCACCCGACCGCCCAGGGCCGTGGGATCGGACAGGCGCTCCTCGCCCGGCTGCTGGCCGATCGGCCCGAACGCCATGTGCTGCTGTCGACCCCGGAGATCCCCGCCGAGGACAACCGCGCGTGGTCGTTGTACCGGCGGATGGGTTTCACCGACGTCCTGCGCCACTTCACCTTCACCGGCGATCCGCGTCCGTTCGCGTTCCTCGGCCGTCCGCTCCCCCTGAAACTGCAACCCCCGGCCGCCGCCCGCCGCGCCGGTACCGGGAGCTGACGATGCACGGCACCCGGCGTGACGCCGTCGTCATCGGCGCGGGCCACAACGGCCTGATCGCCGCGGCCTACCTGGCACAGGCCGGACGGGATGTGGAGGTACTCGAGCGGGACGACATCCCCGGCGGCGCGGTCTCCACCGTCGAACGGTTCCCCGGCCATCGGGTCGACCGGGGGTCGTCGTCGCATCTGATGATCCGTCACTCCCCCGTCCTCGACGACCTCGACCTCGCCGCGCACGGCCTGCGCTACGTCGACTGCGATCCGTGGGCGTTCGTCCCGGCCACCGCGACCGCCCCGCCGATCGTCTTCCGCACCGACCTCGACGCGACGTGTGCTTCCATCGAGAACGCCTGCGGTGCGGCCGATGCCGCCGCATATCGACGGTTCGTGGAGACGTGGACGCCGCGGGCGCGGGCGGTCATGGATGCGTTCTACCAACCCGCGACGATGGGGAAGTTCGGCCGGGCCTTCGGCGGGCTCGGCGGCACCGCCACCACGGCACGCACGGGGTTGTTCGGCCGGCGCGGCGGCCGGGTGCTGAACCTGACCGCCGAATTGATGGCCTCCGGCGATTCCCTCCTCGACGAGTATTTCGAGTCCGAACAGCTCAAGGCCGGACTCGCGTGGTTCGGCGCCCAGTCCGGACCGCCCATGAGCGCACCGGGCACGGCGCCGATGATCGGATTCGCCGCACTCATGCACCGAATCCCGCCCGGACGCGCGATCGGGGGCAGCGGCGCCCTCACCGAGGCCCTCGTGCACCGAATCCACCAGGACGGCGGCCGTGTCTCCTGCGGCGACCCCGCGGTCTCCGTCGCCCGCTGCGGCGACCACTGGCGGGTGCTCACCGGCACGGGTCAATCCCGTTGTGCCGCAACAGTCATCCACGCCTGCCACGTGCTCACCACGCTCGACCTCCTCGCCGCCGGCGGTTTCGACGCGGGCGTCATCGACCGCTGGCGACGCGCCATCGTCGTGGGCAGCGGGATCGGGATGGCGGTTCGCCTGGGGACGACCGGCCTGCCCGACTACCAGGGGCTGCCCGGCGACCTGCCCGAGCACGGCGTCCATTCGGCTCTCGGACTGCTGGTCACCGACCGCGCCCACCTCACCCGAGCCCATGCCGCGGCGTCGGTGGGCGAGCTCCCGCCGCGCCCGGCTGTGGTCGCGATGAGCTATTCGGCGATCGATCCGACGCTCGCGCCCCCGGGCCGCTCCGTCATCAATCTCTGGGCACAGTGGCATCCGTACCGGCTGGCCGACGGCGACTGGCCGGCCGCGGCGGACCGCGCCGCGAAGGCCGTCGTCGACGAGGTGGACCGCCACGCGCCCGGTTTCGCCGAGTCGGTCGCGCATCGGTACGTCCAGACGCCGCGAGATCTGGCCGATGAGCTGGGCCTGATCGGCGGCAACATCATGCATGTCGAGATGTCCATCGACCAGATGTTCATGTGGCGTCCCACCCCCGACCTCGCCGGACACCGCGTCCCCGGTGCCGACGGCCTGCTCCTCGCCGGAGCGTCGACTCACCCCGGCGGAGGTGTCACCGGCGCGAGCGGTTACATCGCCGCCCACCTGGCGCTGCGACGCGGGCGTCGGGGTCTCGGCCGTCGGCCCTGACACCGCCGACACCCGACGCGGCGCGGTGTGACCGGTGCCCCGCGGTCCGGCCGGGGTCTGGCACGATGAGCACCGTGCGTTCGTCGAATCCCGTACCGGGTGCGCCCGGGTCCCGCCGAGCCCGGCGCCTGTTGCCGTCCGCGGTCGCCGTCGCTCTCGTCGCCCTCTCCCCGCTGATGGCCGGTTGTCTCGAACGGTCGACGACGGTGGGAGATCGCTACTCGGGGAGCGTCGTCGTGGCGACCACCCCGGACAATCCGCGCGGGACACCGCAGTTCGACCTCCCCGAGTCGATGGTGGGGCAGGTCTCGGTGACCGACTACAAACAGGTGCCCGATCGTCCCGAGGCGCCGTCGTCTCCGGGCGCCGGACCCGAGAACACGGCGGATTCCCCCTCCCCCTCCGAGCCCGCCGGAAACGACGAGGCCGGCGCGGACGAGAACCCCGCCGAGGACGATCCCGCCACGCGCGTCGGAACGCGGGCGTCGTTCAGCGATCTCACCGCGGGACAGTTCGCCCAGCTGGGCGACATCGTGGCCGACGCCTACGGAGACACCTCGCTGACGATGGACCTCACCGCCAAGCGCAGCGGGGAGGTGGTGCGGTTCCGCGGCGACGCCGATCTGACCGAGCTGGTCCCGGACCGCGACTACGTGCAACTGACCGTCACCTTCGGCGGTCCGGTGACCGCGACGAACGGCGAGCAGGTCGGCGAGTCCACCGTGACCTGGACCCCCGCTCCGGGTGAACCGTCGGACTTCAGCGCCGATGCCACCTATCCGGACCCGGCGACCGCCGCGGTCAGCAGTTGGTCGTGGTTCGTCGCGTTGCTGTGCGTCGTGGTCGTCCTGGTGATCGTCCGGATCGCCTACTCCAAGCGGTATCGCGGACCGCGGCCCGGACGTCCGGTGGCGGCTAAGACAAACCCTTCGTCGATCTCGGGTGAAGGACTCGCGGCTGCCGCCGATCCCGTGTCGGGTCCGTCATCGGCAACGCCGCCCGCGGATCGAAAGCCACCCGCAGGCACATGATGCCGCGCCGGACCGGCGTCGACACCGGTCCGGCGGAACAGCTTCGGCCGTTCAGGCCGGGACGTGCAGCGCGGCGTCGACGTCCACGCCGAGTCGGCCCAGGACCTCCGTCGTGGCCTTGGCGAAATTCAGACTGCAGAAATGCAGGCACGGCGCACCCTCGGCGACGAGTCGCTGTGCCATCTCGGTGGCGAAGTCGATGCCGACGGCACGGACCGACGCGCGGTCCTCCTCGGCGCCGTTGCCCGCCGCTTTGGCGAACCGCTCCTCGACGTCGGGCGGGATCACCGATCCCGACAGCTCGACCATGCGACGGACGGTGGCCAGCGACGTCACCGGCATGATTCCCGGGATGATCGGCTTGAGTCCCTGCTCGGGGTCGGCGGCCGCGACCCGGTCGCGCAGCCGCAGGTAGTGCTCGACGTCGAAGAACATCTGGGTGATGGAGTACTCGGCCCCGGCCCGCAACTTGCTGACGAGTGTGCGGGTGTCGTGTTCGATGTCGGGCGACCGATGATGCGTCTCCGGGAACGACGCCACCCCCACGTGGAAGTCGCCGAGGGTATCGATGAGCCGGACCAGTTGCTCGGCGTACTCGACGCCGTCGGGATGGGCGACCCACTCGCCGAGCGGATCGCCGGGCGGATCGCCGCGGAGCGCGAGGATGTTGGTGATGCCCTGGTCGGCGTAGGCACCGACGAGCGCGCGCAGTTCCGCGACGCTGTGATTGACGGCGGTCAGGTGGGCCACCGGCAGCAGCGTGGTCTGTGCGGCGAGCTCACCGGTGATGCGCACCGTGCGATCCCGCGTCGAACCACCGGCACCGTAGGTCATCGAGACGAACGCCGGGGACAACCGCTCGAAGATGCGCACCGCCCGCCACAGCCGGGACTCGGCCTCGGCGTCACGCGGCGGGAAGAACTCGACCGAGAACGGGACCGGGCCGCGGTGCGGAGCGGACAGGCGTTCGACGATCGAGGGTGCGGGAGCGGTTGGGGTCACCCGCACAGTGTACGGAGCAGGTCGCATAGCCTGGCAGGGTGACCTCCACGATCCCCACGCCCACCTCGCTCGATGCGGTTCCGGGCGCCGTCGAGGCCGAATTACGCGCCTTCTTCGACGACGCGGTCCCGGCCGCCGCCGCGATCGCACCGGTGGTCGGTGAGGCGGCCGAACTGATCCGGGAGTTCGTGCTGCGAGGAGGCAAACGCATCCGACCGGTCTTCGCCTTCGCCGGGTGGCGCTGCGGGACGTCGTCGTCGGACCGTGCCGTCGCCGGGGCCGCAGCCGAGGACGACGCCCCCGGCCCGCGGGACGCGCTGCGCGTCTGCGCCGCACTCGAACTCGTGCAGGCCTGCGCCCTGATCCACGACGACATCATCGACCGGTCGGACACCCGGCGCGGGTACCCGACCGTGCACCGGGAGTTCGAGTCACGGCACGCGAGCGCGGAGTGGGCCGGGGACTCCGGCGCCCACGGGGTGGCGGCCGCGATCCTCGCCGGCGACTTCGCGCTCGCCTGGGCGGACGACCTGGTCCACGGTCACCGGCCGGGGGTTTCGACAGGCTCAACCGGCGGGGACCGCTCAACCGGCGGGGACCGCTCAACCGGCAGGGACCGCTCCACCGGCAGGGACCGCTCAACCGGCAGGGACGGCGACCACCCGCTGCCCGCGGAGGTGGGCGCGACGTGGGCGGCGATGCGGACCGAGGTGCTCGGCGGCCAGTTCCTGGACATCGTGAACGAGGCCGGCGGCGACGACTCGACCGAGGCCGCCTACCGGGTGATGGAGTTCAAGACCGCCGCCTACACCGTCGCGCGATCGCTCGAGCTGGGTGCGCGACTCGCCGGTGCGTCCGAGCAGCTGGTGTCGACGCTGCGTGCGATCGGGCACGACCTCGGCATCGCCTTCCAGCTCCGCGACGATCTGCTCGGCGTCTTCGGCGATCCCGAACGCACGGGTAAACCGTCCGGGGACGATCTGGTCTCGGACAAGCACACGGCCCTGCGCGCGATCGCGCTGCAACGCGCCGATGCGGCCGACCCGGCCCTCGGCGCGCGGTTGCGCTCCTACTTCGGCCGCCGGCTCGACAGCGACGAATTGGGTTCCGCGCGAGACCTGTTCGTCGAGCTCGGCGCGGTGGCCGAGGTGGAGAACTCGATCGACGAGCTGTTGGGGTCGGCGTTGACCGCACTCGACGCCGCCGACATCGGCGACGACATCCGTGCCGAGCTGATCGCGGTCGCCCATCGCGTCGCGCACCGTCAGGCGTGAGCACTTCCGTGACAGGTGCCGCCACGGCCGGTCGGGGCGATCTGATCCTCGGCGCGATCGGGTCCGTGCTGGTCTGTCTCGGCAGCTTCGGGGTCGGCGACCCGCCGCGCAACTCCGCTCTTCTCTCCGATCTGGGTCTGAGCTGGATCACGTACGGGCACGGCAAGAACGTCTTCGGGACGCTGTTCTGGCTGGGCGTGTTCCTCATGGTGTTCGGGTGGGTCCGGCTGGGGCGTCGGATCATCTCCTCCACCACCGACACCGCGCCGACGACGCGGACGCTGAGCCGATGGGTGCTCGTGTGGACCGCTCCCCTGCTCGTCGCGGTGCCGGTGTACTCGCGCGACGTCTACGCCTATCTCGCCCAGGGCGCGGTGTTCGGCGCCGGTTTCGACCCGTATGCCGACGGTCCCGCCCACCTGCCCGGTCCGCTCGTCGACAGCATGGCGCAGGTCTGGGCGACCACGACGGCACCGTACGGCCCCTTCTTCATGGGCATGCTGCGCGTCGTCACCGAGATCACCGGCGACCAGGTCGTCCTCGGCGTGCTGGCCATCCGGCTGGTGCTGCTGCCCGGACTCTTCCTGTCCCTCTGGGCGATCCCCCGATTGGCGGAGCGGTTCGGGGCCTCCCCGCAAGCCGGACTCTGGCTGGTGCTCTTCAACCCGCTGGTCCTGATCCATCTCGTGGCGGGACCGCACGTGGAGCTGCTGATGATGGGCGTCCTCGTCACCGGGATCGTCCTGGTGGTCGACGGCCGGCACGTGGTGGGCACAGCCGTCCTGGCGCTCGCGGTGTCGATCAAGATCACCGCCGGCATCGCACTGCCGTTCGTCTTGTGGATCTGGCTGTCGCACATCCGTTCCCGGCGACCGGTGACCGCCCGCGACGTGGTGACGGTGTTCGCATCCATCGTCGGGATCGCGGTCGCGGTGTTCGGCCTGTGGACCCTGGTGATCGGCTTGGGACTCGGCTGGCTCACCGGCCTGGGGTGGGCCGACGTCATCATCAACTGGTTCACCATTCCCACCCTCGCCGCCCATGTCGTGACCCTCGTCGCGGCGCCGTTCGTCGCCCTCAATCTGCAACCGGTGCTGGAGGTCACGCGGGCAATCGGTTCGGTGGTCCTCGCGGTCACGCTGGTCGCGCTCTGGTGGCGCCACCGCCACGACGTGCGGGACGCGGTCGCCGGGATGGCGTGGGCGATGCTGGCTGTACTCCTGCTCGAGCCGTCGACGCTGCCCTGGTACTACACGTGGGTGCTGGTGATCGCGGTGGCCTTCGACCTGCCGATGTGGGTGCGGGCCACGGTCGTCGGTGCCTCGACGTTCCTGCTGATCGTGTTCCAGCCCGACGACGCGATCGTCTTCTACAAACCTGTCGAGGTGACGCTGGCGGCCGCACTGGCCGGCGTCGCGGCCTGGTCGCTGACCCGTCGGGACCCGTTGCGGCTGAGCCGGTTCGGCAGGTGGGCGTGGGGCGCGACCCCGGCCGGCGAGGGCACTCTCGCGTCGGATGTCCTCGCGGAGACGGGCGTCGAGGAGTCGGGGCGCGCCGAGGCCGAGCACCGGGAGTCCGGACCCCGGGGGTTCGGGGCCGGGGCGTCGCTCAGAAAGCCTGGGCCTGCGCCCGGCGGATGACCTCGCGGGCGAGATCCGTGTGCAGCGCTGCCGCCGGGTGGAGTCCGAGATCCTCCTGCTCGGTGAACAGCCACTCCATCACCTCGTCGCGCGTGTAACCGCCGTCGATCAGGACCGCCACGAGCCCGTAGAAGTGTTTCGCGACGCCGCCCTCGTCCACGAAGAGCGCCGGAATCGCCGGGTATCCGTTGTGGGAGACCGCGAGCAGGTGATGGTCACGGATGAGTGTCCGCACCCGGTTGGTCGACACCCCGAGGCGGTCGGCGACATCGTCGATCGACAGGAACTCGGTGTCGGAAGGCAGAGTGTCAGGCGACAACGGTAGGGAACCCACGTCGAAAGGGTAGCCGGTAGTCGGGAGCGGGAGAAACCGTCGGGTCGCGACGACATGACGAACGAGACCCGCGAACGCCCCGGCGGCGACACCCTCGGTCGGCATCGTGCCGATGCTCTCGACCGGCCCGGGCTGCAGGTAGATTCGGCAGCGTGAACTCCCCCGTCGACACGATGCTCGGGACCGTCCTCGAGGACCGGTACCGGATCGACGCGCCCATCGCGCGAGGCGGCATGTCGGCGGTCTACCTCGCCGTCGACCTGCGGCTGGGACGCGACGTGGCGGTGAAGGTGATGGACTCCCGGTACTCGGGAGACCCACAGTTCTTGCGCCGCTTCGAGTTCGAGGCACGCGCGGTCGCCGGCCTGAAACATCCCGGGCTCGTCTCGGTGTACGACCAGGGCATCGACGACGGCATCGCGTTCCTAGTGATGGAACTGGTCGACGGGGGCAGCCTGCGCGAACTGTTGCGCGAGCGCGGCCCGATGCCACCCCATGCCGTCGTCGCGGTGGCCGCGCCGGTACTCGGCGGGCTCGGCACCGCACATGCCGCGGGTCTGGTGCACCGGGACGTGAAACCCGAGAACGTGCTCATCTCCGACGAGGGCGAGGTCAAGGTCGCGGACTTCGGACTGGTGCGAGCCGTGGCCGAGGCCGGGGTGACCTCGGCCAGCGTGATCCTCGGGACCGCTGCCTACCTCTCCCCCGAACAGGTCGAGTCCACCCACGCCGACGCTCGCAGCGATGTCTACTCCATGGGTGTGATGATGTTCGAACTCCTCACGGGCAGAACACCTTTCTCGGGCGACTCACCCCTGGCCCTCGCCTACCAGCGACTCAGCTTCGACGTGCCGGCGCCGGGCGACGTGATCCCGGGGGTGCCGGAGGAGTTCGACGAGATCGTGCTGCGCGCGACCGAACGCGACCCCGCCGATCGATATGCCGACGGCTTCGACATGCAACGGGCCCTGCTCGCCGTCGCCGACGAACTCGACCTCCCGCCGTTCACGGTGCCCGCGCCGCGCCGGTCGGCCGAGCGTCAGACGGTGTCGCGCTACCGGGGCCCCGATCCCGGCGGCCATGGCACCCGGGTCCAGTCGGTGCCCGGCCCGGCGCGGCCCGCGGACACAGCCACACCCGTGGAGCAACCTGCGGCCGAGCGCGACGACGTCGGCTCCGCGCCGCGTCCGGTGACCCGTCGTACCTCACGGCCGATGGCCGTCGAGCCCGAACTCATCGGCGGCAGCCGGCTCGGCGCGCTGGTCTGGATAGTCGTCGTGCTGGTGCTGGTCGGCGGCCTCGGCGCCCTCGGTTTCTGGGTCGGCAGCACGTTCCTGGCGATCGGCTGACGCCCCGCTCCCTCAGCCGCGCAGCATCTCCGCGACGAGGAACGCCAGCTCGAGCGACTGCTGCGTGTTCAACCGCGGGTCGCAGGCGGTCTCGTAGCGTCCCCCGAGGTCGAGATCCGAGATCTCCTGTGCGCCACCGAGACATTCGGTGACGTCCTCGCCGGTCAACTCGACGTGGACGCCACCGGGATGGCTGCCCAACGCGCGATGCACCTCGAAGAACCCCTGCACCTCGTCGACGATGCGGTCGAAGTGCCGGGTCTTGAAGCCGGTCGACGCCTCATGGGTGTTGCCGTGCATCGGATCGCACTGCCAGATGACCTTGTGGCCGGTCGCCTCGACGGCGCCGACGATGGCCGGCAGCACGTCGCGGACCTTGCCGTTGCCCATCCGCGCGACGAGCGTGAGTCGCCCGGGCACGTTGTGCGGATCGAGACGCTCGACGTATTCGACGGCCTGCTCGGGCGTCGTCGTGGGCCCGATCTTGACGCCGATCGGATTGCTGATGAGCTCCGCGAACGCGATGTGGGCGCCGTCGAGCTGGCGGGTCCTCTCCCCGATCCACAGGAAGTGGGCGGAGAGGTCGTAGAGGACCTTGCCGGCACCCTCGGGGTCGTCGGCCAGCCGCAGCATGGCGCGTTCGTAGTCGAGGACGAGCGCTTCGTGCGAGGCGAAGATGGAGGCGGAGTTCAGATTCGAATCGGTGACGCCGCAGGCGTCCATGAACCGCAGGCCGCGATCGATCTCGGACGCCAGGGCCTCGTAGCGTGCGCCGGCCGGTGACGTACGCACGAACTCGCGGTTCCAGTCGTGCACCCGGCTCAGATCCGCCTCGGCCTGGGTGAGGGCGCGGACCAGGTTCATCGCGGCCGCGGCATTCGCGTAGGCGCGCACCAGCCGGGACGGGTCGTGTGCCCGCACCGCCGCGTCGGCCACGAATCCGTTGACCATGTCGCCGCGGTAGGAGGGCAGCCCCAGGGCGTCGGTGTCGGATGATCGCGGCTTGGCGTACTGGCCTGCGATCCGGGCGACCTTGACCACCGGCATGCTGGCGCCGTAGGTGAGCACGACCGCCATCTGCAACAACGTGCGGATATTGCCCTTGATGTGCGGTTCGGTGTTGTCGGCGAACGTCTCCGCACAGTCACCGCCCTGCAGGAGGAATGCACGCCCCTCGGCGACGTCGGCCAGCTGCGCGGCGAGCGTCTGGACCTCGGCGGGCATACAGATCGGCGGGACCGACTCGAGGACGGTCCGCATCTTGCGCGCCTCGTCGGCCGGCCAGCTCGGCTGCTGTACCGCCGGGCGGCTCATCGCGTCGTCGAAACGCGTCTGGAGATCCCCCGGAAGCGGCGGGAGCTCGGGAAGGTCGTCGATCGGAACGTCTACGGTCCAGTTCACCACCCGTCCAGGGTAGAGGAGACGTGGGGAGTGGATTCGTCCGCGGGTCAGACGCGGGCCTTCTCGATCGCCTCCCACCGGCGCAGGTTGTGCCGGGCGTCGCTCAGCGCGTCGTGCGCGTCCGACGGCGTGGGCGGCAGCGCCGGTCGGCCCGCGGCCTCCCAGTGCTGCCGCAGCTCACGGGTGAACCGCGGGATCTCACGCGGCAGCGCGGTCATGGGACCCCACAACTGGCACAGCACGACATGGTCGTAGGCGCCCACCCAGGCCCACAGCTCGATGTCGGAGCCGTCGGCGGTGAGGAACTCGAGGAGATCTTCCCGGATGCGTCGACGGTCCCGCCACGCGGACGACGACGGCGAGGGCAGTTTCGGCAGCACGTTGGCCCGCACCCAGTCCCCCGCCCGGCCGGGGTCGAAATCGGTCGACACCGCGTAGAACTCGCGGCCGTCCTCACCGACGACCCCGATCGAGACCAGCTCGATGGTGGTGCCGTCCTCGATGAACTCCGAGTCGTAGAAGAAACGCATGGGTCAAGTATTCACACACACTCGTGCCGACCCGCTCACCGCGCACCGTTTCGCCATACCGCCCTCCGGCTGTCTACCCTGGTATTTCGTGCGCTCCAGGTCCGTGCTGGCGACCGCTCTCCTGGCGGCGTCGATCATCGCGCGGCTCGTCTGGGACACGCTGACCGTGAACGGCAGGAACTTCGTGGACCTGCACGTTTACCGCGACGGTTCGGCGGGTCTCGCCGACGGGTCGCTCTATCTCTTCACCTACGCCGGTGAGACCGACTTCGCCCTGCCCTTCACGTATCCGCCGTTCGCGGCCGTCGTGTTGTACCCGTTGTCGCTCGTGCCATGGGACCTGGTGGCCATCGGCTGGCAGCTCGCGACGTTCGGAGCTCTGTACACCTGCGTCGTCCTCGCCTTACGCCTGTGCGGGTCGACGACCGACGTCTACGCCGTGGCCGCACTCTGGACCGCCCCCGCGATCTGGTGCGAACCGGTCCGGGTCACGCTGGACTACGGCCAGATCAACGTCTTCCTGATGCTGGGCACCCTGCTGGCGGTCACCTGGGCGCGCAGCGACCGCGGGGTGCTCGCCGGCGGCGCACTCATCGGTCTGATGGCCGGGGTCAAGCTCACCCCGGCGATCTCCGGGCTCTGGTATCTCGCCGCCCGCAAACCCCTGGGCGCCCCGGCCGCCGCGGTCGCCTTCGTCTTCACCGTTCTCGGTTGCCTGCTGCTCTTCCCCGACGTCACCCGCACCTACTACGGGACCCTGCTCGGCGACGCCGAGCGCATCGGTCCCGTCGAGGCAGTGATCAATCAGAGCCTGCGTGGCACCCTGTCCCGCTTCGTGGGCTTCGACGTGGGGTCGGGCTGGATCTGGATGGTCGGCGTCCTGGTCGCGGTCGTGGTGGCGGTGTTCGCCGGCCGTGCGGTGTCCGACGCCCTCGGCATCCTGCTGGTGGTCCAGCTCTTCGGACTCCTGGTGTCGCCGATCTCGTGGGTGCATCACTGGGTGTGGATCATCCCGCTGGGAATCTGGCTCGTGCACGGCACCGGTTCGCGGCGCCGGGGCGCGCGGGCGGTCCTCGGGATGTGGATCGTGGTCGCGGGCCTCGGGATTCCGTGGTTGCTCCGGGTCACGATCGAGTACGGTCCCCATCCCCCGGCGGCACTCGAGGCGATCTTCGGGGCCGCGTGGCCCGCGGCCACGTTCGTCACCTTCGCCTGGATGATCGCGACGCGCGCCGCGCGCGACGAACCCCGCGACACCCGACCGCGCGACGTCGTCGCCGCGGCGATCGTCGCCGACGGCCGCGTGCTGCTGGCGCAGCGGTCCCGTCCGGCCGAACTCGCCGGTCTGTGGGAACTGCCCGGCGGTCGTGTCGAGTCGGGGGAAACCCATGCGGCGGCGCTGGTTCGGGAGATCCGCGAGGAGCTCGGAGCCGAGGTCGAAGCCGGCGAGGGCGTCGGCTCCCCGGTCGCGCTGCCCGGTGGCCTGACCCTGCACGCCTACGTGGCGCGGTTGCGCTCGGGGACTCCGACCGCGCTCGAGCACCTCGACGTGCGCTGGTTCTCCGCCGACGAGCTACGACACCTCGACGCCGCCGAGATCGTCCCGGCAGATCGCGACTGGATACCGGAGCTGTGCGCCGTCCTGGACGGCACCCGGGTCGGCGACGCCGGCTGACCGACCACGGCGAGCGTTGCCGAGAAGCGAGCTTGCGCGCATCACCACGCTCCTGAAGAGCGCTTGCGAACATCACCCCGCTCCCTTAGGAGGCCGCAGCTTGCGGAGGGGCGCAACCAACCACCGCTCCCTGAGGAGCGCCCGGAGCTTGCGGAGGGCGCGTCACGAAGGGTTTGCCCCGCATCTCACCAGGACCCTTCGTGACGCTCGCAAGCTCGCTCCTCAGGGAGCAGAGGGAGGGCATCGCTCGCACCTCATCTCAGGGCGCAGAGGGAGGTCAGAGACTTCCTCAAGCGGCGGCGTCGGCCGCCGGGGGCTCGACCGGCGGGGCCTGGTTCTTCAGGCTCGCGGCGTAGACGTCGACGTACTGCTGACCCGAGAGCTGCATCAGCTCGTACATGATCTCGTCGGTGACCGCGCGTTCGATGTAGCGGTTGCCCTCCATGCCCTCGTAGCGCGAGAAGTCCAAGGGCTTGCCGATGCGCACCGACACCCGAGTGGGTCGCGGCAGGATACTGCCCGGCGGGTTGAACTTGTGGGTGTCGATCATCGCGACGGGGATGACCGGCACCCCGGTGTCCATGGCCAGCCGGGCGAGACCGGTCTTTCCCTTGTAGAGGCGTCCGTCGGGCGATCGGGTGCCCTCGGGGTACATCCCCATCAGCTTGCCCTTGTCGAGCTGGCGGCGTGCCGCGGTGAGCGCACCCTCGGCGGCCTCGGCCCCCGACCGATCGATGGGGATCTGACCGACCGCGGTGAAGAACCAGCGCTGGAAGCCACCCTTGAGCCCCGTACCGGTGAAGTACTCGCTCTTGGCGAGGAAGTAGATGCGGCGATCCACCATCAGCGGCAGGAAGAAGCTGTCCATCACCGCGAGGTGATTGCTCGCCAGGATCGCCGGGCCGTCGGTCGGGATGTTCTCGTGTCCTTCGATCGTCGGCCGGCCGAGGACCCGCAGGATCGGACCGAGAAAGATGTACTTGAACGCCCAGTACCACATGAGAATCTCCTCGCCGCGCACACCGACCCGATGACCACCGCCGGACAACCGCGCCGCGGAGACCGCGGAACCGAGGAGTGTCCCGACGCCAAGACCTTACCCGCGTCGCACTCTACCGTCCGGCCGGGACCGCTCGGGGTCTCGCCGGGAGCACTCAGAGCCCGGAGACCGGCCGTGTCTCGGGGTGCGGGTCGGCCAGAGGGCGTGCGGCCGTCCGGATCGCCTGTCGCGCAACCTCGGCCGCGCCCACGACGCCGGCGGTCTCGCCGAGCTGGGTACCGCGGATACGCGCGAGCTGACGGTGTCCGGCACCGGTGACCTGGCGGGCGTAGTGCTCCCGGGCCTCGTCGAGGAACAGCCCCGACGCCGCGCCGACGCCGCCGGCCAGGACGATGAGGTCGGGGTCGAAGATGTCGGCGATCATCGCGAGCCCCTGGCCGAGCGACGTCGCGAACCGCGCGAACGCGGCCAGCGCGACGGCGTCCCCGTCGGCGGCCGCGCGGGCGACCCGACGGCCGGTCAGCGACCCGGGGTCCGCGGCGACATCGGCGGCGAGTTGGCTGCGCCCCCAGTCGCCGTCGGCGAGCAACTCGACCACGGTGTCCACGAGTGCTGTGCCGCTGCAGTACCGCTCCCAGCAGCCGCGTTTGCCACAGGCACAGGCGCGCCCGTCGGGGACGATCGTCAGATGTCCGAGTTCCGGTGCGACGCCGTAACTTCCGCGATAGATCTCCCCGTCGATCACGAACCCGGCGCCGATCCCGGTCCCGATCGCGAGGACGACGGTGTTGTGTCCACGGGCGGCCGCGCCGAACCGCCATTCGGCCACCGCGGCGGCGTTGGCGTCGTGTTCGGCGAAGACCGGGATCCCAACGCGGCGGGTCATCTCCTCGGCGACCGGCGCCTCGCGCCAGGGCAGATGCGGCGCGAACCGGACGATGCTGCGGTCGGTGGTCAGGAAGCCGGCGATCGCGAGCCCGACGGCCTTCGCGTCCCAGCGCGAGGTCAGTTCGCCGACCAACCGGTCCAGACAGTGTTCGAGCGCGGCCGCGGTCGGCGGGGTCTGCGCGCGGAGGGTGTCGAGCATCGTCCCCCGGTCGTCGACCACCGAGGCGCGCACGCTGGTGCCGCCGATGTCGATGCCGATCGTCAGGTCGCCCATCAGTTCTCCTGCCCGGGGCCGGGTCCGGGGGGCGGCGTGGCCCGCCGTGAGGCATCACCGCGTCGCGGTGTGCCGGCCTCGCGCCCGGCGGCCGGTCCGTTGAGTCGCACTGCAATCGGTTCGTACTGGCGTGGTGTCGCCGATGAGGTCGGCGACGAACGCAGCGCCTCGGCGATGGCCTCGAGTACGGCGATGACCGCCGCGATCAGCCGGGCGACCAGATCGCCGATCTCGGCGAGCAACGAGGTGATCTCCCCCGACGCCCCGGAGAGCGCATGCCCGAGCGGACCACCGTCGGCGAAAGCAGCGAAACCGGGGCGCGTCCCCGTTGCATCCGCACCACCGGCGGTGGCCGACTGCGGAGCCGGCGCGAAGAGCGCGGCCAGGTGGTCGATCTGGGCGGCCAGTCCGAGCAGCAGGTCGCGCACCGGATCGGCGGGTCCGTCGCGACGCCCGTCCGCGGACCCGTCACCGGCCTGCCGGAACGTCTCGTCGTCCGTGCCCATCGCCAACTTTCCCCTTTCCCGGCCCCGCGCGAACACCCACCCGCGTGTCTGTCGTCGGGGTCATCGGCACCGTACCCTGCCGTCTCGAACAGTGCGGTCTGGCGAACGTACCCCGCCCGGGCGGGATCATTCCACCACCGCCGTCCCACCTGGCCGTCGGGAACTGGGCGGCGTCGACGTACCGGGCCGAGGAACCGGCTCAGTTCTGCGGCCGGGGCCACACCGCCGGATCGGGGACGAAGCCGATGCCCAGGGTCGTGCCGTCCCAGTCGGCGTCGACGACCGTGCAACGTCGTAGCACCGACGGCAGCCGCACTGGATGGCGGAACCCCGCAATCGTCACCAGGAGGTCGTCTCCGCTGCGCCCGAGAGCCAGCGAATCCGGATCCGGTAGGCGCTGCGGCCACGACAACCGGTACACCGGACCAGTCGGCTTTCCGCTCACGCGCCCCTGGCCCGCCTCGACCTCGGCCGCCGCCGAACCCCGGGGGACGCCGTGCGGTGCCGGCAACGAGACCGAGAGCTTGCGGAGCCGCGCCATGCGATCGATCGCACCAGGCGATTTCTCGACCACCTCGACGACGACGGAACGCGAACCGTCGGAACCGGCGAGTTCGGCCCGCACCATGTCCGCGACCTCGGCCGCCGGTTCGGCGCCGACGCCCGCGTTGACCTGGACCGAGGCCAGCGGCAGGCCCATGAGGTCGGCAGCGGCGAGATGGTGGCCGGTGAGTCGTCGGCTCCGGTCGTCGGCGGCGAGAACGAGGTGCACCGCCACCGCATGCGGATCGGCGAACAGTTCGGCGATGTCGAGGCAGTCCCGGTCGATGGCGTCGACCGCGGCCGTCAGTTGCGCGACCATCGGACGCTCGGAAGCCATCGCGAGGCGTCGGTGACGCGGCCAGAACCGGTTGAGGGCCTGGCTGAGAACTGCTCCGCCACGGAGGAACTGGAGTGGGTCACCACACCCGGAACAGTCGACGACGATCCGCTGCCACCGGCCGCTGATCGCCTCGTCCCGGATACGGCGCAGGAGCAGGAAATCGTCGATCCCGGGCAACGAGGTGAGCTCGGCGGCGTCGATCCCGGCCAGGGTGCCGACGCCGGGCAGGGCCGTCTTGCTGCGGCTCACGGTGTGCTCGAGCACCTCGACGAACGCCGACCATGTGCGTTCGGTGAGGTCCAGTCGGTCCAGGGTCAACAGGTGCAGGTATTTGGACACCGCGACGGGCTCGCCGGGCCGGCGGTACACCCGTGCCCAGTCGGGAACCGGCGACCAGCGGTCGACGGTGATGAGGAGCGTGTCGGATTCGGCTGCCGACAGGCCCGACCGGGGCACGGCCTTGGCCGCCCGGGAGGTGCCGGGACGCTGGGTCGCGCCGGCGGCCGCGACCGCGGAGACACCGGAACCCCCCGGCCCGAGCACGATGTGGATGGGTGTGAGATCGATCAGCCTTCGACCCTCTTCTTGAGGTCGTTCAGCGCGGCATCGGTGATCGCCTTCTCGGCTCGCCGCTTCAGCTGCCCGATCATGGGCACCTGCAGGTCGACCATGAGTTCGTAGGTCACCTTCGTCGATCCCGGGACCTGTTGGGTCAGCACGTATCGTCCGCGCTGATCCTTCTGCAGATCGCTCGACACCAGGCGCCACGACACCGCGGGGGCGTTCCGATCCCATTCGTAGGCAAGCACATACGTGTCTTGGAGGACGCCGGCGTCGAGCACGAACCGGACCTCGAGGGCGCGGCCGGCTTCATCGGTGCGCAGCACCTCGACCTCGCGGGCGGCGGTCACCCACTCCGGGTAGTGCTCGAAGTCGGCGATGACGGCGAGGATGGCGTCGGCGTCGGCGCCGATGACGATGTCGCGTTCGGTGTGGTCGGCCATCACCGCATCCCGGCCGACTCGAGACCGGCGGCGGGACCACCGACGACACGGCCCTTCTCCAGCAGTCGTTTGACCTCGAACGAGACCTCTTTGCCCGTCACGCGGCGCAGCTTGTTCTCCTCGGCCAGCACGTCGGCGCGGGTGCGGGGGTCGTCGGGCAGCGGACCGGTGGGTTCGGCGTGGAGGAAGTAGTGGAGCACGAAGCCGTCGAGGACCGCCTCGTTCCAGATCTCCATCGTCCCCGACACCGGACCCGCGACCTGCCAGCGCACGCCCTGCTCGCCCCGGTCCTCGGTGACCGCCAGACGCAGGTCCGGCCACCACCGGCGCCAGTTGGCGGGGTCGCCGATCACGGCGGTCGCCGACGGCGGCGCCGCGGCGACGAAGACCTCGTCGGCCACCTGGATGCTCGTCACGCCCACTAGCTTCACATACTCGTGTCGGCGCAGGGTAGTGCACCCGAAACCGACGTCGCGATGAGTCCGATTCCGTGTCGGGGATACGATTCGGTGACTGATGTCTACTGGAGGGTAACCACGATGGGCGAGTACAGCGTGCCCGCGAAGTTCTCGATCGGCGACGACGAGAACTGCACGAACATCATCTTCGGCCTGGCGCACCGATCACCGCAGCACATCGTGTTCCGCCACAAGCAGGGCGACCGGTGGGAGCCGGTCACCGCCGCCGAGGCCGCCTCCCGCATCTCCGCCATCGCCAAGGGCCTGATCGCCTCCGGGGTCAACCCCGGGGACCGGGTGGCGCTGCTGTCGCGCACCCGCCTCGAGTGGAATCTCTTCGACTTCGCGATCTGGTCCGCGGGCGCGATCACCGTGCCCATCTACGATTCCTCCTCCGCCGGCCAGATCGAATGGATCATGCAGGATTCCGGTGCGGTCGCGATCGTCCTGGAGGACGACGGACATCGCGCCGAGTTCGAGTCCATCGACTCCCTGACCACGCCGGTGACCGTCTTCCAGATCGACCGCACCGACGGGCCGGGTGCCGTCGGCGAGCTCGTCGCCGCCGGTGCCGACGTCCACGACGACGAGGTCGCGGCCCGCCGGGCCACCGTCAAGGCCGCCGACCCGGCGACGCTGATCTACACCTCGGGGACCACCGGACGCCCCAAGGGCTGCGAACTCACCCACGCCAACATGCTGTCGGAGGTGCGGGCGGTCCTCGCCGGCGACATCCTCGATCAGGTCATCGCCCGCGACGAGAAGCGTCTGCTCATGTTCCTGCCCCTCGCCCACGTCCTCGCGCGCGCCATCACGCTCGTCGCGATCGAGGCCGGCGCCGAAGTCGGGCACACGAGCGACATCCCGAACCTCGTCGACGAATTCGCCGTCTTCAAACCGTCGCTCATCCTGTCCGTGCCGCGCGTGTTCGAGAAGGTCTACAACACCGCCCGCCAGAAGGCCCACGACGGCGGCAAGGGCAAGATCTTCGACGCCGCGTCCGAGACCGCGATCGCGTACTCACAGGCGAAGGAGAAGGGGCAGGTCGGACTCGCACTGAAGGTCAAGCACGGCGTCTTCGACGCGCTCGTCTACAAGAAGCTCCGGGCCGCCCTCGGCGGCGAGTGCCAGATGGCGATCTCCGGTGGCGCGCCGCTCGGCGCCCGACTGGGCCACTTCTTCTCCGGCGTCGGCGTGCCGGTGTACGAGGGCTACGGCCTGACCGAGACCACGGCCGCGTTCAGCGTGAACACGCCGTCGGCGTCGAAGATCGGCAGTGTCGGAAAACCGTTGTCGGGCAATGCCGTTCGGATCGGTGACGATGGTGAGGTGCTGTTGCGCGGCGGGGTCGTCTTCACCGAGTACTGGCAGAACCCCGAGGCGACCGCATCCGCGGTCGTCGACGGCTGGTTCCATACCGGCGACCTCGGCACCGTCGACGCCGACGGCTTCATCACCATCACCGGCCGCAAGAAGGAACTGATCGTGACCGCGGGCGGCAAGAACGTCTCCCCCGCCGGACTCGAGGACGTCATCCGCGCCAACGCCCTGATCTCGCAGGCCACCGTCGTCGGTGACGCGAAACCGTTTGTGGCAGCCCTGATCACGATCGATCCGGAAGCGTTCCCGGCGTGGAAGGAGCGCACCGGCAAGCCCGCGTCCGCGACGGTCGCCGACCTCGCCGACGACGCCGACCTGCGCGCCGAGGTCCAGTCGGCCGTCGACCTCGCCAACAAGACGGTGTCGCATTCAGAGGCCATCAAGAAGTTCCGCATCCTGCCGACCGACTTCACCGAGGAGACCGGCGAGATGACGCCGACCCTCAAGGTCAAGCGCAACGTCGTCGTGGAGAAGTTCGCCGGCGACATCGAGGCGATCTACCAGCGGTGAGCTCCCCGCCTGCGCCGGTTGCTCCTCAGAGCAACTGGCGCAGGCGGGCCGCCATCTGGCTCCACTGCCAGTTCTCGACGACGTAACGCCGTCCGGCCCGGCCCATCTCGGCCGCGGCCGCGCGATCACCGAGGATCGCCAGGATCGCCAGGGCGACCGCGTCGACATCGGTCCCGTCGACGGCCGTGCCGGTGACCCCTTCCTCGATGGTCTCCGGCGCCCCACCGGACAACCCGGCGACCACGGGCACGCCCGACGCCGATGCCTCCAGGTAGACGATCCCCAGGCCTTCGACGTCCAGCCCGCGTCCCCTCGTCCGGGACGGCATCGCGAAGACGTCCGCGATGTTGTGGTACGCCGCGAGGTCGTCGGCGGGCACCGAGCCGGTGAAGATCACATGGTCGGCCACCCCGGTGTCTGCCGCGAGGTCGCGCAGGGTCTTCCCGTAGGGACCACCGCCGACGATGACCAGCGTCGCGTCGGGGATGGTGCGTCGGATCAGCGGCAGGGCGCGGATCAACACATCCTGGCCCTTGCGGGGCACCAGCCGCGACAGGCAGAGGATCGTCGGACGTTCCCCGAGGTCGAGACGTTCGCGAAACCGCTGTCGCAGCACCGGATCCGGGGCGAACCGCTCGGTGTCGACGCCGGGGGGCAGGTGTTCCAGGGCCGCGCGGGCGCCGAAGGCCGACGCGAACCGGCCGCGGGTGTATCGGCTGACGAAGGTGATCACATCGGTGTGGCGGCCGATGTGCCCGAGCACCTGCCGCGCGCCCGGCAGCATCGACCACCCGACCTCGTGACCGTGCGTGCTGGCGATGATCCGCTGGGCGCCCGCGCGACGCATCGCCGGCGCCAGCACGGCCAGCGGCGCGGCCGCGCCGAACCACACCGTCGAGATCTGTTCGCGGCGCACGATCTCCGCGGCACGCCGCGCCACGAACGGGGTGGGGAGCATGAGCGTCGTCGGGTGCCGGTACACCCGATACGGGGCGGCCGCGTCGAACTTCTCGTGCGAGTCACCACGCCAGCGCGGCGCGTAGACGACCACGTCCTCCGGCGGCAGCAGGTCCACCAGATTCTGCAGGTAGGACTGGATCCCGCCCGGACGGGGCGGAAAGTCGTTGGTGAGCAACAACGTTCGAGACATCAACGGGCCTGCACTTCGAGCCACCGCTGCCATCCCGCGACCAGTTCCGCACGCGTCAGCCCGACACTCGAGGCGATCGCCGCGTCCTGCGCCGCGGGCAGGGCGGACGCCGCGACCCCCATGTACATCTTCTTCAGCCGCGCCTCGTCGAATCGATCGGCGACGTAGGCGGCCAGCGACCACGCACTCTGATAAGCCACCTGTGAAGTCTGACCGTCCATCGCGAAGTCGGTGTCGGCGGGTGGCCCGGTCGGAACTCGACCGGCACGCACGGACGCGATCAGGTCGGGTGCGGCATCCGCGATCCTCGTGTGAGTCCCTCTGCGCCCGACGTATTCGGCCACGCCCTCGGTGATCCAGAGCGGCGCGTCGAGCGCGGTGTGAACGCGGGCCGCGACATGGGTCAACTCGTGCCGGAGAACCACCGCGAGCGTCGGTGCGGCGAGTTCCCGGGCCGCCGGGGTCAGGATGATGCGCTGTCCGGTCGCGGTGCGCTGGACCAGGTCGAGGCTGCTGAACACGGTCGCGGCCGCCGCGGTCCCGGTCGCCGCTCGACCCTCGGGTACGAGGGCGGCGAACTCGTCGTCGGTCGCCGTGGCGACCACGACGGCGCGGCGATCCCAGTCGTCGCCCCAGAAGTCACTGACGGCATCCACCGCCCCGGGCAGCTCCCGCTGCAGCGTCGCCACCGTCGAAGACGTTCGGGGATACGAGGCGACCACCGACGTGCCGCCTGCGGTCGCGGTGTCGGCCACCTGGAGTCCGGGCAGCTCCCAGATCTGAGTGGGTGCGGGGTCTCCTCCCAGGGCCGTGGCGTCTCCGACGAGGCGCCAGGCCTCGCCGTAGCGGGCGACCACGAACTGGGTGCCGACGACCACCTCGGCCTCGTCGACTCCCGGGACCCCCTCACCGCCGAGCGCATAGCGCAACTCCACCGGAGCGACCCACGAGTCCGAACTCCCCCCGGCATCGAGGAGCTCCTGCAACTCACCGGGTACGAGCACCTCCGCCTCTTCGGTGGGCGCAAGCTGATAACCGAACCGTGCGAACCGCAGGGTGCCGCTGCGACCGTTCCGCGGCGTGAACCGGCTGGGCGCGAAACCCGCGGCGGCCGTGACGAATCTGTCCTTGAACGCCGGAGTGGCAGCGGTGTCGACGAGGGTGCCGATCGCCCGCACATCCCCGGAACGCACCGCTTCGGTGAGCGCGTCGAGCAACCGCGTCACGCCCGCCGCACGATCACGCGCGTAGACGTTGACCGCGGGGCTCGACGACACGGGCGCTGCGGACGAGCCGGGCCCGTCGGGCACGTCGACCGTGCCGCACGCGGTGGCAACTGCGATGACCAGAACGACCACGGCCGAGACGAGGCCGGCGCGCCCGCGCGGTGAGGTCACCGGTGGGACTAGAACCGGCGGGCAGAGTTGTACGGTCCGGCCTCGTCGAGCGGCTCGACCTTGACCGGAACGCCGAAGGTCGAGGCGTGGATGACATAGCCGTCACCGACGTACATACCGACGTGATGGGCATCGGGATAGTAGATGACCAGGTCACCGGGCTTGAGATCGTTCTTCTCGACCGGCTGACCACCGGCCATCTGCGCCTGACTCGATCGCGGGATGGTCTTGCCGGCCTGCCGGAACGCCCACACCATGAGTCCCGAGCAGTCGAACGAATTCGGTCCGGTGGCGCCCCACACGTAGGGGTCACCGATCCGGGTGAGCGCGGCGTGGGTGGCGATCAGCCCGGCGGCGGTGCCCTTGGGCACCAGTCGCGGATCGAAGTCGAAGGTCGGACCGCGCAGAGCCGCCAACTGCTTGCCGGTCATCGACTTGTAGATCGACCGGATCTGGATCGCCTGGAGCTGCAGGTCGGCTTGCTTCGTCTGAAGGTCACCACGGACCCGTTCGGCGCGGGAGACCGCCTCGGAGGCGGCCACCGCCGTGCGCTCGGCATCCTTCTTCGCGATGGCGGTCCTGGCCCGTACCTTCTTGATCGCGGTCAGGTCCACCGACGCCTGACGCGAGATCATGTCGAGACCCGACATCTGGTCCAGGAGCGCCTGCGGGGAGTCGCTGACCATCACGGCGTACAGCCCGCTGACCCGCGCGCCCTGATAGCTGGCGCGGACGATCGCGTCGACTCGGTTCTGGTGCACGGCGAGCTGGGCGCGGCTGGTGTCCAGCGTCTGCTGCGCCTCGTCCGCGGCTTTCTTGGCCGCCGCCACGATGCCGCGCTGCTTGTCGTACTCGATCTTGGCGTTGTGCATCGCCTCGGTGGTCTTCTCCGCGTCGATGCCCAGTTGCTTGTAGCGGTCGAGCAGCTGATCGGCCGAGCGCGCGGGCACCGCACGGGCGTCCCCGACGCCGCCGGCGACGGTCGGTGCCAGAACGGCGAACGCCGACAGGACACAGAGCGCCACCATCAGCGGACCCGAACGCATCCTCGGCCGCGTCGCGCGACCACGCCCCTCCCCGATCAGCACGGTCTACTCACTCCCTCGTGTGTGCTCGTCGATCCCTGAGCATCCCGGGCCCCTGCACCCGTACCCCGCGTCCCGTCGACCACCCTAGGCGGCCGACCGGCCCCCGGGACTGGTTCGGGCGGATCGCAATCCACGCGATCCGCCCGTCCAGAGACCTTCGTGCTCAGTCTGTTCGTGTTCAGTTGTCGTCAGTACCGACGGATGCCCGTCAGGGTCCACTCCTTGACGGCGTCGCGCTTGACCGGCGTGCCGTAGTTGGACGAGTGGACGAACTGACCGTTGCCGACGTAGATGCCGGCGTGGCCGCCACCGTTGAAGATCATGACGTCGCCGGGCTTGGCCTCGGAGTACGACACCGCGCGTCCGCCGCCGAGCTGGCCGTAGCTGTCGCGCGGGATGTTCTTGCCGGCCTGCTTGTAGGACCAGTAGACGAGGCCCGAGCAGTCGAATGCGTTGGGGCCGGCGGAGCCGTAGGAGTACGGCGCACCGATCTTGCTCTCGGCGGCCTTCACGGCCTTCTGACCGGCGGTCAGCTGCGGCTGGCCCAGGGGCGCGCCGCCACCCTGCGGGCGGAACTGCTGCGGGATCTGCTCCGGCGCGATACCCGGCACGGTGAACTGCCCCAGGTTGGGGATCTCGACCGTGGCGGCGGGCGACTTCTTCACCGGCGTGGCCTCAGGCGCGGGCTTGGCCTCCGGGGCCTTCGCGCCGGGCAGGGCCGGGATCTCGAAAGTGCCCAGCGGGGTGTGGACCGGGGCCGCGAGAGCAGGGCCGGCGGCTGCGGCGAGCGAACCGAGTGTGATCGATCCAGCGATCACCGCCTTCTTGGCGACCGTGCTGCCACGATTGGGCTGTTCCAAACGATGTTTGGCCACGAAGCGAGTTCTCCTTCAGATCTTCCTCTACCGCCGACCGAGTTAGCTGTCGGGTTCGGGCCGGAAGAGTGGCCCTACACGTTTTTCGCGCATGAGGTATCCACTGGACACTCATGCGTGGCAACGCGATTCACCCCGATTCGGATCGGTTTCGACCGAGTCGCATCAGTGGTGATGCGCTCCGACGAGCCCGTCCGAAGGTTGTGGTTCCCCGGTTCGCCCGCGAGGGCGATTGAGCGGTGACTACTGCGGACCACTTCTGTTGAAGCGGGACGCTCCGCAAAGGTCTCAGAAAGGTTACGAAATCGGATGCGCTCTGTCCACCAGGCGACGGACAGCCAAACCTCGGCCGCTTCTCAGCCTGCCCTGAGGACGGTCACAGAGGCGCGTCGATCCGGCACCTGAACTGCGGTTTTGGCGGATCTTGCAGATCGTGCAGCGGCGCTGGTCACCATTGCAGCAGCCTGCAGAACATCGATGGCGAGGTCCAGTTCGGCATCCGCGTCCGAGGTGGCCGCCGTTACCGAACCTCCACCTTCGTGCGGCATATCGTCCCAGCTCGGACCACCAAACAGCACTGTCATCATGCACCCGTCGCAAGCGACGGGACGAGCCGGGCAGCGCGCACAATCGACGTACATAATGTGATCTCCATCTCATCTGGCGAGGGCGGGCCGCGTCGGCCCCGTTACGGGTCGTTGTGACCGTGAGAAGACCGCATTTCTCACGTCCAGGTGGAGACTAGGGGCGCCCACCGACAAGTCCGTCGAACAGCGATCGACACAGCAGTCACACGGGTCACACGACACGATGTCGGAGCGTCGCGGTCGCGATGTCGGTGGATCGAACTAGTGTTCGCCGGGTGACGCAGACCAGCGTGGACGGCTCGCCCGCGGGGCAGCTCACCTTCGCCGACCTGGAGGCCGCCGACCAGGGGGCCACGGGCGAGACGTCGAACGAGTTCAGCGACCGGTCGCTCTTCGAGACGACCCTCGTCGTCGTCGACCTCGAGACCACCGGGTCCGACCCGGTCCGCGACCGGATCACCGAGATCGGCGCGGTCAAGATCCGCGGCGGCGAGGTGGTCGGCGAGTTCGCCACGCTGGTCGACCCCGGCCGGCCGATCCCCCCGCAGATCGTGACCCTCACCGGCATCACCACCGCGATGCTGACCGACGCCCCCCGGATCGAATCGGTGCTGCCGTCGTTCTTCGAGTTCGCCCGCGGCTCGATCCTGGTGGCCCACAACGCTCGTTTCGACATGGGTTTCCTTCGGCAGAACGCGATCCGGCTCCACCTGCCGTGGACGTTCAGCCTCAGCCTGTGCACGGTGACCATGGCCCGGCGCATCCTCAGCCGTGACGAGGCGCCGACGGTCAAGCTGAGCGCGCTCGCCGACCTGTTCGACGTCTCCGTGCGGCCCACCCACCGGGCGCTCGACGATGCGCGCGCCACGGTGGAGGTCTTCCACCGGCTCCTCGAGCGCGTCGGCAATCAGGGCATCGCGACCGTCGGCGACCTGACGTCGTATCTCCCGAAGACCGACCCGCGCCTGCGCGCCAAACGCGCACTCGCCGACCATGTCCCGGCCCGTCCCGGGGTGTACCTGTTCCGCGGCCCGTCGAACGAGGTCCTCTACGTGGGCACCGCGGTGGACCTCCGCCGCCGGGTCCGGTCGTACTTCAGTGGCAACGACCCGCGCCGCCGCATCGCGGAGATGGTGCTCCTCGCCCAACGGGTCGACGTCGTGGAGTGTTCCCACGCCCTGGAGGCCGCCGTCCGCGAACTCCGGCTCCTCGGCGCGCACGCACCGGCGTACAACCGACGATCGACCCAGCCGCACAAGGGTTGGTGGGTGACCCTGACCGAGGAACGCTTCCCCCGGCTCAAGGTCAGCCGAACACCCACCGACGAGTCGATCGGCCCGGTGGGCAACCGCAACAACGCGGCGACCGTCGCCGACGTGATCTCGGCGGCCGCCGGTCTGCGCACGTGCACGACACGGCTCGGCGCGACGGGCTACCACTGGTGTCCCGAGGCCGATGGGAGGCGGCGGCCGGGGTCCTGCCGTGCGGCCACGGCGCAGCCGCAGACGGTGCCGGACTACTCTCCCCGGGTCACCGCGGCCCGCCGGCTCATGCGAGGTGAGGCCGACGAACTCCTCGACGGCCTCACCGCGCACCTCACCGACCTTGCCCAGGCCCACATGTTCGAGACCGCGGCGCGGCATCGGGACCGTCTCGCGCTCACGATCGACGCCCTCGCCCGCTGCCAGCGACTGGCCGCGCTGTGCGCGATCGCCGAGATCGTGGTCGCCCGGCCCGACGGTGAACGCGGCTGGCAGTTCGCGGTCATCCGGTACGGACGTCTCGCCGCCGCCGGACGCGCCCGACGCGGCGTCTCGCCCATGCCCGTCGTCGACGCGCTCGTCGCAGCCGCGGAGACCGTGTTACCGGCCCCCGGTCCGCTGCGGGGCGCGCCGGCCGAGGAGGTCGGCCTCGTGTACCGCTGGATGACCGAACCGGGCGCGCGCATCGTGTCGACGAGTGAGCCGGTCGCCCTGCCCGCCGGTTCCGCCGAACGCCGGCTCGGGTGGTCGCAGTCGGCGCACGACGCACGTGCGGCCAGACCCGTCGCCGACTCTCGCACACGGCAGGCGAGCTGAGGGCCACGCACCACTAGGCTGGCGGCATGATCACCGCCATCGTCCTCATCCAGGCCGACATCCACCGGATCCCGGAGACCGCCCAGGCCGTCGCCGACATCCCCGGGGTCGAAGAGGTGTACTCCTGTGCGGGCGACGTCGATCTGATCGCGAAGATCCGGGTCCGTGACCACGAACAGATCGCGACGGTCGTCACCGGCCAGATCAACCGGCTACCGGGGGTTCTCAAGAGCGCGACACACATCGCGTTCCGCAGTTACTCCAGCTCCGACGTCGAGGGTGGTTTCTCCATCGGCGAGAACTGACCCGCCGAACACTGAGCCCCACAAGGATTTCGGGGCAGCGTGACCGTCAGGCGGGCGCGGCGAGCCGGCCGCTGAGCTCAGCCCACCGCTGCAGCAGGTCGGCGGCGGCACCGTCGTCGATCGCATCGGCCGCACGCTCCTTCGCGGCGCCGAGGGCATCGGTCAGTTCCGCCGAGCTCATCGGGGCCTCCTGCTCGAACGCGACGATGGCGCCGGCCGAGTTCAGCAGCACCGCGTCCCGGACCGGGCCCGTGGTCCCGGCCAGCAACTCGCGGGCGATCGCGGCGTTGACCGTCGCGTCTCCCCCCTGCAGGGCGGAGAGTTCCACGCGCGCGATCCCCAGATCCGTCGGGTCGACGGTGAGTTCGTTCACCTGCCCGGCGACGACCTGCCAGACCGTCGACGTGGTGGTGGTCGTCAGTTCGTCGAGACCGTCGTCGCCGCGGACCACCAGCGCGGAGCCGCCGCGCTCGGCGAAAGCCCGCGCCAGAACCGGCGCCAGGTCGGCAAAGGCGCAGCCGATCAGCCCCCGGCTGGGTGTCGCCGGATTGGTCAGCGGCCCCAGCACGTTGAAGACCGTCGGGATGCCGATCTCCTTGCGCGGCGGACCGGTGAAGCGGAACGCCGGATGGAACACCGGCGCGAAGCAGAAGCCGATCCCGAGTTCTGCCACGCACTGCGCGACCGCGGCGGCATCGAGGGAGATGTCGACGCCGAGCGCCTCCAGCACATCGGCACCGCCGCTCTTCGACGACGCCGCACGGTTGCCGTGCTTGACCACCGCGACGCCCGACGCAGCGATCACGATCGACGTCATCGTGGAGATGTTCACCGTGTGCGACCGGTCGCCGCCGGTCCCCACGACGTCGACGGCCGGGCGACCGACGTCCACGAGCGTCGCGTGGTCGAGCATCGCGCGCGACAAGCCGAGGAGCTCCGCCGGTGCGGCGCCCTTCATCTTCACCCCGACGCCGAACGCGGCGATCTGGGCTCCGGTCGCACTGTCGGTCATGATCTCGTTCATCGCCCACGCGGCCTCGTCGGCGTCGAGGTCGAGGCGATCGGTGACCTTGCCGAGGATCTGCGGCCAGCTGAAGTCAGACTGTGCGGTGCTCACGGGGAGTCAGCATATTCGTGTTCAGAGCGGCGGACGCTGGAGGACGGCCCACTCGCGTGCGAATCCGCCGTGCCGCGAACCGAGGCTCGCCATCCGGGACCGTTCCTGCGACAGATGCATCGCGTCGAGCAGCTGGACCCGCGCCAGGACCAGGACCACGAGCCGATCGTCGCGCGGCGCCGGCCTCGGCCCCCAGCGTTCGTCGTCGACGGACTCGTAACCGTCGAGCGCGGCCACCGCGGCCGCGGCGGCCCGCCGGTCGGGTGGCACCTCGACGACATGCCGGAGGATCACCTCGTCCGCGGCTCGCCACGACGACGCGTCGAGCGCCACCGAACTCGCGATGGCGTCATCGTCGGACCGCGCCACCACCTCCACCCGCTCGTCCAGCGTCAGGGGACCGGCGCCGGCACGCGGGCGCAGCCGTGAGCGGAGCCGCGCCAGGCGACCCTGCTCGACGACTCGGCCGTTGAGATCACGGGGGCCGGGCGGCGCCGAACTGGACATGAACACACGGTAGCGAGCCGGGCGTCCGCCACACCCTTCCCGGACACGCCGAGGGTCACCCGATTCGGGCGCGGACCTGCGACGAGAGAAATAGTCGGGGGCAATTTCCGACCCGGGTGGCCACGGCTTACTACGAACCGTCATACTTCACTTGTGACAAGCGCTGTAGGTACCTCAGGAACAGCCATCACCTCGCGCGTGCACTCGCTGAACCGGCCCAACATGGTCAGCGTCGGCACGATCGTGTGGCTGTCCAGTGAGCTCATGTTCTTCGCTGGCCTCTTCGCGATGTATTTCGTCGCCCGTGCCAACTCCGCCGTCGGCTGGCCGCCGCCACCGACCGAGCTGAATCTCGCCCTCGCCATCCCGGTGACGACGATTCTCATCCTGTCGTCGGTGACGTGCCAGATGGGTGTCTTCGCCGCCGAGCGCGGTGACGTCTTCGGCCTCCGCCGCTGGTACGTCATCACCCTCATCATGGGAACGATCTTCGTGATCGGGCAGGCGTACGAGTACACCGTGCTGGTCGGCCACGGCACGACCCTCGCGTCGGATGCGTACGGCTCGGTCTTCTACATGACGACCGGGTTCCACGGCCTCCACGTGATCGGCGGTCTGATCGCGTTCGTGTATCTGCTCATCCGGACCAAGCTGTCGAAGTTCACGCCGGCGCAGGCAACCGCGGCCATCGTCGTCTCCTACTACTGGCATTTCGTCGACATCGTGTGGATCGGGCTGTTCGTCACGATCTACTTCATCCGATGACGCCGGCCCGTTCCACCACGACCGAGCGCAGCTCGATCTAACAACAGTCCGTCCCGCTTAGTAGAGAGTCACAGATGAGTTCATCTCCACCGCGTCCGTCGGATAGCGGCACCGAGGTCGGACCCGATGCCTCGGCCCGACGCTCCTCTGCACGCGACGCCGGCCGCCGCGCCAAGGCCCGACGCAAGCTCCGTCGGCGCGCAGGCGGCACCATCGTGCTGCTGGCCGGCCTCGTCATGGCGGGTGTGCTCGCCTCGGTGCTGACCCCCGAGCCGCAGGTCGCGGTCGCCGACGAGAGCAACGCCGCGATGATCGACGACGGTCGCAAGCTCTACGAGACCTCGTGCATCACCTGCCACGGCGCGAACCTCCAGGGCGTGCCCGAGCGCGGTCCCGCACTTCTCGGTGTCGGCGACGCCGCCGTGTACTTCCAGGTGTCGACCGGACGTATGCCGGCGGCGCGTGGTGAGGCGCAGGCCCAGCGCAAGCCGGCCAAGTTCACCACCGAGCAGATCGACCAGCTCGGCGCCTACATCCAGGCCGAGGGTGGCGGACCGCAGGTGCCGCGCAATGCCGACGGCACCGTCGCGATGGAGTCACTGCGCGGCGACAGCATCGGACGCGGCAGTGAGCTGTTCCGATTGAACTGCGCGTCGTGCCACAACTTCACCGGTCGCGGTGGCGCACTGTCCTCGGGCAAGTTCGCGCCGAACCTCGACGGGGTGAACGAGGCGCAGATCTACACCGCGATGCTGACCGGTCCGCAGAACATGCCCAAGTTCTCGAACCGTCAGCTCGATCCGGAAGAGAAGCGGGACGTGATCGCCTACGTCAAGTACGTGAGCGAGGCCAAGCCCAGTGGTGGTCTGGGCCTCGGTGGTTTCGGCCCGGTCAGTGAAGGCATGGTCATGTGGTTCGTCGGCGTCATCGCCATCGTCGCCGGCGCCATGTGGATGGGATCTCGAGCATGAGCGCGAACGACAAAGCCGTCCCGTCGCGGGACGAACTCGAACAGATGAGCACCGATGAGCTCGTCAAACTCGGCACCAATCTCGACGGCGTCGAGATCATCCACCGGTCCGAGCGTTACTCGGTGCCGGGCACCAAGGTCGAGAAGCGGGCCGAGCGTCAGGTGGCCATCTGGTTCACCGTGGCCGGCGTGTCCGCCCTCGCGTGCCTCGGGATCTTCCTGTTCAACCACTGGGAATTCGCCCTCCCGGACGATCCGAACTACTGGTGGTACACGTTCAACACGCCACTCCTCGGCGTGACGTTCGGTCTGTCGGTGTTCGCCATCGGCGTTGCGCTGATCCTCATCACCAAGAAGTTCATCCCGGCCGAGATCTCGGTTCAGGATCGTCACGACGGCGGATCGGCCGAGGTCGACAAGAAGACGATCGTCGGTCTGCTCCAGGACACCGGCGCCACGTCCACGCTGGGTCGTCGCAAGATGATCATCGGCTCTGCCGGTTTCGGTCTCGGCGCCTTCGCGGTCACCGGACTCGTGGCCTTCCTCGGCGGCTTCATCAAGAACCCGTGGGCCGAGGGCCCCGACTCGCCGCTGTGGCACTCGGGCTGGTCGCCGATCTACAACCCGCCGGAAGCGCCCAACGAGACCATCTACCTGCGGCGTGACACCGGCAACCCGTTCCAGGTCGCCCTGGTCCGGCCGGAAGATCTCGACGCCGGCGGTATGGAAACCGTGTTCCCGTGGCGTCGTTCGGACGGGTTCGGCGAGTCCGAGCACTCCCGCCATCTGCTGGAGGAGGGCCTGCACCAGGTCCGCAACCCCGTCATGCTCATCCGTCTGCGTCCCGAGGATGCGGCCCGTGCGGTCAAGCGCAAGGGTCAGGAGAGCTTCAACTACGGTGACTACTTCGCCTACACCAAGGTCTGCAGCCACCTCGGCTGCCCCGCCTCGCTCTACGAGCAGCGGAGCAACCGCATCCTGTGTCCCTGCCATCAGTCGCAGTTCGACGCCCTCGAGTACGCCAAGCCCATCTTCGGACCGGCCGCCCGTGCGCTGGCACAGCTGCCGATCACGGTGAACAACGAGGGCTACCTCGTTGCCGCAGGCGACTTCATCGAGCCCGTCGGTCCGGCATTCTGGGAGCGTAAGTCATGAGCATCGCCGAACGCCTCGGCACTCAAGCCGAAGAAGTGGACTCGCGGTATCACCTCGCCGCGGGCATGCGTCGCCAGATCAACAAGGTCTTCCCCACCCACTGGTCCTTCATGCTGGGTGAGATCGCGCTGTACAGCTTCATCATCCTGCTGGTGTCAGGCGTCTACCTGTCGCTGTTCTTCGATCCGTCGATGACGCGCGTGGTGTACGACGGCGCCTACCAGCCGCTGAACGGCGTGATGATGACCAAGGCGTACGAGACGACGCTGAACATCTCGTTCGAGGTGCGCGGCGGTCTCTTCGTCCGTCAGATCCACCACTGGGCGGCTCTGCTGTTCGCCGCGTCGATCATCATCCACATGATGCGCATCTTCTTCACCGGTGCGTTCCGACGTCCGCGTGAGGCCAACTGGATCATCGGTTGTCTCCTGCTGATCCTGGCGATGTTCGAGGGCTTCTTCGGTTACTCGCTCCCCGACGACCTCCTGTCGGGCACCGGCGTCCGCGCCGCCATGAGTGGCATCGTCCTCGGTATCCCGGTCGTCGGCACCTGGATCCACTGGGCACTGTTCGGCGGCGACTTCCCCGGCGTCATCATCATCCCGCGCCTCTACGTGCTGCACATCCTGCTCTTCCCGGGCATCATCCTGGCTCTGATCGGCGCACACCTCGCGCTGGTCTGGTACCAGAAGCACACGCAGTTCCCCGGCCCCGGCCGCACCGAGAAGAACGTCGTCGGCGTCCGCATCATGCCGGTCTTCGCTGCCAAGGCCGGCGCGATGTTCGCCTTCGTCACCGGCGTGCTGGCGATCATGTCAGGCGTCTTCCAGATCAACCCGGTCTGGAACATCGGTCCGTACAACCCGGCACAGGTGTCGGCCGGATCTCAGCCAGACATCTACATGATGTGGACCGACGGTCTGATACGTCTGTTCCCCGCGTGGGAGCTCTACCTGGGCAACTACACGGTGCCGATGTCGAACTGGGTCGTGCTGATCATGACCATCATCTTCGGCCTGATGTTCGCCTACCCGTGGATCGAGAAGAAGCTCACCGGCGACGATGCGCACCACAACCTGCTGCAGCGTCCCCGCGACACCCCGGTGCGGACGGCGATCGGCTCCATGGCGGTCTCGTTCTACATCCTGCTGACAATCGCATGTATGAACGACATCATCGCGTTCAAGTTCCACATCTCGCTGAACGCGACCACCTGGATCGGGCGTATCGGTCTGATCGTCCTGCCGCCGCTGGTCTACTTCATCGCCTACCGCTGGGCGCTCTCGTTGCAGCGCAGTGACCGCGAGGTCTTGGCACACGGTATCGAGACCGGCATCATCAAGCGGCTGCCGCAGGGTGAGTACATCGAGGTCCACCAGCCGCTCGGCCCGGTCGACAGCCATGGTCACCCGATCCCGCTCCCCTACGAGGGTGCGGCACTGCCCAAGCGGATGAACAAGCTCGGCTCCGCCGGTGCCCCGGGTACCGGTTCGATCCTCACGGCGGATCCGCCGGAGGAGCAGCTGCGGAACGTCGAACTCGAGCACGAGATCGAGGCCGGCGAGCGGAAGGCCCTCCGCGAGCTGCAGGCCAAGGGCGGCAACCCCTTCGGCGAGTAGTCGCAGGAAATCGCACGACCCACCGCGGGCCGTCGAGCACCATCTGGTGCGCGACGGTCCGCGGTTCGTTGTGCATAGTGGCCCACGTCGCCGACCGACACCGCTCCCCTCCCCCAGGGTGGCTGCCGGCGTGGGTCCGATGTGGCACGGTGTACCCCATGCACCGGTCACCTCCCCGAAGTTCCGGTCTGTCCCAGATCACCCGCGGGATGGGCACTCTCGATGCCGAGATCTACGATTCGATCGCGCGATCCCCGAGCCCGCTCCTCGACGTGACGATGCCGATGCTCACCCGGGCCGCCGACCATTCGAAGCTGTGGATGACGATCGCCGCCGGGCTCGCCGTGTCCGGCCGTCCCTCGCTGCAGCGCGGCGCCGCACGCGGACTGGTCTCGCTCGCCGTGACGAGTCTGGTCACCAACCAGGGGGCGAAGCGGATCCGCAACCGCTCGCGGCCCTCCCACGGACCGATCCCGTTGTCCCGGCGGGGTCGTCGACGCCCGACCTCCAACTCGCTGCCGTCCGGACACTCCGCCAGTGCTGCCGCCTTCGCGGTCGGTGTGGCCGTCGAAAATCCGCCCGCGGGTCTGTTGTTGTCGGCACTGGCCGGGCTCGTCGGGCTGTCCCGGGTGGCGACCGGGGCACACTACCCCGGCGACGTGGTCGCGGGGCTCGGCATCGGCGCCGTCATCGCCACGATCGGTGCCCGTGTCGTGCCGCCCATCACCGAACCGTCGCTGTCCCTGGCCGCCCCGTCGGTCGTCGATGTGGGACCCAACCCCGACGGGACCGGACTGGTCGTCGTCGTGAACCCGGGCTCCGCGGACGGACGGGGTCGCCGTGTGGTGGATGCGATCCGCACCGGGCTGCCGGCCGCCGAGATCATCGAGCTCGACGACACCGACGACATGGCAACCGTTTTCGCCGACGTGGCGGCCCGAGCGGAGATCCTGGGGGTGGCCGGCGGCGACGGCACCGTGGCGTGTGCCGCCGCTCCTGCGCTGGCCGCCGACATCCCCGTCGCGGTCTTCCCGGCCGGCACGTTCAACCACTTCGCGCGTGACATCGGTTGCGGCACGGTGGACACCACGATCGACGCGATTCGTTCGGGTTCGGCGTCCCGTGTCGACGCGATGTGGCTCAACAACTCCCGCCTGATCCTCAACACCGCGAGCATCGGCGCGCACCCCGACTTCGTCCGGGTCCGCCGGCGCCTCCAGCGGCGGATCAGCCGGCCGCTCGCGACCGCGGCGGCCGTATTGCACGTCCTCCGCAAAGACCCGCACGTCCGAATCGAGGTGGAGGGCCGTGTACTCGATGCGTCCCTGTTCCTCGTCGGCAACTCGATCTACCAGCCCACCGGATTCCTGCCGTCGCGACGCATCCGGCTCGACGACGGCCTTCTCGACGTACGGATCCTCGAGACAAGCCACCGCTGGGCGACCCTGCGACTCCTGGGTTCACTCGCGCTCGGTCGTCTTGAACGCTCTCACCTGTACCACGAGATGCAGGTCCCCGAGTTCCGCTTCACCGCGGTCGACGGCCCCGTCGCGGTCTCACACGACGGCGAGGTCGAGGAGTCGTTCTCGCAGGCCGACTTCCGCGTGGACTACCGCGTCCTGAAGGTCTTCCGGCCGGTCGGCCGGGAGCGTCCCTGACCGCTCACCGAGGGTCGCTCGGCGAAGACACGAGAGCGCCCCACCGGAGATCCGGTGGGGCGCTCTCGTGGTGCGTGCGCGGCGCCGTGCGGCGTCGGCGTCAGTGCCTGTCGCTCAGTGCTTCTCGGGGCCGACGTGGTACTCGAAGACCAGTCCCGCCGCGGTGCCCATGATGACGACGGCCGCGAAGATCGCCAGCCAGAAGTTGCCGGTCGCGAAACCGACCGCGAACGTCGAGGCGCCGAGCGCGATCAGGATGGGCCACCAGGAGTGCGGGCTGAAGAAGCCCAGCTCCCCGGCGCCGTCCTCGACCTCGGCGTCCTCGTAGTCCTCGGGACGGATCTCGACGCGTCGGGCGACGAACCGGAAGAACGTGCCCGCGATGAGCGTCAGGCCGGCCGCGAAGAACAGGCCGACGACGCCGACCCACTCGATGCCCTTGCTGGTGAACGCGGTGAAGAGGGTGTATGCGACGCCCGTCAGAAAGAAGAAGGCGGTCAGCATCTCGAAGAGGCGTGCCTCGATCTTCATCGTCAGCTCACTTCCTTGGTGCAGTTGGCGAGGGTCGGGTTGTCGGGATCACCGGTGGCACCGACGGAGCCGTCGGTCGCGCGGCGGGTGTCGAACGGCACCGTGGTCACCGCTTCGGGTGCCTGGCAGATCGACGCGAGCGCTTCCGCATTGGTGGCGCTGGGGTTCGCCTCGCGGAACCGGATGTAGCTGTCGAAGTCCTCCGGCGAGACGGCGCGGACCTCGAAGTTCATCATCGAGTGGTACGTACCGCACATCTCGGCACAGCGGCCGACGAAGGCGCCGGTCCGGTCGATCGACTTGATCTGGAAGATCGGGTCGGTCGCGTTCTGCTCGGGGAACGGGAAGACGTCGCGCTTGTAGAGGAACTCCGGCACCCAGAACGAGTGGATGACGTCGGCCGAGGCGATGTTGAACTCGATGCGCTTGCCGGTCGGCAGCACCAGGACCGGGATCTCCGACGACGAGCCGACCGTCTCGATCCGGTCGAACTTCAGGTAGTCGCGGATGTCGTCGTCACGACCGCCGGCCGGACCGGGCAGCTCACCGTGCTCGCCGCCCTCGTCGCTGCCGGCGTGCTCGGTCTCGGCGCCGCTGCCGGTCTGGGCCTGGACCTCGAACGGGTTTCCGTTCTGCTCGAAGCCGTTGTAGGTGGTGCCGTCGGAGAACTCGACCTGGTTGTAGCCGAACTTCCAGTTCCACTGGAACGCGGTGACGTCGACGACGACCTTGGAGTCGTTGTTCTTGCCCTCGACGTTGTTCTGCACAATGACCGTGAAGTAGAAGAGCACGGCGATGATGACGAACGGGATCGCCGTGTAGGTGAGCTCCAGCGGCACGTTGTATGCCGTCTGGCGCGGGAACACGCCCTTCTTGGCGTCGTTCGCGCGGTGGAACGTGATCGTCCAGAAGATCAGCGCCCAGACCAGGACACCCATGACCAGCGCCGCGATGACCGACCAGGTCCACAGATCGACCATCTCTTTGCCGTCGGGCGTGACGCCCTCGGGCCAACCGAAACGCATCGCCTCACTGGCGCTGCAACCCGACATCAGCAGTGCGCCGAGGCCGAGAGCGGCGACGAATCCGAGTCGCTTCATCGTCCGCGACGCTGATGAGACACGCCTCGCTCGGGGCCGTCCACCGTGTGCCAATTTCACGCCTTCCTGCTCGCTCACCGGCGCCCTCGCGCCGAGGTGAGTGCATGCCACATGACCTGCACGGGGCAAGGTCTTGCCGTGGACACACAGCAATTCTTGCACCTAGTACTACGCAGCGTAGACCAACCCGCGGAAGCTGTCGGAATCGGGGCGCGATCGGCGTCGTGTCCCCCTCCCTCGGTCCCGCACCGGCGCCCACGGGTCGCGCGCGACAGTCGCGTTCGCTCGCACGGCCCACCGCGCCACATAGGAACTCAGCCCGCCGCTTCAGGCATACTCGGACGCGATCCGGCCCGGCGTCGGAATCGTGCGTGGACTGGCAACTGAACGGAGAGAACGAGACGTGTGTGGTCTGCTCGGCCTGCTGACATCCGACGGAACGGCCGCCGATGTCGTCGAACCGGTGGCGGTGGCCTCGCACTGCATGCGGCATCGCGGACCCGACGAGCCCGGTACATGGCACGACGACGACATCGTGTTCGGGTTCAACCGCCTCTCGATCATCGACATCGAGCATTCGCATCAGCCGCTGCGCTGGGGCCCGCCCGAGAATCCCGACCGTTACGCGCTGGTGTTCAACGGCGAGATCTACAACTACCTCGAGATCCGCGCCGAGCTGGCGACGGACGAGGGGGTGCTGTTCCGGACCGAGGGTGACAGCGAGGCGATCGTCGCAGCGTTCCACCACTGGGGCCCCGACGCGGTCAAACGGCTTCGCGGCATGTTCGCCTTCGCGATCTGGGACACCGAGAACCGCTCGCTCTTCCTCGCCCGCGACCCGTTCGGCATCAAGCCGCTGTTCGTCGCGTCGGGCCCCGGCGGGCTGATCTTCGGCAGCGAGAAGAAGAGCCTGCTCGAGCTGATCGAACGCGTCGGGCTGTCGACCGAGCTCGATCCCCGCGCGATCGAGCACTACACCGTGCTGCAGTACGTCCCGGAGCCCGAGACGATCCACGCGTCGATCCGGCGGCTCGAGTCGGGCTGCCACGCGACCGCCACGCCGGGCAGTCCCCTGTCGATCCGGCGTTACTTCACCCCGCAGTTCGGTGTCCGCCCGGTCACCGAGGCCACCCGGCAGAAGCGGTACGACGAGATCGCCGACGTCCTCGCCGATTCGGTCGCCAAGCACATGCGCGCCGACGTCACGGTCGGGTCGTTCCTGTCCGGCGGCATCGACTCGACGGCCATCGCGGCGCTCGCGATCCGGCACAACCCCGACCTCATCACCTTCACCACCGGCTTCGAGCGCGAGGGCTACTCGGAGGTCGACGTCGCCGCCGAGTCCGCGGAGGCGATGGGCGCTCGGCATGTCGTGAAGGTCGTCGGGCCGTCGGAGTTCATCGAGTCGATCCCGTCGATCGTCTGGTACCTCGACGATCCGGTCGCCGACCCTGCACTCGTCCCGCTGTACTTCGTGGCCGCCGAGGCGCGCAAGCACGTCAAGGTGGTCCTGTCCGGCGAGGGCGCCGACGAGTTGTTCGGCGGCTACACGATCTACAAGGAACCGCTGTCCCTCGCCGCGTTCGACCGTCTGCCCCGTGCGCTGCGTCTTGCGGCGGGCAAGGTGTCCGAGCGGATTCCGGAGGGGACCCGCGGCAAGAGCCTGCTGCACCGCGGGTCGCTCACGCTCGAGGAGCGCTATTACGGCAACGCCCGCAGCTTCGACGACGCGCGGCTCCGCGCGGTGCTGCGCGACTACCGTCCCGAATGGACCCACACCGACGTCACCGCACCGATCTACGCGATGAGCCAGGGCTGGGACCCGGTGGCCCGCATGCAACATCTGGACCTCTTCACCTGGCTGCGCGGTGACATCCTGGTCAAGGCCGACAAGATCACCATGGCCAACTCCCTCGAGCTGCGGGTGCCGTTCCTCGACCCGGAGGTCTTCGCGATCGCCGAAGGTCTCCCGCACGACGAGAAGATCGCGCACGGCACAACGAAATACGCGTTGCGCAAGGCGCTGGAGCAGATCGTCCCGGCGCACGTCCTGCATCGCAAGAAGCTCGGCTTCCCGGTCCCCATCCGCCACTGGCTGGCCGGCACCGAGATGTTCGACTGGGCGCACGACACGATCATGCATTCGCAGACCGATCACATCTTCGCCAAGGACGCGGTTGTCGCGATGCTCAACGAGCACCGAGAAGGCGTGGTGGACAACAGCCGTCGTCTCTGGACGGTCCTGATGTTCATGGTCTGGCACGGCATCTTCGTCGAGGGCACGATCGTTCCGGAGATCATCGACCACACCTATCCCGTGCGGGTCTGATTCCCCGACAACCGAAGCCGCCCACGAATCCGGGGCGGCTTCGGTGGCGACGGGATCAGTGCGCGAGCTTGAGACCGATGACCCCGCCGACGATCATCACCAGGAACAGCGCCTTGAGCAGCGAAACCGGTTCCTCACCGGTGGCCATCGCATAGACGACGGTCAGCACCGCGCCGATACCGACCCACACCGCATAGGCGGTCCCGACCGGCAGATCGCGCATCGCATACGCCAGTCCGACCATGCTGGCGACCAGCGCGACCCCGAACACGGCCGTCGGACCCAGCTTGCTGAAACCCTCCGACTTGCCCAGCGCGGTTGCCCACACGGCTTCCAGGACACCGGACACGATCAGAACGATCCACGACATGACGCTCCCTCCGGGCCGTCTTGTCGCGCACCGGGTACAGCACCCCTCGTCCGGGAGCCCTCGATCGAGACTCCGTTCCAACGTCTCACGCCGGGGCGGGGGTGGCAACGTCAGACGCGTCACCACCCCGGAGAACCGGACTCAGCCGGCGAACGCCGCCTTGATCTCCGCGGCGGCCTCGGCGCCGTAGGCGCCTTCGATCCGAGCCAGGGCCGAGTCCGGGTCCCAGGCCCAGTCCTGTGTCGAGACGGTCTCCAGCACCAGCACCGCGACCATCGAGCCGACCTGCCCGGCCCGCTCGAAGTCGAGTCCGCGCGCCAGCGCGGACAAGAACCCGGCGCGGAACCCGTCGCCGACACCGGTGGGGTCGACCTTCTCCGTCTCCGGCACGACGGGGACGTGGATGCGCGTGCCGTCGCGGTCGACGATCTCGACGCCGTCCTTGCCGAGCGTCGTGACGCGCACGCCGACCATCTCCGCGACCTGCGCCTCGGACAATCCGGCCTTCTGACGCAGGAGCCCCCACTCGTACTCGTTGGTGAACAGGTAGGCGGCGCCGTCGATGAGCGTGCGGGTCTGCTCCCCGTCGAGGCGGGCCAGCTGCTGCGACGGGTCCGCCGCGAACGGGATACCGGCGGCCCGGCACTCTTCGGTGTGGCGGATCATCCCGGCCGGATCATCGGCCCCGATGAGGACGAGGTCGGGCGCCCCGACCTCCGCGATGACCTCGGACAGCACGATCTCGCGGCTCTCGCTCATCGCGCCGGCGTAGAACGTGGCGAGCTGGGCCATCGTCTCGTCGGTGGTGCACATGAACCGGGCGGTGTGGTGGGTCTCCGAGACCCGCACGCCCCGGCAGTCGACCCCGTTGGATTCGAGCCACTGGCGGTAGTCGTGGAAGTCGGACCCGACCGCGCCGACCAGAACGGGCGCACCGCCGAGCTGACCCATCGCGTAGCAGATGTTGCCGCCGACACCGCCGCGCCGAACGACGAGTTCCTCCACGAGGAAGCTGAGGGAGATGTGTTCGAGGTGGTCTCCGAGCAGCTGCTCGGAGAACTTGCCCGGGAACTTCATCAGATGGTCGGTTGCGATGGACCCACACACAACGATTGCCACTGGAGATCTCGACCCTTCGATTGGTTGCCCGACGGATGTACCCAGCAGGTGGTCACCTCACCCGGACAGGTGATGACGCAGACAGGTGTCCACGCTACTCACTCATCGGCAAACGACACCGGCCGCACCCCGAGCGGGATGCGGCCGGTACCGGAAGTTCGCTGACGTGTACGGCGTCAGTTGAACGAATCGCCGCAGGCGCAACTGCCGGTGGCATTCGGGTTGTCGATGGTGAAGCCCTGCTTCTCGATGGTGTCGACGAAGTCGATGGTGGCACCCTGCACGTAGGGGGCGCTCATGCGGTCGACGGCGAGGGTGACGCCACCGAAATCGGTGGTGATGTCGCCATCGAGAGTGCGGTCGTCGAAGAAGAGCTGGTATCGCAGGCCCGCGCAACCACCCGGCTGTACGGCGATACGCAGCGCGAGATCGTCGCGGCCCTCCTGGTCGAGCAGCGCTTTGGCCTTCGACGCGGCTGCGTCGCTGAGGATGACGCCGGTGCTCGTGGCTGTGCCCGTTTCGTTCTGCACGGTCATGGATGCTCCTGTAAGTGGTGTGGTCCCGGTGCATCGTGGCCCGATGCCGTGGTTGGGGTGTGCCCTCACGGTCGTTCGGGATTCACCCGCTCGCCGGGAGGTCGACCGGTGTGCCCGTGCGTACAACCGTACTCCTCCCCGTGGTATTCCCGTCCAGTCGGACGGGCGTTTCCGGGAGGTCGGCACCCAATTCGGCGGCACGGCGCGACGTCGAGGTCAGCCCGGACCGTCCGCCTCCCGGAAGTCGGATGCGACCGATGTCGCGAGCACGACGAGCTGGTTCTCCGCATCGTTCATCGCGACCTCGACCGAGCCGGCGATGTCGACGATCGCGTACGCGGCCGCGACACCGGCCGCTCGGATCTCGTCGGGGCCCAAGGCGACCTGACCCGCGAGGACGATCGTCGGCGCACCCGCGCCCCGGGCGCCGATCGTCGAGGCCGCGTCGTGCAGTGCGGCGACCACCTTGCCCCGGAGCGTCTGGGCGTCGAACTTCCCCTCTCCGGTGACCACGACATCGGCCGCGGCCACCTCGGCCGCCAGCCCGGTCGCCTCCGCGACGACGGTGGCACCGGACACCCGGGTACCGCCGAGCGCGAGCAGCGCCGCACCCAGACCACCCGCGGCGCCGGCGCCGGGCTCATCGGCGACATCCCGGTCGGCGAGCGCACTCAACACCTGTGCCCAGTGGGCGAGGCGCGTCTCGAGCAGTTCGACCGTCTCCGGGTCGGCGCCCTTCTGCGGACCGAAGACGGCGGCGGCTCCCGACGGCCCGAGCAGCGGGTTCTCCACATCGGACGCCACCACCAGATCCACACCCCGGAGTCGCTCCCGGGCGCGGTCGCCGCCGCCGAGGGCTTCCACGAGGCCGGCGCCGCCATCGGTGGTCGCACTGCCGCCGAGCCCGACCACGATCCGCTCGGCCCCGCGCGCCAGCGCCGCCGCGACGAGCTCGCCGACTCCGCGGGTATCGGCTGCCGTCGCCGTACGCGGCGTCGGCGTCCCGCCCAGCTGGTGCAGACCGCACGCCTGGGCGCACTCGATGTATGCGGTCGACGCGTCGTCGAGAAGCCATCGCGCGATGACCCCCGCCCCGAGCGGACCGGACACCGGTTCGGCGATCACGGTCCCGAACCGCGAGGCGAGCACGTCGACGAAGCCGGGTCCGCCATCCGACTGCGGAGCCACGACGAGCTCGTCCCCATGCCGTGCCGCACGCCACCCCCGGGCGATCGCCCGAGCCGCGACCACTGCGGACATGGTGTCACCGAACGAATCCGGCGCGATCAGGATCCGCACCGGGATCCCGCCGTCGGCCCCGTGGGTGCTCCACCGCGCTGCGCGCCGTTCCCGGTCATGAGCACGGAGTGTAAGTGGCCGAACCCGACCCGGCAGCGCGACATCGACGCAGGGCGGATCGGCGAGCCAGCGCGCGACGCCGCGGATGCCGAGTACGCCGGGTGACCACCCGAAAGCGACGACCACGCGTTTGTCTCGCAACATCGATCACCTAGGCTCTACAGCGTGAAGCTGCCATGGAAGAAGGACGACACCCAGGCGGATTCCGGCGACAGCTCGGTCTCCACCTACACCGCCGACGTCGAGTCCGGCACCGACGTCGCGCCCTCCACCAAGGGCAGCAAGTACACCCCGGGCAAGGGTCGTCCGACGCCGTCTCGCCGACAGGCCGAGAACAAGCGACGCGGTCCCGTCGCACCGCCCCCGACGAACCGCGCCGAGGCGCGCGCCCGCAAGAAAGAACTGAAGTCCACGCTCTCCAAAGAGGAGAAGCGCGCACTCTCCGCCGAACGCCGCGAGAAGCGGCTCCAGCAGCGCGAACGGATGATGGCCGGCGACGAGGCCTACCTGATGCCGCGCGACAAGGGCGCCTCGCGGCGCTACACCCGCGACATCGTCGACGCCCGACGCAACTTCGCCGGGCTGTTCATGCCGTTCGCGATCCTGCTGATCGTGCTGATGTTCCTGGTCCCGCAGGCGGCGGCGCTGACCAACCTGATCCTCGTCGCCTTCGTCGTGCTGATGGCGGCCGACGGTGTGATCCTGGGCCGCATGGTCAACCGGCGGGTCGCCGAACGTTTCCCCGAGTCCAGCGACGGCGGTTTCAAGCTGGGCTGGTACGCGTTCACGCGCGCGATGCAGCTGCGCAAGATGCGCGCCCCCAAGCCGATGGTCTCGCCGGGCGACGAAGTCTGATCGATGACCGATCGCGCAGTGCGCACCCTCGTCCTCGGCGGCGTGCGCTCGGGTAAGTCCGCGCACGGAGAGTCGTTGCTCGACGGCCACCGTCAGATCCGCTACCTGGCCACGGGCCCGCTGACGTCCTCCGACGGGGAGTGGATGGACCGGGTCCGGCGCCATCGCGAACGCCGCGACGACCGGTACACGACGATCGAGACGACCGATCTCGGCCAGGCCCTGCGCGCCGCGCCCGACATCCCGGCCCTCGTCGACGACCTGGGCAACTGGCTCACCGCGCAGATCGACGCCGTCCACGGATGGACCTCGGGTTCGGAGATCGACCTGGACGGCCGGATCGACGACCTCTGCGATGCCCTGCGCGCGATGTCGGCCGACGTGGTGATCATCAGCCCGGAAGCCGGCCTCTCGCTCGTACCGCCCACCCCCGCCGGCCGGGTGTTCCAGGACCTGCTCGGGACCCTCAACGTCCGGGTCGCCGAGGTGTGCGAGCGTGTCGATCTCGTCGTCGCCGGCCGGGTCCTCAACCTCCCCGCCGGAGCACCCGCCGACGAGTCCGTGAGCCCGCACGTAACCGACGCGGACCCGACCGGGAACGCGGGCCAGGCGTCGGCCACCCCGGTTTCGGACACCCCGTCATCGGACACCCCGACGACGACTCCGCCCGCCTCCGACGACCCCACTCCGACACCGCCGAGCACAGCGGCGGCCGCGGTGGCAACCACTTTCGGCACAGCACCCGAACCTGTTGCGGGCGTGGGTGTCTCGGAACGGCCCCGGCCCGACCCCACGGATGCCGAGGTGTTCGCACCGATCGCGCCGCCGGACGAGGCGGTCGCGCAGGACGCGCGGAAACGGCAGGCGGTACTCACCAAGCCGCCGGGGTCGCTGGGCCGCGTCGAGGAGATCGGCGTCTGGATCGCCGCATGCCAGGGGCAGTGTCCGCCCGCGCCACTCATCTCCCCGACCGTCGTCGTCTTCGCCGGCGATCACGGTGTCGCACGCGGCGGGGTGTCGGCGTTCCCACCCGAGGTGACCGCGCAGATGGTCGCCAACATCGCCGCGGGGGGTGCCGCGGTGAACGTGATAACAGGCCGTGTCGGCGCCGCGGTGAAGGTCGTCGACATGTCCGTCGACGCCGACACCCCGCCGGAACTGTCGCGGTACAAGGTCCGTCGCAGCAGCGAAGACCTCCGCACCACCGACACCATCAGCCTCGCCGAGGCACGCGAGGCGCTGGCCGCCGGCCGCGCCATCGCCGACGACCTCGTCGACTCGGGCACCGACCTGCTCATCGCCGGCGAGATGGGCATCGGCAACACCACCCCGGCGACCGTCCTCATCGGCGCGCTGACTCGGCGCGAGCCGGTCGAGATCGTCGGCCGCGGCACCGGCGTCGACGACGCCGGATGGATGCGGAAGACGGCCGCGATCCGAGACGGAATGCGTCGCGCGCGCAAGGTCATCCACGACCCCCTCGCGCTGCTCGCCGCCGTCGGCGGCGCCGATCTCGCCGCCACCGTCGGCTTCCTCGCCCAAGCGGCGCTGCGTCGGACGCCGGTCATTCTCGACGGCGTGGTGATCACCGCCGCGGCGATGGTCGCCAACGAACTCGCACCGGGCGCGATGCGCTGGTGGATCGCCGGACACCGATCGGTCGAACCCGCCCATCAGATCGCGCTCGACCACCTCGATCTCGTTCCGGTGCTGGACCTCTCGATGCGCCTGGGCGAAGGCAGCGGTGCCGTCCTGGCACTGCCGATCGTGCAATCCGCCGCCGACCTGCTCGGCTCGATGGCCACCTTCGACGAGGCGGGGGTGTCCGACCGGGAGGCCGAGCACGCCACCGTCGAGACGACCTGACGCCGAACCGATCCGAGATGATCTCGCCGATCCGGGCGCTGCGAACCGCGTTCAGCTGGCTCACGGTGGTACCCGTCGGTGGTCACGCAGGCGCTTCCGCACCCGACCGGGAGCTGGGAGCGGCGGTCATGGCGTCGGTCCCGGTGATCGGCGCTGCCCTGGGCGCGGCGTCGGCAGGACTGGCTTTCGGGCTCGCGCAGACCGACCTCCCGGCGGTCACGGCGGGCGTGCTGATCGTCGTGCTGCTCGGCGTCGTCACCCGGGGCATGCACCTCGACGGGCTCGCCGACACCGCGGACGGACTCGGGTGCTACGGGCCGCCCGATCGTGTCACCGAGGTCATGCGCAGCGGCACCGTCGGACCGTTCGGCGTCGCGACGCTGGTCCTCACGCTGGCCGTGCAGTCGACCGGGTTCGCCGCGCTCGCGAACGGGTCTCGTTGGTACGACCTCGCTTTCGCGATCGCCCTCGGGCGGCTCGGCGCAGTCGTCGGCACCCGGCGGTCCCTGGAACCGGCCCACCACAACGGTTTCGGCGCCCTGGTCGCGGGGACCCAGCGCACCTCGGTCGCCGCGTGGTTCGTCGTGGCCCTGCTCGCAACCGTGCCGCTCGGACTGTCCGCCAACGGAATCGACGGCGGCCACGTCGAGGTGGCCGCCGTCGTCCAGGGGTGTGCGATCGTGCTGGCCGTGACCGCCTTCGCGTGGTGGTTCACGAGGCACTGCGCCCGCCGGATGGGCGGGATGACCGGCGACGTGCTGGGCGCGACCATCGAACTCGGGGTCGCGATCGGCGTCGTCGGTCTCCTGCTCTGAGGCGTCGTGGCGCCGCTCAGCGGCGGTAGAGCTCCGTCATCCACCCGTGGGTGTCGGCGAACGTCCCGCGCTGGATGCCGGTCAGGGTGTCACGCAACGCCTGCGTCACCTCACCGGTCTCACCGTTGTTGATGGTGTAGTCCTCGCCCTCACCCTTGACCCGACCGACCGGGGTGATGACCGCGGCGGTGCCACAGGCGAACACCTCGGTGATGTCGCCCGACGCCACGCCCTTGCGCAGCTCCTCGGTGGTGATCTTGCGTTCCTCGACCTCGAAGCCGGCATCGGTGGCCAGCGTCAGCAACGACGAACGGGTGATGCCGGGCAGCAGTGAGCCCGACAACTCGGGGGTCACCAGCCGGGCGTCGGCGCCTGAGCCGAACACGAAAAACAGATTCATGCCGCCCATCTCCTCGATGAAGCGGCGTTCGATCGCGTCGAGCCACACGACCTGGTCGCACCCCTGCTCGGTGGCCTGCCGCTGGGCGAGGAACGCGGCGGCATAGTTGCCACCGCACTTGGCGAATCCGGTGCCGCCCGGTGCCGCGCGCACATACTCGGTGGACAGCCAGACACTCACCGGCTTGATCCCACCGGCGAAGTAGGCACCCGCCGGCGAGGCGATGACCGAGTAGATGTAGCTGGAGGACGGGGCGTTGACGCCGAGGCTGGCCTGCGACGCGAACATGAACGGACGGAGGTAGAGCGCCTCTTCGCCGCCGGCGGCGGGCACCCACTCGTTGTCGGCCTCGAGCAGGGCCTTGAGCGAGGCGATGAAATCCTCGACCGGCAGCGCGGGCATCGCGAGCCGCTCCGCGCTGCGCTGGAGACGCGCGGCGTTCGCCTCGGGGCGGAACGCGGCGATCGAACCGTCCGGCTGCCGATAGGCCTTGAGCCCCTCGAACACCTCTTGGCCGTAGTGCAGAACCGTGGCCGCGGGGTCGAGGGCGATCGGACCGTACGGCTTCACCGTGGCGTTGTGCCAACCCACCCCTGCGTCGTAATCGATCATCACCATGTTGTCGGTGAAGTGGCGCCCGAATCCGGGGGCGGACAGGATCTCCGCGCGCCGGCCCTCAGACACCGGGTGCGGATGCTCGGTACGGTTGAAATCCAAGGTCATCACGCCATCGTACCGCCGGGCACAAAAGCATTTCCCCGCCCGGTCGGCTGCCCCCGGGGCTGCGTGGGACGTCGCGCGAGGGCCCGCAGGTCACACGTGCGACGGCACGAACGGCGGGATCACGACCTCGCACGCCAGGTCCCGCCCGCGGACGTCGACTACGACCTCGTCGCCTTTGCGCACCCCGGACGCCGTATCGAGCAGGGCCAGTGCGATGCCCTGTTTGAGGGTGGGCGAGAACGTCCCCGACGTACAGGTGCCGATCTGCTGGTCCGTCCCCGCCAGGCGGACCACGCACCCCGCACGCGGTACTCCGCGGCCGGTCGCCCGCAACCCGTACAGACGACGCGTCGGTCCGGCCTCCTTCTCGGCGAGTAGGGCGTCGCGTCCGAAGAACGACGGCTTGTCCCAGCCGACCGCCCAACTCGACCGCGCCTGCACCGGCGAGATGTCGGGCCCCAGCTCGTGGCCGTGCAGGGCGTACCCCATCTCGGTACGCAGGGTGTCTCGTGCGCCCAGGCCGGCGGGCAACCCGCCGGCCGCCGTGATCGCCTCCAGCAGGACGTCGAACACGGCGCCCGCATCGTCCCACCGCGGCACGATCTCGTACCCGCGTTCACCGGTGTATCCGGTGCGGCACACGCGGACCGCTGCCACACCACTGGCGGTCGTCAGGTCGGCGTCGGCGAACGCCATGTACTCCATGTCGGCGGGCAGTCCGAGCCCGGCCAGGATCTCGGGCGACTTCGGCCCCTGCACCGCCAGGACGGCGAGGTCGCGGTGCTGGTCGGTGATCGAGATCCCCTCTGGCGCAACCGCTTGCAGCTGGGCGACCACGGACGCGGTGTTCGCCGCGTTGGGCACCAGGAACACCTCGTGCTCGCCGACGAGGTAGGCGATCAGGTCGTCGACGACGCCGCCGGAGTCGTTGCAGCACAACGTGTATTGGGCTTTGCCGGGGACGATCTTGCCGAGGTCGTTGGTGAGCGTCGAGTTGACGAAGGCCGCCGCACCCGCGCCGGACACCAGTGCCTTGCCGAGGTGGCTGACGTCGAAGATGCCCACGCTCTCCCGCACCGCGGCGTGCTCGGCGACCGTGCCGGAGTAGGACACCGGCATGTTCCAGCCGCCGAACTCGGCGAAGGTGGCCCCCAGTGCGGCATGACGGTCGGCGATCGGCCCGGCGAGGAGTTCACTCATGCCGTCCACGCTATCGGGCGACCCCGCCCGCCGGGCACGGACGCGGCGTTCGTCTGCACGTCCTCCCGCTGGGACTCGGCGCCGCCGGAGCTGTGGCAGAGTTGACCGGGTGAGCAAGAACGACACCGTCGACCGCACGCGCGGCCCCGAACTCGAACTGTCCACCTCGATCGGCAAGGACGACTCCGCCCTGGTCATCGGCCTGATCAGCGCCTCGTCCCCCGACGACGCCGAGAAGGCCGACCCCACAGCCGAACCGACCCTTGCCATCGGCGACGGCATCCTCGACGACGCCCAGGCCGCCGCCATCACCGCCGCTCTCACCGCCCTCGGCGCGACCGGGTCCCACGGCGAGGTCACCCGGACCGCGGCCCCGGAGTCGCTGCCCGTCGACATCGTCGTCGCCGTCGGCCTGGGCGATGCCGACAACCTCGACGACGCCGACCAGGTCCGGCAGGCCGCCGGCGTCGTCGCCCGTGAACTCGACGGTCACGAGTCGGTCGCCACCACGCTCTCGGCCGTCGACCTGGCTGCCGTCGCCGAGGGACTGTTCCTCGGCGCCTACCGGTTCGACGAGTTCCGTTCGGACAAGTCGAAACCCAAGAAGACTCCACCGCAACGCATCACGCTGCTGGTCGAATCGAAGTCCAAGGAGGCCAAGGCCGCTGTGGAGCGCGCGGTCGCGGTGGCCGACTCGGTGGCGATCGCCCGCGACTTCGTCAACACCCCGCCGAGCCACCTGTATCCCGAGGAGTTCGCCGCCCGCGCCCGCACCCTCGGCAGCAAGGCCGGGCTCAAGGTCGAGATCCTCGACGACAAGCAGCTGGAGGCGCAGGGTTACGGCGGGATCATCGGCGTCGGCAAGGGCTCGTCCCGGCTGCCGCGCCTCGTCCGGCTGACCCACACCGCGAAGAAGTCGCCGAAGAAGGTCGCGCTCGTCGGCAAGGGCATCACCTTCGACACCGGCGGTATCTCGATCAAACCCGCCGCCAACATGGACGCGATGACCTCGGACATGGGCGGCGCGGCCGCGGTCATCGCGGCGACGATCCTGGCCGCCCGGCTCGATGTCGACGTGACGGTGATCGCCACCGTCCCCATGGCCGAGAACATGCCGTCGTCGACTGCGCAGCGCCCCGGCGACGTGCTCACCCAGTACGGCGGTCGCACGGTCGAGGTCCTCAACACCGACGCCGAGGGACGGCTGATCCTCGCCGATGCCATCGTGCGGGCCTGCGAGGACGATCCCGACTATCTCATCGACACCGCGACCCTGACCGGCGCCCAGATGGTGGCACTCGGCACCCGGACACCGGGCGTCATGGGCACCGACGGGTTCCGCGACCGGGTCGCGGCCCGGTCGGCCGATGTGGGTGAGAACGCCTGGGCGATGCCGCTCCCCGCCGAGCTGCGCGCAGACCTGAAGTCCCGCGTCGCGGACCTGGCGAACGTGACCCCCCACCGCTGGGGCGGGATGCTCGCCGCGGGCATCTTCCTGAAGGAGTTCGTGCCCGAGGACGTGCAGTGGGCCCACATCGACATCGCCGGGCCCGCCTTCAACACCGGCGGCCCGTGGGGTTACACGACGAAGGGCGGTACGGGCGTCCCCGTCCGGACCATCGCGGCCGTACTCGAGGACATCGCCGCGAACGGCTGAGAACACCTTCGGCGAGCCGCGGCCGAGACCGGTGCCGCGGCCGCCGGAGAATCGTTACCGACGAGTACGAGCCGAACCGAGTCGGCGGCTCACCGTACGGGTAGGGTTGGCCGCGGGGATGAGCGGCTGATCCGCCACTCATCTGCGCGGTCTTCAACCGCCTCCCGACCCCCGTGCCCACGGCGCACACACCACTGGGCATCACCTACAGACCACCACGTCGAGTTCAGGAGTTCACAACGATGGCCTTCTCCGTCCAGATGCCCGCCCTTGGTGAAAGTGTCACCGAGGGGACAGTCACCCGGTGGCTGAAGGAGGAGGGCGACACAGTCGAGGCCGACGAGCCGTTGCTCGAGGTGTCGACCGACAAGGTGGACACCGAGATCCCCGCCCCCACTTCGGGTGTGCTGACCAAGATCATCGCGCAGGAGGACGACGTCGTCGAGGTCGGCGGCGATCTCGCCCTGATCGGTGACGCCGACGAGGCCGGTTCCGACGACTCCGGTTCGGCCGATTCCGATTCCGACGCCGCCGGCGGCGACGAGCCGACCGAGGCCGCGCCCGAACCCGAGCCCGAGCAGGCCGCCGAGGAGCCCTCCGTCGACGAGGACGCGCCCGCCGAGAAGCCCACCGCCGACACCGGCTCGGGCTCGGCCGAGGGCACCGACGTGCTCATGCCCGAACTCGGCGAGTCGGTCACCGAGGGGACGGTCACCAACTGGCTGAAGGCCGTCGGCGACGAGGTCGCCGCCGACGAACCCCTGCTCGAGGTCTCCACCGACAAGGTCGACACCGAGATCCCCTCGCCGGTCGCCGGCACCCTGCTCGAGATCCTCGCGCAGGAGGACGATGTGATCGAGGTCGGCGGCAAGCTCGCCGTCATCGGTGATGCCTCGGCGGCTCCGTCGAAGAAGAAGCCCGAGCCGGAACCCGAACCGGAACCCGAGCCCGAGCAGGAGTCCGCGCCGGAGCCGGAGCCCGAGCAGGCGCCGGCCCCCGAGGAAGAGCAGAAGCCGCAGCCGAAGGCCCAGGAGTCCAAGGCCCCCGAGCCCAAGGCACAGGCCGCGGAGAAGTCCGACCCGCCGACCGTCGAGTCGACCCCGTACGTGACGCCGCTGGTGCGCAAGCTCGCCGCGGAGAACAACATCGACCTGAACGCCATCAAGGGCACCGGTGTCGGTGGCCGCATCCGCAAGCAGGACGTGCTCGCCGCGGCCGAGGAGGCCAAGGCCCCGGCGCAGGAGTCCGCCCCGGCCGCCAAGCCCGCGGCATCGTCGGCGCCGGCCGCGTCGTCGGGCTCGCCGGAGATCCGGCCCGAGCTCGCCGAGCTGCGCGGGACGACGCAGAAGATCAACCGCATCCGTCAGATCACCGCGAAGAAGACCCGCGAGTCGCTGCAGCAGAGCGCACAGCTCACCCAGGTCTTCGAGGTCGACATGACCCGCATCGCCGGGCTCCGCAAGGCGGCGAAGGAGAGCTTCAAGGCGTCCGAGGGCGTCAACCTGACGTACCTGCCGTTCATCGCGAAGGCCGTCGTGGAGGCGCTGAAGGCGCATCCCAACGTCAACGCGTCGATCGACGAGGACAAGAAGGAGATCACCTACTACGACAAGGTGCATCTCGGCATCGCGGTCGACACCCCGCAGGGGCTGCTGTCGCCGGTCATCCACAACGCCGACGACCTGTCGATCGCCGGTCTGGCCCGCGCCATCGCCGACATCGCGTCCCGGGCGCGCTCCAACGGCCTCAAGCCCGACGAGCTCGCCGGCGGCACGTTCACCATCACCAACATCGGAAGTCAGGGCGCGCTGTTCGACACCCCGATCCTGGTGCCGCCGCAGGCGGCGATGCTGGGCACCGGCGCGATCGTCAAGCGCCCGGTCGTCATCACCGGTGAGGACGGTTCGGAATCGATCGCGGTGCGGTCGATGTCCTACCTGCCGCTGACCTACGATCACCGTCTGATCGACGGCGCCGACGCGGGCCGCTTCCTCACCACGGTGAAGAAGCGTCTCGAAGAGGCCGCCTTCGCCGCGGACCTGGGCCTCTAGCCCAGATCTCCTTCAGACGGCACACCGAGGACACAGAATGCGCATCGCCGTCGCCGGATCATCGGGACTCATCGGCAACGCCCTGGTCAACTCGCTGCGCGCGGCGGGCCACACGGTCACACGTCTGGTCCGCCGCGAGGCACGCGCCGATGACGAGTTCAGCTGGGATCCCGAGACGATCGGCGTCCCGCCGGAGAGTCTCGACGGCGTCGAGGCGGTGGTCTCGCTGGGCGGTGTGGGAGTCGGCAACGGTCGGTGGACCGGCCGATTCAAACAGGAGCTCCGGGACTCGCGGATCACCCCCACCGAACTGCTCGCCGAGGCCGTCCGCGATCTCGGCATCCCGACGTTCGTGAGTGCCAGCGCCACGGGCTACTACGGGAACACCGGTGGCCACGCCGCGGTAGAGACCGACGGCCCCGGCGAGGGGTTCCTCGCCGACCTGGTCGTCGACTGGGAGCGCGCCGCCACCGCCGGCGTCGGCGCGGACACGCGTCTGGTCCTGCTCCGCACGGCGCCGGTCCTCAGCACGCACGGCGGCCTGCTGGGCAAACTCCGGCCGTTGTTCAAGCTCGGGCTCGGCGGACCGATAGGTGACGGCAAGCAGTACTTCTCGTGGATCAGCCTGATCGACGAGATCCGCGCCATCGAGTTCCTCCTCGACTCCGACGTGTCCGGGCCGGTGAACCTGAGTTCGCCGGGCGCCGTCCCGTTCAGTGAGTTCACCTCGGCTCTGGGCCGGGCCGTGCACCGCCCGACGATCCTGCAGGTACCCGCCTTCGCGGCGCGTCGGGTCGGCGGCGAGATGGCCGAGGAAATGATTCTGTTCAGTCAGCGCGTTACACCCAAGGTGCTGACCGATCACGGATTCACCTTCACCCATCCCGGTGTCGACGAGGCCCTCGCCTACGCCACCGGTTCCACCAGTCATGACTGAGCGTCCGATCCGCGGGAGTGCCGAACCGGTCGAGGTCCGCCATCTCGGCGTCGTCGACTACCAGACGGCCTATGACCTGCAGCACGGGCTGGCGACCGACCGCGCCGACGGCGTCCTGGACCACGACGTGCTGCTCCTGCTGGAGCATCCGTCCACCTACACCGCGGGCAAGCGCACGGAGGACGCCGACCGGCCCACCAACGGGGCGCCGGTCATCGACGTCGACCGCGGCGGCCGGATCACCTGGCACGGACCGGGACAACTCGTCGGCTATCCGATCGTGAAGCTCGCCGAGCCGCTCGACGTCGTCGAGTACGTCCGTCGCCTCGAGGCGGCCCTCATCTCGGTCTGCGCCGGTCTCGGCGTGACCACCGGCCGCGTCGAAGGACGTTCGGGCGTGTGGATCACCGACGACGCCGGTGAACGCAAACTCGGACAGATCGGTATCCGCGTGGCACGCGGGGTGGCCCTGCACGGCTTCGCGCTCAACATCGACCCCGACATGTCGGCGTTCGAGGCGATCGTCCCCTGCGGGATCGCCGACGCCGGGGTCACGTCCCTGGCGCGCGAACTCGGCCGGCCGTTGTCGGTGGCCTCTCTGCTCGACGTCACCGCCGATGCCGTACTCGCCGCCCTCGACGCCACCGCGAACCCGGTCGCGTCGGCACAGTCCTCTCCATCCTCTACTGCGAGCGTAGGATCGATCCAGTGACCGCGTCCCCCATCACCCCCGGACCCGGTGCCCCCGAAGCCACACCCTCGGCCTCGGCATCCGCACCACAGACCCCGACCCCGGCCCCCGAGGGCCGCAAGCTGCTCCGCCTCGAGGTGCGCAACGCGCAGACCCCCATCGAGCGCAAGCCGGAGTGGATCCGCACCCGCGCGACGATGGGCCCGGAGTTCACCGAACTCAAGGGCCTGGTCAAGCGCGAGGGTCTGCACACCGTCTGCGAAGAGGCCGGCTGTCCCAACATCTACGAGTGCTGGGAAGACCGCGAGGCGACGTTCCTCATCGGCGGCGAGCAGTGCACCCGACGCTGCGACTTCTGCCAGATCGACACCGGCAAGCCCGCCGAACTCGACCGCGACGAACCCCGCCGCGTCGCCGAGAGCGTCCAGGCGATGGGCCTGCGCTACTCGACCATCACCGGCGTCGCCCGCGACGACCTACCCGACGAGGGTGCCTGGCTCTACGCCGAGACCGTCCGCGCGATCCACCGCCTCAACCCCGGTACCGGTGTGGAGAACCTCATTCCGGACTTCCACGCCAAGCCCGACCTGCTGGCCGAGGTCTTCGACGCCCGGCCCGAGGTACTGGCGCACAACCTCGAGACCGTGCCGCGCATCTTCAAGCGCATCCGCCCGGCCTTCCGCTACGAGCGGTCCCTCGAAGTCCTTACCGCCGCACGCGATTTCGGCCTGGTGACGAAGTCGAACCTCATCCTCGGGATGGGCGAGACCCCGCAGGAGGTGCAGTCGGCGATCGTGGATCTGCACGAGGCGGGCTGCGACATCCTGACCATCACGCAGTACCTGCGTCCCTCGCCGCGGCATCATCCGGTTGAGCGGTGGGTCAAGCCCGAGGAGTTCGTCGATCACTCCGAGTTCGCCGAGGAGGTCGGATTCGCCGGCGTCATGGCGGGTCCGCTGGTGCGGTCGTCGTACCGGGCGGGCCGCCTGTACGCGCAGGCGATGGCCCATCACGGTCGCGAGATCTCACCGGCTCTCGCGCACCTGGCGGCCGAGGGATCGGCCAGCCAGGAGGCCTCCAGCCTGATGGCACGCCTCGCCCGCTGACGCCCCGCGCGTCCGGTGATCATCGGACGGTCACCCGATGCCCCGATCGCTCGATCCACGTACGTAAACTGGCCTCATGGCAAAGGCGCAGGTGAGCAAAGAGGTCAAGGCCGAGAAGAAGAAGGCCCGTAAGGCCGCATCGAAGGAACGGCGCCAGCAGCTCTGGCAGGCCTTCCAGATGCAGCGCAAGGAAGACAAACGACTCATCCCCTACATGGTGGGTGTCATCGTCCTGTCGATCGCGGTCTTCACCGCTCTCGGATTCGTTCTCGGTTCGCCGTGGCTGCTGATCCCGCTGGGCGTGGTGCTGGGCATCCTCGGCGCCTTCATCCTGTTCGGCCGTCGCGTCCAGAAGAACGTGTACACCAAGGCCGAGGGACAGCCCGGCGCCGCCGGATGGGCACTGGGCAACATGCGCGGGCAGTGGCGGGTCAAGCAGGCCGTGGCCGGCACCTCCCAGCTCGACGCCGTGCACCGCGTCATCGGCAAGCCCGGCATCATCCTGGTCGCCGAGGGCTCCCCGACTCGCATCAAGTCACTGCTCGGCCAGGAGAAGAAGAAGGTCGCGCGGGTCGTCGGCGACACCCCGATCTACGAGATCATGGTCGGCAACGACGACGGCCAGGTCCCGCTGTCGAAGCTCGAGCGGCACCTCAACAAGCTGCCCAGCAACATCGACCGTAAGCGGATGGAGACCCTGGAAGGCCGGCTGTCCGCCCTCGGCAGCAAGGCCCCCGGCCCCGGCATGCCGAAGGGTCCCCTGCCCGCGAATGCCAAGATGCGCAGCATGCAGCGCACGGCGCGCCGCCGCGGCTGACGCCTCCGCGTGGCCCGACTCAACCCATACGGTCATCGTGGGTGATGAGCGACCCGAGCGCGTCTCAAGGACGAAAAGGTACGGCCCCACGATCTGCACGTCGACGTCGTCCGCGTCTCGCGTCTCTTTCAACCGCCACGCCTGCTCACCGCTCTGCGGGTCATAGGCAACCAACGCCCGCGGGCCGGGTTCGTCTTGCTCTCCGTCTCCTTCGAAGATCAGGCGTGTGCCGTCAAAGGCCTTGTACCGCTGGTGAGTGCTCATCGGGATCGTTGCCCCGGCGACGCCGGAAGCGGCCTCGATGAAAGTCCACCGGTAGCCGACATCGGCCAGCGCCTGCACGCCGACGTAGCGGCCAGCCAGGAGGGAGACGTCGTCGACGATGTTGCCCTCGACGGACCAGAGCAGCTTCCCGTTCACGGTGGACACTGCGCCGGCGATCGGGCGGTCGGATTTGTTCTCGCCCTGGACGGGCAACAATGCGCCCTCGGTCGCGGTCGGGCGCCCGTTCGGGAGTTCGAGATCCGCCAACAGGCCGTGTTCGATACCCTGCCGATCGAAGAGCCTCAGGGATCGGCGCGGATAAACGGTGTGACTGACCGCAAAACCGGTTCCCGTCGCCGCGACCCTGATCCAGGTGTTCGCACTTCCCTGCGCGTCATCATCATCGGCCGCGCCTCCCGGTCCGCGAAGTTCGTCGTCGGCGGCGGAGTCGTAGAGGACGTCGCCGGTAGGCAGCGACAGGACTCGAACTCCTACTTCGCTGTCGCCGACGACAATCACGTCGCCGGCCTCGGACAACGCCGGGTCACCTATCTGCTCGGGAAGCACCTGGGTCCACCGCTGTCGCCCGTCGGATTCGAACGCCGTCAGGGTGGTCGTGGCCCGATAGCTCACAGAGTCGTACAACACCGACGTGACCAGAAAGCCGTCTGCTGCGCGGACGATCTGGCTCCGGCCAGACCGCACGGTCGCGGTCGCCGAGACCGCGCCCGTGGCAGCCTCGAGAAACGCCACTTCGGTCTGTCGGTCACTCACCGAGGCGACACAGGCGAGTCGTCGGTCCCGACTCAACGCGCATTCACTGGCCAGGAACGTTGACGGGTTGCGCCACAGCGCTCTTCCGTTCGTCTGGTCGAGCGCCACGACCCCGCCTGCCGACGTGAGGTCCGATGACGCACCAGCGATGACCATCCGGTCGTCGGCGGCGAGGGGAATCACGTACGTCGCGGGTTCCGGCGAGCCGAGAGCGAGTTCCTCCGACGTTTCCCACAGCGGTTCGGGTTGCGTGGGTAAGGCGCGGATGACCGGGTCCTCGCCGTGCTCCCCCGTCGGCGCACCGAGCACGGTACCCGATCCTTCGACCGTGCGTGGTACCGCCAGCGTCACGGTCAGCACAGTCGCGAGCGCGAGCGTCCCGAGTACGAGGATCGCCAGTCCGGTCGTCGTACCGGTTCCGCGACGGGCCCTCGGGGATCGCGAGGGCGGCATTCCGACCGAGTGATAGTCGCCTGGGTACGGCCGGGTCAAGGCTTCGCATCCAGCAGACGAAGCGAACCCGACTCGCCGGCCACACCGGTGATGACTTGAAAGAGGTACGGTCCGACGAAACGGTATTCGCGCTCGCCGTCCGGGTTTCCAAGCGTCCATACCTCACGTCCGCTCGACAGTTCGTAGGCGACCATCTGCGGAACACCGTAGTTCGAACCGAACCTGTCTGCGAAGACGGCCCGAACTCCGTCGAAAGCGAGGAGACGGTTGTTCCCGGCGGCCATGGTCGTCGCGCTCTGCGGTTTGTCGAGGTCGAGGACCACCCATTCCTCGGAGTTGCTGCCGGTCGTCTCAGAACCGGCCACATACTGCTCACCCAATAGTTCGGTACCGAGAAGGCTGCCGGCGAACGCCGTCAGAGCGACGACCTCGAGCGTCTCCAATGAGGCGGCACCGATGGCCTGACGGTTGTCCACATCGGTTCCGGTGACGGGGATGAGGTCCCCTTCTGAACCGGACGGCGCGAAGGGCAGGACGACGCCGTCGATCGCGCCGCGTAGGGTGCCGCTGTCGTCATAGACGGTGGTGGTACGGGCGCTCGTCAGGATGCTGACCGCGAAGCCGGGCCGGGCCACGGCGACCTGGATGATGGCCGACCCGCCCGGACCGCCGTGGGGCTCGAGGTCCTGGGCGGAGTCGTACAGCACAGTTCCACTGTCGAGGGCGTACACCCGCGCTCCGCGCTTGTAGTCAGAGACCGCCACCACGTTGCCGGACTCGGACAGTTCCGGATCGGACAGCCCCACGGGAGGACGCTGCACCCAGGAACGCGAACCGTCGGAACTGAACCAGTTCAAGGTCGCCGCATAAACGGCCTCGGTTTCGACGAACCGCCGGCTCGTGACGAGGAAGCCGTTACCTGCGGAGGCGAGGGTCGGGTCTTGTGGACCGTCTGCGATCTCGAACGATTTCGTCGCCGTCACCGCACCGGTGCCGACCGCGATGAACCCGAGATCGACGGTGCTCGGCGCACTCCCGCGACGGAGGCAGGCGAGCCTGCCATCGCGGCTGAGAGCGCAGGTCTCGGCTCGAAACGCCGACGTCTCGGGCCAGAGTTGCCTGCCGTCCGCAGCGTCGAAGGCCATCAGTTCGGTGACGGATGCGCTCGTGGGACCGCCGACGACGATCTGCCGATCAGCTGCGAGCACCGTCGGCACCCGGGTGGTGTCCGGGGTTCGCAGCCCGGCGATGTCAGACATGTCCGCCGACCACCGCGGGGTCGGGGTGGTTGCCAGGGGGTCGACATCGGGATACCTGTCGTCGGCCGCGCTGCGGTCCGCGGTCGTCGCGCTGTCTGCCACCACCGCGGCGTGCCCGTCAACAGACCGAGGCACCGCCAGAGTGACGATCACCCCCATCGCAACGATCACCGTGCCCATGAAAAGGGCCACGACGGCCCCCGACTTCCCCCGCATGCGACCACTAAATCACAGCGACGATGACCATCCCGCCCCTAGTTCCACAGCAAATCGATAGGCGTATGGAGAACGAACTGCCGCCCCGGGTCAGCGGGTCCGGACGAGCGCGGTGCCGGTTGCGCGGTCGTGCAGAGCGCGTCCGTTGTAGTCGTTGATCAGGGCCGGGACCAGGAAGATCATCAGCAGCTGGCGGAAGAAGGCCCGGACGATCCCGACCGCCGCCGGGCTCTGCTCGCCGGTCGCTTCGGCGGTGTTGCGCTCGACGCCGTAATCCACTCGGGCGACGCGCATCCCGATGACGAGCTGGCCCGGGGTGAACCCGAACAGCGTCACCGCGAAGATGCCCATGACGAACCACACGCCCATCTGCGCGGTGCCCAGATGCGGCGAGTTGAAGCCACCGAAGAACGCCATCGCGAGCCCGCCGGCGATCAGCCAGTCGACGAGCAGGCCGGCCACCCGCGGCCAGCCGGTGGCCAGCGACCCGGGACCGCTCTGCGGTAGGCCGAGATCCTGTCCCCGGTACTCGTTGTCCACGCCGTTCTCGGGACCGATCTGCGGTCCCGACAGCCAGGAACCCGTGACTCGTCCCATCGGTGATGACTCCTCTCACGCGACCGCGCAACCCCCTCGGTCCGCGTCGTCGCCGCACTGGGAACCATCGTAGTCGCTGGTTGTCGTGACCCGTCCCGCCCGTTGGCCCCTGCCGCTAGGGTTGGGATGCGCCGAGTGCGACGGCCCCCGATCACGCTGTGTAGCCAACACCACTGCGCGTGTAACACGGGGGAAACACGGACTTGACGCATGGGCAACTTCGCCTCCATACGGTTGCCGCTGAGATCCGCTGCTGTTTCTCAGTGGCGGATGTGGCGTGTCCCCATACACGGACCACCGATCACGAAGGAGTCACCGCACGGTGTACAGCAGTAAAGAAGAACTACTCGAGGGCATCAAGAAGGAAGGTGTCGAGTACGTCGACATCCGTTTCTGCGACCTGCCCGGTGTCATGCAGCACTTCTCGATCCCCGCGTCGGCCTTCGACGAGGACGTCTTCGAGGACGGGCTGGCGTTCGACGGATCGTCGGTGCGTGGCTTCCAGTCGATCAACGAGTCGGACATGATGCTGCTGCCCGACCCGGCCACCGCGCGGATCGATCCGTTCCGCAAGGCCAAGACGATGAACCTCAGCTTCTTCGTCCACGACCCGTTCACCCGCGAGGCCTACAGCCGCGACCCGCGCAACGTCGCCCGCAAGGCCGAGGACTACCTCGCCTCCACCGGCGTCGCCGACACCTGCTTCTTCGGTGCCGAGGCCGAGTTCTACATCTTCGACTCGGTGTCCTTCGGTTCCGAGATGAACGGCACCTTCTACGAGGTCGAGTCCGAGTCCGGCTGGTGGAACACCGCGTCGCCGACCGATCCCGACGGCAGCCCCAACCTCGGCTACAAGGTCCGCCCGAAGGGTGGGTACTTCCCCGTCGCACCGTACGACCACTACGTCGACCTGCGTGACGAGATGTCCACCAACCTGCAGAACTCGGGCTTCGAGCTCGAGCGCGGCCACCACGAGGTCGGCACCGCGGGCCAGGCGGAGATCAACTACAAGTTCAACACTCTGCTCCACGCAGCCGATGACGTGCAGCTGTTCAAGTACATCATCAAGAACACCGCATGGCAGAACGGCAAGTCGGTCACCTTCATGCCGAAGCCGCTCTTCGGCGACAACGGTTCGGGCATGCACGCCCACCAGTCGCTGTGGAAGGACGGCAAGCCGCTGTTCCACGACGAGGCCGGCTACGCGGGCCTGTCGGACCTGGCGCGCTACTACATCGGTGGCATCCTGCACCACGCACCGTCGCTGCTGGCGTTCACCAACCCGACCGTGAACTCCTACAAGCGTCTGGTGCCGGGCTACGAGGCCCCGATCAACCTGGTCTACAGCCAGCGCAACCGGTCGGCCTGTGTGCGTATCCCGATCACCGGCAACAACCCGAAGGCCAAGCGCCTCGAGTTCCGTTGCCCGGACAGCTCGGGCAACCCGTACCTGGCGTTCGCCGCGATGATGATGGCCGGCCTGGACGGCATCAAGAACAAGATCGAGCCGCACGAGCCCGTCGACAAGGACCTCTACGAGCTCCCGCCGGAAGAGGCCAAGAGCATCCCGCAGGCCCCGACCTCGCTGGCCGCGGTCATCGACCGTCTCGAAGAGGATCACGAATACCTCACCGCCGGTGGCGTGTTCACCGAGGACCTCATCGAGACCTGGATCGCGCTCAAGCGTGAGAACGAGATCGAGCCGGTGCAGATCCGTCCGCACCCGTACGAGTTCTCGCTGTACTACGACTGCTGAGCCCAGGCTCCGACGTCGACTCGGCCCGCTCCGCGATCGCTCTCCGATCGCCGAGCGGGCCGTTTCGTTGTCGGCCGGTTCGATCCATCAATCCGCGCGAGCAGCCGTGTCCGACCGTCCCGCCGTGCGACGATGAGCCGCATGGGCACACTGCTGACGTCCGACGAGTTCGAGATCCGCCTGCTGTTCGCGGAGTCGGTCCCGGAGGTGATGCAGTTCGTCCGCGACGTGGTCCGGCAGCGCGAACCGATCGCCCTCGAGCTCGAGGGGTCGGCGCACATCGTGAATCTCGCCAACGTACGGCACTTCTCGTTGGTCGACGAGACCGACGACGTCGTAGCGGATTCCGACGAGCGGACCACGGTCGTTCTCTCCTTCGCCGAGGCCAAGGAGTGACGACCCGAGCCAGCGCCGTCGGACCAGGCCGGACCGTCAGTCGCCGGCGGCGATGATCACCTTGAGCGCGTGCTCGTCGGCAGCGTTCGCGAACGTGTCGTACGCCTCGTCGAACTGATCGAACGTGAACCGGTGGGTGATGAACTTCTCCGGGGAGATGTCCCCGCGTTCGATGCTCTCCAGGAGTTCGGGTGCGGTCGTGGCGTTGACCAATCCGGTGGTGATCGTGAGGTTGTTGATCCAGTCCCGCTCGATCGGGAAGGTGACGCTCTCCCCGTGCACGCCGACGTTGGCGACATGACCGCCGGGACGGACGGAATCGAGCGCGACGCCGAACGTCGCGGGCACCCCGACCGCCTCGATCGCCACGTCCACCCCGAGCCCGCCCCGGCTGAGTTCCTTGAGTTGCGCGACCACGTCCCCGCCTGCGTTGACGTCGATCGTGTCGGTCGCACCGAAGTCGCGCGACTGCTCGAGCCGGAACTTGTTGCCGTCCACGGCGATCACCTTCGACGCGCCGGCCGCCGACGCCGTCATCACCGACGCCAGCCCGACCGGCCCGACCCCGACGACGGCGACGACGTCGCCCTCTGCGACGGCGCCGTAGAGCACCCCGATCTCGTAGCCGGTCGGCAGGATGTCGCTGAGCATCGTGCCCTGCTCGGGAGTCACCTTCTCGGGAAGCGCGATCAGACCGTTGTCCGCGAACGGAACCCGCACGTACTCCGCTTGCGTGCCGTCGATGAGGTGGCCGAAGATCCATCCGATGCCGCCCACCGTCTGGCAGTGCGACGTCAGGCCGGCCTTGCAGAACTCGCATGTTCCACACTTGCTCACGCACGACACGATCACGCGGTCCCCGACCTTGACCCGTTCGCAGCCGGGACCGACCTCGGTGACCACACCGACGCCCTCATGCCCGAGGATCCGACCCGGCGTGACCGCCGGTACGTCGCCCTTGAGGATGTGCAGATCGGTTCCGCAGATGGTGGTCACCTCCATCTTGACGATGGCGTCCGTCGGCTCCTGCAGAACGGGGTCCGGAACGTCTTCCCACGCCTTCTGCCCGGGACCGTGATACACGAGAGCTTTCATCGCCAACTCCTGATGTGTGCGGGTATCGCGCGCAGAATAAGCACGATCGCCGTCGCGATCCGTCTCACATTGAGACGGTCCTACCGGTCCCGGACCGCATCGGGGCGCCGATCATCTCGTCCCGCGTCGACGCCGGGCGTGGCTCACTTGATCGCGACGGGGTTGACAGGAGAACCGGTGGCCTCGTTGATCTTCAGCGGCGCGGCCACGTAGAAGAACGTGTAGACCCCGTCGTCGGCGCAATCGGCGGCGAGCTTCTCGAGGTCGCAGATCTCGGTGAACGCCACGCCGAGGTTGCGCATGAGCGCGTTGTGCAGCACCAGAGCGGCGCCGTTGTTCGGGTCCACGGTCACCTCGTTCGCGATGGTGTCGGTCACGAGATTCGGTATCTCCATCTCCTGGAACCAGGACACGAGTTCGCGGGAGTAGACGAGGCCGGATTCGCAGAAGTCGCTGTAGAACTCGACGGCGTTCTCGAAGAACAGTTGCAGGTGATTGGTTCGGATCACCACGATGTCGCGCGGCTGGATCTCCGTGCCCTGGTACTCGGCACACGCGATCAGATCCTCGTGGTCGAACGTCTCGTACGGCTCCAGGTAGGCCTTACCCCGGTGACGTGCGATGTCGAGGAGCACGGCGCGACCGACCACTCCACGCTCGGCGATCGGCGCGACGCTGGCCCTCGACAAGCCCCCGATCGTGGTCCTCGAGTCGTACCCGTTCCAGATCTGGCCGTCGTACCAGACGTGGCCGAGCGCGTCGTACTGCGTGGAACCCTGGAGCGATGCGGTGAGCTTGTCGTCGGCGCAGTGCATGCCGCCGGGGAAAGCAGGCCCTTTGCCGTCATCCCAGTGCGATTCGTCAAGGGTCATCTCGCGAGTGGCAGGGCTACGACCCGGCCACACGGGGTCACCGTGGGGATCACCGATCAGGCGCTGAAGCGTGAACACCGCGCCCCGCCTGATCTGCGCCGCGCCCGCCAAGACCTGTGCGGCCGTCAGATAGTTCAGGCTGCCCACCTCGTCATCGGGTCCCCATCTGCCCCAATTGGTGGGCGAGTCGGCGAGGATCTCGCTGAGATCGGGCACGGCGGCATCTGCCATCGATTCACCTTCCGCAGGGTGTCAGCGCGCGACGCGCGCTGGATGTGCAATCGGGTGCCGAACGGCAACGCTGACGTGCGTCGAAACAGCACCCGCAATACGGCATGTGATCCGTAACACTTTTGGGACTTGTTACCCTGCCGACTCACCGAATACGACCGTAGTTTGGACGAATGACCCGTGATGTATACGTCGAAGACCTCGTACCCGGTGACCGGATTCGCCTCGAAGGCACCCCGCGAGTGGTTCGCACCACCAGCCGTCTCGATGACAACCAGCTACGCATCGAGCTCGTGAAGGGCCACGACGACCTGAGCGAGGTCGTCCTGGACCGCACCGTCAAGCTGCAGGTCAACTGACGCCTGATTCGACGATCCCGACGTTCGGGCGGACCTATGGGTCAGGCCGCCCGGGCGCCGTCGAGATCGCCGAACACCGCCTGATTGTGGTCGAAGGCCGCGATGGCCTCGCCGACGAGTCGCTCGATCCCTGCGGCGTCGAGCGGTAGCGCGTCGAGCCGTGCCCGGTAGGCGTCCTTGTAGCGCTTGAGCTTGTCGATCTCGTCGAACGAGTAGAAGCTCAGCGCCGCGTCGTCGACCCCGTAGTGCTCTCGCATGCGGTGGGCCACCACCTGGCCACCGCTGAGGTCGCCGAGATAGCGCGTGTAGTGATGAGCCACGTAGCGCGGCGGGTCGGTGCGGGTTGATTCGATCGCGGCGACGTAGCGCGCCACCGCCGGCAGCGGCGACGCCGTCGACGGGTCGATGCCGAAGGAGGCGAGGTCGGCGCCGAGGCGTTGCAGGCGAAGCAGTTTCGGGTCGAGTACGGCGTCGGCCACCGGGTCCCCCGCCAGGTCGGCGCCGACACGCTCGAGCGCCTCGTAGACGAAGTACAACTGGACCGCCAGGCGCTGATACTCACCGGAGTCCAACCGGCCCGACATCAGATCGTCGATGAACGGCGCATGCTCGGCGCGTTCGTGCGCCACCGCGGTGGCCGAACGCAGGCGTTCGGAGATACTCGGGCGGTTTTGTGGTCCGACGTTCTCGGGATCGGGCGTCATGATGCCACCAGTGTTACCACCAGAGTCCGGTGATCGGAACCCGGCAGGTAGTGGGTGTCCATCGACGTCGCCACGAAACCGCGCAGGATGACCCGGTCGATGGCGACCAGCGGCCGGTTGCCGAGCTGCTTGTCGGTGGGATAGCTCGGCAGGAACCCGGCACCGGCCATGTCGGTGCCGTCGACGAGCCCGTTGGTCAGCAGGCTGCGGTACTTCGCGTGATTCCAGGTGGAGTTGTAGTCCCCGATCGCGATCACCCGGCCGGGTGGGAGCTCGGCGAAATGTGCGGCGAGCGTGTCCATGTCGTCGTGCCAGTCCCAGTTGCGACCCCACAGCGGTGCCGCCGGGTGGATGGCCAGGACCTGGGTCCCGGCGGCGCCCGGCAGGTCGGTGCGGGCCTGCAGGTTGTGCAGCACCGTCCCCGGGATGTTGTATCGCTCGTCCAGCGGGCGCTTGCTGAACATCGCGGTGCCGGCCGCGTAGGTGTACGGGATCGCGAACTCGTGCGGCAGGGTCCGGCCGATCTCGCTGCGCCGCAGACGTTCCAGCGCCTCGGGGGTGACCTCTTGGAGGGACACGAGGTCCGGATCGGCGTCGGCGACGATCTTCTCGAGCGCACCCAGGTCGCCTCCGCCGAAGAGGAGGTTGGCCGACACGACGGTGAACCGCTCGCCGGACGGCGCCGCGTTGGCGATGACCAGCGGCACCTGGGTGTAGGCCAGACCGCCGACGGCCACGAGCGCAATCGCCAGCATGAACCAGCGCCGCAGGACCGCGAAGACGACGATCGCGATCACTCCGGGGATCAACGCGAACTGCACGGCGCTGGTGAGGTACAGCGCGACGTCACCGCGGGACGGGTAGAAGTGCAGGAACACGCCCAGCACCACGCCGGCGAGCATCGCCCACCCCAGGACGTACGCGGCCGCCCACAGAAATCTCGTCATCGCTCCCCCATGTGATCCGGTGTTCCCCCGCCGGAGCCAGCTGCGCCCTTCCGCGCCCGTCCGTTTCTCTCCGCGCTCAGGCCCCGAAGACCTTGAGCACCACGGCCTTGGCCCGGCGCGTCACCCGGAGGTAATTCTCCAGGAACTCGTTGGCCTGATCCTCCGGCCACCCCGCGGCGAACGCGATCTGGCGCAGCTGTGCACCCGGCCCAGGTAGTTGATCGATCGGCTTGCCACGCACCAGGACCAGCGCGTTGCGCGCCTTCGTCGCGGTCGTCCAGGCGTCCTTCAACAGCGCGACGTCGTTCTCCGACAACAACTCCGCCGCGCCGATGGCATCCAGTGAGTCCAGCGTCGACGTGTTGTGCAGGCTCCGATAGCGGTGCGCATACTTCAGCTGCAGGAGCTGCACCGTCCACTCGATGTCGGCGAGGCCACCGCGGCCGAGCTTGGTGTGGGTGGCCGGGTCGGCGCCGCGCGGCAGACGTTCGGCGTCCACGCGGGCCTTGATCCGGCGGATCTCCCGAACGGCGTCGTTGCTGACACCGCCGGCCGGATACCGCACGTGGTCGATCATGTGCAGGAAGTCGATGCCGAGGGCCTCGTCGCCCGCGACCTGATGCGCCCGGAGCAGCGCCTGCACCTCCCACGGTTGCGCCCATTGTGCGTAGTAGGCGGCGTAGGACGCGAGAGTCCGCACGATCGGACCGTTCCGACCCTCGGGGCGCAGCCCCGTGTCGACCTCGAGCGGCGGATCCGCGCTCGGGCTCCCCAGCATCGACCGCACGTTCTCGGCGATCGTCTGCGCCCACTTGAGCGCCTCGGACTCCTCGGCGTCCCGATCGGGCTGACACACGAACATCACGTCGGCGTCGGATCCGTAACCCAGCTCGCCACCGCCGAGCCGACCCATTCCGATCACCGCGATGCGCGCCGGCGCCCGGCTCCCCCGTTCGCGCTCGGAGATGTTGATCGCGACGGTGAGCGCTGCGTTCAGGACCGCCGCCCACACACTGGACAGCGCCTTGCAGACGGCCGGTACGTCCAGCAGTCCCAGCACGTCGGCGGAGGCGATGCGGACCAGCTCGGCCCGACGATGCGAACGGGCCACGGCCACCGCGCGTTTCATGTCCTGCTGGCGGACGGTCGAGGCGACGAGGCCCTTGGCGACGTCCTCGGGGCGCACGTTGCACAGCTTGGGCCCGTCCGGCCCGTCGGAGTACTGGTGGATCACCTCGGGCGATCGCATCAGCATGTTCGCGATGTACTCCGACGTCCCGAGTACCTTCATCAGTCGCGCCGCCACCACGCCGTCGTCGCGCAGCAGTCGCAGGAACCAGTCGGTGTCCTCCATCACGTCGCACAGCCGGCGGTAGTTCAGCAGGCCGGCATCGGGATCCGGCGTGTCCCCGATGTGTTCGAGCAACTGCGGCAGGATGAGCAGCTGGATCTGACCGCGGCGTCCCGGCGCGTTCGACAGCGCGCGGATATGACTCAGTGCCCGATCGGGTTTCGCGTAACCCAGTGCGGCCAGCCGCCTCTCGGCGGAGGTGTCGGTCAGGGTCAGCTCGTCGGTCTTGAAGCGCGTGACCGCCTCGAGCAGCGGGCGGTAGAACAGCTTCTGGTGCAGCCGCCGGACCCGCAGGCTCTGATGGCGGATCTGTTCGCGCAGCACCCCCGTCGCGTCGAGCTCGCCCTCTCGCCGGATGTGTGCGGCGCGGGCGAGCCAGCGCAGCGCCTCGTGGTCGTCGGGCTGCGGCAACAGATGCGTCCGGGACATGCGCTGCAGCTGCAGCCGATGTTCGAGGAGACGCAAGAACTGGTACGACGCACTGAGATTCGCGGCGTCGTCGCGTCCGACGTAACCGCCTGCGGTGAGCGCGGCCAGCGCATCGACGGTCGGCATCACGCGCAGGTTCTCGTCCACCCGGCCGTGCACCATCTGCAGCAGCTGGACCGCGAACTCGACGTCGCGCAGACTGCCGCGCCCGAGTTTGAGGTTGCGCTCGCGCTCGTCCTCGGGGAGCAGGGATTCGACGCGGCGTCGCATCTTCTGCACCTCGGGCACGAAGTCGGGCCGCTCGGCCGCCTTCCACACCATCGGTTTGACCGCGGCGATGTAGTCGTCGGCGAGCTGCATGTCGCCGGTCATCGCCCGGGCTTTGAGCAGCGCCTGGAACTCCCAGGTCTTGGCCCACCGTTCGTAGTAGGCCACATGCGATTCCAGGGTTCGGGTCAGCGCGCCGGATTTCCCCTCGGGCCGTAGCGCGGCATCGACCTCGAAGAACGCGAGCGAACCGATGCGCATCATCTCGCCCGCGATCCGCGCCGCCGTACCGTCGGCCGGGTCACTGACGAAGATGACGTCGACGTCGCTGACGTAGTTCAATTCGCGCGCACCGCATTTGCCCATCGCGACGACGGCGAGCCGGACCGGGATGGGATCGTCCCCGCAGACCTCGGCGAAGGCGACGGCGAGGGCGGCGGTCAGGGCGGCGTCGGCGCAGTCGGACAGGTAGGCACCCACCTCGGGCAACCACATCACCGGTTCGTCCTCGACGGTCGAGGCGACGTCGTGGGCCGCGAGCTGCAGGATCAGGTTGCGGTAGGCCAGGCGGAGTGCGATGACGGCCTTCGGGCCGGTGAGCGCGGATCGGTACACCCGGTTGCCCTTCTCGACCTCGCCCGGAACGGGCTCGGCACCGACCGAGGCGAGCATCAGACGGTCGACCTCGGCACGGTCGGGCAACTCGTCGGCGAGCAGCAGCCGCCAGCTCGACGGTTCGGCCACCAGGTGATCGGCGAGTGCGTCCGACGAGCCGATGATCGCGAACAGGCGCCCGCGGAATGCGCGTTCCGTGCGTACCAGGCCGTCGATCTCGGACCACTCGTCGCCGATGGCGCTGCGCAACCGCACGAGCGTGCGCAGGGCGAGGTCGGCGTCGGGAGATCGCGACAACGCCCACAACACGTCGACCGATTCGGGCGTGTTCCACCCGAGATCGGCGAGATTCCGGGGTGCGGCGTCGTCGAGCAGACCCAGCCGGCCCGCACTGGGGACGGTGCTGCGGCCGGCTCGCCCCGGGGGTCCCGATCGTGTTGTCACATCACAAAAGTAGCGACCGGATCCGATCGGCACGACATCGCGGTCCCGGACCGGGCAAGGCAGCCCTTACAGCGGCAGGTAGTTCTGCAGCTCGAACGGGGTCACGAGGCTGCGGTAGTTCGTCCATTCCGTCCACTTGTTGCGCAGGAAGTAGTCGAACACGTGCTCACCGAGGGCCTCGGCGACCAGCTCCGAGTTCTCCATCTCCTTCAGCGCATCGGCGAGGCTGCCGGGGAGTTCCTTGTAGCCCATCGCGCGACGCTCGGCCGAGGTGAGTGCCCAGACGTCGTCCTCGGCCTCGTCGGGCAGCTCGTAGTCCTCGTTGATGCCCTTGAGCCCGGCGGCCAGCAACACCGCGAAGGTCAGGTACGGATTGCAGGCAGAGTCGGGGCTGCGGACCTCGATGCGGCGCGACGACGCCTTGTTCGGCGTGTAGAGCGGGAGGCGGATCAGCGCCGAGCGGTTGGCGCCGCCCCAGGTGGCCGCGGTCGGCGCCTCGCCACCGTGGATGAGCCGCTTGTAGCTGTTCACCCACTGGTTGGTGACCGCGCTGATCTCCGAGGCGTGATGCAGGATGCCGGCGATGAACTTCTTCCCGGTGGCCGAGAGCTGCATCGGGTCGTCGGGGTTGTGGAAGGCGTTGAGGTCGCCCTCGAACAGGCTGAGGTGGGTGTGCATCGCCGACCCGGGATGCTCACTGAACGGCTTGGGCATGAATGTCGCCCAGACGCCCTCGTTGATCGCGACCTCCTTGATGAGGTAGCGGAACGTCATGACGTTGTCGGCCATCGACAGCGCGTCGGCGTAGCGCAGGTCGATCTCCTGCTGACCGGGCGCGCCCTCGTGATGGGAGAACTCGACCGAGATGCCCATCGACTCCAGGGCCTCGATCGCATGCCGCCGGAAGTTGGGCGCGGCGTCGTGGACGGCCTGGTCGAAGTACCCCCCGGAGTCCGCCGGAGTCGGCACCGACCCGTCCAGGGGCGCTTCCTTGAGGAGGAAGAACTCGATCTCGGGGTGGACGTAGCAGCTGAAGCCGAGGTCGGCGGCCTTGTTGAGCTGCCGGCGCAGCACATGCCGTGAGTCGGCCCAACTGGGAGTGCCGTCGGGCATCGCGATGTCGCAGAACATGCGTGCGGAATGGTGCCGACCGGCCGAGGTTGTCCACGGCAGCACCTGGAAGGTCGACGGATCAGGCTTGGCCACGGTGTCGGCTTCCGAGACCCGGGAGAATCCCTCGATGGACGAGCCGTCGAAGCCGATACCCTCGGCGAACGCGCCCTCGAGTTCGGCCGGGGCGATCGCCACGGACTTCAGATAACCGAGGACGTCGGTGAACCACAGTCGGACGAAGCGGATGTCGCGCTCCTCGAGGGTCCGCAGCACGAATTCCTTTTGGCGATCCATGGTCGCCGACATTAGAAGTACGCTGTTAAATCCGTGTTACACGCGCAATTCCAACTCGATGTGCTGCAGTTTTACGGACTCAATCCCACATCGTGAGACGTCCGACCAGTAGCTGGGACGCGGGGCCGGGCACGAAATCCCAAGTGAACTGCCGACAGAGTCGCACACGGCGCTCTCGACCCCGTCCGCGCGTGTGACCAATCGCATAAACATGGCAGGTCACAACAGGTCGTCCTAGTGAAACAATGGCCTACGTCCGTGTTCAACCCGGGTACCCGCCGCGCCTCTCCGGCCAGTCGGGACTCGAGGCAGAAAAGAGACAACGATGTCCGATTCCTCGGTTTACGGCGCGTCCGCCCCCGCCCAGTCCGCCAAGCGACGCGTGACCCGCATCCACCATCTCGCGCAGATGAAGGCCGAGGGTGAGAAGTGGTCGATGCTCACCGCATACGACTACTCCTCCGCCCGCATCTTCGACGCCGCCGAGATCCCCGTCCTGCTCGTCGGCGACTCCGCCGCCAACGTCGTCCTGGGCTACGACACCACCATCCCGGTCACCGTCGACGAGATGATCCCGCTCATCCGCGCCGTCGTACGCGGCGCACCGCATGCACTCGTCGTAGCCGACATGCCGTTCGGCAGCTACGAGATCGGCCCGCAGCACGCCCTCGAGAACGCATTCCGGATCTTCAAGGAGACCGGTGCGCACGCGGTGAAACTCGAAGGCGGTGAACGCGTCGCCCCGCAGATCGCGGCGCTGACCGCGGCCGGCATCCCGGTCATGGCCCACATCGGGTTCACCCCGCAGAGCGTCAACGGGCTCGGCGGCTTCCGTGTCCAGGGCCGCGGGGACGGCGCCGATCAGCTCGTCGCCGACGCCATCGCCGTCCAGGAGGCGGGCGCCTTCGCCGTGGTGATGGAGATGGTGCCGGCCGATCTCGCCGGTCAGATCACCCGCAAGCTGACCATCCCGACCGTCGGCATCGGCGCGGGCAACGAGACCGACGCGCAGGTCCTCGTGTGGCAGGACATGGCCGGACTCACCCACGGCAAGACCGCGAAGTTCGTCAAGCGCTTCGCCGATGTCGGAGGCGAATTACGCTCGGCCGCCGAGCAATACGCCGACGAGGTGCGCCGCGGAGTGTTCCCCGGCCCCGAACACAGCTACTGAGAGCCCGGACGTCAGCACTACGCTGACGTCCATGCGGAACTTCTACCCGGAGATCGAGCCCTACGCCTCCGGCCATCTCGACGGCGGCGACGGCCAGCAGATCTACTGGGAGACCTCCGGCAACCCGGACGGCAAACCCGCCGTGTTCGTGCACGGCGGGCCCGGGGGCGGGACGTCCCCGGCGCAGCGCCGGTTCTTCGACCCGGCGAAGTACCGGATCGTCCTGTTCGACCAGCGCGGCTGCGGACAGTCCCGGCCCCACATCGCCGACGGCGCGGACCTCACCGTCAACACGACACCCCATCTCATCGCCGACATGGAGCGCCTCCGTACTCATCTCGGGATCGAACGCTGGCAGATCTTCGGCGGTTCCTGGGGTTCGACACTCGGTCTGGCCTACGCGCAAGCCCATCCCGACCGGGTCACCGAACTCGTGCTGCGCGGCATCTTCCTGCTGCGGCGCAGCGAGATCGACTGGTACTACAACGGCGGGGCCGCCCACATCTACCCCGACCTGTGGGAGAGCTACCTCGAGCCCATCCCCGTCGACGAACGCGACGGCGACCTCGTCGCGGCCTATCACCGCCTGCTCACCTCCGGGGACGCCGCGACGGCCCGCGCCGCCGCCCGCGCCTGGACGGGTTGGGAGCAGGCGACCAGCTATCTCCTCCCCCGCCCCGACGAGGAGTCGGACGGTTCCTCGACGGACGACCCCCAGAAAAAGGACACCGACCGCTTCGACCTCGCCTTCGCATCGATCGAGAACCACTACTTCGTCAATCACGGATTCCTGCGCGACGGTCAGCTCCTCGACGAGATCGACACGATCGCCTCCATCCCCGGCGTGATCGTGCAGGGCCGCTACGACGTCGTGTGCCCGATGCGCAGCGCCTGGGACCTGCACCGCGCCTGGCCGGCTGCCGATCTCCGCATCGTCGCCGACGCCGGGCACGCGTCGTACGAGCCGGGTATCAGACATCACCTGATCGAGGCCACGGACCGGTTCGCGCGGTAGCCGACGCCAGTACTCCGCACGCACCACTAAGCTCGACGGACAGCCGTCGAGAAACCAGGAGGAACAGGTGGCCGCATCCGAGCAGGTCGAGGTGGAGCTGAAGTTCGACGTGGACGCCGGACACGTGGCCCCCGACCTGCGGGTGCTGCCCGGCGTCGTCTCGGCGACGACCCCGGAGACGTTCTCACTCGACGCCACCTACTTCGACACCGAGAACCTCGACCTCGCCGGCAACAAGATCACCATGCGGCGGCGTACCGGCGGAAGCGACCAGGGCTGGCACCTCAAGCGCCCCACGGGCATTCCGGGAACCCGGCGAGAGCTGCACGTGGGCTTCGACGAGGCTCCCGCGGACGGCGACGTCCCCGCCGCACTGTCGACACCGGTCCTGGCCCACATCCGCGAACGCACCCTGATGCCGGTCGCCGTCATCTCCACGACGCGCACCGTGACCCGGTTGCTCGGCGCCGACGACGAGCCGCTCGCCGAACTCGCCGAGGACCTCGTCACCGCCCAGTCGCTCCTGCCCGGCGGTCACAGCCAGCAGTGGGCGGAGTGGGAGTTCGAGCTCCTCGCCGGTGGCACGCCGAAGCTCCTGAAGGCCGCCGACAAGGCGCTGCGTGCCGGGGGCGGCCGCGAGGCGTCGAGCGCGTCGAAACTCGCCCGTGCGATCGGCGCCACCCCGACCGTGCACGAACCGCGCCTGTCCAAGCGGCCCACCGCACTCGAACTCGTCGTCACCGACATTGCGCTGCATCGCAATTCGCTGGTCGACTACGATCCGCTGGTGCGCGTCGACGCCCCCGACGCGGTGCACCAGATGCGCGTGGCGTGCCGCCGCCTGCGCAGCGTGTTGTCGGGCTTCCCCACCGTCCTCGACGCCGAGCGCACCGCCCACATCGGCGCCGAGTTGAAGCTGCTCGCCCAGATCCTCGGCGACGCACGCGATTCAGAGGTGCAGCTCGAGTTGAGCGAATCACTGCTGCGTGGCGAGAACGCCTCGCCGGAGCTGCTCGCCGAGCTCGCCGGCACCGAGGTCACAGCCCACGATCGCGCCCTGCGCGCGGCACACGCCGCGATGTCGTCGAAGCGGTACTTCGCCCTGCTCGACAGCATCGACGGCCTGATCGCCTCGCCCCCACCGGGCCCCGACGCCGACCTCCCGGCGACCACGGTCGTCGACAAGGCGATCGCCCGCAGCCGCAAGCACATCCACCGCGCACAGGCTCGTCTCGCCGGCTTCGCCGAGGGTTCCGACGAGTGGGAGGAGCAGCTGCACACCATCCGCAAGCGCGCCAAGCGGCTGCGCTACAGCATCGACGCGACCGAACCGCTCGGGAAGAAGAAGTATCGCGAGGTCGGCGTGGCGGCCAAGAAGATCCAGTCCGCGCTGGGCGATTTCAACGACACCCGGATCAACCGGACGCGACTCGCACAGATCGCGGCGGCCGGCACCCTCGGCGGCCCCGACATGTTCGTACTCGGCCGGATCGACGCCCGGCTCGAGGCCGACGGGCACCGCGCGATCGCCGCGTACCGCCGAGTCGCCAAGGAACTCTGACCAACCGGCCGCTGGTTGAGCCGGCACCGAGCGAAGCGGGCCGCCCCCCTGCTGGTTGAGCCGGCACCGAGCGAAGCGGGCCGCCCCCCTGCTGGTTGAGCCGGCACCGAGCGAAGCGGGCCGCCCCCCTGCTGGTTGAGCCGGCACCGAGCGGAGCGAGGCGCCGAGTCGAAGCCACTCTGCCAACCACAGCTCAGACCCGGCGGAACTCCACCGTCCGGGTCACCTCGTCGGCCTTGGTCAGTTCGACGGCCACGCGGTCGCCGGGGCGTAGATCACCCGCGCTGCGCGCGACCACCGGCGGATCGGACAGGAAGATCTGCGCCTGCCTGCGCTCGGTCGCGCCCGACATCACCAGCGCGTCGAACCGCTCACCCACCCGTTCCCGCAGAATCACCGCTTCGGCGAGGTCGATGCTCGCGCGATCCGCGGTGGCGCCGAGAGTGTCGGCCGACCGCAGGATCTTGGGCAGCGTCGGCAACGCGCGGTGCACCCAGTCCGGTACCGGCGTACCGGATGCGATCGCCAGACACACCTCGGTGGCGAACCGGTCCCCGAGCCGCCGCAGCGGTGCGGTGACATGGGCATAGAGCCCACCGATCGCCGAATGCCGCATCAGCGCGTCATCGACGGGCTCGTCGGGTCCGGTGAGGGCGAGGTAGTTGGCACCCCGCATGAGCCCGGCCGCGGCCGATTGCAGGGCGAGCGTGCTCGGCTCGCCACCCGGTAGCCCCGCCAGGAACCGGCCCACCGGCAAGCCGGCCGGACACTGAACCCCGAGGGCCCGGGCAGCGGCACGCAGATCCTCGATCGCGTCCTCCTCGGCCGGCGGCAGGGTGCGCAGCAGCCCGACACCGGCCTCGGCCATGATCGTGCCCGCGCACATCCCGGCCAGCAGCGACACCTGCGAGTTCCACATGTCGGCGGGTGTGTGTGCCTCGAGATCAAGACGCCACCCGTCGGCCGTGCGGACGACCGTCTGGTCGGGCAGGTCGAGTTCGACCGCGCCCCGCGCCAGCGCGACCTCGCGTCGCAGTTCGCCGAATGCGGGCAGGGCGGCGATGGCGGGATGCAGCCGGCCGGCGGCGGCATCGGCCGAGACTTCGGCGTAGTCGAGGCGCGCGACCGAGGCGATGCGGGACCGCCGCACCCGGACATCGGTCACCGATCCGTCGCCGGCCACCCGGATCGTCCACAGCACACACAGTCTGACCTGCTCCGGCAGAAGGGAACCCGCGCCCTCGGACAGTGCGCGAGGGTGCAACGGGACCGACCCGTCCGGGAAGTACACGGTCGCGCCGCGTCGCCGGCTCTCCTGGTCGAGAGCACCTTCGGGGGTGATCAGGGCCGCGACATCGGCGATCGCGTAGTCGACGACGAACCCGTCGCCGTCGGCGGTGAGGTGCACCGCCTGGTCGAGATCTCGGGAGGTCGGCGGGTCGATCGTGACGAAGGGGACGCCGGTGTGGTCCTCGCGGACGTCGGCGTACCGGTCGGCACCCGGAGCGCCGGAGTCGATCATCTGCGCGGTGGCCCGGGCTTCGGCGAGGGCATCGTCGCCGTACTCCTCGTCGACGCCCAGTTCGGTGCGTATACCGGCGAAGTCGATGTCGGGGGCGGAGAGGATGCGCTTCACTCCCCCAACCCTAGAGAAGAGTGAGGCGAACGAGTCGGCACGTAAGCCGGATCCTGTTCCCGCACGGTCGTGAGACCGCGTGGGCGGCGACCATCCATCTGGGCACACCGTCGCCGGGTACCTCGAGCGGCCCACCCGCGGGCTGGGGCGAGCAGCCCTCGTGACGCCCGCGCACACGCACCGTGAGGTGCGTGCTTCGGCCTTGCTCCGGGTGGGGTTTACCGAGCCGGCACGGTCACCCGTGCCGCTGGTGCGCTCTTACCGCACCGTTTCACCCTTACCGACCTCGCGGCCGGCGGTCTGTTCTCTGTGGCACTGTCCCGCGGGTCACCCCGGGTTGCCGTTGACAACCACCCTGCTCTGCGGAGTCCGGACTTTCCTCGATGCGCGGCGTGGCGGGAGACCGCCCGTTCCGCGCCCCGCGGCCGCCCGGCCGACTCGTTCGCGCACTCAGGATACGCCCGGGGCGACGGCACAAAACATCCGCGGTCAGACGCGCCAGTGCGCGGCGTCGTTGACGAGCCGCACAACGGAGCCGCCGTCGTCGAAGTACTCGGCGATCGACACCGACGCGAGGTCGAGGTGCAGCCGGAACAGCAGTTCGGGTCCGACGCCGAGCGCGTCCTGCAGCAGCGTCTTGATGGGCGTGACATGCGAGACCAGCACCACGGTCTGACCCGGATACCTCTCCAGCAGTTCGGCTTTCGTCCGCGAAATGCGTTCGGCGACCTGCGCGAAGCTCTCCCCGCCGGGCGCGGGCACGGTGATGTCGGACAGCCACGCGCGGTGCAGATCCGGGTCACGCTGCGACGCCTCGGTGAACGTCAGACCCTCCCAGTCACCGAAGTCGTTCTCGATCAGCCCGGGATGTTCGACGACGTCGATCCCGGTCAGCACGGCGACCTCCTCGGCCGTCGATCGTGCACGCCGCAGCGGCGAGGTCACGATCGCGGCGATCCCCTCCTCGCGCACCACGCGCGCGGCGGCGGCGCGGGCCTGGCGTCGACCCTCGTCGGTGAGGTCCGGGTTGCCTCGCCCGGAGTAGCGCCGCTCCACCGACAGGGGCGTCTGGCCGTGCCGGAGCAGGATGAACCGGGTCGGATCGCTGCGCCGACCCTGCCACGACGGCGCCTTGGTCGCCGAATCTCCCTCGGGGACAGACTCTTCGGCGGTCGCGGTCATGTATCTAGATCCCGGACTCGGCGGTCCGCACGAGGATCGCGCCGCACTCCTCGCACCGGATCACCTCGTCGGACTGCGCCGCGGCGATGGTGGCGATGGTCCCGCGGTCGAGTTCCATCCGGCAGGCACCGCATCGGCGTGCCCGCAGCAGGCCGGCGCCGATACGGCCGCCGGCACGTTGTTTGTCGTACATCGCGAGCAGCGGCGCATCGATCTCGGCTTCGAGGGTCTCGCGGCGCTCCCGCGCGCGCGACAGGTCCTCGTCGATGGTCTCGAGGGACTTGTCGCGCCGGACCTGCGCTTCGGCGACCTTCTCCTCGAGGTGGCTGATGGTCGCCGCGGCCCGGGTGCGTTCGGACTCGACGGCCTCCTGCTGCTCCATCAGCGACAGCATCTCGTCTTCGAGCACCGCTCGCCGACGACCCAGGCCCGCGAGCTCGTGCTGCAACTCCGACAACGCTTTCGGCGCCAGACCACCGGCGGTCAACAGGGCGGAGTCCTTGGCCTCACGGTTGGCCATACCGGTCACCTCGGAGTCGATCCGGCGGTACTCGCGTCCGAGGTCCTCGGCGGCGATCTCCGCGCGCACCAGATCGTCACGGGCGGCATCGATCGCGGAATTGTGTTCGGCGATCTCGGCGTCCTCCGGCAGGGTCTTGCGGCGATGAACGAGACGATTGATCTCGGCATCGGAGTCCGCGAGATCGAGCAGCAGTCGCTGCACGGCGGCGTCGACTTTCATTGCGGTCTCCTCTTCGGCGAAAGTCCCCCCACCGTACGCGGGGGGCGCGCGAGAGCCGGCGGCGGCTCGGTTTCTCCCGAGTCAGCCCGCACTGTGCAGCGCGAACGGATCGGTCGGCGCCTCGAAGACGCTCACCGGCATGCCCAATTCGGCCTCGAGCAACGCTTCGACCTGCGCACACCACGGGAACTCGGTCGCCCAGTGTCCGGCGTCGACCAGGGCCGGCCCACCGTCGCGCAGACTCTCGTCGACCGGATGATGACGGAGATCACCGGTCAGGTAGACGTCGACGCCGAGACCGTGGACACGTCCGAGCAAGGAGTCCCCGGCCCCGCCGCACACCGCGACGGTCCGCACCAGCGCGTCCGGGTCTCCCGCGGCGCGGACACCCGCCGGGGTTCGCAACACCCGGGCGGCCTCGGCGACGAAGTCGCGCAACGTCATCGGCTCGGTGAGCGACCCGACGCGACCCAGCCCGACGTCGCTGCCCAGGTCGGCCAGTTCGAACACGTCGAAGGCCGGCTCCTCGTACGGGTGCGCGTCGCGTAAGGCGCGCAAGACGCCGGCCCGCAGTCCGCGCGAGGCGACCATCTCGACCCGCGCCTCGTCGACGTGGGTGCGCATCCCGATCTCGCCGATCGTCGGTGAGGCGTCGTCGCCGGCCTCGAATTGCCCGGTTCCGACGACCGTCCACGAGCAGTCCCGGTAGTCGCCGATCGCCCCCGCACCCGCGGCGAACATCGCCTCGCTGACCTGCTCGACGTTGCCCTCCGGCACCATCACGACCCACTTGTCCATTGCCGCAACCGGTTTCGGGTCGATGGGGACGGTGCCGCGCAGCCCGAGCCGGTCGGCCAGCGCGTCGGAGACGCCGGGCCGCGCACTGTCGGCGTTGGTGTGTGCGCACAGTAGCGCGATCCCGTTGCGGATCAGCCGATGGACGATCCGGCCCTTGGGGGTGTCGGCGGCCACGGTGGTGACACCGCGCAGGAGGAGCGGGTGATGGGCGACGACGATCCCTGCGCCGGCCGCGACCGCGGCGTCGACCACCGCATCGGTGACGTCCACGCACACCAGCACGCCGCGCGCCGGGTCGACCCGGTCGCCACACACCAGACCGACCGCATCCCACGATTCGGCGAGGGCGGGCGGATAAGCCCGCTCCACGACGTCGACCACGTCGCCCACCGTCACAGTCGCGTCAGACGCGTTCGCCGGTTCCACTGTCAGTCTCCTCTCGTACCAACTCGATCGCCCGCGTGAGCGCGCGGACCTGCGGAAGTGCCCGGACGGCAAGACGAAGATGCGAGTCGCCGAGGCCGACGAAATTGGCGCAGCTGCGCACCGCGAATCCGTGGCGGATCAGCCGCTGCTTCACCTCGGTGGCGTGGGCCATCTCGACGAGCAGGAAGGGCGCCGCGGGCTCGGCCGCCACTCGGAGCCCGATCCGCGTCAGCTCGGCGACCATCTCGGTGCGCTCGTCGGCGACCCGCCGGGCGATCCCGGCGCAGTATCGCTGCCCCTGTTCCTCGACACAGGCGGTCAGCGCGGCCAGCGCGGGGGTCGACACGGCCCAGGGCCGTCGGCCGGCGCGGAGTCGGTCGAGCAGGTCGACCGGCCCGAGCAGATACCCCGCGCGGAGTCCAGCGAGACCGAAAGTCTTTGTCACACTGCGGATCACGAGAAGGTCGGGCCAGTCGGCCGAGGCGAGGGACTGGGGTTCGAGTGACCCGTCGGCGCCCAGGGTGAGGTCGGCGAAGGCCTCGTCGACGACGAGGATCCGTCCCGGCCTGCGCAATGCGGCGATGGCCTCGACCGGGTGCAGCACCGACGTCGGGTTCGTGGGATTGCCCATGATGACGAGATCGGCGTCGTCCGGCACGGTGGTCCCGCTGTCTCCCGGACCGGGCAGCTCCCAGGGTGCGGTCAGCGCGACCTGCGTGATCGGGATGCCCGCGGCGCGGAGCACGACCTCCGGCTCGGTGAACGACGGCTGGATCAGGGCCGCGTGACGAGCCCCCAGTCGCGGGAGCATCTCGAACCCGTCGGCGGCTCCGGAGAGCAGCAGCACTTCCTCGGGGCGACGGCCGTGTGCCGCGGCGATCGCGTCGACGGCGCGTCGCTCCTGCACTCCGGTCGGATACCGCGCGAGATCGTCGAGTCCCGACCGGATGGCGTCGAGGACGAACGCGGGCGGTGTACCGCGGACGTTCACGGCGAAGTCGACGAGCCCCGGCGCGGCGTCCTGGTCGCCGTGACGTTCCGGGTCGGTCAGATCGGCGCGCGGCGGCGGTGTCCCGGCCGGGCCGGTCTCGACGTCGAGCGCGTCGTACCCAACTGTCATGTGTTCAGACCTTACGTGCACGATGGAGAGGTGACGACGACGCCGGATCCCCGCCATCCCGAGACCGTCCTACTCGTCGACCTCGACGGCACGGTCACCGACAGTTTCGCAGGTATCGAGAACAGCTTTCGGCATGCTCTCGCCGTGGTCGGGGCGCCCGAGCCCGATCCGCGCATCGTGGCCGGCATCGCCGGGCCGCCGATGATCGACACGCTGAATGCCCTGGGACTCTCGCCCGAGACGGCCGACAAGGCGATGCGCGCGTACCGAGAGCGATACACCGAGGTGGGCTGGTTGGAGAACTCGGTGTTCGACGGGATGGCCGAGTTGCTCGCCGATCTGGCCGCCGGCGGCCGGACCCTGGCGATCGCGACGTCGAAGAACCAGACCACCGCGCGTCGGATCCTCGAGCACTTCGGTCTGGCCGGACACTTCCGCTACATCGCCGGGGCCAGCGACGACGGCACCCGCCGCGAGAAAGCCGACGTGATCGCCTCCGCCCTCGCCGAACTCGGACTGCCCACCGACCCGCAGACCGGGCACGTGACCACTCCGGTCGTGATGATCGGCGACCGCAGCCATGACGTGCTGGGCGCGGCCGAATTCGGCATCTCAGCGATTCTCGTGCGGTGGGGTTACGCTCTGGGCGGGGAGGACCAGGGTGCGACCTGGGTGGTCGAGTCCGTGGCCGAACTCCGCGACGTCCTGGGTGCGTGACCTCGTACCCGACGACCGGCTGAGGCGCACATCGACTTGTTGAGGTAGCAGTGTCTGACGAACTTCACATCTGCTTCGTGTGTACGGGCAACATCTGCCGGTCACCGATGGCGCAGAACATCTTCCGAACGGCACTCGACGACGCCGGACTCGGCGGCAAGGTGCGTGTGTCCAGTTGCGGGACGAGCGGCTATCACATCGGTGAGCCGGCCGACAATCGCGCGCGAACCGAATTGGTCGCGCACGGCTACTCCGACGCACATGTCGCCGCGTTGATCGGACCTGAACATTTCGAGGCCGACCTTCTGCTCGCGATGGACGAGGGCCACGTGCGCGAACTCGAACGCAAACGTCTCGGCGACCGCACACGACTGCTGCGCTCGTTCGATCCGTCCGCGCCCGCCGACGACCTCGATCTCGCCGACCCGTACTACGGCACCCCCGACGACTTCGTGGTGACACGCGAACAGATCGAGGGTTCGATGCCGGGCCTGATCGACTGGGTGCGGGCCGAACTCGGGGTGTCCTGATCCGAAAGAACCACAAAACCGCCGGTCTGTCCTCTGCTCCCTGAGGAGCGCCCGCATTGACAAGACTCGTTGCCCTCGGAGCGAGCCCAACTACTGCTCCCTGAGGAGCGCCCGCATTGACAAGACTCGTTGCCCTCGGAGCGAGCCCAACTACTGCTCCCTGAGGAGGCCGGAGCTTGCGGAGGCCGTCACGAAGGGTCTTGAAGAGGTCGGTTGCGAAGACCCTTCGTGACGCGCCCTCCGTAAGCTCCGGGCGCTCCTCAGGGAGCAGGGGGCGGGTCGTTCTTTCGGATCAGGGACTCAGTCTCAGGCCGCCGGCGCGATGAGATTGTGCACGAAGCGGATCTTGGTCAGAACCGTCTCGGGCAGCACGAACGGGTAGAGGTCGGGATGGCCCATCGACCGGTTGATCTGGTTGAGCGCCCACGTCAGCGGTAGCCACTCGTCGATGACCCGGTCGAATCCCACGTCCCCGGGCGGCACCCCGTCGAAGGTCGTGCCCGCGGGCGCCATGGCGAACGCCGCTGCGGTGTCGAGCGTGTCGCGGATGTGCAGGTAGTGCGCGAACGTCTCCGCGAAATCCTCCGCCGGGTGCATCGTCGCGTATGAGGACACGAAGTCCTGCCGCCAGCCCTCGGGAGCGCCCTCGCTGTAGTGGCGGTCGAGAGCCGCCTGATAGTCGTCGTCGGGGTTTCCGAACAGCTCCTCGAAGCCCGCTCGTCGCTCGTCGGTGATGAGGACGAGCTGGTAGTAGTGGCCGATCTCGTGCCGGAAGTGCCCGAGGACGGTCCGGTACGGTTCGGCGAGTTCGACGCGCATCTGTTCGCGGTGGACGTCGTCCCCCTCGGCGAGGTCGAGGGTGATGACGCCGTTCGCATGACCGGTGATGACCGACTGCTTCGCACTGGAGAGCAGGTCGAAGGCCAGCCCGGACTCCGGGTTCTCCTCCCGGGTCTCGATGGGGAGCCCGAGTTCGTCGAGTTCCAGGATGAGGCGACGCTTGGCGGTCTCGGTCTGGCCGAAGATGACCAGCGCCTCGGGATCGTCGTCGCCGGGACGGGTACGGGTGAGGCGGCACGACTCACACATGGTCGGCTTGCCGCTCCACTTCACCAGCCAATTGCATTGCGCGACCTTGGTATTGGCACAGCGTTCGAGCAGCACGCCGTCCACCTCCACGCGCGCCTGGTCGTCGAGGACGTGGATGGTCCTGGTCTTCAGCCAGAAGCCGAGCGGGCTCCGGCAGTTCAGACACAGACTGTTCTCGAAGGAGAGACGCTGACCGCACTTCAAGCAGAGGAAGTCTCGCATTTCGATCAGGCTACCCCCGCTCGGTAGCCTGGGCGGTGTGCACGTACTGCGAACGATCCTCCGGCCCGGGTGGATTGCCCTCGGTCTCGTGGTCGCGGCGTTCGCGGTGGCCTGCTTCACCCTGCTCGCGCCCTGGCAGCTGGGCAAGAACTCCGACACCGAACGCCGCAACGACCTGATCCGCACTGCCACGTCGATCGAGACGGCACCGTTGGCGGAGGTGGCGCCGTCGTCGACCTTCGTGCCGTCCTCGGAGTGGCGTTCGGTGGCGGTGACCGGGCGGTACCTAACGGACCGGCAGGCTCTCGTCCGGCTCCGCAACGTCGATCAGCGCCCCGCGGTGGAGGTGCTCACCCCGTTCGCGGTCAGCGGGTCCGACCGGGTCATCCTCGTCAACCGCGGTTTCGTCCGCCCGGTCGAGGGAGCGGTCCCCGACATCCCGGCCCCGCCCGCCGGCGAGCAGACCGTCGACGGCCGCATCCGGGCCGCCGAGAGCGTCAGCACCGATCGCGGCACACGCGTCGAGAACGGCGCACTGACCGTCGCGACCATCAACCCGGGGCTGGTGTCCGCGGCGACGTCCACCCCGATGGACGACTTCTACCTGCAGCTCTCCCCCGACCAGCCGGGCTCGCTCGGCGAGATCCCGCTGCCCCAGCTCGACACCGGCCCCTACCTGTCGTACGGCCTGCAGTGGCTCGCCTTCGGCGTGATGGCCCCCCTCGGCGTCGGCTACTTCCTCTACTCCGAGATCCGCGCCCGTCGCCGGGCTGCCGCTGCCGCGACCGAGACTTCGGCGACCGCGGCCGCCGGCACCGCCGTCGACCAGCCGTCCGACCCGGTCGCCGCTGCCACCACGACCGTCGAGTCCCGCTCCCAGCGCCGGCAGCACCGTCGAGAGGAATTGCGGGCCGCCGCCGGGACCACAGTGACCCAGCAGGTCGGCGACATCGGCCATGGCCCGCGCGCCGACGACGAGTCCAGCGACGTCCGCGACAAGCTCACCCGGCGATACGGCGGCTGAGCCGCCTCGCCGCGGCTCCGACGCCCGGTCGTACCACGGCGACGACCGCGCAGGTGAGCACCGTCGCGCGTTGCACGCGCCGCGACAAGGCGACCGCGGCCCGGAGATCGGCCGGCCCCGGCGCCGGTCCGGAACCGAGCGTCGGACGCATCTCGACGCCGTACGGGTAGACGGTCCGACCGCCCAGCTGCACCCCCAGCGCCCCGGCGAACCCGGCTTCGACGACCCCCGCGTTCGGACTCGGGTGGGCACTGCTGTCCCGGCGCCACGCCGCGATCGTCCGCCGCGGGGCGCCGCCGATCACCACCAGCAGCGAACCCGCCAGCCGCGCGGGCAGCAGGTTCACGAGATCGTCGAGGCGCGCAGCCGCCCAGCCGAAGTTCCGGTAGCGCTCACTCCGATAGCCGACCATCGCATCGAGCGTGTTGACCGCCCGATACCCCAGCACTCCGGGGACACCCGCCAATGCACCCCACACCAGCGGACCGACGGTCGCATCGGAGGTGTTCTCGGCGATCGACTCGAGAGCTGCACGGCAGAGCCCCGCCTCGTCGAGTGACTCCGGGTCCCGGCCGCACAGGCTGGGAATGAGCGCTCGCGCACCCTCGAGGTCCTCGGCCTCCAACGCTTGCGCGACCGCATCGCCGACCCGACACAGCGACGTGCCGCCCAGCGCCACCCACGTCGACGCCGCGGTCACCGCGACGCCGACAACGCCTGCAGATCGCCGACCGGGCAACGCCGCGAGCGCCACCGTCGAACCGACCATCACCCCGACCAGCCCGACGCCCGCCGCCCGCGAGTCCCGGTACATACGCCGCTCGACCGCACCCGTCAGCCGTCCGAATCCGGCCACCGGATGACCGCGCGACGGATCACCGAACAGCTCGTCGAGCACGAACCCGGCCACCAACCCCGCCGCGGTGACGTCACCACGACGGCGATCGGGGTGCGGACTACGGAAACGCGACGGTCTGGGCACCGCGCGATGGTATCCACAGATGGTCGTGCCACACTTGGCCCCCGTGGCCCGGACAACCGCACACCCGACACCCGGTCGGTACGACATCGACACCGGCGTCGCCGAGTTGAGCCCCGACACCATCGCGGGCGGGTGGCTGCTGACCATCAACGGGGCGCACAGCTCGCACATCCACCCCGACGACCCGACCGCGCTCGACTTCGAGTACCTGCGGCAGATGGCGGCCGTCATCGACGAACGGCACCCCACGACCGATCGGCTACGGGTCCTGCATCTCGGTGGGGCCGCCTGCGCGCTGGCGCGCCACCTCGACCACCGCTACCCGGACGCCCGCCAGGTGGCCGTCGAGATCGACGCCGAACTCGCACGCCTCGTACGGGAGTGGTTCGACCTCCCCCGGGCGCCGAAACTCCGGATTCGGGTCGGCGATGCGCGGCAGGTCGTCGAGTCGCTGCAGCCGGGCACCCGCGAGGTCGTCGTGCGGGACGCGTTTGCCGGCGACCGCACCCCACGGCACCTCACGACGCGCGAATTCACCGAACGCGTCCGCGACGTCCTCGTCCCCGGCGGCCTGTATCTCGCCAACTGCGGCGACAGCCGGGACCTCGCCGGCGCCCGCGCCGAAGCCGCGACCGTCGGATCGGTGTTCGGCCATCTCGCGCTCATCGCCGACGCCGCGATGTTCAAAGGTCGACGCACCGGCAACATCGTGATCGCGGGCAGCGACACCCCGCTCGATCCGTCGGCCACGCTCGTCCGCACCCTGCTCAGTGATCCGCTACCGGCGCAGATCCTCTCCGGTGCCCGGGCCCGCGAGTTCGCCCGCGGCGAGGCCCTGACCGACAAGCCCTGAGCACCGGGTGGTCGCGCAGCCACCCGCCGGACGCGGAGTCGTGACCCGGCTGCCGGCACACGCTGCGCACCTGTCGTCGCCAATGGATAGGGTTGGGTTCGATCCCGACGCCGAGGAACCGAGGATGACGTGAGCGATCCATCGTCGCGTGCGGGTACGACGCTGGGTCCGTACCGCATCGACAGACTCCTGGGTCGTGGCGGTATGGGTGAGGTCTACGAGGCCTACGACACCGTCCGGGAACGCCGCATCGCCCTGAAACTCCTGCCCCCACACCTGGTGCACGACAGGGACTTCCGCGAGCGCTTCGAGCGGGAGTCGAAGACCGCGGCGAAGCTCTCCGACCCGCACGTCATCCCGATCCACGACTGGGGCGAGAAGGACGGCGTCCTCTTCATCGACATGCGGCTCGTCGACGGGCAGGACCTGCGCAAGCTGCTCGCCGCCGGTCCGCTGCCCGCCGCCCGGGCGGTAGCGATCCTCGGCCAGGTGGCGTCGGCTCTCGACGCCGCGCACCGCAACGGCCTCGTCCACCGAGACATCAAGCCGGACAACATCCTCGTCGACGCCGACGACTTCGCCTACCTCGTCGACTTCGGCATCGCGCAGGGCGCGAGCGACAGCCGCCTCACCCAGATCGGGACCGCGCTCGGGACACTCGCCTACATGGCGCCGGAGCGGTTCGGCGACGACCCCGCCGGGCCGAGTTCGGACAACTACGCGTTGGCCTGCGTGTTGTACGAAAGTGTCACCGGTCAGACCCCGTATCCGGTGAAAACCGACCAGGGTCTGATGGCCGCGCACATCACCAAGGAACCGCCGACGATGGGCGGTCCGCTCGACCCGGTCATCGCGCGCGGACTCGCCAAGGATCCGGCGCAGCGCTATCCGACGGCGCGCGAACTGATCCGGGCCGCGGCGTCGGCGCTGACCGAACCGCCCGCGTCGTCGGCACCGCCGACGGTGACACCGCGCATCGTGACACCGCCCCCGATGGCCCCGCCCACCTACGCGCCCGGAGGGGCCGGCGCCGACGCGTTTCGCAAGCCCGGGAGTCCGGTCCCCTCGGATCGCACGGTCATCTCGCCCGGCACACCCGCGCCCGGACAGCCCGGCAGCGCCCCCGGGTTCGGGCCACCGCCGGGACCGTCCGGCCCGCAACGACATTCGGGTCCCCAGTCCTATTCGGGCCCCCAGTCGCATTCGGGCGCGCCGTCCTACCCGGGTCCCCAACGCTCGGGTCCCCAGTCCTATTCGGCTCCCCAGCGCTCCGGCCCGCAACAGTTCTCCGGCCCGCAACAGTTCGCGGGCCCGGGCCAGTGGGGCACCCCGACCGCCCCGCCGCGGAAATCGAACACCGGACGGAATGTGGCCATCGCGGTGGGTGCCGGGCTGGTCGTGATCGCGCTGGCGCTCACCGGCATCATCGTGGTCCTGGCCGGTTCGGGCGGCGGCGACCCGGCCCCGCCGAGCACGTCGACCAGCGCGATCCCGGCGGGCACCGTTGCGTGCGACTACCCGACACGAACCGCGGTCGGCGGCATCACCCAGCCCGCTCCCGCCCCGAGCCAGCCGAACACCGGAACGGTCGACGCGCAGATCCCCATTGCCGGCCAGGGCACGATCGACCTGACGCTCGACCGTGCCGAGGCGCCCTGCAACGTGGGGGCGATGGTGTCGTTGATCGAGTCCGGTTTCTACGACAACAGCAAGTGTCACCGCGCGTCGCGGCAGTACCTGATCTGCGGCTCGTCCGGCGGCCGGGAGGGCACCAACCCGGGCTGGACCAGCCCGGACGAGCTGCCCGAGAACCTGCCGTCGGCGGGCACCGACGACGACGGCGTACCACAGGTCACCTATCCGCGCGGCACCGTCGGCATCCTCGATCTGCCAGACGACGAAGGCGCGACCGGCTCGACGACGTTCTTCCTGCTCGCCGACGACACCGACCTCCCGCTGACCTACTCGACCGTCGGCACCATCGACCCGTCCGGACTCGCCGTCCTCGACAAGGTCCTGGCAGGCGGTTTCACCCCGAATGCCCCGGGTGCGGCGTCGGGCCCGCCGAAGCAGAACCTGCTGATCCAAAAAGCGACCGTCGGCGGGTGACCCGCGGAGTCCATGTGGATCCAGTTGCGGTTTGTCCCGGCAACCGGGACAAACCGCAACCGGAATTCTGGGCCATCACCGATCGGCGCGCGCACAGGCACGGATCGCGGTGCTCTCCGTGAGCTCGACGCCGCGTTGGGTGGGGTTGCCGCCGCTTGGTGGTTGGGCCTTCACCCGAAAGAACCCCGAAAACACCTGGTGTTCACCGGCTCTCACGGAGCGCATTCGCGCTCGTCGGCGACTGCGGTGGTCCGGCACCGCCGCCTGACCGACGCCGACGTCACCACGCACGCCGACCTCAGGGTCACCGCAGCGGCGCTCACCGTCCTCGACGCCTCCGCCGAACTCGGAATCGCTGTCCTCGATTCGGCGCTTCTCTCCGGCTAGGTGAAACTCGCCGACCTACAGGCCGCGCACTTGCGCTACCCCGGGCGGCATGGTTCTCCGGCCATCACTCAGTACTTGCGACTTCTCGGCGACGGCGCGCGATCGGAGGCGGAGCGAATCGTGGCCACGTTGTTTCGCGAGTCGGGCATAGTGAGCTGGACACCGAACGTGAGCGCCGAGGGATATGTCATCGACGTGGCCTTCACCCGGGAGAAGCTGGCTGTCGAAATCGACGGATTCGACTATCACCGCGATGTCACGACGTTTTAGCGAGACCGGACAAAGCGCAATGCGCTCATCGCCGCGGGCTGGACCGTCCTGAACTTCACCTGGGCCGACATCGTCGAACGCGGCGATCAGGTGGTGACCACGGTGAGAAATGCGTTGAGCCGTTCGGCCGCATGATCCGGTTGCGACTTGTCCCGCAAAGCGATACAAACCGCAAGCGGATCAAGACGAGCCGCAAAGGGCCACCCGACTAGATCACGTAGTTCATCCGGCTCAGGATCGCTTGTCCGAGAGCCTGATCGCCGTGCAACTCGACCGCGGACGGATCGGCATCCCGTCGGCCGCCGGCGTACCGCGCAAGATTCATCGCATCCAGCCGGATACGCACGTCGGCAGCGTCGTCGCCGCCGTCGAACTCGTCGACGACGCCCGCCCGGTCCCCGACGGCGATTCGCACGGTCCGCGGAGACACCCCGGTGATGTCGAAGAGGACGGTGCTGCCCTTCGGTGCATCGGCTCGCTTCCCGACGACGAAGGGCAACGACGCGCCGATCTCGTCGAGTGCGAACGACGCCGGGCCCGGCTCGGCCACGGCGGAACGATCGGTGCCGTCGCGCAGGTCGATCTCGTGCACCCAACAGTCGAAGATCCGAATCCGCATGAATCTCCCGTACGTGTCCGGCCCGGCGGGCGTCATTGCCTCGGCGTCGAAGTCGTTCTGCGACATGGCTTTCAGCGCCTCGGTCCGGACGCCGATGATCTCGTCGAGGGCGGCGACCACCTCGGCACGCGGCTTCGGGCGGTAATGGTCGACCCACTTCTCGTTGAGTTCGCCGATCGGGTTACGGACGTGGTCGGGGGCGCTGACCGTACGGGTGGCCTCGACGTCGCGGCCGTCGAGCATGCTTTCGGTCCCGACGATGTGGGCGACGATGTCGGCATTGGTCCAGCCGGGCAGAACCGACGGCGCCGACCACGCATCGTCGTCGAGCGCGCGGGCCAGTTCGCCGATCACGCCCCACTGCGCGATCAGAGCCTCGGTCACCTCGTCGATCGGCAGGATCGTCGTCGCCATCGTTTCTCCTCGGGTCTGGATCGGCGATCAGGGTCGCCGGCGGGTCACTCGGTTCAACCGTATCGGGGACCGATCTGCGGATCCCGGGACCCGCCGAACGGAGGACACTGCGCGGTGTCGGCCCCGGCGAACGACCCGGGCACCCTACGCTTGTCCGCGTGTCTGCATCCGTGCGCGCCGGCGACCGGCTCGGTCCGTACCTCATCGACGGGTTGATCGGCCGGGGCGGAATGGGCGAGGTGTACCGCGCGACCGACACCCGCAAGGACCGGGTCGTCGCCCTGAAGCTGCTCAGCCCTCAGGTCGCCGACGACCCGGCTTTCCGTGACCGGTTCCACCGCGAGTCGCGCGTTGCCGCCCGCCTCAACGATCCACACGTCATCCCGATCCACGACTGGGGAGAGATCGACGGGCGCCTGTTCATCGACATGCGCCTGGTCGACGGCCGCGACCTACGCACCCTGCTCCTGCAGGACGGACCCCTGCCGGCTGAACGCGCGCTGCGGATCGTCGGTCAGATAGGTGACGCCCTCGATGCTGCGCATCGATCCGGCCTCGTCCACCGCGACGTCAAACCCGACAACATTCTCGTCGACGATCGCGACTTCGCGTACCTCGTGGATTTCGGTCTCGCACAGGCGGACACCGACACACGGTTCACGAGCACCGGCACCGCGGTCGGTTCCTTCGGCTACATGGCGCCGGAGCGGTTCGGCGACGATGCCGTGGGGCCGCCCGCCGACATCTACGCGCTGGCGTGCGTGCTGTTCGAATGTCTCGCCGGAGTGCACCCGTTCGCCTCGGCGACCACCATCGAGCGGTTGATCGCCGCCCACCTCACCGCCCCGCCGCCGCGCCTCGGTGCCGCGATCGATCACGTCATCGCCCGCGGGATGGCGAAAGATCCGTCGCAGCGCCAGCTCTCGGCGGCAGCGCTGGTCGCCGACGCCGGCGCCGCCCTGCGGTCGGAGCCTCTCGGTGGCGCGCCGACGATCGTCCCGACCGGAACCCCCACCGTCGTGCCCGCCACCCCGTCGGCATCGACACCCGCCGCTCCAGCCGGGCCGTGGGACGCCACCCGGGCCGCGGTCTGGACCACACCGCCCCGCCGCCGGTCACCTCTCGTTCCCATCGTCGTGGCGACGTCCGTCGTGCTGCTGATCTGCGCCGGCGTCGTCGCCTGGGCGATCATCACGACCGAGCGGGACAACCCGGCGACCACAGCCGGCGACGCATCCGCAGTGTCCACGACCACCGAGGCGGCGCCCCAGCCGACGACGCCGACGCCGGCCGAACCGACACCCCTTCCCGGACCGACTTCGCAACCGGGCCCCGCGTCGCAGCCGGGTCCGGCACCCCGGCCGTCGGCGAGTCCTCAACCCGCAATCGTCCCCGGCGATCTCGGTCTCACCGTGCCGATGACCCGGCCGGCGTGCGACGGCACGGGGATCGTCGTGGTCGCCAACGCGACCGCACCCGGGACCTACCCCGGCGAGGTGCAGTCCTACTTGAACCAGTACCCGGGTGCGAGCTACTTGCGCACAGATCAGTCGTGTCCGTCGCTGAAGCAGGTGAGCGATGACGGCACTCCGATCTATGCGGTCTACTACGTCGCGGGCCGCACTCTCGAGGACATCTGCACGATGCGCAACCAGATCGGCGGCCTTGCATACGGCCGCTGGCTCGACTACACCACCGACCCGGAATCGCAGATCACCTGCTGACCGCGCCCCTACAGGGACGACGCGACGAACAAGGACCGGACCTGTCCGCATCGTCGGGCAAGATGGGCACATGTTGGAAACCTCCGCGCGGTTACTGGCGCTGCTGTCGCTGTTGCAGACGCGGCGTGAGTGGTCCGGCCCCGAACTCGCCGAGCGCCTCGACATCACCACCCGCACCGTCCGGCGCGACATCGACAAATTGCGCGAACTGGGCTACCCGGTGGACGCCAACGTCGGCTCGCGCGGTGGCTACCGACTGGGCGCCGGCGCGGAGATGCCGCCGCTGCTGCTCGACGACCAGGAGGTCCTCGCGGTCGCCCTAGGTCTCGACGCGGTGACGACCGGTGCGGTCGCCGACATGGCGGAGGCCTCGGCGGGCGCGCTCGCGAAGCTGCGTCAGGTCATGCCGTCGAGGCTGCGCCACCGACTCGACGCCCTGCGGATCGAGGCCGTGCCCCGTACCGCACCGGCGAGCGCGGTGTCCGCGGACCGGCTCACCGAGATCGCGACCGCATGCCATCGGAACGAGCGGCTGCGGTTCGACTATCGGCGCAACGACGGGGAGGAGAGCCGACGCGAGATCGAACCCTATCGACTCGTCCGCAACGGGAACCGTTGGTATCTGGTCGGTTTCGACATCCAACGCGGCGCCTGGCGGTCGTTCCGGGTCGACCGGATGGAACCGAAGGTGCCGACCGGACCGCGTTTCACCCCGCGCGAACCACCCGAGGGCGGCGCGGCGGCGTTCGTTCTGCGCGGTCTCGGGTCCGTCTACCGACGCGTCACGGCGCGGGTGCGTATCCATGCCTCGCTCGACGCGGTGTCGGCGATGGTCCACGAATCGTGGGGTGCACTCGAGTCCGGCGACGAGCACAGTTGCGAGATCACGCTGTACAGCACGTCGCTCGCCGAGATCGCTCGCTGGCTGTACGCCTTCGGCGCGGATTTCACCGTGATCGAACCGGTTGAACTCCGGGCCGAGTTGGTGGCCGCCGCGGAGTACCACGACCGGGTCGCCGAACGGTACCGACGGGCAGTCGTCGCGCAACCGTGACCGTCACCGACGCCGTTACCCGACCGTGACATCGGCACCGTGTCTGTCACATGGACGCTCCCGAGCCAACCGACTCCGCCGATTTTCTCTACCGTCGGTGTCATGCGACTTCTCATCACTGGCGCCACGGGGTACGTCGGTTCCCGCTTGGTGTGCGCACTGCTCAAGCAGGGACACGACGTGGTCGTCACGTCGCGGGACACCCGGAAGCTGGCCAAGTTCGGTTGGTCGGACCAAGTCAGCATGGTGACCATGGACGCCGACGACCCGGCTTCGGTCCGGAAGGCGATGTCGGACGCCGGCCAGATCGACGCGATCTACTACCTCGTCCACGCCATCGGCCAGGCCGACTTCGCGAACGGCGACCGCGACGCCGCACGCAACGTCGCCGAAGCCGCACGCGACGCCGGAGTGGGACGGATCATCTATCTCGGCGGTTTCGTGCCGTCGGACGACAAACTGTCCACCCATCTGCAGAGCCGCGCCGACGTCGCCGACGGACTGGTGGTCGACGGCGGACCCGAACTGGTGTGGCTGCGCGCCGCAGTGGTCATCGGCGCGGGTTCGACGTCGTTCGAGATCATTCGCTACATGGCCGACCGACTGCCGGTGATCCCCGAACCCGACTGGATCACCAACGAGATGGATCCCATCTCCATCCGCGACGCGGTCCACTATCTGGCCGCGGCGTGCGACTCCTCCGTCTTGCCCGCCGGGAACTACGACATCTCCGGACCCGACAGCGCACGCTACATCTCGATCCTGCACGAGTACGTGTCGGCGATCCGGATGCCGAGGCTGCGGCTACCGGTCTTCGGGATCTCGACCCGGCTCGCGGGCCGGGTCGGCGGCATGCTCGTGCCGGTCCCGGCGTCGCTCACCGAGGAGCTCGTCACCTCGCTCGACCACCCGATGACGGCGTCCGAGCACCGCATCCGCGACCTCGTCCCGCCGCCGGCGGGCGGTCTGACACCGATGCGCGAGGCCGTTCACGCATCCGTGCGGTCGCCGTATCCCCGCTCGGTGTGCGACCTCGACGACCTCCACCACCTCGCCGACACCGACCCGGCCTGGGCCGGCGGCGACTGGTTGCGGGTGAAGCGCAGCGTCGTCGAGACGATCGGCACATCCCTCGGGGTGGCCACCAAGGTCGTCGGAGTCCTCCGACCGAGTCGCGCCGATGTAGCGTCGTGACCGGTAACCCTTGATCGACCGACTCCATGACCGATCGAACTAGGTGGTGATGTGCTGGTGACCTCACTGGCGCGCGACCTGTACGACTCCGTCGCCGCGGACCGCGACCCCGATCCCGGCGCGCACTACATCCGACGACGCTGGCTGGTCGGCGTCTTCCTCGTCATCGGTGCGGTGGTTCTCGGCATCTCCCTGCGCGTGGAGCCGGGTGACGCCGCGTTCTACCCGCTGACCATCGGTCTGGCGGCGGTGTGGATCGTCGGTGCGTTCGTCTCCGGACCGCTGCGGCTCGGTGCCTTCAGCCCCACCCCCTCGCGCCCGCCCGACCGGATCGGGGCGATCGGACTCGGCGTCGTCGTCGGCCTGGCCGTGGGCGGCGCGTTCGTGGTCGGTGGCCTGGTGGCACGGATGATCCCCGGCGTCAGCGACCTCGCCAACCAGGTGCTGGCCTTCGCCGACTTCGGCAGCCTAGCCGTGGTCACCGCGATCACGATGCTCAACGGCCTCGCCGAGGAGCTGTTCTTCCGCGGCTCGGTCTACTCGGCGGCCCGCCCGCACAATCCGATCCTCGTGTCGACGGTCATTTACGTGCTGGTCACCATGGCCAGCGGCAACGTTATGCTCGGCTTCGCCGGCGCGGTCCTCGGCACCGTCTGCGCCATCCTCCGACGCAGTACCGCCGGCGTCCTGGCCCCTGCGATCACCCACGTGATCTGGGGCGCGGTGATGGTCCTGGCCCTCCCGCCCGTCTTCGCCTGACCCTCTGCTCCCCGATCCGCGAGAAGCGACCCCCATTGCTCCCTGAGGTGCGAGGAGCGAAAGCGACGGGCCTCGAAGGGCTGGCGACCCGACCACCCAGACCCGGTTTGAGCGACCGGCATCGGAGCGACTAAATTCGTGTGCGCAGCGCCACGTTCGTCAGCGCGGCACGCGCGTATAGCTCAGCGGTAGAGCTCTGGTCTTACACACCAGCGGTCAGGGGTTCGAATCCCTTTGCGCGCACTCCCCGATCTCGTAGCCCCAACCCGCGCCGAGCTCCGCTCCAAGCCCTGAAATCGCTACCGGCTCAGCCACTCTCGGGTGTACACGTCCTGCCAGCGCACCGAGATGTTGCGTCGGGCCGCGGCGCTGCTCTTGGCCCCGAGGGTGTCGAGCAGCACCTCGTCGACGATGTCGCGCACCTCGTCGGAGAGCGCGGGCAGGTCGTCGGCGTAACGGGCGATCAGGCCGACGCGCACGCCGTCGACGGTGTCACCGGCGCCGTCGACCGACGCGAAGACCGTCAGGCGGCCGAGTTCGCGTCGGGTACGCACGGCGATGAGTTGTTTGACGACGCGGTCGCTCGTGTTGACGCGCAGTTCGTCGGTCGCCAGGGTCCGAGCCGGCCGCCGAATGCGTTGCAGGCTGCCCGAGATCGAGGTGATCAGCCGGTCGACGTCACCGATGGGTTCGTCGGCGGCGATCTGCTGTGTCGCCTCGACGAGCCAGGCGTCGGCGACGTCGGTGGCCTCGAAGTCGCGTCCGTGCTTGTCAGGCACCGACCTCGCCTCCCTCCGCGTCGTCGACGGTCTCCGTCGGTGTGATTCTCGGTTTACCAGGGTTCCACGGCGCCAAACGGGTCAACAGGAACTTCCGGCTCCGTTGGAGATGACCGCGCACCGATCCCGTGGTGATGCGCAACACCTGTCCGATTTCCTCGAGCGTAAGCCCCTCGACTTCCTTCAGCCACCACGCGGCGCGCGAATTGGCGGGGAGGTTGTCCAGTTCGGCGCGCAGCGCATCCATGAGCAGACTCCGTTCGGCCATGTCGGAGGGCAGCGGTCCGGCGGCCTCGAGTTCGGCGAACCGCTCGTCGTCGAACGGGACGTCGCGTCGGCGGCGGTGGTAGTCCACCGCCTTGCGGTGCGCGATGGCGAACATCCAGGTGCGGAAGCTGCTCCGGAAAGCGAAGTCGGGCAGCCCCTTCCACGCGTCGAGCAAAGTCTCCTGCGTGAGGTCCTCGGCGGTCTGCTGACCGTCGACCATCCGCAGCATGTATCGCAGCAGACCCGGGGTCACGCGCCGGACGAGCACGTCGAACGCCTCGGTGTCGCCGACGGCGGCCGCGCCTGCGAGTTCGTCATCACCGAGCTCCGAAAGGTCCAGCGCAGACAGGTCGAGCGGCTGCCTGTGAGCTGAATCACCGATATTCATGCGTGCAACTCCCCCCGTCCGTCCCGACTGACCTTACAGACGGATCGTGAACAGCCTTTGCGATCGCGCATCATCCGAACGCGGTCCGTCTACGAAGAAGACACGACGACCGAAGGAGTTCGACATGTCCGCAAGCGCCACCACCACCAAGGACGCCACCAAGGACGACGCCACCACCGTCGACGCCACGCGCACCGACGGCGCCGCGGGCCGTGCCCTCGCCCGCCGTGATCCGTCGGGCGACCGGGGACGCACCTCCATCGCCGACATCGTGGTCGCCAAGGTCGCCGGCATCGCCGCACGCGAGATCGACGGTGTCCACGACCTGGGCGGCACCACCGAGCGCGTGGTCGGCCGGGTCCGCGACGTCCTGCCGGGCACGACGGTGAGCACCACCCAGGGCATCGAGGTCGAGGTCGGCGAGCGTCAGGCCGCCGTGGACGTCTCGATCGTGGCCGAGTACGGCGTCGCGATTCATCAACTCGCAGCGGCCATTCGACGGAATGTGGTCTCGGCGATCGAGCAGATGACGGGTCTCGAGGTCACCGAGGTCAACATCACCGTGCACGACATCGCGTTCGGCGACGACGAGCAGGAGTCGAACACCACCCCGCGGGTCCAGTGATGACGTCGGACCTCCCGGCGGCGCGGACCGACGACGGGGGCCCACTGGCGGAACGCCTCGCCACCGCCGTCCTCGCCGTACCGGGCGTCCGTGACCTGCACAACGGCCTGTTCGGGGAGATCGCCACGTATCTGCCCGGGCGTCGGGTCCCGGGCGTGTCCCTCGCCGACGACCACGGCGAGGTCCACATCGTCGTCGACGCAGCGTACGACCTCCACGGCACTGCCGCGCGGGTACGCGATGTCACCGAGGAGCTCGCCGCGAGACCCGTCACGGTGACCGTGGCAGACATCAGCGTCAGCTCGAAGCCGACTCCGAAAGATGGTGAAGCGCAATGAACAACGCGATCGTGGGCCTGTTCGCCGGCCTGCTCCTCGCTCTGGCCGCCGTCGCCGGCGGGCTGGCCGGTTTCCTGCTGGCCATCGTGCTCGGCGCCGCGGGACTCGTGCTGGGACTCAACCGGGACGGCACCATCGATCTGGGCGCACTCCTGCGGAGCCGGGGTCGTGGCTGAGCACGAATCCGGCGGGCCCGCCCGGGATGCTCACCCGACCGCGGGTGACTCGCCGCCCGGCACGCTCACCGTCGCCGATCGCGTGATCGAGAAGATCGCGGCCCGAGCGGCTCTCGACATCCCGGGGGTCGTCCGCCATCGCGGTGGCGTCGGGTCGGTACTGGGAGTCGGTGAGCGGAACTTTCCCGACGCGGCCGTTCATGCGGGCGGCGCCAGGATCACCCTGTCCCTCGCCCTCGAATGGCCGTGCGCGGTCGCCGAGGTGTCCCGCACCACACGCGATCACGTCGCCGCCGAGGTCGAGCGACTCGCCGGGATCGTTCCGCTTCGCGTCGACGTGACGGTGTCCAAGTTCGAGCCACGACAGGCGATCCGGCGCCTGCAGAAGGGTTACGTGGACCTGCCGCCGGTCTCCGACGAGCCCGAGTACGACGACGTTGACGCCCACATTCGCGACAACGACCCGCGCCCCGACGACCCGGACAACACCGACGCATTCACTCCGACCATCAGCATCGACACGGGGGTACGACGATGACGCAGACCGCACCCGAATCGGGTACCGCTCCTGTCGCGACCCTACGGAACACCGACGCCCAGAACGTCTTCCCACCTGCAGCTCTCCCGGGCGCTGCGATCGCCGGCGCAGCGTTGGGGCTCATCCTCCTCGCGTTCGGCGCGGCAGCCGTACGCGACATCGCCGTCGACGCGAGCTGGCTCAATGGTCGTCCGTGGTCGGTCACCGCCGGCGAGTGGGTCGCAGAACTGCAGTGGCAGAACTGGATGTGGCCCGCCGCGATCGGGTTGATCTTCGTAGGCCTCGTCCTACTGTGGATCGCGATCAAGCCTCGTCGCCGGACCCACCTCGAACTCGCCGCCGGCGAGGGGATGTGGACCCGCCCCGGAGACGTCGCCCGACGCTGCAGCGCCGCCGTGTCCGACCTGCCCGGCGTACTCGACGCCGACACCGTGGTGACGCGACGGAAGGTCACATGCACCGTCGGGGTGCGGAGGCAGGTCGCCGACCGCGCCCTCATCGACAGCACGGTCGCCGCCGTGGCGGCCGATCTCGCCTCGTCACCGCGGGTTGTGGTGCGCGTGCGCGATCGAGGACCGAGGAGCGTCCGATGAATCGTCTTCCCGCAACCGCACATCGGCTGTCGGTCGGACTCGTGGCGCTGCTGCTCATCATCGTCGGCGTCGGAGCCGTGGCATGGAAGGTCGAGGCCCAACCGGTGGCCGGGTGGGTCGACCGTCTCGACGAGCGTGCCGCTCTCGACGCCGCGCAGGCGTCCTGGTGGGTCTGGGTGTTGGCCGGCGCCACCGTGATCGCGATCGGCTGGGGCCTGTTGTTGCTGGCCACCAACGTACGGCCCCGCGCAGTGGACGACGCCCTGCTCGTCGGTTCCGATCAGACCGGAGCGCTCACCGTCGCACCGAAACTGATCGCGAACGCGGCAGCGACGGAACTGGCCGGGAACCCGCTGTTCCAGAAGGTGACCGCGAGAGCGATCGACGACCGGTCGCGCAGCATCATCCGATGCGAGGTGTCGGCGACGCCGAATCGGAGCTTCGACGAGGTCACCGCGCCCGTCGCGGAGACCGTCGCCGCCATCCGTACCGCGCTCGGAGAGTCCGGAGTCCACGTCCAGGCTCTCATCCACCTCGACAGGTGACCCGAAGAAGCGACCCCGACGGACGGCCTCATCCGAGGCTGTCGTCGAACCAATGAGATGAAGGAGAAGAGAATGGGATTCAGCGACAAGGTCGGCAACAAGGCCGAGGACCTCTCGGGTAAGGCCAAGGAGGCCGCCGGCGATGTGACCGGTGACGACCAGCTCAAGAGCGAGGGCAAGGGCGATCAGCTCTCCGCCGCCGTCAAAGACGGCGTGGAGAACGTCAAGGACGCCGCGTCGAACATCAAGGACAAGCTGACCGGCAAGTGATCATCGCCGCCGGCAGCCGAACCTCCCCGCCGGCGGTGACAGGGCGAATCCCGGAGGTGCTCAGCACCTTCGGGGTTCGTCCTGTTGTCGGCCAGGAACGGTCGGTCACGTCCCCTTGACGTTGAGGATCTGTCGCAGGGTGTACTCGATGTCCACCAGATCGACGGCGTCGGCCATGACCTGATCGATGTCCTTGTACGCGTCCGGGATCTCGTCGACCCACTGGTCGCCGTGACGGTACTCGATCCCCGCCATCCGGGCAGGCGAGATCGTCGGCGGTGAACCGCCTCCGCGCCTCGCTCCGCGAGAACCGCCGGCCGGCACCGTGCGGCGCCGAGCACAGGCCCGCGGGATTCCCCTTGCCGCGCACCACATACGACCGTGTACCCATCGAACCAGGGATGACGCCCCGTACGCCCTCATGGGCGTCGATCGCACCCTTCCGGGTGAGCCAGACGTCCTGGCCCGCGTGCGTCTCCCGCACGGTGTAGTTGTGGTGGCAGTTGATCCGGTCCACCTCCAGGGATTCCCTTTCCTCGACGACACCGCCGGAGGCGTTGTCTGCGAACCACTTCCCGAACACCTCGACGAAACGGTCCATCATCTCCGCGCGGTTCTCGAACGCGAACCGCTGCGCCCAGGCCAGATCCCGCAGATAGGCGGTCAGCTCCGGGGTCCCCTGCGGCAGGTACGCGAGATCGGCGTTCGGCAGTTTGATCCACCACTGGCGGCACAACCGCTGAGCGATCTTGATGTGCTTCTGCGCGATCTTGTTGCCGACGCCCCGCGAACCCGAGTGCAGGAACAGCCACACCACGTCGCCCTCGTCGAGGCACAGCTCGATGAAGTGGTTGCCACCGCCGAGCGAGCCCAGCTGCTCCCGCCACTTCGGCGAATGTGACAGGTCGACACCGTCTTTCGTCGCCTGTTCGGCGAGGGCATCGATGCGTGGCCGGGTGAACTCGAACCGGTCCAGACCGCGGTTGTAGTTGCCGGGCGACAGCGGGATCGCGTCCTCGATCGTCCTCCGCAGTCGCCCGAGGTCCATTCCGTCGATGTCCGCGGCGCGCAGGCGCGTCTGCACCGCGATCATGCCGCAGCCGATGTCGACGCCGACGGCTGCGGGAATCACCGCGCCGGTCGTCGGGATGACGGTGCCCACCGCGGAGCCCTTCCCGAAGTGTGCGTCGGGCATGAGGGCGATGTGCGGGTGCACGAACGGCAACCGGGCGGTCTCGGCCGCTTGGGTCAGGGTGTTGTCGTCCACGTGCGATGCATAGTTCAGCACCTTGGGCGACACCTTGGTCGGCATGGAGTTCTTCCTCTCGTGTGCGCCCGCGTCAGCGGGCCCACACATCACACCGTCGAATCCCCGGTGCGGCAACCGCTTTTCCAGTCCACGATGCCACTCGCCGCAGGGGACGGCACCCGTCGGCGACGATGAAGGATCTTTCATGTGCGACTCACGGAGACCTCATCGGGGTCCGTGACAGTGAGAACCGTTCCGCTCGGGACCACCGGCGGAACGATCACGACACCCGACGAAAGGTCTTCTCATGTCGCACTCCAACATCCTCTGCGCACTCGCGCCGGCAGTTCCCGGCGCTTGCCGTCCCCACGACACGTCCACGGACAACCGCCGACGCGCGCCCCGCCGTCCGCGTCGTCGCCCGCCGGTCACCACCACCGATTAGGCGGTGCGGCCCGATCTGTTCCCCCGAAGCAGATCGGGCCACCCGCCCGCCCGCTCTCGCAACCGCGAGCACGACCACCACCACGAACCCGGATGGACGTCTCCGTCATGCCCTCGCCGTCACCGTTCTTCGCGCTGCTACGACCCCGCGCCGACGATCAGCCCCTCGTCCAGCACTCCGCGACCCTGACCGTCCTGCAGATCTTCCGCACGTTCTGGCCGCGGTTGCGCACGCTCCGGTGGTGGCTCCTGCTCAGCCTGATGCTGTCGGTGATCCCCGCCCTGATCGCCGTCGCCGAGATCGCGCTGTTCGAGCGTCTCGTCGACGACGTGCTGGTGCCTGCGGACCTCGGCCCCTTCCCTTACATCACGGCGATCTACGTCGGGCTCAACCTGCTGGCCGCGGTAGTCGACGGCGCCGACGACTATCTGGGTACCTGGATCTCCCAGAGGTTCCTCACCACGTTGCGGCGCGACGCGTTCGCGCACGTGTTGGCACTGCCCGCACACCGACTCGACCATCTGCGGCTCGGCGATGTGATGAGCCGTCTCACCTCCGACATCGGCACGGTCGAGTCGTTCATGGTCCGTCACCTGACCTGGGGCTTCCGCCAAGCGGCGACCCTGATCATCTATGTGGCCGCCCTCCTCTGGATGGATCTCCTCCTCGCCCTGGCGGCGATGGTCGTCGTACCGCTGTTCTTCTGGGCCGCAACCCGATTCGCCGAATACACCAAGTCCGCATCACGCGAACGGCGGCGTCGGGCCGGGTCCCTCAGCGCGATCACCGAGGAACACCTCGCCAATGCCGCCCTCGTGCAGGGGTACAACCAGGAGGCCACGGCGATCGCGCGCTACGAGCGCCAGAATGTTGCCATCATGGACGCCGAGCTGGTCGCCAGCCGGGTCCGTGCCGTGTTCCTGCCGATGGTCGGCCTGTTCGAACTCCTCGGCGTCCTCGTGGTCATCGGGCTCGGCGTCTGGGCCCTGGCCACCCAGCGGATGACCCTGGGCGAAGTCCTGGCGTTCCTGGCCCTCCTGGGGAGCTGTTATCGCCCGGTGCGCGACCTCGGCAACCTCCTGCCCTCGCTGTTCGCCGCGACCGCCGGCATCGAGCGGGTACAGGAACTGCTCGACGAGCCCACCATGGCCGATCCGCCCCACGCCGTCGCACTGCCGGCCGAGGCCGCGGGCGTCGCGCTCCGAAACGTCCACGCGCGCTATCCCGGCCGGGACGTCGACGCCGTGCACGACCTCGACCTCACGATCGAACCCGGTGAACGCGTCGCAGTGGTCGGCGGCAGCGGGGCGGGCAAGACGACGTTGACCCGCCTGCTCGACGGTTCCCTGCAACCGCATTCGGGAACGGTTCGATTGGGCGACAACGATCTCGCTCTCGTGACGCGAGAGTCGATCCGCGCCTCGGTCGCCGTCGTCGCCCAGGAGATGTTGCTGTCCGACGCGACTGTCGCCGAGAACATCGCCTTCGGCGAACCCGGCGCCACCCGTGCGGACATCGTCGCGGCCGCTCGACGCGCCGACGCCCACGACTTCATCACCCGGCTCCCAGACGGGTACGACACCCGCATCGGACAGCGGGGCCGCACCCTGTCCGGCGGACAACGACAACGGCTCAACGTGGCACGCGGACTTCTCCACGGTGGCGGATTGCTCATCCTCGACGAGCCGACCACCGGACTCGACCCGGCGGGCGCCCATCGCCTGATGCGCTCGCTGACCGAGCACCGGGATCGGAGTCTGTTGATCCTGACCCACGACCCGGTCGTCCTCGACCACGTCGATCGGGTGATCGAGCTGCCCGCCGTCGAATCCGTCGGCACCCGACTGATCACATCGGCGAGTGACGTTCGATGAGGCAACTGTCAGACCTGTTGCAGCGCAACGGCACCGACGACCCGACACCACGTTTCCCCGGTGTCGAACCACTTGCCCCGTTGGCCGTCGGCAAGCGCACCGTCACCTGGGACGCGTTCGACACCGACCGCCGCACAGGATGCATCCTCAAGGTCATCCGACGGCATCGACGCCACGATGAGGAGGTCGCGGAGTCCGTCCGTCGGGAGGGACGCGCGCTCGCCGAACTCGCCCACCCGCATCTCGTGCGCGGCTACGGCATGCTCCCCCGGGACGAGTCTGGTCTGATCGGTTTCACCATGCAGACGATCCCCGGCGCCACCCTGGATGGGGTGATCGAGAACGGCCCGCTGAGTGTCGACGACGTGGTGCAGCTCGGCGTGCAGATGGCATCCGCGCTGCGATACCTGCACTGCCACAGCTGGATTCACCTGGATGTGAAGCCCTCGAACATCATCGTGCACGGCGGGCAGGCGATCCTCATCGATCTCGGGCTGCTCGGCCGTCCCGGAGAGCGCCGAGACGGCTCGGGCACGCGCGGTTACCTGCCGCCCGAGCAGGCCGTCGACGTCGCCCTGACCCCGGCGGCGGATGTCTTCGCCCTGGGCGTCACCCTCTTCGAGGCATTGACGGGGCGACGACCATACGGCGCGGTCCCGCCGTGGTCCGAACGGGGCATCCGACGCCTGCGCACTCTGCGTCGCGCGACGTCGGCCACGACGCGCGACTCCGGATTTTCGACGAACCGCGCTCTACCCGATGTTCTGGCCGAACTGCTCGACCGGATGCTGGATCTCGAACCCGAGCAGCGACCTGGGATGGACTCCGTATGGCACCGACTCGACTCGATCGCGCGGGATGCGGAGAAGCGCCGACTCAGCCGATGACGCCGAGTGCCTTGTCCCAGACGGCGTTCTCGCGCACCTCGCCGGGACCGACCATGTCGGCGAAGACGATCGTGCCGTCCCGATCGACGAGAAAGGTCCCGCGGTTCGCGTAGCCGCGGTCCTCGTTGAACACCCCGTAGGCGCGCGCGGTGTCGCCGTGCGGCCAGAAGTCGGACAGCAGCGGGAACAGGAAACCCTGCGCGGCGGACCACACCTTGTGCGTGGGAGAGGGTCCGACCGAGATGGTCACCGTGGTCACGTCGTCGTTGTCGAAACGGGGCTGCTGGTCGCGGATGTAGCCGAGCTCGCCCTGGCAGGTACCGGTGAACGCGAGCGGGAAGAACACGACGAGCACGTTGCGGTCGGCTCGCAGGGTCGACAGCGACACGAGCTGGTTGTTCTGGTCGCGCAGGGCGAAATCCGGGGCCCGGTCACCGACGGTCAGGGGCGCAGAAGGCAGAGCACCGCTCATGCTTTCTTGCCCGCGCGGGCCTTGGGCTGGACCAGTCGGGCCGCCGACCAGTCACCGAGGCTGATGGCCGACGTCTGGGTGAGTCCCGCGGTCGGGGCCGCCTCGGCGATCTCACTCGGATCGACGTAGCCGGACTTGCCGGTCTTCGGCGACAACACCCACACGAAACCGTCTTCGGCGAGCGGACCGATCGCATCCATGAGGGCGTCGACGAGGTCGCCGTCGCCGTCGCGCCACCAGAGGACCACGACGTCGACGACGTCATCGGCATCCTCGTCGACCATCTCGGCGTCGATCGCGTCCTCGATGTCAGCGCGCAGTTCGTCGTCGGTGTCCTCGTCCCAGCCGAGTTCCTGCACGACCAAGCCTGCGGTCAAGCCCAGTTTCTGGGCGTTGCTACCGTCTGTGGCGGCTACCACCGCGCGTGACCTCCTGAAGATTCGTGGATCGTTCTGTGCGTCGTCTGTGGCGAATCCGCGTGCGCTCCCGCACGCCGTTCGCCTGTCAGCATAGGCAACAGCCTAGAGCCTCACATTGCAAGCCGAACGCCGTCAGGGATTTCGGGCGTTTCGCACCGGTTCCGTGACCGACCCGCCCGATCGTTACCCACAGCGGGGCGGAACAAACCGTATCCAGCGGCGCAAGGCGGACGGCGCCGTCAACCCCCGGGTCGCTCGGCCGACGACGTGGCGGGAACCGACGGTCGAGGTGTGGCCGAGGACGTGGCCGGGAGCGGCGTGTAGGTACCGCACACATCGAGCAGGCGCTGTTTGGTGCGAGACCACTCGCTCGACACCGGGTTCAGGCCGGCACGCAGTTCGCGACTGATCGCGTTCTCGAGGCGCGCGGTCGACGCGAGGAACGCCCGCGCCGGCGTGGAGACGGCCGCCGGCGACGTCTCGGTGATCTTGGGGCGGATCCCGTCGGCACCGGCGATGAGACTGGCACGTGCCTTCTCGTCGAGATCCCCGACCCCGGCGTAGGTCTGCGCCGCGTTCAGCCGGGCGACGAAGGCGTTGAACCCGCGGACCATCACGACCATCGACGCCATCGACTCGCGGCAGAGCTCGACACCCTCGGCACGCACCTCCGCGGCCGCCGAGGCGGACAGTTCGGAGCGGTACACCGCCACCTCGCCGGGCGCCGGCGCCCCTGCGCCATCGACGGTCGACGCGCACGCCCCCGACAGGGCCGCGCCGAGTGCGATCGTGGCCGCGGTCGCCGACCGGACGGCACGACCCCGGCGCCGCCCGTCGGCCGCGCCTCCTCGATCCGGCATCCACTCCCCCTACTGGTCAGTAACCGTTTCTGGACGCTACCGCATCACGCCGATCGGGACACGCGACACGGATCCACCCGGTGCCAAGCCACCCCACATGGGGCACGATGAGGGTAGGCGCCGCACCACATCGGAGTGCGGTGCCGACGCCATGCGGTCGGACCACCACCCCGAGTTCGGCCTGTCAGAGGGAGTAGGCATCACCGTGACCAACCAGATGGACCAAGCGACACAGGACGTCTCGCCGAGCGCCGCCGGGAACACCGGCCCCAGCTCGAACGGACGTGCCGCCGGACAACGAGTCCGGGTCATCCGTGAAGGAGTCGCGTCCTATCTGCCCGACATCGACCCCGACGAGACCGACGAGTGGCTCGACTCGTTCGACGCCCTCCTCGACGCCGCGGGCCCCGGTCGTGCCCGGTACCTGATGTTGCGTCTGCTCGAACGCGCCGGCGAGAAGCGGGTGTCGATCCCCGCGCTCACCTCCACCGACTACGTCAACACCATCCCCACCGAGGCCGAACCCTGGTTCCCCGGTGACGAGGACGTCGAACGCCGTTTCCGCCAGATGATCCGGTGGAACGCCGCGATCATGGTGCACCGCGCACAGCGCCCGGGCGTCGGTGTGGGCGGCCACATCTCCACCTACGCCTCGTCGGCGTCGCTGTACGAGGTCGGCTTCAACCACTTCTTCCGCGGCAAGGACCATTCCGGCGGCGGCGACCACATCTTCATCCAGGGCCACGCCTCCCCGGGCATCTATGCCCGCGCCTACCTCGAGGGCCGCATCGACGAGGCCCGCATGGACGGGTTCCGGCAGGAGCACAGCCACGCCGGCGAGGGCGGCGGCCTGCCGTCGTACCCGCACCCGCGACTGATGCCGGACTTCTGGGAGTTCCCGACGGTGTCGATGGGCATCGGCCCCATGAATGCCGTCTACCAGGCGCGGTTCAACCACTACCTGCACGACCGCGGCATCAAGGACACCTCCGACCAGCACGTGTGGGCCTTCCTCGGCGACGGCGAGATGGACGAGCCGGAATCGCGCGGCTTCGCCAGCTTCGCGGCCACCGAGGGCCTCGACAACCTGACCTTCGTCATCAACTGCAACCTGCAGCGTCTCGACGGCCCCGTGCGCGGCAACGGCAAGATCATCCAGGAGCTCGAGTCGTTCTTCCGCGGTGCGGGCTGGAACGTCATCAAGGTCATCTGGGGCCGCGAGTGGGACTCGTTGCTGCACGCCGACCGTGACGGCGCGCTGGTCAACCTGATGAACACCACCCCCGACGGCGACTTCCAGACCTACAAGGCCAACGACGGCGCGTTCGTCCGCGAGCACTTCTTCAACCGCGACCCGCGCACGAAGGAACTCGTCAAGGACCTCTCCGACGCCGACATCTGGAATCTGAAGCGCGGCGGCCACGACTACCGCAAGATCCACGCCGCCTACGCCGCGGCGATGACCCACAAGGGACAGCCGACGGTCATCCTGGCCCACACCATCAAGGGCTATACGCTCGGCAAGCACTTCGAGGGCCGCAACGCGACGCACCAGATGAAGAAGCTGACGCTCGACGACCTGAAGGCCTTCCGCGACAGCACTCGCATCCCGATCACCGACGAGCAGCTCGAGAAGGACCCGTACCTGCCGCCGTATTACAACCCCGGCAAGGACTCGCCGGAGCTGCAGTACATGCTCGACCGGCGCAAGACCCTCGGCGGCTTCCTGCCGAGCCGCCGCACCAAGGCGAAGGTGCTGAAGGCCGACATGAGTTCGGCACTGAAGGCCACCGCGAAGGGCTCGGGCAAGCAGCAGGTCGCGACCACCATGGCGCTCGTGCGCGTGTTCAAGGATCTGTTGCGCGACAAGGAGGTCGGCAAGCGGATCGTGCCGATCATCCCGGACGAGGCGCGGACCTTCGGTATGGACTCGTGGTTCCCGACCCTCAAGATCTACAACCGCAACGGACAGCTCTACACCTCGGTCGACGCCGAGCTGATGCTCGCCTACAAGGAGAGCCCGGAGGGGCAGATCCTGCACGAGGGCATCAACGAGGCCGGGTCGGCAGCCAGCTTCGCCGCGGTCGGCACGTCGTACTCGACCCACGACGAGCCGATGATCCCGCTGTACATCTTCTATTCGATGTTCGGCTTCCAGCGCACCGGTGACAGCTTCTGGGCCGCCGCCGACCAGATGGCGCGCGGCTTCATCATCGGCGCGACCGCGGGCCGCACCACGCTGACCGGCGAGGGCTTGCAGCACGCCGACGGGCATTCGCCGCTGCTCGCCGCGACCAACCCCGCCGTTGTCTCCTATGATCCGGCGTTCGCCTACGAACTGGGCCACATCGTCGAGAGCGGTATGGAGCGCATGTTCGGCGAGGACCCGGAGAACGTCTTCTACTACCTGACCGTCTACAACGAGCCGATCAGTCAGCCGGCGAAGCCCGAGGGACTCGACCCGACCGGCATCGTCAAGGGCGCGTACCGGTTCCAGAAGGCGCCGGAGGGCACGGAACACCCGGCCAACATCCTCGTGTCCGGTGTGACCATGCCCGACGCACTGCGCGCCGCCGACATGCTCGCGGAGGAATGGAACGTCGGCGCCGACGTCTACTCGGTCACGTCGTGGAGCGAGCTCGCCCGGGACGGGATCCGCGCCGACCGCGAGGTACTGCGCGATCCGGCCGCCGAGCCGGCACCGGCGTACCTGACCGAGCTGCTCGCCGACGCCGCCGGCCCGTTCGTCGGTGTCAGCGACTACATGCGCGGAGTGCAGGAGCAGATCCGGGCATACCTCCCGGGCACCTACCTCACGCTGGGGACGGACGGGTTCGGGTTCTCCGACACGCGTCCGGCGGCGCGACGGTTCTTCAACGTCGATGCCGAGTCCATCGTCGTCGCGGTGCTCGTCGCGCTCGCCCGGGACGGCAACATCGAGATGTCGGTGGCCAAGCAGGCCGCCGACAAGTACCAGATCGACGACGTCTCGGCCGCACCCGAGCAGACCAGCGATCCGGGAGTCGCCTGACCGGTCGCGCCGACGGACACGGCCTCCACTCGCCTCGGTCGGGGAACCCACTCCGGCCGAGGGGCTAGATTGAGGTCGTGTCCGATGCGCGCGTGAACAGGAAGCAGCCACCGGCTGACGTGTTCGGTGAGCGGGGCGCGCACGTACCGGCACCCGCCACCGTGCACGACGCGCTGCCGGACACGCTTCTCCGGCGGGTCAAGCAGTACAGCGGCCGACTCGCCACCGAGGCGGTCCATTCGATGCAGGACCAGCTGCCCTATTTCTCCGACCTCGACGCTGCGCAGCGCGCGAGTGTGCAACTCGTCGTGCAGACCGCGGTGGTCAACTTCGTCGAGTGGATCCAGGACCCCGAGGGCAACGTGAAGTTCACGGTCCAGGCCTTCCAGGTGGTCCCGCAGGACCTCGCCCGCCGCATCACGCTGCTGCAGACCGTCGAGATGGTCCGCGTGGCCATGGAGTTCTTCGAGAAGTGGCTGCCGCTCCTCGCCCGCAACGATGCCCAGCTCCGTGCGCTGACCGAGTCGGTGCTGCGCTACGGACGCGAGATCGGTTTCGCCGCGGCGGCGATCTACGCCTCGGCCGCGGAATCACGCGGAGCGTGGGACTCCCGACTCGAGGCCCTCGTCGTCGACGCGGTGGTCCGCGGCGACACCGGGCCGCAATTACTCTCTCGCGCAGCGGCGCTCAACTGGGACTCGGATGCGCCGGCCACCGTGATAGTCGGGACGCCGCCGCCGGAACAGAACGTGTCGGTGCCACTGGCGATCCACAACACGGCCAAGTCCTTCGACCGGTCGGCCCTGTCGGTGGTGCAGGGTTCGGTGCTGGTGGCCATCGTGAGCGGTCCCGCCCGTCCGACCGAGAAGTTCGTCGGCGCACTGCTCTCCCACTTCGCCGACGGTCCGGTGGTGATCGGTCCGACCATGCCGAACCTCGGCAGCGCGCACTCGAGTGCCACCGAGGCCATGGCCGGGATCGAGGCGGTGGCCGGCTGGCCGAGCGCACCGCGGCCGGTCCACAGTCTCGAACTGCTACCCGAGCGCGCGCTCAACGGCGACGAGTCAGCGATGACCGCTTTGATCGAATCCCTCGTCCAGCCGCTCGCCGAGGGCGGTGCGACGTTGACCACCACTCTCGAGGCCTACCTCGACTCCGGCGGCTCGGTCGAGTCCTGCGCCCGAATTCTGTACATCCATCCAAATACGGTTCGATACCGACTGAAGAAAATTTCGGAAATCACAGGACGTGACCCAACTAACCCGCGCGACGCCTACGTTCTGAGGGTCGCGTCGACGGTGGGTCGACTGACACACTTCCGGCACAAATCGCCAACATCTGCCACATGAGTCACACGGGTTTCATGTCCGATTCACCGTTTGTGCTGATTGGAGCCTTAAGAACACGGTTCGGTAACAAATCTCAGACTGATGACGAACCAGGTGACCTCTAGGTCTCCTTTGTGGGAACCCCACAAAAGCCCGCGACAAGCTTCATGCTTCTCCACACCCACATCCCACGGGTAAAGGGTGTTCTCTGGTCACGTGCTTTCGATGCTTGCTCCCGGACAGGGATCTCAGACACCCGGCATGCTCACGCCATGGCTCGAATTGCCGGGCGCGCGTGACCAGATCGCCACCTGGTCCAAACAGACCCGTCTGGACCTCGAACGCCTCGGCACCACCGCCACGGCGGAGGAGATCACCGACACCGCAGTGACCCAGCCGCTCGTCGTCGTCGCCGCACTGCTGGCCTACGACGAGGTGCGCAAGCACGGTGAACTGCCCGCCGACGCCGTGGTCGCCGGCCACTCGGTCGGCGAACTCGCCGCCGCCGCGATCACCGGTGTCATCTCGGCCGACGAGGCCGTCACGCTGGCCGCGCTGCGCGGCTCGGAGATGGCGAAGGCGTGCGCCCTGCAGCCCACGACCATGGCCGCGGTCCTCGGGGGCGACGAGGCGGCCGTCCTCGCACGTCTCGACGAACTCGATCTCGTCCCCGCCAACCGCAACGCCGCCGGGCAGATCGTCGCCGCCGGCGCGGTCGCGCAGATCGACGAGCTGATCGCCTCGCCGCCGGAGAAGGCCCGGATCCGCAAGCTCGCGGTCGCCGGCGCGTTCCACACGCACTTCATGGCCCCGGCGCAGGACGCCGTCGCCGCAGCCGCCGCCCGCATCACGCCCGCCGATCCCACCCGGACCCTGCTGTCGAACTCCGACGGACAGCCGGTCACGAACGGCGCCGACGCGCTGGCCAAGCTGGTGGGACAGGTGACCAGGCCGGTCCGCTGGGATCTGTGCTCGGCGTACCTGCGAGACCACTCGGCACACGCCCTGGTGGAACTGCCCCCGGCAGGGACGCTGGTGGGCATCGCGAAGCGCGAGCTCAAGGGCACCCCCGCGCTGGCGCTCAAGGAGCCCGGCGACATCGCGAAGATCATTGAACTTGGATAGCGGTCGCGGGTAGTCCGCGACCCCCGGAACGTCGGCTTCAATGTCGGCGTGTCCAAGCGCGCGGACTTCTCCGTCCGTGCTGCGCTCCGGAAATCTCACATCCACGTAGGAAGACGAAAGGGAACCACACAGTGGCTGCCACCCAGGAACAACTCATTGCCGGCATCGCCGAGATCATCGAGGAAGTCACCGGCATCGAGCCGTCCGAGGTGACCCTCGAGAAGTCGTTCGTCGACGACCTGGACATCGACTCGCTGTCCATGGTCGAGATCGCGGTCCAGACCGAGGACAAGTACGGCGTCAAGATCCCCGACGAGGATCTGGCCGGCCTGCGTACCGTCGGTGACGCGGTCGCCTACATCCAGAAGCTCGAGAGCGAGAACCCCGAGGCCGCAGCTGCCATCAAGGCGCAGGTCGAGGCAGACGAGGCCTGATGACCCCCTCTTCCCTCCGCGAGTACTCCACGCTGGGTGGGAACTTCCCGAGTGTGGTGGTCACCTCCATGGTGGCCACCACCTCGTTGGGTGGGGATCTCGACTCGACCTGGAAGAACCTGCTGGCCGGCGAATCGGGCATCCGTGAGCTGACCGACGACTTCATCACCAAGTACAACCTCCCGGTGCGCATCGGTGGTCGTCTCCTCCAGGATCCCGCCGAGGAGGTCACGCGCATCGAATCCCGGCGGATGGCCTACGTCGAGCGCATCTCCCACGTCATGAGCAAGCGCCTCTGGGCGCAGGCCGGCGAACCCGACGTCGACAAGGACCGCCTCGCGGTCGTCATCGGCACCGGTCAGGGTGGCTCCGACGCGATGGTCGACGCAGTCCAGGCCATGGAGGGCACCGGCAACTACCGCAAGGTGTCCCCGCTCGCCGTCTCGATGGCGATGCCGAACGGACCGGCGGCCGTCGCGGGACTCAACGTCGGCGCACGCGCCGGCGTGATCACCCCCGTCTCGGCCTGTTCGTCGGGCGCCGAGGCCATCGCGCACGCCTGGCGACACATCGTCATGGGTGACGCCGACATGGTCGTCACCGGCGGCGTCGAGGGTCACATCGACGCGGTGCCGATCGCCGCGTTCTCGATGATGCGGGCGATGAGCACCCGTAACGAGGACCCCGCAGCGGCGTCGCGACCGTTCGACAAGGATCGCGACGGTTTCGTGTTCGGCGAGGGTTCGGCGATGCTGATCCTCGAACGCGAGGAACACGCCCGCGCACGCGGTGCACATATCCACGCCCGCCTGCTCGGTACCGGCATCACCTCCGACGGATTCCACCTCGTCGCCCCCGACCCGAGTGGTCAGGGCAACGCGCGGGCCATGACCCGGGCCCTGCAGACCGCTGGTCTGCAGCGCTCCGACATCACCCACATCAACGCGCACGCGACGTCGACCCCCATCGGCGACACCGCCGAGGCCGCGGGCATCCTCGCCGCCATCGGACAGCATGCTGCGGTGTACGCGCCGAAGTCCGCGCTCGGACACTCCATCGGTGCGGTCGGGGCGCTCGAGTCGGTCCTGACGATCAAGAGCGTCGAGGAAGGCGTCATCCCGCCGACCCTCAACCTCGAGAACCTGGACCCGGAATGCGACATCGACGTCGTGCACGGTGAACCCCGGTACGGGCAGATCGATTACGCGATCAACAACTCGTTCGGTTTCGGTGGGCACAACGTGGCGCTCGCCTTCGGTCGCTACTGAGCATCACCGCCACACCCCCGACACCCAGGAGACATCGATGACGACCTTGGCTCCCGTTGCCGGCCGCGAAGAAGCCGCCGATCCCCGCGACCCGCTGTTGCGGCTCACCAACTTCTTCGACGAAGGCACGATGTCGCTGCTCCATCCGCGCGACAAGTCGGGCGTCCAGGCCGCCGTCGGACTGGTGCACGGGGTCCGTACGGTCTCCTACTGCACCGACGGCACCGTCATGGGCGGCGCCATGGGTGTCGTGGGGTGTGCGCACATCGTCAACGCCATCGACACCGCCATCACCGAACAGGCGCCGGTCATCGGCATCTGGCACTCGGGTGGCGCCCGCCTCGCCGAGGGTGTCGAGGCGTTGCACGCGGTGGGGCAGGTCTTCGAGGCGATGGTGCGCGCCTCGGGCTACATCCCGCAGATCTCGGTGGTCGTCGGCTTCGCCGCCGGCGGCGCCGCCTACGGCCCGGCGCTCACCGACGTCGTGATCATGGCGCCGGCCGGCCGGGTCTTCGTGACCGGCCCGGACGTCGTCAAGAGCGTCACCGGCGAAGAAGTGGACATGGAGTCGCTGGGCGGCCCGACCACCCACGGCAAGAAGTCCGGTGTCTGTCACATCGTCGCCGACTCCGAGCCCGACGCGCTGTGGCGTGCACGACGTCTGGTGTCGACGTTCACCCAGCAGGGACATTTCGACCGCGAACACGCCCGGGCCGGCGACACCGACCTCAAGGCCCTGCTGCCGGAGTCGAATCGGCGCGCCTACGACGTCCACCCGGTCGTCGAGCAGTTGCTCGACTCCTGTGTCGCGGCCGACGGCGAGACCCAGATCTCGAGTTTCGAAGAGCTGCAAGCCAAATGGGCGCCGAACATCGTCGTCGGCTTCGGCCGGTTGTCCGGACGCAGCGTCGGTATCATCGCGAACAATCCGCTGCGGATGGGCGGCTGCCTCAACTCCGAGAGCGCGGAGAAGGCATCGCGTTTCGTCCGCCTCTGCGATGCCTTCGGCATCCCGCTCATCGTCATCACCGACGTGCCGGGTTACCTGCCCGGCGTCGGCCAGGAGTGGAACGGCGTCGTCCGCCGCGGCGCGAAGCTCTTGCACGCGTTCGCCGAGGCCTCGGTCCCCCGGGTCACGCTGGTGACCCGGAAGATCTACGGCGGCGCCTACATCGCGATGAACTCGCGTGCGCTCGGCGCCACCGCGGTGTTCGCCTGGCCGGGCTCCGAGGTCGCCGTGATGGGCGCGAAGGCAGCGGTGGGCATCCTGCACAAGAAAGCTCTCGCCGCAGCGCCCGACGACGAGCGTGAGGCCCTGCATGACCGCCTCGCCGCCGAGCACGAGGCGATCGCCGGCGGTGTCGGCCGCGCACAATCCATCGGCGTGGTCGACGAGATCATCGACCCGGCGCACACTCGCAGCATCATCGCCGAGGCGCTCGCCGCGGCACCAGCGCGCCGCGGCCGCCACAAGAACATCCCACTCTGAGGCATCGCACAGACGACGAAAGTGCCCCGGTCCAGGAGGACCGGGGCACGTCTCGTTGTCGTTCGTCCCCCTGCTAACCCACCCGCTGCTGCAACCAGGTGACCTCGGCGCCGGCACCGCCCATGCGGTACTGCTCGAGCGCGTTGTCCCACGCGGTTCCGAGCGCGCCTTCGAGTTCACCGGCGAGACCGGCGCTGTCGGGTTGCGATTCGATCATCGAACGCAACTGGTTCTCGCCGATGATGACGTCGCCGTTGGCGCTCGTGGAGCCGCGCCAGAGGCCGAGTCCTGGGACGTAGCAGAACCGTTCACCGTCGACACCCTCGCTGGGGTTCTCGGTCACCTCGAAACGCAGCGCCGACCACTCCCGCAGCGCCGTCACCAGACGAGCCGCGGTACCGACCGGACCCGCCCAGTCGACAGTGGCACGCTGCATGCCGGGTTCGGCATCCTGTGCCGACCATTTCAGGTTGGCGCGCGCATTCAGGGTCGACGACAGAGCCCACTCCACATGCGGGCACAGCGCCACCGGCGCCGAGTGGATGTAGACCACTCCTGTTGTCATGTCCGCAAACTGATTCAGATTGCGCACCTTGTTCACCTCCGTTGTCGACGAGGAACGTCTTCCCCAACACACCTCGCGACAGCGGATATCACATTCGTAGGGTCAATTGTGCCCCATGATGCACGTGTTGCGCTAGTTTCTCCTGCGAGAAAAATTCAGTCCTGTGACGAGAGTTCATCAACGACACGATCGTTGAACTCGCTCCACAGCGGCTTCGCCCATGGTCCGAAGAGCCGATCCGTCAGCACGACGCAGGCGGCGTCGAGCGCCGGATCCACCCAGAGAAACGTCCCGGCCTGACCGAAGTGCCCGAACGTCCGCGGGGAGTTCCTCGTCCCGGTCCAGTGCGGCGACTTCTCGGACCTGATCTCGAAGCCGATCCCCCAGTCGTTGGGTCGGTGCTTGCCGTACCCGGGGACGAATCCGTCGAGTCCGGGGAACCGCACCGACGTCAGCGTCCCGAAGGTCTCCGGCGCCAGCAGGCGCGGATCCAGCAACTCGCGGGCAAAGGCCGCCAGATCCGCCACGCTCGAGCGGGCGGCATGCCCGGCCGGCCCGTAGAGCGTCGTCGACGACATCTCCAGCGGCGCGCAGACGGCTTCGGAGAGATAGCGGCCGAACTCGATACCGGTCGCCTCGGCCACGACCTCGGAGGCCACCTCGAAGCCGGCGCTCGAGTAGATCCGCTGCTCCCCCGGCGGCGCCTCGACCTCGCGGGTGTCGTAGGCCAGGCCGGACGCGTGCGAGAGCAGGTGGGCGAGGGTCGACCCCGACGGACCGGCCGGGTCGTCGAGCTCGACGGCTCCCTCCTCGACGGCGACGAGCACTGCGTAGGCCACCAGCGGCTTCGTGACCGAGGCGAGCTCGTAGACGCGAGCGGGGTCGCCGAACTGGTCGGCGACCCCGTCGCGGGTGATGATCGCCGCCGACACGTGGTCGACGGGCCATTCCGTCAGAGAATCAAGGACAGACACATCGGGTCACGTTACCCGGGTGCTCACCAGTCCTCTTCGGTGTAGCGGATGACTCCGCGGATGTTCTTGCCGTCCAACATGTCCTGGTAGCCCTCATTGATCTGGTCCAGACGGTACTGCCGGGTGATCATGTCGGCGATGTTGAGCTTGCCGATCTTGTACATCGACAGCAGCTGTGGGATGTCGAGCTTCGGGTTGGCACCGCCGAAGATCGAACCCTGCAGATTCTTCTGGAGCAGGGTCAGCATGGCGAGATTGAGGTTGACATCGCTCTCGAGCATGTTGCCCATACCGGTGAGGACGCAGGTGCCACCCTTGGCGGTGATACCCATCCACAGGTCGACGTCCTTGCCGTGGACCTCGCCGACCGTGACGATCACCTTCTGGCACATGCCGCCGTGAGTGGTCTCCGCGATCGCCATGGCCGCCTCTTCGACCGTTGCGAAGGCCGCGGTGGCCCCGAACTTGAGCGCCTGCTCCCGCTTCCACTCCACCGGGTCGATGGCGAACAGGTTGCGGGCGCCGGAGATGACCGCGCCCTGTAGGGCCGCGGTACCCACGCCGCCGACACCCACGATCGCGACGTCCTCCCCCGGTCGTACGTCGCCGCTGCGGGTCGACGAGCCGTAACCGGTGGGGATGCCACAGCCGCAGAGCGCCGCGACCTCGAACGGGATGTCCTTGTCGATCTTCACCGCCGAGGCCTCGTGCACGACCATGTACGGCGCGAAGGTGCCCAGCAGCGTCATCGGGTAGACGTTCTCGCCGGCGGCGGTCTGGATCCGGAAGGTGTTGTCCGACACCGCCTCACCCTGCAGCAGCATGGCGCCGAAGTCGCACAGGTTGGCCATTCCCGACTGACACGACGGACACTTGCCGCACGACGGGATGAACGACAGCACGACGTGGTCGCCGACCTCGAAGTCGGTGACTCCCTCACCGACCTCGGCCACGACGCCCGCACCCTCGTGACCACCGAGGATCGGGAACCCGGCCATCGGGATGCCACCGGTCATCAGGTGATGATCGGAGTGGCACATGCCGGCGGCTTCCATCTTGATCTTGATCTCGTGGGCCTTGGGATCGCCGATCTCGATGTCCTCGATCGCCCACGGCTTGTTGTGCTCCCGCAGCAATGCACCCTTTGTCTTCACTGAACTCCTCCGTTCGAACCCGGCGACGTCTCGCACCGGGAGGATCTACTCACTCCGACGGTTGCCGCCATGACGTGACAGTAGTCACTCAACCACAAAATTGGAACGTGTTCTAGTGCGTGTTTCTTGGCGCGTCGACGCCGGCGGTGGTCGGGACGGACGAGACCACGACGACCTGGGCGCGAGTGCTCGCGCCCAGGTCGGAGGGTGTCGACGTCGCCGAGGCGTCCGACGACAGTGGATACGACGGCGTCAGTCGGCCAGGCCGGCGTCCTTGCTGCCGTAGCTCTGGCGCAGGGTCGGCTTGACGACCTTGCCACCGGCGTTGCGCGGCAACTCGTCGACGATGACGATGTCCTTCGGATGCTTGAACCGCGCGAGGTTCTCGTTGAGGTACGGCTCGAGGTCGGCGAGCGTCAGGTCCTCGACGCCTTCGGCGAGCACGACCACTGCGACCGGCACCTCACCCCACTTCTCGTGTGCGCGACCGATGATCGCCGCCTCGGTGATGCTCGGATGACCGAAGAGGACGTTCTCGACCTCGGCGCAGTAGATGTTCTCGCCACCGGAGATGATCATGTCCTTGGCGCGGTCGACGACGTAGAGGAAGCCCTCCTCATCGGCACGGACCAGGTCACCGGAGTGGAACCAGCCGCCGGCGAAGGCGTCGGCGGTGCCCTGCTCGTTCTGCCAGTACCCCTTCATCATGTTCGGGCCGCGGTAGACGATCTCGCCGACCTCACCCTGCGCGACGTCGTTGCCCTCGGGGTCGACGATGCGCGCGGTCACGGCCGGGACGACCTTGCCGATGGAGCCGATCTTGCGCAGGGCGTCCTTGCCCTCGAGTACGCAGGTGATCGGCGACATCTCGCTCTGTCCGAAGACGGCGACGTTGAGCGCCTCCGGGAAGGTCTCGTTCATCGCGTTCAGGACGGTGTCCGACGCCGGGGCCGCACCCCAGCTGATCACACGTAGCTTGAGATCACGCGGCTTGGCCTGCTGCGCGGCACAGACGGCCTGCCACTGTGCGGGCACCAGGAAGATCGAGGTGGTGCCCTCGCGCTCGATGGTGTCCAGCATGTCGTCGGGGTCGAACGCGCCGAGCGGATGGATCACCGAGAGGGCGCCCATGTAGAACAGGGGCGCCATGGCGCCGAGGCCGGCGATGTGGAACATCGGGGCAACACACGAGCCGATGTCGTCGGAACGGGTCTGCAGGGCCTGCAGACAGGTGACCGCCTGCGCCTGCATGTTCGTGTGGGTGAGCATGGCGCCCTTGGGCTTTCCGGTCGTGCCCGAGGTGTACATGATCAGCGCGACGGTCTCCTCGGGAACGTCGATCTCCTCGAGATCCGACGAATCCTCGGCGACGAGCGCCTCGTAGTCGAGGTGGTTGTCCTTGTCCGAACCGCCGACCACGATGGTGTGCTCGATCGCTCCGGTGGAGGCGGCCGCGGCGTCGGCCAGCGGGGCGAGCAGGGTCTCGGTGACGATCACCTTCGCGCCGCTGTCGTTGACGAGGAACGCGACCTCGGCCGGGCTCATCCGGATGTTCACCGGCACGGGGATGGCCCCGATCAGGTTCGCGCCCAGAACCGCTTCGACGTACTCCGAGCGGTTGAGCAGGACGATCAGCACACGATCGCCGAACTGCACGCCGCGGCGGCTCAGCGCGGCCGCGAAGGCGCGGCTGCGCTCGTCGAGTTCCTTCCAGGTGGTGACGTTGCCCAGGAACTTCAGCGCCGCCTTGTCCGGGGTCATGAAGGCGTGGCGGCGGATCTGGTTGTTCCAGTGGTTGCGGCGCGAACGCAGCGGCTCGGTGGCCAGGTCGCTGAAGGTGTCGACGGTCGCGGTCATACGATCGGTCTCCTCGTTGTCTCTCTGGTGGTGATGGGGTCGGGAACGGTTGTGGTACAGCGATTCCGACGTGTCGCAGTGCTCACTTGGAGGCGCCGGCGAACGCGGTGATGGCCGCCTGGAACTCCGGGGACTGAAGCAGTTCGGTCTGGCCGTCGAGTTCTCGTTCGATCGCGGCCTCGAAACCGGACATCGTGTGCGCGTCGAGCGCGGCCTTCGTGAGCCGGAGCGCCGCGGCGCTCTTGCCGGCGAGCTTGCGGGCGACCTTGCCGACCACCTCGTCGAGCGCGGCACGGTCCTCGACGACGCCGTTGACGAGTCCGGCGTCGAGAGCCTCTGCGGCACGCAGCTTCTCACCGAGCAGCGCCAGCTCGTTGGCTCGCACGCGGCCGACGGCCGTGGCGAACGACATCGAGGCCGCGCCGTCGGGCATCAGACCGATGTTGACGAACGCGAGCAGGAAATACGACCTGGCCGTCGTGTAGATGAGGTCGGCACCGAGTGCGAGCGACGCACCGATCCCGGCGGCCGCACCGTCGACCGAGGCGATGACCGGGACCGGGACCGAACGCACGGCCCGGATGAGATCAGAACCTCCGGAGATGATCTGACGCGCCTGCGTCGGAGTGAACCCGGAGGCGCCGCCCGCGGTCGACTGTTCGGCGAAGCCCCGAACATCGGCGCCCGCACTGAAACTGCCGCCCGCGCCGTCGAGCACGATCACGCGGACGTCGTCGCGAGTCGACCACTCCGCCAACGTGTCCTCGATCGCCTGATGGGCCCCGCCGTCGAGGGCGTTCATCCGTTCCGGACGAGAAATCGTCAGGCGCCCGATCCCGGAGTCGTCCACCGATGTGATGACTCCGCCGCGCGTGATCTCTTCGCTCACTGCTCCCCCCACTCCAGGCCGGCTTCTCGGTAGACACAGCCCCCCGCATCTGTGCCATCGCCTAGATTACTACCACAATGCGACGCAGATCACGAGAATCTCGGTTAACTTACCAGCCCGCAAGCCGGGCTCTCCTGCAGTTTTGCCGGTCGATGCCGAAATCTGTCACGAGAACGTGGTCTCCGGATAGGCTCTGTCGTCATGACCGCACGTCCGCAGACGTCGCGCCCGGACACCGGCGCCCGGCGTCGCCGTCCCGCCGACCGGCGACGCATGATCGTCGACGCCGCGGCGAAGGCCTTCAGCGACGGCGGGTACCACGCGGTGCGGCTCGACGACATCGCCGACGCCGTCGGAATCTCCACCCCGGCGCTGTACCGGCATTTCCCGAACAAGTACGCACTGTTCGCCGAGACCACCGCCGACCTCGCGACCGGCCTGCGCGACGTTCTCGACACCGTCCCGGAGGGGTCGCCCGAGGAGTTGCCCGCACTCCTCGAGGCGATCACCGCCACCTCGTTCGACAATCGCCGCCGCGGTGGGCTGTACCGGTGGGAGTCGCGCTACCTCGAGCCCGCCGACGCCGCGATCGTCCGCGATGTCGTCGTCCACCAGCATCGTCGTGTGCGTGCCGCCGCCCGCCGGCTGCGCCCGTCGCTGACCGATCTCGACGCCAATCTCGTTGCCGCCGCAATGATCAGCGTCGCGGCAAGTCCGACAACGCATCGCGCCTCGTTGCCGGCCCGCGAGGCGACGGCGTTGATGTCGGCCGCCGCGATCGGCCTGCTCGAAGTCGAGCTGCCAGAGCCGACCGACCCCGAGCCGCCGTCGGTGACCGGACTCGCCCCGGCCGCCAAGCGCGAGGTCATCCTGACCGAGGCGATCGAGCTGTTCGCCGCCCGCGGGTTCCGGGACGTGACGATCGAGGACATCGCACACGCGGCCGACCTGCCGGCATCAGGCGTGTACCGCCACTTCCCCAGCAAGGTCGCCATTCTCGAGGCCTCGTTCTGGCGAGCGACCGACCGGGTCACGTCGGCCATCTCCGACGCGCTGGCGGCGTCGACCACGCCCCGCGAGGCGATCGCCGCGATGGTCGCCTCGTACGTCCGGTTATCATCCAGCGCAACCGATCTCATCGCGATCTACGAGACCGAGATCGGGCACACGACTCCACAGGCACGCGAGGAACTACGCAACCAGCAGCGGATCACCGTGGACGAGTTCGCCACCTGGCTCACCCGCGTCCGCGACGAGCTGTCGCTCTCGCAGGCGCGGTTCCTCGTGCACGCTTCCCTGAACGTGGTCACCGACCTGTCGCGTCAGTCCCTACCGCCCTCCCCCGACCGGATCGACGCACTGGCGATGCGGATTCTGTTGCACGGCTGACTATCTGATGACCGGCAAGCACGCCGGACCCCGCTCCCTGAGGAGCGAGCTTGCGAGCGTCGCCCCCCGCCCCCTGAGGTGCGAGGAGCGTTAGCGACGAGCCACGAAGGGTCCGACCACCGAGGATGCGAGACCCTTCGTGACGCGCCCTCCGCAAGCTCCGGGCGCTCCTCAGGAGCAGGGGGTGGTCGCCGCCCTCCGCAAGCTCCGGGCGCTCCTCAGTATCTGCGGCCTCGCCGCCGTCGTGGACCACGAAAGGACTCTCGTCAGCATCCAAATCTCGGCTCCCTGAGGTGCGAGCGAAGCGAGCCACGAAGGGCTTCGCAACGTGTCTCACCAGGCCCTTCGTGGCTCGTCGCTTGCGCTCCTCGCACCTCAGGGATCAGGCGTTTGAGGTTCTCTCGGCTCAGGGAGCAATAGGACTCGCTTCCTTCGGATCAGGGAGCCGAGGCCTCACAGCACCGCGAAGTCGTCCATCAGCCAGCGACCATCCTGCTCCACGAGGGTGACCTTCACCCGCGACTGATACGGGAACCCTTCCGGGAACTCCTGAGCGGTCTGCGGCGATTTCAGGGTCTGGTCCAGGGTGACCAGCACCACGGCCTTGCCGTCGTCGACGGACATGAGGCCCGCATTGTCGGCCGTCGCCGTCGACACCGATTCGGCCTCGGCGGATCCGCGGCGGGCGTCCTGCGAAGACTCGATGTAGGTCTGGGTGAACGCGGGCGTGGAGATCTCCCGGATGCGTCGGTCGAGGTCTGCGTAGTCGGCTGAGTTGTAGGTCGAGATCTCGGCCGCGTACCGCCGGGCGGTCTCGAGGAGGGACGTCGTCGTACCGGCCGACGCGCTCGACTCGGTGCGTTCATCCGCATCCACGTACGCCACGGCGAGCACCGCCGTCGACGCCGCGAGGACGACGACCGCCACGATCAGCGCGATCACCGCCCACGGTCGGCTGCCGACCGTCGAGGTCCAACCGGTCCACCGGTGGGAACCACTCCTACGCGCCGTGGCGGGATCGAGCTTGCGGGGGGTGCGGTCCGAGCCAGGGCCTGGGTCCGCGACCTCGGTCGTGGCATCGCCGGACCCGTCGGCGTCGTCCGTATTGGCCGGCTCGTCGGCACCCGTGGGCTCGTCAGCCGGGCGTCGGCGTTCGGCCTTGCGGGCTGCTTTCGCCGCCTTCGCCTCGGCCTCGGCGCGGTACTTGTCGCGGTTACTGCGATTGGCCTGCAGGAACTCGTTGCCGTCGAGCGGGGTGACCTGCTCGCCCGTCGGCGATGTCTCCTGGTGAGACTCCGCGTCGACGGACTGTTCGGGCTGGTCGGACGTGGAACGCGACTTCGGCATGCGTTCAATGTAGCGAGACGGCCCCGACCGGTTCGTCTCGCTGCCGGATCACTGCCCGTCGGTCAGAGCGCACCGAGGTCCAGGGACACCCACTGTTTCGGTTCGAGGAACAGCTTGGTCTGGGGACCGTGGTCTTTCTCGGCCATCTCCACGTAGGGGTCGACGGCCTGGGGCGGGAGGTAGCGCGCCGCCATCTCCTGCAGGTCGCCGCGGGTGCCCGGAACCATGTCGACCGCATCCCCCGACACCGCCACGTACATCAGCCGCGGCGACACCTCGTCGACCATGAGCGTGAACCGCCCGGCGGTACGGATGAGCCGCAACTTGCGCGATTCGGTTCCGGTGAGCAGCCAGGGGCGACCGCCCGGCTCGTACTGGTACCACACCGGGACCGTGAGCGGCGCCCGGCCGGGCTCGGCTTCGACCGACAGCGCCGCGACATGGGGTTCGGACAGGAACGCTTCTCGTTCGGATTTCGTGAGTGCCATGATCCGACGGTAGTTCGGACCACCGACATACTCCTCCGGGTTCGACGACCCGGAGGAGAGCGGTTGACTACTTCCAGGGTTCGAGAACCTCGGCGGCGCGTTCGGCGAGCACCATCTGGAAGATCGGTCCGAAACTGACCCGGGCGACACCGAGTTCGGCCAGTGCCGCTTTGGTGTTCTTGGTCGGATGGCCGATCGCGTTGACCGGCAACGGCAGTTCGCTGGTGAGCCGCTTCTGCGTGGCGTCGTCGTGGAAACCGACCGGGTAAAGCACGTCTGCGCCGGCATCGGCAGCCAGCTTCATTCGCTCGATCGCCCGGTCGAGGCGGTCGGATTCGTCGCCGACCTGCTTGACGAACAGGTCCGTGCGCGCATTGATGACCACGTGGACATCGGTGGCGTCGGCCGCCGCACGGAGCGCACCCACAAAATCGGCGTGCTCCTGTGCCTCGCGAAGGCGTCCGCCCTCGCTGTGCACGGTGTCCTCGATGTTCAGACCGACCGCACCCGCGGCGATCAGGCCCTCGATGAGCGTCTTCGGGTCCTCCCCGTAGCCGGACTCGATATCGACGGAGATCGGGACGTCGACCGCCGCGGTGATCTGCCGGATGCGAGTGGTCAGTTCCTCGAACGTGATTCCTTCGTTGTCGGGCTTGCCGATCGAGTCCGACACCGGGTGGCTACCGACGGTGAGCGCGGTGAACCCGGCGGAGATCGCCAGGTTCGCCGACCAGGCGTCCCACACCGTGGGCAGGATGACCGGGTTTCCCGGCTGGTGGAGTTCGAGCAGAGTCGTGGCCTTGCTGGCGAGTTCCGTCATGGTCCCTACAACTACGCGAGTTCCCGGTCTCATTCCACCGCCATTGCGCTACTTGCGCCAGAACAGATGGTGCGTCACGCCACTGGTACTCGGGACGGACTCGTGGTGATACCTGTCCTCGAGCTCGTCGGGCGAGTCCCAGAGCCGCAGTCCGGCCCCGATCGTGACGGGTGCGACGGCGATGTGGAGGGTGTCGATGAGGTCGGCGTCGAGGAACTCCCGGACGGTGCTCACGCCGCCGCCGATACGTACGTCCTTGCCGTCCGCCGCGGCCTTCGCCTGCTCGGCGGCCTCGACCGGGGTCGCGTCCAAGAAGTGAAACGTGGTGTCACTCAGCGTGAACGACGGCCGCACATGGTGCGTCAGTACGAAGACGGGAGTGTGGAACGGCGGCTCATCACCCCACCAGCCCTGCCACTCATGGTCGGTCCACGGTCCGCGCTGATAACCGAACTTGTTGCGGCCCATGATCTCCGCACCGATGTTATGAGCGAAGTCGCGCGTGAAATAGTCGTCGAGGCCGCGGGTGCCACCCGGGTCGGTCCGGTTGGGCCAGCTCGCGGTGGCACCCGCCCACGACATCAGTTCCCACGGTTCGACGCGGTCACCGAAGGGACGCTCGAACGTCTGGTTCTCCCCCGCCCCGACCCCGTCCTGCGAGATCGAGAAGTTCTGGACCTTGAGTAGCTGAGGCATGATTACGCTTCCTTGTCGGCCGGCACGAGCAATCTATGCGGACAGACTCGGCGGCGCAGGCAAACTCATCGATGCGACTCGGGGCGGAGCACGCCGGACGCCGATCGTGCGACGCCGGGTCAGGCGAGCGCCTGCGCGATGACCTCGGCGACCGGGGTCGACGACCTACCGATGAGCGATCGGAGATCGCCGGAAGTGGTGTCGAGCTCACCGCGGCTGATCCCGGCATCCGCGCCGGCCAGCATCGCGGCGACCGGTTCGGGCAGACCCGCGCTGACGAGAGCGGCCTGGTAGTCGGCTTCGGAGAGGTCGCGGTATTCGACGCTCGACCCGGACACCTCACCGATCGCTTGGGCGAATTCGCCGTAGGTCAGCCGCTCGTCGCCACCCAACTCGTAGACCTTGCCGACCTGGTCGGTGTCGGCGGTGAGGACCGCTGCGGCCGCAGCCGCGTAGTCGGCGCGAGCGGCGGCAGCGAGTCTCCCCTCACCCGCGGCACCCAGGAGTGTTCCGGTCGACGCCGCCTGCGGGATGGCGGCCAGGTAGTTCTCCCAATACCAGCCGTTGCGCAGGATCACGGCGGGCACCGACGACTCGTTCAGCCGGGCTTCGGTGGCGACGTGCTCGGGAGCCAGACCCAGACCGCTCGTGTCGGCGTGCAGCAGACTGGTGTAGGCGATCAGTCCGACGGAGTTGGCCTCCGCCGCCTCGATCACGTTGGTGTGCTGGGCAACACGCTGCCCGACCGCCGAACCCGAGACCAGCAGCAACTTGTCGACGCCGGCGAGGGCGTCGACAAGTGATGCCGGATCGTCGTAGTCGGCGACACGGACCGAAACGCCGTGCGACACAAGATTCGAGGCCTTCGACTCGTCGCGGACGATCGCCACCACGTCGGCGGCGGCAATGCCCCGGGCGAGTAGTTCGTCGATCACGAGTCCGCCGAGCTGCCCCGTCGCGCCGGTCACTGCTGTGGTCATCTGATTCCTCATCTCTGTCGGTTGAACGACACCCAGTATGCACTTACTTTTCGTAAGTGCAACACGAACTGTTAGCAAGGTCTCGTCGATTCGGCTACCGTTGAGCACATGACCGAGATGAGCGACCAGTCCCTCGAGGCGGACGTCTTCGCCCGGGACTGCTCGTCCCGGACGACACTGCAGACAGTCACCGGACGGTGGGGCAGCCTCGTGCTGATCGCTTTGGGAGAGAGCAACTATCGATTCAGCGCGCTGCGGCGACGCGTCGACGGCGTGAGCGAACGGATGCTCTCGCAGACCCTCCAGAGCCTCGAACGCGACGGCATGATCGTGCGCACCGTCCTCGAAGCCATCCCGCCGAAGGTCGAGTACCACCTCACTCCGCTCGGCAGGCAGGTCGCCGACCAGTTGAGCGGCCTGATCGAACTCGTGCAAGACAACATGCCGGCGGTCCGCGACGCCCAGGCCGACTACGACGAGCGACGCGGCGGCGACTGAAACCGCTCTCGTCGGGTACACGTGGAGACGTAGGAGTTCGACGACGAGAGGAGCGTCCCGATGACGTCACCGGAAGCCGACCTGCCGGTCGAGGCCAACGAGGCCGATGCACTCGAGCAGGCCCAGACGGCAGCGCCCGACCCCGCTGAAGGTGTCAACCCCAGCGTGCCGTTCGAAGCCGACGACGCCGACGCCGCCGAACAGGCCACCGAGGTCGAGATCGACCCCGAGGACTACCCCCGGGAGTAGCGCAGCGGGCGGCCTGGCCGCCGCATGCGGCTGACCGCCCGTTTTGTCGTCCGACATGACCATGCGCTAAAGTCTGTCCTCGGTCCTGATGACGCGCTCCACGAGCGCCGAGCAGGTCCGAGGCAGTCCCCCATAGCTCAATTGGCAGAGCATTCGACTGTTAATCGAACGGTTACTGGTTCGAGTCCAGTTGGGGGAGCAAGAGGCCCGTCACCCGCGTCGGCAGGTGACGGGTTTTCTCGTCTTCGGCAGTCGTGCCGGTCCGCATTCATATGACCGTCGACCGTGCGGTAATGTCCAGCAGCGGGCTCTCGGGCCCACGGGGCGGTAGCTCAGTCGGTTAGAGCCGCGGACTCATAATCCGTAGGTCGCGGGTTCGAGCCCCGCCCGCCCCACGCACGAAAAGCGTTGTAGCACAGAGCGAGAGCAAGCAATCCCCCGGCCGGGCCCGCAGCGCTCACTCACCCACGGCGGGTGGCACATCGGCCGAGTCGGCCATCACCGAGGAGCCACTGAGGGTCTCGTTGGCGCGGCGTTCGACCAGCAGCGGCACGAAGTCGCGCACGTCGGTGCCATCGAAGTGTCGATACGCGGCTTCGACCGCCTCGGCCACTTCCTCGGGTTTTCTGTCTCCGTACATCCCGATCAAGCGGTGCTGCACCTCGGTGACCTGCCGGCGCTCGTCATTCGCGTCCACGGCCCCACGCTAGGCAGTCGCCGGTCGCCTCGCAGCGTGGGAGAACGAACCGTCGCCGACTATTCAGCTCGAGTTCGTCGCCGACCGCCGCCACCGGGCTCATCGTTCGACGCGACACCAGTACTCGGTCTCACCAGGAATGGGCGTGAGTCTGACCTCGCCGCCCTGGGGACGGTCGAACAGCCGGACCCCCGCTCCCAGGAACACGGGGACGAAGAACACGAGCACCTCGTCGAGCAGCCCGTGATCGATCATCTGTCGCGCGACGTCGGCGCCGATGACGGTGACGTAGCCGTCGCCGGCCGTCCGTGCGGCCAGGTCGACGGCCTCGTGCAGATCCGAGACGAACGTGACGCCGTCGACGGGGTCTGCCGGCGGGTTGTGCGTGAGAACGACGGCGGGACCGTCGTATTCGCCGCCGAATGCACCTTCGCGGTCGGTGCCCTTGTTGGGGTCGTCGCCGCGGAACGACCGGTGGCCGACCAACACCGCGCCGGTACCGCGCATCAACCGGTCGGCCGCGTCGTCGGCTGCCTGGTTCTGGCCGTCGGCGGGGACGTCGAAGAACCGGGTCAGCCACGACATGTCACCGCCGGGGCCGGCGATGAACCCGTCGAGAGACGCCGTCGCCGAGTAGATGGTGGTCGCCATGTCCAGTGCCCTTCGTCGGGGTTGTCGACAGATAGACCGGCGCCACCACGGGAACTCATCGGTCCGGCGGGGGGCCGCGACTCGGCTCAGCCAAAGAAGGACGACCTGCCGCTGCGCTCGTCGCCGGCTCGACCCGCAGAGCCGGCGGCCGCCCCGCAGGACTCAGCCCGCGTCGACGATGGGGTCGACCGCCTGTTCCAGCAGGCTCCGACGGTAGGCCTCGAGGGCGACGAGATCGCCGAAGACCGCGTTGTACCCGTCCGGATCGTCGCTGGGTGCCATCCGGCGTAGACGCGACTTGATGTCGGCGATCTGGGAACCGACCCACACCTCTTGCAGCCTGGCGAGCACGCTCGTGATGTAGCGCGCGATGTTGTCCTCGTCGACCGGCATCGACTCGACCGCCAGTTCGGTCACCAGCGGGTCGATGACCGGGTCGTCGACGGCATTGCGCACGGCGTCGACCCAGGCCGCGCCACCCAGCCCGGCCGACGTGCCCCCGAGGCCGGTCATCGCCTGCCGGATGATGGCGTAGGCCGGCTCGTTGAAGCACTCGACGGGCAGCGAGTCGAAGACCGTGCCGGCGATCGCCGGATACTGCAGCGCCGCCTTCAGCGCTTCCCGCTGCGGCCACAGGCGCGGGTCGTTGGGCTGGGGGCGGGCCGACGTCGGCGCGGACTCCGCCTCCGGCCGGTTGCGGGCACCTCGACCGCTCCCCCGTCCGCCGGAGTTGCTGACGCCCTGCGCCTTTCGGATTCTCGCACCTTCTTCGCGCACCCTGCCGAGAACCTGGGAGACCTCTTCCCAACCGACCCAACCGGCCAGCTGGCGGGCGTACTCGTCACGCAGCGCGATGTCCTTGATCCGGGCGACCACCGGCACGGTGTCGCGCAACGCGTGCACGCGGCCCTCCGCGGTGTCGAGGTCGTGGCCGGCGAGGAGGGCCTTGATCGCGAACTCGAACATCGGCACCCGACGCGCGACCAGATCGCGGACGGCGGCGTCGCCCTTCTCCTGCCGGAGTTCGCAGGGGTCCATGCCGTCGGGCGCGATCGCCACGAACGTCTGCCCCGAGATGGACTGCTCGCCCTCGAAGGCCTTGAGCGCGGCTGCTTTACCGGCATCGTCCCCGTCGAAGGTGTAGATCACCTCGCCACGGAAGTACGAGTCGTCCATCATCAGCCGCCGGATGAGGGCGAGGTGGTCCTCACCGAAGGCGGTGCCACACGAGGCGACCGCGGTGGTGACACCGGCCAGATGCATCGCCATGACGTCGGTGTAGCCCTCGACGACCACCACCTGATGCCCCTTGGCGATGCTCTTCTTCGCGTGGTCGAGACCGAACAGCACCTGAGACTTCTTGTACAGCATGGTCTCCGGCGTGTTCATGTACTTGCCGAGGTTGTCGTCGTCGAACAGTTTGCGGGCGCCGAACCCGATGATGTCGCCACCGAGATTGCGGATCGGCCAGAGCAGACGGCGGTGGAAGCGATCGATGGGCCCCTTGCGGCCCTGCTTCGACAGACCGGCAGCCTCGAGTTCGCTGAACTCGAAGCCCTGCGACAGCAGCGCCTTGGTCATCGTGTCCCAGCCGGCAGGTGCGTAACCGCAACCGAATTGGACGGCCGCCACCGCATCGAAGTCGCGTTCCTTGAGGTAGTCGCGCGCGGGCTGCGCCTCGGGTGACTGCAGCGCGGCCGCGTAGAACTTGGCCGCGGCGGCGTTGGCGGCCACCAGTCGCGCGCGGGTGCCGCGGTCCCGCTTGATGGCGGTACCGCCGCCCTCGTAGTTGATCTGGTAGCCGATCCGGTCGGCGAGCTGCTCGACCGCCTCGACGAAGCTGATGTGCTCCTGCTTCTGCAAGAAGCTGTAGACGTCACCGCCCTCGCCGCAGCCGAAACAATGGAAGTGGCCGTGATTGGGACGGACGTGGAACGACGGCGACTTCTCGTCGTGGAAGGGGCACAGGCCCTTGAGGCTGTCGGCACCGGCTCGACGCAGGGCGACGTAGTCGCCGACGATGTCCTCGATCCTCGTCTGCTCACGGATCGCCGTGATGTCGCGATCGGGAATTCGGCCTGCCACGCGACCAGTGTAGTGACGCCGGTGAGGCCGCCCGGCCGGGTACTTCGTCGACCACGATCCGGCCTACCCGAGGTGCGCCTGGGCCCCCGAGTTGTGCTTGTCGGTGCGCTCGAGCCGGCCTTCGGTCATGGACGCGATCTGGTCGACGATGACGCGCATGCGGGCGGCATCGTCGGACGCGGCGTTCCACCACGGCACGAAGATCGGGTCCAGGCCCCCGGGCGCCGCCTCGGCGAACCAGTTCGCGACCCGGTGGATGCGTTCCCGCTGACGACGCTGCGTCGCCTTGTGCCGCTCGTTGGAGAAGATGAAGCGCAGGGCCAGGGTCTTGAGCATCGACACCTCGGCGGCGATGAGTTCCGGCACCTCGAGGTCGGCGTCGTAACGCGACACCGGCCGGTCGCCGACCACCTCGCGGGTGCCGGTGATCGCGGCCGACGCGAATCGGCCGATGAACTCACTCGTCAACCTCTTGAGCGCGACGTAGGAGTCGAGCGTGCCGTCGAAGACACCCACCGACCGCACGATGTCCATGCGGTGCAGGCGGGCGGCGGCGTCGACGAGGGCCTCGGGGTCGAGACCCGGGAATTCCTTGGCGCCGATGTCGGCGAGCGCGCGTTGGTCCTGCGGATCGCCGAGGGTCCGCAGGTCGATCCGGCCACCGATGACGCCGTCCTCGAGGTCGTGCACGGAGTACGCCACGTCGTCGGACCAGTCCATGATCTGCGCCTCGACGCACTGTCGGGTCCCGGGCGCCTCCCGACGAATCCACGCCAGCATGGCGGCATCGTCGTCGTAGGCGCCGAACTTGCCTCCGGGTGTGCGTCGGGTCCACGGATACTTCAGGGTCGCGTCCAACGACGCGCGGGTGAGGTTGAGGCCGGCGCTGCGCCCGTCGGCATCGAGCAGCTTGGGTTCGAGCCGCGTCAGGATGCGCAGGTTCTGGGCGTTGCCCTCGAAACCACCGTGGTCCGCCGCCACCTCGTCGAGCGCGCGTTCGCCGTTGTGTCCGTAGGGCGGATGCCCGATGTCGTGGGCGAGTCCGGCGAGTTCGACAAGGTCGGGTTCGGCGCCGAGACCGATGGCGATCCCCCGGCCGATCTGCCCGACCTCGAGCGAATGTGTGAGCCGGGTACGGGGCGTGTCGCCCTCGCGCGGACCGACGACCTGCGTCTTGTCGGCCAGCCTGCGCAGGGCGGCCGAGTGCAGGACCCGCGCACGGTCCCGCGCGAAGTCGCTTCGATGGTCGGTCCGGGTGCCGGGCAGGCTCGCGACCTTGGCGCCCTCGGGCACGAACCGCTCGACGGCCTCGTCGCCGTAGGTTGCCACCGTCGGGAGCACATGCCCGACCGTCTCGGGACCCTGTCGGGTGCTAGTCAAGCACCCAGCCCCGGGCGACGGCGAAGTCGGTGACCCGCTGCCTGATCGCCACGATCTGACGAGCCGTGAGGGCGCCGTCGGCGTCGAGGAGCAGCTCGGTGAGCTCTTCGGTGAACGCGGCGGCATCCAGCGAGCCGCCCCCGCCGCGCGGACGACGACTGCCGCGGTCGTCGTGACGTCCGCGGTCGCCCCGGTCCCCACGATCACGGTCGCGGCCGTGGTGCTCGTCGCGGCGGTGCGCCCGTGCGCCGGCGGTGTCGTCGGCCGGCGCGGCCTCGGTCACCGCGACGTTGACGGCCTTGGAACCGCGGTCGGTCTCCTCGATGTCGAAGGACACCTTGGCACCCGGTTTCAACGAGTTCTCGTCGATGTCGATGTCGTTGATGTGGAGGAACACATCGGCGCCGCCCGATTCCGGCGCCAAGAACCCGAATCCCCGATTCGCGTCGTAATGAACGACTTTCCCGCTGACAGACACGACTCCACTCACTCTCTCGTCGCGCGCACGACGGACCCCATGCCCTACTCCACGCGACAACTCGTCATCGATTGTGACAGACATCCGCAGGTCAGGCGGAATCGTGAACACCCGGCCCGCGCGGCCGGGAGCAGGATCAGGCGCCGAGCAGCTTGCCGCCGAGATACTCGGCGACCTTGTCGAGCGCGACCCGCTCCTGGCTCATGGTGTCCCGTTCGCGCACCGTGACGGCCTGGTCGTCGAGGGTGTCGAAGTCGACCGTCACGCAGAACGGCGTGCCGATCTCGTCCTGCCGGCGGTACCGCTTGCCGATGCCCTGTGCGTCGTCGAACTCGACGTTCCAGTGCTTGCGGAGTTCGGCGGCGAGGTCGCGGGCTTTCGGCGAGAGCTTCTCGTTGCGCGAGAGCGGCAGCACGGCGACCTTGATCGGGGCCAGCCGGCGGTCGAGCCGCAGCACCGTCCGAGTGTCGGTGCCGCCCTTCGCGTTCGGCACCTCCTCCTCGGTGTAGGCGTCACACAGGAAGGCCATCAGCGAGCGGGTCAGGCCGGCCGCCGGCTCGATGACGAACGGGGTGTAGCGCTCACCCGACGCCTGGTCGAAGAACGACAGGTCCTCCCCCGAGTGCTTGCTGTGGGTGGACAGGTCGTAGTCGGTCCGGTTGGCGACACCCTCGAGCTCACCCCACGGGTTGCCGGTGAACCCGAACTTGTACTCCACGTCCACGGTCCGCTTGGAGTAGTGCGACAACTTCTCCTTCGGGTGGTCGTAGAGCCGCAGGTTCTCCGGGTCGATGCCCAGGTTGACGTACCAGTCGAAGCGCTGGTCGATCCAGTACTGGTGCCATTCCTCGTCCTCGCCCGGCTTGACGAAGAACTCCATCTCCATCTGCTCGAACTCACGGGTGCGGAAGATGAAGTTGCCCGGTGTGATCTCGTTGCGGAAGCTCTTGCCGATCTGCGCGATGCCGAACGGCGGCTTCTTGCGCGCGGTGGTCATCACGTTCTTGAAGTTCACGAAGATGCCCTGCGCGGTCTCGGGACGCAGGTAGTGCAGACCCTCTTCGTCGTCGACAGGCCCGAGGAACGTCTTCATCAGACCGCTGAACGCTTTGGGTTCGGTCCAGTTGCCGGGCTGCCCGGTCTCCGGGTCGTTGATGTCGGCCAGACCGTTGGCCGGCGGGTGCCCGTGCTTGGCCTGGTAGGCCTCGATGAGATGGTCGGCGCGGTAGCGCTTGTGGGTGTGCAGCGACTCGACCAGCGGGTCGGTGAACACCTCGACGTGGCCCGAGGCCTCCCACACCTGACGCGGCAGGATGACCGACGAGTCGAGGCCGACGACGTCCTCGCGGCTGATGACCATCGTGCGCCACCACTGCCGCTTGATGTTCTCCTTCAGTTCGACGCCGAGCGGGCCGTAGTCCCACGCCGATTTGGTACCGCCGTAGATCTCACCGCACTGGTACACCAGGCCCCGGCGCTTGGCGAGGTTGACGACGGATTCCACATTGGACTGGGCGGCCACGGTTAACTGCTCTCCACGGGTTGAGGTGTTCGGCTGGGACGGTCGTACTGACGCTCGGTGCTCGACGTGCATCCACCAGATGCGGGCGGCAACCCGTACAGACTACCGAGCACGTGTGCCGATTCCCGAAACCACCGGCAACGGTGCACCCGTCGGACCCACATGCACCGACGGGAACTGCGAGAGTGGCAGGGTGATCGTTCGCATACGCCGACGCGTCGGCGTCCCCCCATCGGCCCGCGGGCGTCGGCCGGTCCTCGCCTCGGCCGGCCTCGCACTGACACTGGCACTGGCCGTGGGGTGCGCGGCCGAGCAGTCCGCCGAGCCCCAGCGACCCTCGTCGGCGCCGGTGTCGACGCCCTCTCCCGAACCGCCGATCGACGAGGTCACCCCGGCCGCGCTGGCCGAGGCCGTCACCCTCGACAACGTGATGGCCCACGTTCGCGCGCTGGCCCAGATCGCCGCCAACCACGGCGGCAACCGCGCGGCCGGCACACCCGGATACGACGCCTCGCTGGACTACGTCGCCGGGCTCCTCCGCACGGCGGGCTTCGACGTGACGACGCCGCCCGTCGAGTACGAGCGCTTCGACGCCGGTCCGGTCAGCCTCACCGCCGACGGCCTGAAGGTCGCCACCCGCGTCGTCGAGTATTCGGCCGGAACCGGCGACACCCCGGTCACCGGGGCCCCGGTTGCCGTCAACGGCCTCGGATGCGCGAGCACCGACTTTCCGGCCACGACGCGTGGTGCGATCGCCGTCATCACCCGAGGAACCTGCACCTTCGCCGACAAGGCACGGAACGCGGAGTCGGCCGGCGCGGTCGGGGTCGTCATGGTCAACAACGAGCCCGGCCCGCTCACCGGCGCCACCCTGGGGCCGGACGACCGTCCGGGGATCCCGGTCCTCGGCATCGCGGGCGACGACGCCGATCGGGTGCGGTCGGCGCGATCGGTCGCGCTTGCGGTCGAGGCGAAGACCACCGGCATCACCACGCGAAACCTGATCGCCGAGACCCGGACGGGCACCGGCGACGACGTCGTCATGGCCGGGGCACACCTCGACAGCGTCGCCGAGGGACCCGGCATGAACGACAACGCCAGCGGCTCCGCGGCCGTACTCGAGACGGCTCTGCGACTCGGGTCGTCGCCGCGGGTCCCGCACCGCGTGCGATTCGCGTTCTGGGGCGCGGAGGAGGACGGGCTCGTGGGTTCCACCGAGTACGTCCGGGGACTCGACCCGGCCGCGCGTACGGCAGTGGCCCTCTACCTGAACTTCGACATGCTCGCCTCACCCAACGGCGGGTACTTCACCTACGACGGCGACGACTCCGAGCGTCAGGGCGCCGGCCCCGGCCCGGACGGCTCCGGGGGCATCGAGCGGACCTTCGAGAAGTTCTACGCCGATCGCGGCATCCCCCTCGCCCCCGACGACTTCGACGGCCGTTCCGATTACGGCCCGTTCATCGCGGTGGGCATCCCCTCCGGCGGGGTGTTCACCGGCGCGGAAACAAAGAAGGACGAAGCGCAGGCGGAGATGTGGGGCGGCCGGGCCGGCGAACCCTTCGACCCCGACTATCACACCGCGCGCGACACCCTCGACAACCTGAACACCGACCTGCTGGCCGTCAACTCGGCTGCGGTCGCGTCCGCGGTCGCGACCTACGCGTTGTCGACCGCAGGTGCGGACGGGGTCCCGCCGCCGGCCGAGCGCCGACGTGCAGACGAGGGCTGACCAGCGGCGACACCGGTGGCACGGATTGAAAACCATTTCCGATAGAATGGCCGGATCAGTGGCGCGAGCCAGGCGAGGAGGAGCGTGATGTCGACGCAACCGTTGGACGGGCCCGGACCGATCGAAGCGGCCGATGCCGCGGCGCGGGAAGCCGCCGCCGACCTCCTGCGCGCCCTCGCCTCCCCCACTCGCGTCGCCATCGTGCTGTCCCTGCGGGAGCGGGTGCAGTGCGTCCACGAACTCGTCGGGCACCTGGGCTTGAGTCAGCCACTGGTCAGCCAGCACCTGCGCGTGCTCAAGGACGCCGGTGTGGTGCGAGGCCAGCGCAACGGCCGCGAGATCACCTACGAACTCCTCGACGACCACGTCGCGCACATCGTCGGCGATGCGCTGATCCACGCGAACGAGACCACCGACGGCCGCGCCGTGCCGTCCGATGCGTCCCGGGCGGTGAACGAATGAGTGGCGTCGCATCGGGGCCGCAGCCGGTCACCGGCATCCGGTCGACGCGCCAACGCGCTGCGATCGCCGACGCCCTGGCCGGCACCGAGGACTTCTGCTCCGCGCAGGAACTCCACGAGATCCTCAAGGCCCGGGGCGAATCCATCGGCCTGACGACGGTGTACCGCAATCTGCAGGCGCTGAGCCAGGCCGGGCAGATCGATGTCCTGTGGGACGGTTCCGGTGAGACCCGATACCGCCATTGTTCGTCGGGACACCACCACCATCTCGTGTGCCGGGAGTGCGGCACCACCGTCGAGGTCCAGGCCGAACCGGTCGAACGCTGGGCCGCGAAGATCGCCGCCCAGCACGGCTTCACCGACATCAACCACACCGTCGAGGTCTTCGGGCGCTGTGGGGACTGCCGAACCGCCGAGAAGGACTGAGCGGGCGGAACGAGCCCGCCTCCGCTCCCCGATCCGAAAAACCGCAAACTACTGCTCCCTGAGGTGCGAGGAGCGCTAGCGACGAGCCACGAAGGGTCCTGGCGAGACACGTTGCGGCCCTTCGTGGCTCGCTTCGCTCGCACCTCAGGGAGCATTGGTCGCGCTCAACGCCTCAGGGAGCATTGGTCGTGCTCAACGCTCTTCAGTCCTCAGGGAGCATAGGTCGCGCTCAACGCCTCAGGGAGCATTGGTCGTGCTCAACGCTTCTCAGTCCTCAGGGAGCGGGATCCGATGTCGCCAGACTCAAGCAGAAGCCGGGCCCACCAGCCGTTCGGCGGCGTCGACACCGGCGGCGAGGACGATGTGCAGGACCGTCAGCAGCGGCACGTCGTCGAGCTGGCTCGCCGGAAACGTGTAGTACTGCAGCACATCTGTGGTGACCCCCGCACGGTCGGAGCGTCGGAGGCTGCCGAAGCTGAGCTGAGCGGCGCACGCCTCGACGTCGTCCCGGAGCGTCGGGGTGTTGGGCAGGTCCATCGCGACCATCTGCGTCAGGGCCAGTACGTCGAGCCCGTCGGCCAGCGTGAGCACGCGGATGGAGGCACGCGTCGGACCGACCTGCACGACGAGGGAGTCGGCGTCGGGTCGGTCGACGGGACCGAGTTCGGCGACGATCTGCGCGGTCCGGTCGAGGAGCGCGGCGGCGTCGGTCACGACGGCTTCACCCCGCCGAATCGCCGGTCGCGCGAGGCGTATTCGAGACAGGCCGCCCACAGGTCACGCCGATCGAAGTCCGGGAAGAGTTTCTCCTGGTAGACCATCTCGGCGTACGCCGACTGCCACAGCAGGAAGTTCGAGATCCGCTGCTCCCCCGACGGACGCAGGAACAGGTCGACGTCGGGCATGTCCGGCTCGTCGAGGTACCGCGCGAAGGTCGACTCCGAGATGCGCTCCGGGTCGATCTCGCCGCGCGCCGCGCGTCGCGCGATCTCCCTTGCGGCGTCGGCGATCTCGGCACGACCGCCGTAATTGACGCACATCGTGAGCGTCATCACGGTGTTGTCCCGGGTCATCTCCTCGGCGATCTCGAGTTCCCGGATCACGCTGCGCCACAACCGGGGTCGGCGTCCGGCCCAGCGCACCCGGACGCCCATCTCGTGCATCTCATCGCGTCGACGGCGGATGACGTCGCGGTTGAAGCCCATGAGGAACTTCACCTCATCGGGGCTGCGCGACCAGTTCTCGGTGGAGAACGCGTAGGCGGAGAGCCAGCCGACCCCCAATTCGATACAGCCGCAGACGGTGTCCATCAACACGGCCTCGCCGCGCTTGTGCCCCTCGGTGCGCGGGAGCCCGCGATCGGTGGCCCAGCGCCCGTTCCCGTCCATCACCAGCGCCACGTGCTTGGGCACGAACTCCGCGGGGATCGCCGGGGGCCGGGCACCGCTCGGATGCGGATCGGGGGGACGGACATCCGTCCAGAGGCTCGCGGCCTTGCGTCCCTTCGCCGAACTACCCGGCCGCAACGCCATCGTCGACCCTCCTCACGCCCGTGTCCACACCCGTCTCCATCAGCCTATGAGGGGCGGTGCGTTCGATCAGCGGCAGGGTTCGGAGCTGGCGTTCCAGATGCCACTGCAGATGCGCGGCGGTGAGCCCGCTGGCCTGTCGACGCAGCGACGGCGTGGCGTCGACGACCTCATCCCACCGACCGCGGAACAGGGCCTCCATGAGGTCGAGCACGCCGGGCGAGGGGGTCGCCGATCCGGGTGGCCGGCACGGCAGACAGACGGCGCCGCCGGCGGCGACGTGGAAAGCGCGGTGAGGACCGGGTGTCGCGCACCGCGCGCACTCCTCCAGCGCCGGCATCCAGCCCGCGCTGTACATCGCGCGCAGAAGGTAGGCGTCGAGGATCAGCTCACGCGGCCGGCGGTCGTCGGCCAGCGCGGCCAGCGCCCCGACCGTCAGCCGGTGCAGCTGACGGGTGGGCGCTCGTTCCTCACCCGCGAGCCGTTCCGCGGTCTCGAGGACCGCGCAGGCCGTGGTGTAGCGCCCGTAGTCGGCGACGATGGCGTCGGCGAAGGCGTGCAGGCTGTGCACCTGGGTGACCACGTCGAGGCTGCGGCCGGGATACAGATGTACGTCGATGTGGGCGAAGGGTTCGAGGCGGGCGCCGAACTTCGACCGCGTCCGCCGCACGCCCTTGGCGACCGCGCGCACGAGACCGTGTTCGGCGGTGAGCAGCGTGATGATGCGGTCGGCTTCGCCCAGCTTGTGCTGGCGCAGCACGACGGCCTCATCCCGGTAGAACCTCACCGGGACATTCTCCCATCGGGTACCGACACGACGTGCCCCGACATGCCCGCCGGCCTACCCCGGATCGATGTCGAACGAGGTCAGCGGCCGCAGCAGCGAGCGCTTCTTCTCGACGTGACCACCCATCCGGTCGAGGATCGACGTCAACGCCTCGATGGCCTCGACGATGTAGGGCCCCTTGTTCAGCATCACGCCCTCCGCACGCCGGCTCATCGCGGCGTCGGTGACCTCGGCCCGGGACGGCACGCCCTTCTTGGCCAGTCCGTCGAGCACCTGTGTCGCCCAGATGACCGGCACATGCGCGGCCTCACACAGCCAGAGGATCTCCTCCTGCACTTCGGCGAGCCGGCCGAACCCGACCTCGACGGCGAGGTCGCCGCGAGCGATCATGACCCCGACCGCGTCCCAGCGCATCGCCTCGAGCAGCATCTGCGGGAGCGACTCGAAGGCCGCCCGGGTCTCGATCTTCAGCACGATGCCCACATCGGACGCACCGCGACGGTTCAGTTCGCCGATGAGATCGGCCACGTCCTCCGGCGACCGGACGAACGAGCAGTTCACCATGTCGGCATGTGCCGCGACGAACTCGAGGTCATCGCGGTCCGACGCGGTGAGCGCCGGGATGTGCAGTGTCGTGTCCGGGAGGTTGATGCCCTTCTCGGCGCGGAGTTTCGTCCCGTCCGGCGCGGCACGCTCGACGTCGACCACGATCTCGCCGTCGAGCTTATCCCGCACTCGCCCGGCGATCTTGCCGTCGTCGAACAACACCCGATGGCCCGCCTCGACGTCGTCGAAGGCGTCCCCGAGCTCGCATCCGATCCGATGCGGCCCGGTCCGGGTCGCCGGTGTCGGCGTGAGGTCGCGCTGCAACCGGATCTCGTCACCGGTGCGCACGAGCAGATGCTGACGCTTCTCGGGCAGATCGTCGACGACGATCGGAGCGGCGTCGGCAGAGCCCGACAACCCGATCGGCGTACCCGTCTCGTAGTAGACGGTGCGATCACATTCGACGTCGATCCCCGCCTCGGACACCGCGACCACCTCGAGTCGCCGTCGGCGACCACGAGCGTCCCGTAGGCGCAACCGGTCTCCCTGCACGACGTCGGCGAGTGCGCGTACCGGGATGACCGCGTCGATGCCGTCGGGCAGGCGTGCGCCGGGGTCGAACGGTGCGGCACTGAGCCGCACCCGCGACCGCCGTTCGACGGTGCCATCGTCGGCGCGGACCGGTTTGACCTTGATCACCTTCGGTCCCGGTTCGAGCGGGCCGGTGCGCAACTTCGGACCGGCGAGATCCATGGCCACCCGCACCCGGCCGGGTAGAGCACGCACCGACTCGATCATCCGCGCCCATTCGGCCGGGCCGTCGTGTGCGCAGTTCACCCGCGCGACGTCCATTCCGGCGGCGCCCATGGCGCGGACGAGGTCGGGGTCGTCGGCGGCCTGGGTCGGCATCGTGACCATCACACGGGTGGCCCGCTCGCCGTGCTCGTCACCGGGTCCGTCGACGATGGCGTCATCGCCGCCACCGGGATGCACGCGCCCGAGGAGCCGGTCGCGATTACGCGTCAGGGTCCGCACCCCGCCCGCGAGGTCACCCCAGATCGGATGCCGGGTGCGCCCCTCGACCAGGGCGTCCACCGTCTCGATGACCGTCTCGATCCACGAATAGACGATCGACTCCATCCGGCCGAGACTCGACAGTCCGTGCGCGGACATCGACTCCTGCAGCGGACGCAGATCGCGGCGTCGCACCGCGACGTAGTGCACGAGGTTGCGGGCGCTGTCCCGGTGCTGGTCGGCGACCGCAGCGATGAGCGAGGCGGCCTGCTCCTCGGCGCGATCGAGGTCGTCCCGCAGTTCGTGCAGGGCCGAGGACAATTCGGGGATCGACATGACGACGGGGTTACCCATCCGGCCACCGTGTCAGACCCAGGTGAACGGTCGGGGCGAGGCGGCGCCGCCCGTGTCAGCCGGCGTTGACGATCTTGTCCAGCTTCGGCGGCAGCGTCATCCCACCCGGGTATCGGTGCCAGCCCTTGCGGTCGTAGAACTTGGTGCCGAGCAGACCGAGGAGCACGCCGACGAGCAGGCCGATGAAGCACTGGATGATCGATCGGCCCAACCCCGCCGACAGGTCGGCGTCGAAGTACAGGACCGCACGCACACCGAGGTAGATCACGTGCATCGGCTCGATCGCGGCGATCCACTCGAAGAGGCGGGGACTCGCCTCCAGCGGTAGCGTCCCGCCCGACGACGGCAGGCCGAACACCACGAAGAAGAGCAGATTGAACAGCAGACCGGGGTTGCCGAACACCGCCATCATCGCGCTCGCGCTCACGCCGACGGCGAAGATGCCGAGGACCGAGAGCATCCAGAGCACGAAGCCGTTCGGGATCGACGTCCCGACCATCGCGCCGACGGCGATGAACAAGGTCGAGAGCACCACCGCGACCAGGAACATGATCGTCCACTTCGCCGCGAGCGTCGCCCACCGGCTGATCGCGAGCCGCTCGCGCAGCTGATAGAACGGCCCGTATTCGATGGGGGTCTGGCCGAGCATGCCGTCGACCACGATGCTGACCATCATCGCCCCGGTGAACCCGGCGAGCACGAGCAGCAGGGTCAGGTAGAACGCCGACAATCCGTTGCCCGCACCCTCGGGAAGCGGGGTCGGCTCGGACACCTCGACGGCCACCGGGGTCGCGAGCGCGACCTGCGCCGCCCCGGTGAAGGTGATGTCGTTGCGCTCGAGCTGGGTACGGACCTGTTCGGTCAGCTGCGCGCCCACCTGCTCGTTGACCCGTTCACGGACCTGATCGGCGAGGGTGGTGGTGATCGACGACGCGAACGCCCCGGAGCCCCGGTTGATGAAGATGTCGATGGTCGGTTTCGCCGGGTCGGCGGTGAGAACCGTCGACCGGCCCAGTGCGACCGCCCGATTCGTGAAATTGGACCCGACGACGATGACGCCGTACACCTTGCCGCTGTTCAATTCGGACAGCGCGGTCGAGCGATCCGTGCGGGTCACGACGATCCCATTCTGCGCCGCCGAGGAGATGATGCCCTCGGCGACCTGGTCACCGAAGTTCTGCGGCGTGGACTGTCCGTCGGCATTCTGCACCTCACCGCCCGCGTCCTCCTGCACCAGGGCGACGGGGAAGTCGTGGAGGTGACGCTGCGGGTCGACGACCGCCGCCATGTACAGCGCGGCCATCAGCGAGAACATCACCGCGACGAGAGCCAACGGTGCCAGCCAGAAACGCGGCGATCCGAGGACGCCGGCGATCGTGCGCCCGGTCGGCTGGTCGGTGTCGGGCGCCTCGTGCGCTCCCCTACCGGAATCGTCTCCCGGCTGTTGTGGCGATTCGTGCGTTCCCATCGGCGTACCTCCCCGCAGGCCGCCCCTGCCGGCGCCGGGCCGTCAGGAACACGCTGCTAGAAACCCAATCGACGCAACTGCTTGGGGTCGCGTTGCCAGTCCTTGGCGACCTTTACGTGCAGATCCAGGTACACCTTGGTGCCCAGCAGCCGCTCGATCTGTGCGCGGGCAACTGTACCGACCTCCTTCAGACGCGCGCCCTTGCGGCCGATGATGATGCCCTTCTGGCTGTCGCGTTCGACGAACAGCACGGCGTGGACATCGACCATCGGCGGTAGGTCGGGGTCGCGGTCCTCACGATCGATGACCTCTTCGATGACGACGGCCAGCGAGTGCGGCAGCTCGTCGTGCACCCCCTCGAGCGCGGCCTCGCGGATGAACTCCGCCATCAGCACCTGTTCGGGTTCGTCGGTGAGTTCGCCGTCCGGGTAGAACGCGGGGCCTTCCTCCATGAGGCTCACGAGCACGTCGGACAGCACGTCGAGCTGCTTGCCCGACTTCGCCGACACCGGAACCACTTCCGAGTCCGGCCCGAGTACCTGCGACAGTGCGAGCAGCTGTTTGGCGACCTGCTCCGGCCCGACCCGGTCGATTTTGGTGACCACCCCGACGATCGTCGTGCGCGGCGCCATCTCGCGGACCTGCGAGATGATCCACCGGTCACCCGGACCGATGGCCTCGTCGGCCGGTATGCACACTCCGATCACGTCGACCTCGGAGTAGGTGTCGCGGACGAGGTCGTTCAGGCGCTGACCCAGCAGGGTGCGCGGTCGGTGCAGGCCCGGGGTGTCGACGAGGATCAGCTGGGCGTCGGGCCGGTTGACGATCCCGCGGATGGTGTGGCGGGTGGTCTGCGGACGATTCGAGGTGATCGCGATCTTCTCGCCGACCAGGGCGTTGGTGAGCGTGGATTTGCCGGTGTTGGGCCGGCCCACGAAACAGACGAAGCCCGAACGGAACTCAGGCATCCGCGCGCCCCAGCCGCTGCTGAGGACGACCCGCGGTGTCGGTGAGGACCGCATAGGCCTCCGGGCTCAGCTCGTGCAGGGTGTCCAGGCCCGGGTCGCCGGCGTCACCGTTGACGACGACCGCCGCCTCGAAGGAGCGGGCGCCGCTCGAGATCGCCGACGCCACCGCGACCTGGAGTCCGGTGAGGGTCAGCGAGCGGGTCCGCACGTCGGCCCCGGCGTAGGTGCGACCGTCGCCGTCCCGGACCGCCGCGCCCGAGGGCGACTCGGCGCGCGCCAGCGCACCTCGGGCGAGCACCACGAGCTTGCGATCCTCGTCGGAGAGGGTCTCGGTCACTGGTTCATCCTTGCTCTCGACTCGCCTGCGCGCTCCCGGCCGGCGGTGTCCGTGTCCTGGTCGTCGTGGGCGTTGCCCGTAGTGCGCTCGGCACGCCCCTGCGATCGACTCGACTGCCCGCCGTGCTCGTCGCGTCGGGAATCCTCGTCCGCGTCGGGGACCCGGGTGACCAGCACCGTGATGATGCGTTGGCGCCCTTGGCGATTGGGCCCACCCTCGGCCACCAGCTGCAGCCCGTGCGACTCGACCCGGGCGCCGGGCAGTGGCACCCGCCCCAGTTCCAGACCCACGAGTCCGCCGACCGTCTCGACCTCTTCCTCGGCGATCTCGACGCCGAACAGCTCGCCGAGATCCTCCACCGGCAGTCGTGCCGACACCCGGTACGACCCGTCGCCCAGGTCTTCGACCGGTGCGAGCTCGTCGATGTCGTACTCGTCGGTGATCTCGCCGACGATCTCCTCCAGCACGTCCTCGATGGTCACCAGCCCGGCGATGCCGCCGTACTCGTCGACGAGCATCGCCATGTGGTTGCGCTCGCGCTGCATGTCGGCGAGGACCCGGTCCAGTGGCTTGGAGTCGGGGATGAACTCGGCCTCGCGCATCACGTCGACCACGCGGAGGGTCGTGGGATCGATCCGCTGGGCGACCGTGCGCGCCACCAGATCCTTGAGGTACACAATGCCCAGGACGTCGTCGGTGTTCTCCCCGATCACCGGGATCCGCGAATGTCCGGACCGCGTCGCGAGACTCGTGGCCTGCAGCGCGGTCTTGTCGGCTTCGATCCACACCATCTCCGGGCGCGGGACCATCACCTCGCGGGCACTGGTGTCGCCGAGGTCGAAGACCGACTGGATCATCCGGCGCTCGTCGGCCGCGACGACGCCCGAGGCCTCGGCCAGGTCGACGACCTCGCGCAACTCGACCTCGGTGGCGAACGGACCGTTGCGGAACCCGCGACCCGGGGTGAGGGCGTTGCCGATCAGGATCAACAGCCGGGTCAGCGGTTTGAGCAGCACGCCGAGCGCGAACAACAGGTACGACGACGACAGCGCGATCGTGTACGCGTGCTGCCGGCCGAGGGTGCGGGGGCCGACGCCGACGGCGACGTACGAGACGACCGTCATGGCGGCGATGGCCACCGCCAGTCCCCCGCCGACGCCGATCAGCTGCGTCGCGGCGACCGCGACGAGCGCGACCGCCGCGGTCTCGCACACGACTCGGAGCAGCACCACGAGGCCGACATAGGTCGCACGTGCCTCGAGGATGCCCGCCAGGCGGCGCGCACCGGCGCGCCCTTCCCGGACCATGTCGTCGACCCGGGCGTTCGACACCGTCGACACCGCGGTGTCGACGGCCGCGAAGACGCCGCCCACCACGATCAACACGACTGCCGCCACGATGAACCAGTAGTCGGAGGTCACCCTCGGTCCTCCTCGGACCGCGACTGCTCGGGCACCGACTGGGCACCGGGGGTCGGTGAATCGCCCTCGGCTCCGGTGAACCCGATGTTGGACAGCAGCCGGGAATCGCGGTCGGTCTGTCGTTGCTCCTGGGCGCGACGGTGACGTTCGACGTAGAACCCGTCGAGGATGCGGTTCTGCAGTCCGAACATCTCGCGCTCCTCCTCCGGCTCGGCATGGTCGTAGCCGAGGAGGTGGAGCACTCCGTGGATGGTCAGCATGGCGAGCTCGTGCTCGAAGGATCGCTTGGCCTCGCGCGCCTGTTTCCGGGCGAAGTCCGGGCACAGCACAATGTCCCCGAGGATCGCCGGGCCCGGGTCGGTCGCATCCGGCCGGCCGCCGGGCACCAGTTCGTCCATCGGGAAACTCATGACATCGGTCGGGCCCGGCAGGTCCATCCACTGGACGTGCATGTCGGCCATGGTGTCCTCGTCGACACACAGCACCGACAGCAACGCGGCCGGGTTCACGTCCATCGCGGTGACCGCGAAACGCGCGGCGTCGATGATCAACTCGGCCGGGACCTCGACCCCGGATTCGTTGGCCAGTTCGATGCTCATGAGCGACGACCCTGCGCCGCTGCCCGGCGTGCGGCGCGATTGCCGCCGATGGCCGTGTTGGGCAGACCCCGCTGCGCCTCCTCGGCTCGCCCGTAGGCGTCGACGATGTCGGCGACCAGGCGGTGCCGGACCACGTCCTGGCTGGTGAGGCGGGCGAAGTGGATGTCGTCGATGCCCTCGAGGATCTCCGACGCGGCGAGGAGTCCGCTGCGGGCGCCGCCGGGCAGGTCCACCTGGGTGACGTCGCCGGTGACGACGACCTTGGAACCGAAACCGAGGCGCGTGAGGAACATCTTCATCTGCTCGCTCGTGGTGTTCTGCGCCTCGTCGAGGATGATGAACGCGTCGTTCAGGGTGCGCCCGCGCATGTAGGCCAGCGGCGCGACCTCGATGACCCCGGCCGCCATCAGCTTCGGGATCGCGTCGGGGTCCATCATGTCGTGCAACGCGTCGTACAGCGGGCGCAGGTACGGGTCGATCTTCTCGCTCAGCGTGCCCGGCAGGAAGCCGAGACGTTCGCCGGCCTCGACCGCCGGCCGCGTCAGGATGATGCGGTTGACCGACTTCGACTGCAGCGCCTGCACGGCCTTGGCCATCGCCAGATAGGTCTTGCCGGTGCCGGCCGGGCCCAGTCCGAACACGATGGTGTGCTCGTCGATCGCGTCGACATAGTGCTTCTGGTTGAGCGTCTTGGGCCGGATCGTCTTGCCGCGCCGCGACAGGATGTCCAGTGACAGCACATCGGCGGGCGATTCCTCGGTGCCGTCGGACAGCATCGAGACGCTGTGCCGGACGAGATCTGGTGTCAGCGGGGTTCCGCGCCCGACGAGGTCGACGAGTTCGGCGATGACGCGCTCGGACGCGGCTACCTCGGCGGGTTCACCGGTCAATGTCACCTGGTTGCCACGGACGTGGATGTCGGCGGGCAGGAGCTGCTCGAGGGTACGCAGGTTGACGTCACTCGCGCCGAGCAGCCCGAACACGACTCCGGGAGAGACTTCGACAGTGGATGTGACCCCAGACCGGCGCGGCTGCGTACGGCTGGATTGCCCGCTCTGGTCGGGGTTGTCGTCACTCACGTATGAAATCACTCCTGGTGTTCTGGTCCGGATGGATGTTCGGTTCTGGATGCGGCGCCCCCGGACGACGCGGTCGCGGCGGCAGGGGTGTGGTCAGTGTATCGCGGTGCAACAGCCGATCAGCAGGCAATATTTCCGTCAGATCCCGAGCACGCGGATCGTCTGTCGCGTGCCGACGCTGCGCGGGTCGACGAAGGCGTCGTGCCCCTCACCGGGGACGACGATGAGTTCGGCGGACTGTCCGCGTGCGATCGCGGCGTCGACGTACCGGCGGCTGGACTCGACCGGGATCAGATCATCGGCGTCGCCGTGGATCGCGACGACGTGGGCGTCGACCACCGGTGCCAACAGTGGTGAGGCGTCGGAGTAGCGGCGCGGCGACTCGCTGAACGGCCGGCCCATGAACGCCCGCACCGACTCCCGGTCCGCTGCGCCGACGGTGTCGAGCACGGCCGCCTGGGCGATCACGGTGGTAATGGTGGCCGTGGCGGTCCGGGCTCCGAGCTGACCGACGGCCCAGACCGCGAGCTGACCACCCGCGGAATGCCCGACGACCGCGGTCGAGGCGAAGTCGACAGCGCCGGGCGGGAGCAGGTCGCGGACGGGACCGTCCAGGGCACCGAGCGCGTCGAGGACATCCCGGCCGGTATTCGGCCACCCGCCGCCCTCTTCACCCACCCGGCGGTACTCGATGTTCCACACCACCGCCCCGCGTTCGGCGAGCATCCGGGCGATCGCGGTCTGGGTCGTCGACCCGAACTCGACAGACCAGGACCCGCCGTGGACAAGCACCACGAGCCGCGTCGGCGTCGCGGCGTCGAGCCCCTCGGAAGGCACGTACAGGTGCCCGAATTGGGAAGGCGCAGAGCCGTATTCGATCTTGGTCCGACGCACCGAACGGCGTCCGACGACACTCATCGGGCCCACCGGCGGGTGAGCACCCCGATCGCGCCGAGGGCCACCGCGGCGGCCGTCGACGTACGCAACACCTCGGGGCCGAGCACGACCGAGTTCGCACCGAGCGCGGTCAGGTCGGCGACCTCGCCGGCGTCGAGTCCGCCCTCGGGCCCGACCACGAGCAGGATCTCGGTGGCGTCGGCGAGGGGTAGCCGGGCCAGGGGTTGCGCGGCTTCCTCGTGCAGGACGGCGACGACCCCTCCCTGCGCCACGACGTCCGCGCAGCGGGCCCGGACGTCGATGGTGGCCGCGAGGTCGGTGATCTCCGGAATCCATGGTCGACGGCTTTGTTTGGCAGCTGCCGAGGCCGCGGCCCGCCATTTGGCAACGCCCTTGTCCGCCTTGCCCGTCCACCGCGACACGCACCGCAGCGCCTGCCACGGCACGATGACGTCGGCGCCGGCCTCGGTGGCGAGGTCGACCGCGAGCTCGGACCGCTCCGACTTCGGGAGCGCCTGCACCACGGTCACCTGCGGGGTCGAGCGAGCCTCGAACGCGAGGTCGTGGACGGTCGCCACCAGTGTGTCCTTGGCGGTGATCTCCCGGATCTCGCAACCGCCGACCGAGCCGGCGCCGTCGCCGACGAGGATCCGTTCGCCGACGCCCAGCCGGGCGACGGTGACCGCATGACGACCCTCGGCGCCGCTCAGGATCAGGTCAGCGCCGGGCGCGGGCACGGAGTCCGCCCAGAACAGCGGTGGACTCACCGCGTACCCGCCGTCCCGAACGCGCACATCCACTCGGAGATCGCCGCCGCGGACACCAGGTGCCTACTTCCCGGCGAACGCGTTGCGCAGCCGCGAGAAGAGACCGCCGGGCGCCGCGGCCGCCGAGGTGTTGACGACCTCGATCTCGTCGGCGGCGATCTTGCGGTACTTCTTCAGTGCTTCGGTCTGCGCCGCATCGAGTCTGGTCGGTACGACGACGTCGAGGTGGACGTGCATGGTGCCGCGCACACCGGAGCTGACGTGCGGCATGCCCTGCCCGCGCAGCTTCACGATCTGGCCCGGCTGCGTGCCGGGCGCGACCGTCACGGTGACCGGGTCGCCGAGAATCGTCTCCACCTCAAACTCGGCGCCGAGCGCGGCGTCGGCCATCGGGACCTTGACGGTGCAGTGCAGGTCGTCCTTATCGCGCAGGAACACCTCGTGCGGCCGTTCGGAGACCTCTACGTACAGATCGCCGGCGGGGCCGCCGCCGAGACCCACCTCACCCTGACCGGTGAGGCGAACCCGCATGCCGTTCTCGATTCCGGCCGGGATGCGCACGGTCATCGTGCGTCGCGAGCGGTAGCGTCCGTCGCCGCCGCACTTGTGGCAGGGGTCGGGGATGACCTCGCCGACGCCGTGGCAGGTCGGGCACTCGCGCACGGTCATGACCTGCCCGAGGAAGGAGCGCTGCACCGACTGGATCTCCCCGGCGCCCTTGCAGATGTCGCAGGTGACCGGCTTGCTGTCGCCGTTGGTTCCCGAGCCGGTACACACGTCGCAGAGGATCGCGGTGTCGACGGTGATCTCCTTGGCGACCCCCTTGGCGCACTCGGCGAGATCCAGGGTCACGTTCACCAGCGCCGGCTCACCCGGCTGGACACGGGACTTGGGTCCGCGGCCCGAGCCGAAGCCCCCGCCACCGCCGCCGAAGGCACCGCCGTTGCCGAAGAACGCCTCGAAGACGTCGCCGAATCCCCCGCCGCCGCCACCGAAACCGCCGAAGCCGCCCGCACCGGCGCCGGCCAGCGGATCGCCGCCGGCGTCGACGATGCGACGCTTCTCCGGATCGGTCAGCACCTCGTAAGCGGTGCTGACCTCTTTGAACTCGTCTTCTTTGCCCGGGTTGACGTCGGGGTGCAGCTCCCGCGCCTTCTTGCGGTAGGCGCGCTTGAGCTCCTGATCACTGGCGCCCTTCGCCACTCCCAGGATTGCGTAGTAGTCACGTGCCACGGTTGTAGTGATCCTTCGGTCTCAGTTGGTGCCTGGCGGCGGGTGCTCTCACGATCGCGCGACGCGCGGATGGACCGGCCGTCCCCACCGTCGTCCCGGCTCGGTGTCGCGAGCGGCCGCCGTCGACGCTGCGGTGTGCCCGACAGCGATCATGGAGAAACAGCGATCATCGTTCGGCGAGCACCTCGCCGATGTACTTGGCAACGGCCGCCACCGAGGCGATGGTTCCCGGATAGTCCATCCGTGTGGGGCCGAGCACACCGACGCCGCCGAACACGGTTCCCGAAGCACCGTACCCTGTCGACACGACCGAGGTCCCACGCAGGTTCTCGGTCCGGGTCTCCTCGCCGATCTGCACCGTGACCTGGCCCATGTCCTGGGTCGTCGCCAAGATCTTGAGCACCACCACCTGCTCCTCGAGGGCTTCGAGAACGGTGTCCATCCCGCCGACGACCGGGGTGAAGTCGGCCGCCGACCGCGCGAGGTTCGACGTGCCGCCCAGCACCAGCCGGTCGTCACCGCGTTCGACGAGGGTCTCCACCAGCACGGTGGCGATGTTGAGCACCGCACCGCGCAGATCCTCGGGCGCGGAGTTGGCGAGCTCGGCGACCGCGGCCGACGCGGCTTCGAGCCGTTTGCCGTGCAGTGCGGCCGAGAACAGATCGCGCAACCGGGCGATCTCGTCCTCATCGTGGTCTTCGCTCAGCGCCACCATGCGCTGTTCGACCCGGCCGTTGTCGACGATGACGACCAGCAGCAGGCGCGACGGCGACAGGGTGACGACCTCGAGGTGACGCACGGTCGCCGCCGACAGCACCGGGTACTGGATGACCGCGACCTGTCTCGTCAGCTGGGCGAGGAGCCGCACCGAGCGCCGGAGCACGTCGTCGAGGTCGACGCCGGAGTCGAGCACCGAGAGGATCGCCCGGCGCTCGGCGGCCGACAGCGGCTTGATCTCGCTGATCCGGTCGACGAACATCCGGTAGCCCTTGTCGGTGGGCACCCGGCCGGAGCTGGTGTGCGGCTGGGTGATGTATCCCTCTGCCTCCAGGACCGCCATGTCGTTGCGGACGGTGGCACTCGACACCCCCAGCTGGTGTCGCTCCACGAGCGCTTTCGAACCGATCGGTTCCTGCGTGTCGACGTAGTCGGTCACGATCGCACGCAAGATCTCGAAGCGACGATCATCGGTGGTAGACACGCGGCACACCTCCTGACTCGGGTCCCTGCCATACAGTTGGGTGCGTTCCATAGTACGAAATGGGATCGCGATCACCGTGCCACGGCGCGGTGTCGCGCACTGACCGTCGACGCGTCGTCGCAGATCAGCAATCGTCGAGGCACGGGCGTCGGAGGAGTTCGCATGATCTTCAAGGGGGTGCGGGAGGGCAAGCCCTATCCCGACCACGGGCTGTCGACGCGTGGTTGGGCCAAGATCCCGCCGCGGCAACTCCGGCTCGACCAGCTGACGCCGATCACGAAGGTCCTCGCCCTGGACAAGCTCCTCAGCGAGGACTCCACCTTCTACGGCGACCTGTTCGCCCACGTCGTGCGGTGGGAGGGCGAGCTCTACCTCGAGGACGGACTGCATCGCGCGGTGCGGTCGGCGCTGCGCAACCGGCACATCATCCACGCGCGCACCCTCGACCTCGACGCCCTGGACCTGTCCGATGCGGCCAAACCCCTCGACGAGCAACTCGAGGACACCGCCGAGATCCCGGCGCGCCGGCCCCCGACCACGCCCGACGGCCCCGGTGCGCATCGGCGCGGGGCGCGATCGACGGGCTGGACGAGTCCGCCTCGCCCCGATCAGAGCTGGTAGGCCGACAACCGGCCCCGCGTCAGCCCCAGAGCACGCGGCGGATCACGCCGTCGGCCAGCAACCGACCCGCGTCGGTGAGCACGTAGGCGTCGTCGGCCGCGGTGAGCAGTCCGTCGGCACGGAGTTGTTCGGCATGCGCGGTCTCGGCGTCGTCGAGGAGATCGCGCGGCAGTCCGGTGCGGCACCGGGTGGTCAGCATGACGGCCTCGAGGTGCCGGTCCTCGGGGGTCAGCTGTTCTGCCGATGCGATGGGCAAGACCCCGTCCGCCAGCGACTTCGCGTAGCGCGCAGGATGTTTGGCGTTCAGCCAGCGCACGCCCGCGACGTGGGAATGCGCCCCCGGACCGATGCCCCACCAGTCGTGGCTGTGCCAGTAGGCGATGTTGTGACGACACACCGACTTCTCGCCGCGGGCCCAGTTCGACACCTCGTACCAGTCGAGTCCGTCCGCACGCAGACGGCGGTCGAGGATCTGGTAGCGGTCGGCGAGGACGTCGTCGTCGGGTGCGGGCATCTCCCCGCGCCGGATGCGGCGGGCGAGCGCGGTGCCGTCCTCGACGATCAGCGCGTAGGCCGACACGTGGTCGACCCCGGCGTCCAGCACCGCGTCGACGGTGGCGTGCAGGTCGGCGTCGGTCTCGCCGGGCGTGCCGTAGATCAGGTCGAGGTTGACGTGGTCGAACCCGGCCGCTCGTGCCTCCCTGGCGGCCGCAACCGCCCGACCCGGGGTGTGCGTGCGATCGAGCAGCCTGAGCACGTGTGCGGCGGCCGACTGCATGCCGAGCGAGATGCGGGTGAAACCGGCGGACCGGAGGTCGTCGAAGAACTCCGGCGAAGTCGACTCCGGATTCGACTCGGCGGTGATCTCGACGTCGTCGGACAGGTCGAAGTGGACCCGGACGGCGTCGAGGAGTCGTGTGAGGCCGTCGCCGCCGAGCAGCGACGGCGTGCCCCCGCCGACGAAGATCGTCGAGACCGGCCGGGTGGGGGCCAGCATCCGCGATGCCGCCTCGAGCTCGCGGGCGACCGCGTGCTGCCACGATTCCGGTGACGACGACGAACTGAGTTCGCCCGCCGTATAGGTGTTGAAATCGCAGTACCCACACCGGGTCGCGCAGAACGGGACGTGCAGGTACAGCGCGAGAGGCACGTCCGCGTCGACGTCGCGGCACGCAGCGGCGACCAGGTCGGCTGCGATGGTGGTGGTGTCGACGTTCACCGTTCCATGATGCCGATCGCGGCGGCGTGGGAGGAAATCGTCGCCCCGATCGGGAACAGCACGGTCCTCGACGGCGTTGTGCGGCGCAGGCAGGTGTGGAGGCCGGCCCGGTTTTCCATCACCATGATGGAAAATAACCCCAAGTAGACGAGCCGATAGGGAGCGTGGCACTATGGACCGCGTGATTTTCCCCGGGGTGTGGCTCGCAGCTCGCCGCCACATTGATCTCAAGCGCGTCAACAGCGCTTTCTGTCGCATCTAGCGACGTCTCGGCCCCGATTTGTCCCCGATTCCCTGGGGATGCCGGCACGTTTCAGCCCGTAACTCGTGCAACGAACGCCGGCCCTGTGCGCCGGCACAGGAGAGTTCATGACGTCCACCACCGACGCCCCCGCCGCTTCCGGTCCGGGTGCACCGAACGACGCTGCCGCTGCAGAGCCGGTCGCCCCGAAGCCCGCGCGCCCGGCCCGCAAGGCCCGTCCGACCAAGCGCCGCGCCGAGGGTCAGTGGAAGCTCGGTTATCGCGAGCCGCTGAACCCCAACGAGCAGGTCAAGAAGGACGACAACCCGCTCAACGTGCGTGCGCGCATCGAGAACATCTATTCCAAGCAGGGTTTCGACTCGATCGACAAACAGGACCTGCGCGGCCGGATGCGCTGGTGGGGTCTCTACACCCAGCGCGCCGAGGGTTACGACGGCACCTGGACCGGCGACGAGAACATCGACATCCTCGAGGACAGCCACTTCATGATGCGGGTGCGCTGCGACGGCGGTGCGCTCAACGTCGAACAGCTGCGCACCCTCGGTGAGATCTCCACCGAGTTCGCCCGCGACACCGCCGACCTCTCCGACCGGGAGAACGTCCAGTACCACTGGATCCGCATCGAGGACGTCCCGACCATCTGGGAGCGCCTCGAGGGCGTGGGGCTGCAGACCACCGAGGCCTGCGGCGACTGCCCCCGCGTCGTGCTGGGTTCGCCGCTCGCCGGCGAGTCCCTCGACGAGGTCCTCGACCCCACCCCGGCCATCGACGAGATCGTGCGCCGCTACATCGGCGACCCGAAGTACTCGAACCTGCCGCGCAAGTTCAAGACCGCGATCTCGGGCCAGCAGGACGTGGTCCACGAGATCAACGACGTCGCGTTCGTCGGCGTCGTGCATCCCGAGCACGGCCCCGGACTGGACCTCTGGGTCGGCGGCGGATTGTCCACCAACCCGATGCTCGCCCAGCGCGTCGGCGCCTGGGTGCCGCTCGACGAGGTGCCCGACGTCTGGGAGGCCGTGGTCTCGATCTTCCGCGACTACGGGTACCGACGTCTGCGCGCCAAGGCGCGGCTGAAGTTCCTCATCAAGGACTGGGGCATCGAGAAGTTCCGCCAGGTGCTCGAGGACGAATACCTGGGGCGCAAGCTGATCGACGGCCCGGCGCCGGAAAAGCCGGAGCGTCCGATCGACCACATCGGTGTGCAGAAGCTGAGCAACGGACTCAACGCGATCGGCTTCTCCCCCATCGCCGGTCGCGTCTCGGGCACGATCCTGACCAAGACCGCCGACGCGGTCGCCGCGGCCGGTTCCGACCGTGTGCGCTTCACCCCGTACCAGAAGCTGATCGTCCTCGACGTCCCCGACGACAAGGTCGAGTGGCTGATCGACGAGCTCAAGCCGCTCGGCCTGCACGGCCGGCCCACGCGGTGGCGCCGGAACCTGCTGGCGTGCAGCGGCATCGAGTTCTGCAAGCTGTCGTTCACCGAGACCCGCAAGCGCTCGCAGGTCCTCGCCCCGGAACTGGACGAGCGGCTGTCCGACATCAACGCGAAGCTCGACGTGCCGATCACGGTGAACATCAACGGCTGCCCCAACTCCTGCGGACGGTCGCAGATCGCCGACATCGGCTTCAAGGGACAGCTCGTCGAGGACGCCGACGGCAACCAGACCGACGGCTTCCAGGTCCACCTCGGCGGCAGCCTGGGCCTGGACTCGGGTTTCGGTCGCAAGTTGCGCCAGCACAAGGTGCTGGGTACCGAACTGGGCGACTACATCGAGCGCGTGGTCCGCAACTTCGTCGACCAACGCGAAGAGGGTGAACGGTTCGCGCAGTGGGCCGTTCGTGCCGATGAGGAGGCGCTGCGATGACCATCGAGACCACCACCCGTACCGGCCGGCGCTTCAGCGAGGACCAGCTGCGGGACATCGCCGAGAAGGGTGCTGCGGACCTCGGTTCCGACGCCACCCCGGAGGAATTGATCCGCTGGACCGCGCAGACCTTCGGCACCAACTTCGTCGTCGCGTCGAACATGCAGGACGCGGCCCTGGTCGACCTCGCGGTGAAGAACATCGACCGTGAGCTCCTCGACGGCGACCCGGTCAAGGTGCTCTTCCTCGACACCGGATACCACTTCGCCGAGACCATCGGCACCCGCGACGCCGTCGAGCAGGTCTATAACCATTCTGCCCCTCGCTTCGCTCGACCGGGCGTGGAGATGGTGAACCTGACCCCCGAGCACAGCGTCGCCGAGCAGGACGAGCTGTTGGGGCGCAACCTCTTCGCGCGCGACCCGGGCGAATGCTGCCGACTGCGGAAGGTCGTGCCGCTCAAGGCCGGGCTCGCCGGGTACGACGCGTGGATCACGGGCATCCGTCGTGTGGAGGCACCGACTCGGGCCAACGCGCCGCTCATCTCCTTCGACGAGGGCTTCGGACTGGTCAAGATCAATCCGATCGCGGCCTGGTCCGACGAGACGATGCAGGACTACATCGACACCAACGGCGTGCTGGTGAATCCGCTCGTCGACGAGGGATATCCCTCGATCGGGTGCGCACCGTGCACCGCCAAACCCGAACCCGGATCCGATCCGCGCAGCGGCCGCTGGGCCGGTCGCGCCAAGACAGAATGTGGGCTGCACGCATGACCGTGACCGAAACACCGTCCGTTCCGGCGACGCCCGGCGTCGCCGCTGCCCAGACGAGCGGCGCCGCCGCGGAGGCCGACGAGTTCACCACACTCGACGCCCTGGAGTCCGAGGCGATCCACATCTTCCGCGAGGTCGCGGGCGAGTTCGAGCGGCCGGTGATCCTGTTCTCCGGCGGCAAGGACTCCACAGTGCTCCTGCACGTCGCGCTCAAGGCGTTCTGGCCTGCGCCACTGCCCTTCTCGCTACTGCACGTCGACACCGGGCACAACCTGCCCGAGGTCCTCGAGTTCCGTGACCAGGTCGTGGAACGGCACAACCTGCGGCTGCACGTGGCCAAGGTGGAGGACTACCTCGCCGACGGCCGGCTCACCGAGCGCCCCGACGGGGTCCGCAACCCGCTGCAGACCATCCCCTTGCTCGATGCCATCACCGAGAACCGTTTCGACGCGGTGTTCGGCGGCGGTCGGCGCGACGAGGAGCGGTCGCGCGCCAAGGAGCGGATCTTCTCGCTGCGCAACGCCTTCGGCCAGTGGGACCCGAAGCGACAGCGCCCCGAGCTGTGGAACCTCTACAACGGCCGCCACGCCCCGGGTGAGCACGTGCGGGTGTTCCCGCTGTCGAACTGGACCGAGCTCGACATCTGGCGCTACATCGCTCGCGAGCAGGTGCTCCTCCCGTCGATCTACTACGCCCACGAGCGCGAGGTCTACCAGCGCGACGGCATGTGGATGACCTCGGGAGTCTGGGGCGGTCCCCGCGAAGGCGAAGAGGTGCAGCGACTCTCGGTGCGCTACCGCACCGTCGGCGACGGCTCCTCGACCGGCGCGGTCCTCTCCGACGCCACGGACAACGAGGCCGTGCTCGCCGAGGTCGCCGCGTCGCGGCTGACCGAGCGTGGCGCCACCCGTGGCGACGACCGGGTCTCCGAGGCCGCCATGGAAGACCGTAAGCGCGAAGGATATTTCTGATGAAGCACGCTCCTGATCTCCTCCGCATCGCGACCGCGGGCAGTGTCGACGACGGTAAGTCCACGCTCGTGGGCCGCCTGCTGTACGACACGAAATCCGTTCTGGCCGACCAGATCGACGCGGTCACGAAGGCGTCGGTGGACCGCGGTCTCGACACCCCGGACCTGTCGCTGCTCGTCGACGGGCTGCGGGCCGAGCGCGAACAGGGCATCACCATCGATGTCGCCTACCGCTACTTCGCCACTCCCGCGCGCTCGTTCGTGCTCGCCGACACCCCCGGGCACGTCCAGTACACCCGCAACACGGTGTCGGGTGCGTCGACTGCGCAGCTGGTGATCCTGCTCGTCGACGCCCGCACCGGCGTCGTCGCCCAGACCCGCCGCCACGCCGCGGTGATGGCCCTCCTCGGCGTGCCCCAGCTGGTGCTCGCGGTCAACAAGATCGATCTCGTCACCGATCAGGCGTCGGTGTTCGCCGAGATCTCCGCTGAATTCGCCGAACTCACCCGGTCACTGGGCTGGTCCGACGAGCAGGTCACCGCGATCCCGGTGTCGGCGCTGCACGGCGACAACGTGGCTCACCGCTCGGAGACCACCTCCTTCTACGATGGGCCCACACTCATCGAGCATCTCGAGACCGTGCCCAATCTGGTGGAGCGCAACGACGTCGGCCTGCGGTTCCCGGTCCAGTACGTCATCCGTCCCCGCACCCCGGAACACCCCGACTACCGCGGTTACGCGGGTCAGATCGCCGCCGGCCGGGTCTCCGTCGGCGACGAGGTGGTCGTCCTGCCGTCGGGGCAGCGGACCACCGTCAGCCAGATCGACACCGCCGACGGCGAATTGCCCACCGCGCACACCGGACGCAGTGTCACGATCCTGCTGGCAGACGACGTCGACATCTCGCGCGGTGACCTCATCGCCGCCGCCGCTGACGCCCCGGAACCGTTGCAGCAGTTCAGCGCAACGGTCTGCTGGCTCGCCGAGAAGCCGCTGCGCCCGGGCGCTCGCCTGCTCCTCAAGCACGGCACCAAGACCACCCAGGCGATCATCGGCGCCCTCGACGCGCTGTTCGACGAGCAGAACCTCGCCCTGATGGAGGCTCCGGAATCGGTGGAACTCAACCAGATCGTGCGGATCTCGGTGCAGACCGCCGAGCCGATCCCGGCCGACGACTACCAGGTCAACCGGGAGTCGGGCAGCTTCCTGCTCATCGACCCGCAGGGCGGGAACACGCTGGCCGCAGGCCTCGTGGGCGACGCCTTGGCGCCGCTCCATCTCAAAGAGTTGGTGTGACACCGACTCTCGTCCTCGCCGCACACGGCAGTCGCGATCCGCGCTTCGGCGCGACCGCGCGCCGTGTGCGGAACGCCGTCGCGTCGAGCCTGCCCGGTGTCGAGGTGGTGCTCTCCTATCTCGACCTCGACGAGCCGTTGGTCGGGGATGTGTTGAGCCGGACCGACGCCGATCCGGTGGTCGTGCCAATGCTGCTGTCCGCGGGGTTTCACCACAAGGTCGATCTGCCGGCGATCATCGAGTCGCGTCGACCCTCCGCTCGACAGACCGACGTCATGGGTACGCGCTCGTTGACGGGTGCCCTGGCAGACCGTCTCGTCGAGGCCGGCCTGGGGCCGCGCGACGGGGTAATCTTGTCCGCGGTCGGGTCCTCCGACCCGGCCGCCGATCGTTCGGTGCGCCTACGGGCGATCGAACTGTCGACACGGCTCCACCGGCCGGTCGAGGTGGTCTTCGCGACCAAGCTGGGGCCGCACAATCGCGCCGTCGTCTCGGCCGTGCGCCGACTCCGCGCCGGCGGTGCCCGACGTATCGCGGTGAGTCCGTACTTCCTGTCGGCCGGACTGCTCACCGAGCGGGTCGAGTCGGCTCTCGACGCCCTGGTCGACGACACCCTCGTGGCCGGTCCCCTCGGCACCCATCCGGACGTCATCGAGGCGATCGGGTCGCTCTACCGCACGGCGACCGACCGCCGCGCGATTCCCGCTGGGTACCACCCCGCTCCTTGAGGGGACCCTCAGGTCCCAGCCCCTGCTCCCTGAGGTGCGAGGAGCGCAAGCCGCCGGGCCGAGCAAGCGACGAAGGAGCGCGTCGAGGTCGACGAGCCACGAAGGGCGGGCGAGGCACGTCACCATGCCGGTCGTGGCTCGCTTCGCTCCCACCTCAGGGCGCATGACAAACAAGCCGCGAAGCGCCCGATGACGCTCAGCCGGTGACAAGCCAGGCGATGATGACCAGGACCAGCAGCGCCAGCAGCGCGAAGGTGACCGGCGAACGCAGTATCTTCTTCACAATCCGGTCCCGTCGTCGTCGGCGAAGCGGCGTCGGTCGACCAGCGTGGCAGCGGCGTCGACCAGCAGACTGAGCACGTAGGCGATGAGGATCGCCACCGGGATCACGACGGCGACGGTCACCAGCAACTGGGGCACGAAGGACAGGCCCGTGAGCCACTCCTCCACGCTGTCCCACCAGTCGAAGAACGCCGACACCTCATCACCCCGTCATCCGTGCACTCGTTCCCGCGGGCAGCCGTATATCCGTCCGCGGCATCTGCGTCGCTCCGAGTCCGTGATCACCGCCACTGTCTCGCTCACGGGAGCCGAGTGGCGTCGGCGAGAACCCGTCGCAATGATGGAACTCATGTCTGTCGCAGATGACTCCACCGTAACGTCCCTGCCGACCGTGCCGCCGCGGGCATCCGGGACCGCGGCCGACGCCGACGTCTCCCCGGCGGCTCCCCCGGCTCCGTCGCACACGAGCGCCTTCCCGCCGATCGGCGACTATGCGTTCCTGTCCGACACCGAGACCAACTGTCTCATCGCGCGCAACGGCTCCGTCGAGTGGATGTGCATACCCCGGCCCGACTCTCCGAGCGTCTTCGGCGCCATCCTCGACCGTAGTGCCGGCCACTTCCGACTGGCGCCCTACGGCGTGAACGTCCCGGTGGATCGGCGCTACCTGCCCGGCAGCCTGATGGTCGAGACCACCTGGCAGACCGACACCGGTTGGATCATCGTCCGTGACGCACTGGTCATGGGTCCGTGGCACGACAACGAACGTCGTTCGAAGACGCACCGCCGGACGCCCACCGACTGGGACGCCGAGCACATCCTGCTGCGCACCGTGCGCTGCGTGTCCGGCACCGTCGAACTGCACATGAGTTGCGAACCCGCTTTCGACTACCACCGCGGGACGACGAAGTGGGAGTACTCGGGCCCGGCCTACGGCGAGGCGATCGCACAGGCCAAGGACACCGATGCCGACACGCCCACCCTGAAACTCACCACGGACCTCCGGCTAGGTCTGGAAGGTCGCGAAGCGCGGGCACGTACCCGGCTCGTCGAAGGCGACAACCGCTTCGTCGCACTCAGCTGGTCCCGGCAGCCGGCGCCGCAGAACTTCGAGGAAGCCGCCCAGAAGATGTGGGCGACAAGCGAGTCGTGGCGGCAGTGGATCAACATCGGCAGCTTCCCCGATCATCCGTGGCGCTCACATCTGCAGCGTTCGGCCCTCACGCTGAAGGGACTCACCTACTCCCCGACCGGCGCACTGCTCGCCGCCGCGACCACGTCGCTGCCGGAAACCCCTCAGGGCGAACGTAACTGGGACTACCGCTATGCGTGGGTGCGTGACTCGACCTTCGCCCTGTGGGGTCTGTACACGCTCGGTCTCGACCGCGAGGCCGACGACTTCTTCTCCTTCATCGCCGACGTCTCGGGCATCACCAACGGGGAACGTCATCCGCTGCAGGTGATGTACGGCGTCGGCGGCGAACGCACCCTGGAAGAGGAAGAGCTGACCCATCTCTCGGGCTACGACGGCGCACAACCGGTCCGTATCGGCAACGGCGCCTACAACCAGGCGCAGCACGACATCTGGGGCACGATGCTCGACTCGGTGTACCTCAACATCAAGTCGCACGAAGCCGTGCCGGAGACGCTGTGGCCCGTGTTGAAGGCCCAGGTCGAAGAAGCGATCAAGCACTGGAAGGACCCCGACCGCGGCATCTGGGAGGTGCGCGGCGAGCCGCAGCATTTCACGTCGTCGAAGGTGATGTGCTGGGTCGCGCTCGACCGCGGGTCACGCCTCGCGACGATGCACGGCGAGCAGGCGCACGCGCGCGAATGGGCGGCGATCGCGGAGGAGATCAGGGCCGACGTCCTGGCGCACGGGGTCAACGAGCGCGGGGTGTTCACCCAGCGTTACGGCGACGACGCGCTCGATGCCTCGTTACTACTCGTCCCGCTGCTGCGATTCCTGCCGCCGGACGACCCCCGGGTGCGCGCAACGGTTCTCGCGATCGCCGACGAACTCACCGAGAACGAACTGGTGCTCCGCTACCGGGTCGAGGAGACCGACGACGGCCTCAGCGGCGAAGAGGGTACGTTCACCATCTGCTCGTTCTGGCTGGTGTCGGCCCTCGTCGAGATCGGCGAACTGTCACGGGCGAAGACGCTGTGTGAACGACTGCTGTCCTACTCGAGCCCGCTCAAGCTGTACGCCGAGGAGATCGACGCCAAGACCGGACAGCATCTCGGCAACTTCCCGCAGGCGTTCACCCACCTCGCCCTCATCAACGCGGTGATGCATGTGATCCGCGCCGAGGAAGCCGCCCACCAGGCCACCTTCCAGCCGGCGAATCACTGAGCGCGACGAGCCGGAACGCGCTCAGTCCAGCCGCCAGTCCTCGTAGGCGCGTGGGTCGTTGATCGGTTCGACGTGCAGGGTCACGGTGAGATCGTCGACCGCGGCGCGGAGTTCGTCCTCGATCGTCTCGGCCAGGTCGTGCGCGCGCTGCACCGACCAGTCACCGGGGACGAGCATGTGCAACTGGACGAACCGTTCATGACCGGCCTCCCGCGTGCGGACGTCGTGGAAGTCGATCCGGTCGGCGCGGTGACGCGCGAGGACGGCGTCGATCGCGGCACGCAGGTCGTCGGGCAGCGCCGAGTCCATCAGTCCCGCACCGGATCGCCAGACCAGCCGTCCGCCCACGACGAGGATGTTGGCAGCCACCGCGATGGCGATCAGCGGGTCGAGCGGCAGCCAGCCGGTCACGGCGACCAAGAAGACGCCGACGACGACCCCGATCGTCGTCCACACGTCGGTCATGAGATGTTTGCCGTCGGCTTCGAGGGTCAGGGACCGATGACGACGACCGGCTCGGATGAGCACCCAGCCGACGACCGCGTTGACCACCGTCGCGCCCACCGAGATCGCCAGTCCTACACCGACTTCCTCGAGTTCCTGCGGATCGAGCAAGCGGTCGACGGCCGTGGCGATGATGACGACCGCGGCGACCACGATCATCACGCCCTCAAAGACCGCCGAGAAGTACTCCGCCTTGGTGTGCCCGAAGTTGTGACTCCGGTCCGGTGGCTTCGCCGCAACCCGCAGCGCGACGAACGCACCGATCGCCGCCACGAGGTTGACAGTGGACTCCAGCGCGTCGGAGAGCAGACCGACCGAGCCGGTGATCCGCCACGCGATCAGTTTGAGACCGATCACGACGATCGCGGTCACGATGCTCAGCACCGCGAACGCCGACAGGTCCCGGCGCGGGGTGCGCGTCGTCGTCATGACCGGGACCCGATCAGGCCGCGAGCCCCCGGCGCCGCAGCAGCGGTTCGATACGCGGCCGGCGACCGATCAGGCCCTCATGTGCGACAAGCGGATCCACGCTGTCTCCGCGGGAGAGAGTGGCGTCGGCGAACCGGCGGCCGTTCTCACGACGCAACCCGCCCTCGGCGAGGAACCACTGCTCGGTCTCTGCGTCGAGCACCTCCGACCAGATGTAGCTGTAGTAGCCGGCGGAGTAGCCGCCACCGAAGATGTGGTTGAAGTACGAGCTCCGGTAGCGCGGCGGGATCAGCTCGGTGTGCAGTCCTGCGTCGGTGAGCGCCCGCGCCTCGAAGGCCTCGACGTCGGACACCGCCTCGGCCTCCGCCACCGACAACCGGTGCCAGGCCAGGTCCAGCGAGGATGCAGCGAGGTATTCGATGGTGCCGTGCGCGGACTCGGCTCCCGCCGACTCCCGCGCCGCATCGGCGAGCTCAGCCGGGATCGGCTCTCCGGTCTCGTGATGCCGGGCGTAGTTCGCCAGCACGTCCGGGTGCAGCGCCCACATCTCGTTCACCTGCGACGGGAACTCGACGAAGTCCCGCGGTACCGATGTCCCGGATTGCGACGGATACTCCACCGACGACAGCAATCCGTGCAGGGCGTGCCCGAACTCGTGAAAGAGCGTGGTGAGCTGATCCATCGTGAGCAGACACGGTTGTCCGGCATCGGGTTTGGTCAGGTTCAGCACGTTCACGATGATCGGCTGGGTGTGCAGGACCGACGACTGGTCGACGATGTTGTTCATCCACGCCCCGCCGCGTTTCGACGGCCGGGCGAAGAAGTCGCCGAGGAAGAGTCCGATACCGACGCCCGCGTCGTCGCGTACCTCCCAGGCGCGCACATCGGGGTGGTACAGCGGGAGATCGGTGATCTCCCGAAAGGTCAGGCCGTACAGCTTGTTCGCGGCGAAGAAGACACCCCGGGTCAGCACCGCGTCCAGTTCGCAGTAGTCCGCGAAGTCGTCGAGCGGCACCGCCGAGTGCGACCGCTTCTCCCGATCGAGCCAGAAGGTGAGATCGGCGGGGCCGATCGTCGCGTCACCCGCGAACTCGGTGAGCCGGGTGAGTTCGCGGCCACCGGCACGCATGGCCGAGGAGTTGAGCTCGCGCAGCATGTCGTCGACGGCCCCCGGGTCCGGCGCCGTCTGCTCGGCGATCACGTATTCGGCGTGGTCCCGGTAGCCGAGCATCTCTGCTCGGCGTGCCCGCAGGCGGACGATCTCGAGGACCAGTTCCCGAGTGTCGTTTTCGTTGCCTCGGGCGCACCGCGCCACCGACGCGTCGAACACCCGCCGGCGCACATCGGCATTCGTCAATTCGGTGAGGACCGACTGGCTCGTCGGGAGTTCGAGTGTGACGAGGTATCCGCTGTCGTGCCCGGCCTCGCCGGCGGCACGACGGGCGGCGGCGATCTGTCCGGCCGACAGACCGTCGAGTTCGGCGGCATCGTCGACGAGCACCGCCGAGTCGTTGGTGTCGTCGAGGATCTTCTGGGAGAACGTCGTCGTGAGATAGGCCAGGCGGGATGCGATCTCCCGCATCTCACGCTGTGCGTCGGGGTCGAGTCCGGCTCCGGCGCGGACCGATTCTCGGTACCGCTTGTCGAGCAACCGGCGCTGGGCTTCGGTGAGATGAAGGTCTTCGGCGCGCGAATGGAGGTCGGAGATCCGTTCGAAGAGAACCGGATTCATCGCGATCGTGTTCGCATGATCGGTCAGGAGCGTCGACAGCTCCTGGGAGATCTCGTTGCGTCTGGGGTTCGTGTCGGGCCCGACGAGGTTGAAGAAGATCCCCGACGCCCGGGCCAGGTCGCGCCCCGACAGCTCCAGCGCCTCGATCGTGTTGGCGAAGGTGGGCGCCGCGGGATCGGCCGCGATCGCCTCCACCTCGGCCACATGCGACGCCATGGCCTCGGTGAACGCCGGCAGGAAGTCGTCGTCGGAGATCGATGCGAAGTCGGGGAGGTCGTAGGGCAGGCTGCTCTCCGCCAGTACCGGATTGGTGCCCTGTGCTGCGGTCATCGTCTCCCCGCTCCCGGTCTGCCCGTCGCCCATCACTTCCCCTTCGGCTTGTCACCCACCGCGTCGGTCGAGAGCGCGGCCACGAAGGCCTCCTGCGGGACCTCGACGCGGCCGATGGTCTTCATCCGCTTCTTGCCCTCTTTCTGCTTCTCGAGCAGTTTGCGCTTACGGCTGATGTCGCCGCCGTAGCACTTCGCGAGCACGTCCTTGCGGATGGCCCGGATGTTCTCGCGCGCAATGATCTTCGAGCCGACGGCGGCCTGCACCGGGACCTCGAACTGCTGGCGCGGGATGAGCTCCTTGAGCTTGATCGCCATCCGGTTGCCGTAGGCATAGGCGGCGTCCTTGTGGACGATCGCACTGAACGCGTCGACGGCCTCGCCCTGGAGCAGGATGTCGACCTTCACCAGATCGGCTTCCTGCTCGCCCGCCTCCTCGTAGTCGAGGCTGGCATAGCCACGCGTCCGCGACTTCAAGGCGTCGAAGAAGTCGAAGATGATCTCGGCCATGGGCAGCGTGTACCGCAGTTCCACGCGCGTCTCCGACAGGTAGTCCATCCCGCCGAGCTCACCTCGACGCGACTGACACAGCTCCATGATCGCGCCGATGAACTCGCTCGGCGCGATCACGGTGGTCTTGACGATGGGTTCGTAGATGTGCCGGGTCTTGCCTTCCGGCCAGTCCGACGGGTTGGTCACCACATGCTCCGAACCGTCTTCCATGACCACCCGGTAGACGACGTTCGGGGCCGTCGAGATCAGGTCGAGGTTGAACTCGCGCTCGAGACGCTCGCGGGTGATCTCCATGTGCAGCAGACCGAGGAAGCCGCAGCGGAAGCCGAACCCCAGCGCGACCGAGGTCTCCGGCTCGAAGGTCAGTGCGGCGTCGTTGAGCTGCAACTTCTCGAGCGCCTCGCGCAACACCGGGTAGTCGGACCCGTCGAGCGGGTACAGCCCCGAATAGACCATCGGTCGCGGCTCGCGGTACCCCGTCAGCGCCTGTTCGGCACCCCGGCGGGCGGTGGTGACGGTGTCACCGACCTTCGACTGGCGAACGTCCTTCACACCCGTGATCAGGTAACCGACCTCGCCGACACCCAGCCCCGTGGTCGGCTTCGGTTCCGGGGACACGATGCCCACCTCGAGCAATTCATGCGTGGTGCCGGTCGACATCATCAGGATCTTCTCCCGCGGCACGATCTTGCCGTCGACGACGCGGACGTAGGTGACCACGCCGCGATAGGTGTCGTACACCGAGTCGAAGATCATCGCCCGCGCCGGGGCGTCGGAGTCGCCCACCGGAGCCGGCACCTTCCGGATGACCTCGTCGAGCAGCTCGGTGACCCCGACGCCGGTCTTGCCCGACACACGCAGCACGTCTTCCGGCTCGCAACCCACGATGTGCGCGAGTTCGGCAGCGTAGCGCTCGGGGTCGGCCGCGGGCAGGTCGATCTTGTTGAGCACCGGGATGATGGTGAGGTCGTTCTCCATCGCCAGATACAGGTTGGCGAGGGTCTGGGCCTCGATGCCCTGCGCGGCGTCGACGAGCAGGACAGCTCCCTCGCACGCTTCCAGAGCGCGGGACACCTCGTAGGTGAAGTCGACGTGCCCGGGGGTGTCGATGAGGTGCAGGACGTAGTCCTCGTCACCCGCCGCCGACTTCACCGTCCAAGGCAGACGGACGTTCTGCGCTTTGATGGTGATGCCGCGCTCGCGCTCGATGTCCATTCGATCGAGGTACTGCGCCCGCATCTGCCGCTCTTCGACGACGCCGGTGAGCTGCAGCATCCGGTCTGCCAGCGTCGACTTGCCGTGGTCGATGTGGGCGATGATGCAGAAGTTCCGGATACGTGCCGGATCGGTGAAGGTGGTGTCGGCGAAGGTGGGAATGGAACTACTCCTCGAACGAGAACTTCGGTAGAGAACGGGTACGGATACGGGTTGTGCTCCAGTTTCTCATGAGCACCCCGCGTGGCGCGTCCGGCCACGTCGCACCCTTCGAGACGGCCCTCCGCAGGCTCCGGGCCTCCTCAGGGATCGGGGAGACGGCCCTCCGCAGGCTCCGGGCCTCCTCAGGGATCGGAGAAGTCCGCGAGCACCTCCGAAGGCGCTACGGTGGCAGCCGTGTCCGCGTCCACCGTCACCACCATCGAGTCCGACGACGTCGCCGCCGAGGTACACCGCCCGGGGATCCCGGCACGTGCCACGCTCGTCCTCGCCCACGGCGCAGGCGGCAACCGCGACGCCGTGATCCTGCGTGCCCTGGCCGAGGAACTGTGCGACCGCGGGTTCGTCGTCGCCCGGATCGACCTGCCGTATCGACGGCGCCGGCCCAAGGGCCCGCCCAGCCCGTCCACCGCCGCCGCCGACCGGGACGGCATCCGTGCCGCGTGCGCAACGCTGCGCGCCGAGTCCGACGGGCCGTTGATCGTGGGTGGCCACTCCTATGGCGGGCGACAGTCCTCGATGGCCGTCGCCGAGGACGGAACAACTCTGGCCGACGGCCTGCTGCTGACGTCGTATCCGCTGCATCCGCCGGGCAAGCCCGACCGACTGCGCACCGAACACCTGCCGTCGATCACCGTCCCCACCCTCGTGGTCCACGGGAGCACCGACCCGTTCGGCACCACCGACGAGATGACCCGCGCGATCGGCCTCATCGACGCGCCGACACACATCGTCGAACTCGAGAAGGTCGGACACGACCTCAACCCGAAGAGGAAACCCACCGCAGCCCTCACCGCGGACGCGATCGAGGACTTCCTGCTACCCCACATCTCCGGAGAGGACTCCTGACGATGACCAGTCGCGACGCCCGGCCCGCACTTCGGCCGACAACCGATCTCGCCCGCACCATCAGCTATTCCCCCGACCTCGACGGCGACGCCGACCCCGGCGAGATCGTGTGGACCTGGGTCGCCTACGAGGACGACCCGAACCAGGGAAAGGACCGGCCGGTCCTGGTCGTCGGCCGGGACGCCCGGGCCGACCGGTCCGACACCGTGCTCGGGCTCATGCTGTCGAGCAAGGACCACCGGGACGACGGCAACTGGCTTCCCGTCGGGTCGGGCGCATGGGATTCCCAGGGCCGGCCGAGCTTCGTGCGCCTCGACCGTGTACTCGTCGTCGACGACGACGGCATCCGCCGGGAAGGCGCGATCCTCGACCGCACGACGTTCGACGCCGTCGCCCAGGAACTCCGCGGGCACTACGGCTGGCGGTGACCCGGAGGACGAAACCCTAGGCGAGCCGGGTGATCTCGACGATGACGTCGAGGTCGGTCGCGCCGCCGCCGGTGTAGATACCCTTCAGCGGCGACACATCGGCGTAGTCACGACCCACGCCCACCGACACATGCTGCTCGGTGATCGGGGTGTCGTTGGTCGGGTCGTAGCCCCACCAGCCGCCCGTCCACGCCTCGATCCAGGCGTGACTCTGACCCTGCACCGTCTTGTCGATCTCGGCGTCGGGTTCGGGATGGAGATACCCCGACACGTACCGGGCGGGGATGCCCAGCCCGCGGAGCATCAGCAGGGTGAGGTGCGCGTAGTCCTGACACACGCCCTTGCGGTCGGTCCACGCGTCGACCGCGGTGGTGTGCACGCCCGTCGTGCCGGGGACGTACTCCATCTCGGTGTGGATGAAGCGACACACCGCCTCGACCGCCTCCTCGGGGGTGAGCCCCTTGGTCACCTTCTTCGCGGTCGACAGCAGTGACCGGTTGCGGGCGACATACGGTGTGTAAGACAGCATCTCGTCATACCGGTCGATGACGTGATCGCTGTTCACGTCGTCCCACGAGACCTGATCCTCCTCGTCGGGACGTTGTCCGGCCTCGGTTTCGACGACCGACAGCCCCGAGACCTCGAGTTCGTTGTGCGGCGCGTGCAGATCGAAGGCGGTGACCGCGGTACCCCAGTAGTCGGTGTACCGGTAGGACCTCGTCGCCGGGACCGTCTCGACCCGGTTGACGATCACGTTCTGGCGGGCGTCGCTGCGCGGAGTGAGCCGGGCTTCGTTGTACGACGAGGTGACCGGACTGTGGTAGGCGAAACCCGTGGAATGGACAACACGCAGACGCCAGCTCACAGCTCACTCTCCTCGATGACATGCCCGTCGCTGACGCGGGCGTCGGCCCACGAGACATAGGGCGACACATGGAAATACTGCTTCGTGACCGCCTCGTTGACCGCGCGGCAGGTGTCCTGCAGGTCAACGAGCCGGTCCTGCAGATCGTCGAGCAACTTCCCGGGCTCGAGGAACTCGAGCGAACTGCGTGCGCGGCCCAGCAGCAACTGCGCCTCGGCCTGGGCCCCGACCCGGCTCGGCCCACTCTCGAGCTGGCCCAGATTGCGCTCGGCGACGCTGAGGGCGTGGAAGATGGACCGTGGGAACAGCCGGTCGAGAAGCATGAACTCGACGATGTTCTCGGCGTCCAATACACCGCGGTAGGTCCGCAGGAAGGTGTCGTGCCCGCCGGCGGACACGAGGACGTTCACCCAGGCCGGCGACGTCGTCCGATCCCCGGCGCGGGACAGCAACATCCGGATGGTCATGTCGACCCGCTCCACCGACCGACCCAGCAGCAGATATCGGTAGCCGTCGTCGTGGCTGAGGGTGGCGTCGGCGAGGCCCGCGAACATCGCCGCCCGGTTCTTCACGTACGACAGGAACTCGTGGGGACCGAGGCGACGCGAGCGCCGTTCGGCGCCGTCGAGTCCGTTGTAGGTGGTGTTGAGGCATTCCCACAACTCGCTGGACGTGACTTCGCGTGCGCCCCGGGCGTTTTCCCGCGCCGCCCGGATCAGGTCGACGATCGATCCCACCGCGTCGGCGTCGTAGGCAACGCGTTCGGTCAGCGACCAGACGTCGAGCTCGTCGTCGTCCTCCGGCGCGGTGAGCCCGAGCACCTGGATGATCAGGCGCGCCTGCCGGTCGACGTCGACCGTGGTGTCCTCGAGGATCTGGTGGATCGCGACATCGAGGATGCGCGCCATGTCGTCGGCGCGCTCGACGTATCTGCCGATCCAGTAGAGCGATTCGGCGTTACGCGCCAGCATCATCGGACATCACCGCTCTGCTGCTGTGTCATGTCGCCGGACGCGGTCGTCGAATTCGGTTGCTGCGTCATGCCACCCATCTGCTGCGTCCCACCCAACTGCTGCATCATGGAGCCCATCTGCTGCGTCCCACCCAACTGCTGCATCATCGAACCCTGCTGTTGCTGTTGAGTCTGCGTGTGCACCGGGTCGGGGGCGCTCTCCGCCGGCCGGGCGGCGGCGACACCGCTCGTCGTCACGACCTTCGCACCCGACAACTCCCGGTCCCCCTCGGATGTGCGCGAGGCCAGCACCCAGGTGTCCTTGGAACCGCCGCCCTGGCTCGAGTTGACGACGAGCGATCCCTCCGGCAGCGCCACCCGGGTCAGGCCGCCGGGCAGGACCCACACGGACTCACCGTCGTTGACCGCGAACGGACGCAGGTCAACATGGCGCGGCCGGATGGCGTCACCGATCTTCGTCGGCACCGTCGACAGCTGCACGACCGGCTGTGCGATCCACCCGCGCGGATCGTTGCGGACCTTGCGTGCCAGTGCGTCCAATTCGGCGCCGGTCGCGTCGGGGCCGAAGACGATGCCGTAACCGCCCGATCCCTCAACGGGTTTCACGACGAGTTCGTCGATGCGGTCGAGCACCTCCTCGCATTCGTCGGGCAGCCAGCAGCGTAGGGTGTCCACGTTCTGGAGACTCGGCTTCTCGCCGAGGTAGTACTGGATGATCTCCGGCACGTAGGTGTAGATCAGCTTGTCGTCGCCGACGCCGTTGCCGACCGCACTGGAGATCACCACGTTGCCCGCGCGCGCGGCGTTCAGCAGCCCCGCCACGCCGAGCATCGAATCCGGCCGGAACTGCATGGGATCCAGGAAGTCGTCGTCGATGCGGCGGTAGATGACGTCGACCCGCTGCTCCCCCTCGGTCGTGCGCATGTACACGACGTTGTCGCGGCAGAACAGGTCACGGCCCTCGACCAGCTCGACGCCCATCAGGCGTGCGAGGAGCGAGTGCTCGAAGTAGGCCGAGTTGGCCACGCCCGGGGTCAGCACGACGATGTTCGGGTCGGCCTCGTTGAACGCCGCCGACGCGCGTAGCGCGCGCAGGAGGTGGCTCGGGTAGTCGGCGACCGCACGCACCTTGTGTTTGGAGAACAGGTCCGGGAAGACGCGGGCCATCGCGCGCCGGTTCTCGAGCACATAGGAGACGCCCGACGGCGACCGCAGATTGTCCTCGAGGACCCGGAAGTCGCCGTTCTCGTCGCGGATCAGGTCGATACCCGCGACGTGGATGCGAACACCGTTGGGCGGCCGAATGTTTGCCGCCTGTCGATGAAAGTGCTCACAGGAGTGGACGAGTCGCTTGGGCAGTACCCCGTCGCGCAGGATCTCCTGCTCGCCGTAGATGTCGTCGAGGAAGAGTTCCAGCGCCTGTACGCGCTGGGTGATACCCGCCTCGAGCTTGTTCCACTCCGCCGCCGAGATCACCCGTGGCACAACATCCAACGGGAAGGGGCGTTCCTTGCCGGACAGCGAGAACGTCACACCCTGGTCGAGATAGGCACGCCCGAGGGCCTCCACACGGGCCTCCACGAGGTCGGACTGATCCTCGTCGGCCATGGCCTTGTAGATACCGCGGTACGGTGTCCGCACCTCGCCGGCGGCATCGAACATCTCGTCATAGGCCCTGCCGTACGGGCCTTTTGCGTACCCGCCGAAGTTGCCGGTGAAATTCTCCCCGGTGGTTGCGTCGCCCGCGCCCTTCGCCGACCGGCTGCCGGAACCGGAACCCTTGGTCGAACCGGACTTGGCGGAGGCCGTCCGTCCCGACGAGGTGGACGACGCCGCTTTCGCGGCTGCGGACTTACGCGCCGCCTTCTTGGCTGGCGCACTTGTCGATGCGGGGGTCATAAACTGCCATGGTGCTACAGAATGCCGAAATTGGCAGGACGTCGACCGGCCGTGTCATCGACGAAGCCGCACCGCCGTTCCGGGGCCACCGATCAGGATGATCGGCGCGCGGCGATCACCCGCCGCTTGACCCGGCGCACCACATTCGCCGCCCGCGTCCGCGCACGGGGTCCGACCTTGGGCAAGGGCGCCGCGAGCACCATCGCCGCGATCGTGTCGAGCGCGACGTCGAGCACCTCGCCGTCCGACGGCGGCGGCACGTCGCCGGCGTCGTGTTCGGGCGACACCACCAGATCGTCGAGGTCACCGACGACGTCGTAGCCGGCGTCGCGGACCGCCGCGACCATCCGCCGGGACTCCCCCGCCGCCCACTCCCGGCTCTTGTCCGAGAGTCCCTGCGGCGGGCCGGACGGTGCCTCGAACAGGATCTCCCCGATCACCTGCCCCTTGATGATCCGCTCGTATCGGCGCCACTCGATGGCGTCCGGCTGCAGGCGGCGGTTGAGGCCGCGCAGGAACTCGGCCTGCGGCGCGGACAGCGAGCTGTTCAGGCTGGGGACCGGGATCCGCAGCGGGACCGGATCGATGTTCATCACGCGCAGGAACCGATCCCAGAGCGTGTCGCCCGACGCCGCCCCGCGGGGCGGCACCGTGACGATGTGGACACGCTCGGGTCCGACGACACGCGACCAGCGTTCCAGGATGCCGACGTAGTCCTGGAACTCCCAGAACGGCTCCTCGTCGACCTCGTCGGCCGGGGCATCGTCAGCGGGGGTGCTGACGACTACGGGACCGCCGGTCCGGCGCCCCTCGGAAGCGAAGGCCACCGAATCCACGAACTCGTCGAACGACGCCCGGCGCTGGTTCTTCACGTTCTCCTGCCACACGGACGGGAGCTGGCGGCCGAGGTCGCGGACGGTCGCGATCACGTGGACCTCGTCGGCGAAGGACAGGTCGGCCATCAACCGTTCGATCTGGTCGACGGTCGCGGTGCTGTACAGCTCGTGCGACAGCAACGAGATCTGCGGCCAGGCCCGGATCTGTCCGAGGAGCGTCGGCCAGGTGCCGGCGAAGGCGGGATCGACCCAGTCGAGGTATCGCTCCGGCTGCAGGTGCACCGCGGCATGGAAGTGATCGGAGATCACGTTGCCCGGGTACAGCAGCCCGGAGGACTGCAAGGCCAGGTCGCGGTTTCGCCAGAGGCGATCCTGGAGGTGTGTGGTCCCGGTCTTGGGAAGGCCGATGTGTACGTAAACGACGGACATGATGGGTCCACCGTAGACATAAGTTCACGATGATTCTTATTGGCCGACGCGGCGGCCCGCCGTTCCCGACGCATGGATTTTGGCGGGCTGACCCCGGCTGGTAATGTTGTGCGCTGTTGCGGTGACGCCGTGGAGATGCTTCACGCGCCGACACCGCCCGGTGCGAGTTCAGCCCCCAGGGCCGACCGCCCGACCCGAACAGACAGACATATCCACCAGCAACGACAGAGGTAACACGCGTGGCAAACATCAAGTCTCAGATCAAGCGCAATCGCACCAACGAAGCGAACCGCCAGCGCAACCAGTCGGTGAAGTCGGCCCTTCGTACCGCGATCCGCAGCTTCCGTGAGGCTGTCGAGTCCGGCGACAAGGCGAAGGCCGCCGAGCTCGGCCAGACCGCCAGCCGCAAGCTCGACAAGGCTGCCAGCAAGGGCGTCATCCACGCCAACCAGGCCGCCAACAAGAAGTCGGCCATCGCTCTCGCGGTCAACAAGCTCTGATCTGACGCCGACCCCGGGTCGGTCCGACGGTTGATCCGTCGCCACCTCTCCATACCTCGATCACCCCGGCAGCATCCACGCGGTTGCCGGGGTGATCGACGTTTCTCGATACTCCGCGACGAGTCGAAGCCACTGCCGCGCCCCTGCTCCGCGAGGCGGCACCCACCGCTGGTTGAGCCGGCCCCGAGCGGAGCGAGGCGCCGAGTCGAAGCCACTCCCGTCCGACGGCCGACTCAAGACCGGCCGGACGGGCGTCAGCTCCGCCGACGCCCGTCCGGCCGGAGGTCGGCGACCGTGGCGACGGCGTGGGTGAGGCTGTAATCGGGGTCGGCGGCCTGCCCCTTCACATCCGCGTTGAGCGCCGCGACCACGCCGACCGCCCGCGCGATCGACTCCGCGTCCCACGCCTTGGCCTTCGGCTGCACGTTCTTGACCCGGTTGGGCGGCATGCCGAGTTCGCGGGCCGCATCGAAGTGGTTGATCGACCCCATGGGTCGGATGCGAGCGATGGCGTGGACGGCCTCGGCGAGGGCGTCGGCAAGCAGCACCCGCGGTACGCCGTGGTGCAGTGCCCAGGCCAGGGATTCCAGCGCGCCGGCACGGTCGCCCGTCACCGCCCGGTCGGCCACCTCGAATCCGGTCACCTCGGGGCGGCCCTGGTAGTACAGGCGCACGGTGTCGCGGTCGACCTTGCCGCCGGTGTCGGCCACGAGTTGCGCGCACGCGGCGGCCAGCTCGCGCAGTTCCGATCCGACGCCCTCGACCACCTGCTCGACGACATCGGCGCCGACCTTTACGCCCAGCGAACGGAACTCGTTGCGCACGAAAGTCATTCGCTCCGACGGCCACTTCGGGGCGGTCGTCTCATGTTCGACGGCCCCGGCCTTCTTCAACGCGGGGACCATCGACTTCGCGCGGCCTCCGCCGTGATGGATCACCATCAGCGTGATGCCCTCGGGCAGCGACGACGCGGTCGCGGCGATGAGCGCGGCCGGCTCCTTGCCCGCGTCGGCGGCGGCCTCGACGACGACGATCCGCTCTTCGGCGAACAGCGACGGACTGAGCAGCTCTGCGAGTTCGTGTTCGCTCACGTCGCCGGCACGTACCCGGGTCACCGGCACCGGGGTACCTGCCGCTTTCGACGCGGCGTCGACCACGGCCGAGATCACCCGGCCGGTGAGGAAGTCGTCGTCTCCGAGCAGCAGGTGCAGGCGATCGGTCACGGCGACAATGGTGCCAGACGGCGCCGACACGATCACCGGACCGCCGCCCGGCCAACCGAATACGACAAAGTGGACGGGTCCTGTGGGCAAGTGAATCCGGTCGATCGCGGGCCGTTACGGTGAGCTTCTGCCATCGGCCCACCGACATTCGGAGGAGTTGCCCGCGTGACTGTCGAGCATCCCGGCACCGACACGGGTGCCGACACCGACGAGGGATACCAACGCGGGCTCACCGCCCGCACCGTGCAGATGATCGCCATCGGCGGCGCGATCGGCACCGGCCTCTTCTACGGCGCGGGTGGCGCGATCGAGAAGGCGGGACCGGCACTCATCCTGGCGTACGCGCTCGCCGGCCTCGCGATCTTCATCGTCATGCGCGCTCTCGGCGAACTCCTCATCTACCGGCCGATCTCCGGTGGCATCAGCGAGTACGCCGACGAGTTCCTCGGACGGTTCGCCGGTTTCAGCCAGGGGTGGACCTATTGGGCCGTGTGGACGACGACGTGCATGGCCGAGATCACCGTGGCGGGCAAGTACATCAACTACTGGTGGCCCTCGGTGCCGGTGTGGGTCACCGCCCTCATCGCGCTCATCGTGCTGTTCGGCGCGAACCTGATCTCCGTCGGGGTGTTCGGACGCGCGGAGTTCTGGTTCTCCGCCATCAAGGTCACCGCCATCCTCGGCATGATCATCGCCGGCATCGGTGTGCTGCTCCCGATCGCCGGGCTGGGGCCCGAGACCGGTCCGTCGGTGACGAACCTGTGGAACGACGGCGGCTTCTTCGCGACCGGCTTCAGCAACGCGATGCTGAGCCTGCAGATCGTCATGTTCGCCTATGTCGGCGTCGAGCTCGTCGGCGTGACCGCGGGAGAGGCACAGAACCCGCGCGTCACGCTGCGCAAGGCGATCAACACCGTTCCGTTCCGCATCGGGATCTTTTATGTCGGCTCGCTGCTGGTGATCCTCTCGGTCCGCAGCTGGACGGACTTCCAGGCCGGCGAGAGCCCCTTCGTCTCGGTCTTCTCCTACATCGGCATCCCCGGCGCCGCGGGCATCGTCAACTTCATCTTGCTCACCGCTGCCCTCTCGTCGTGCAACTCGGGCATCTACTCGACCGGGCGCATGCTGCGCTCCCTCGCCCACACCGGCGACGCCCCGCGGCAGCTGACCCGACTCTCGACCGCAAGGTCCCGGCCGTCGGCATCACGCTGAGTGCCGCCGTCATGGCGATCGGCGTGGTGGTGAACGTCATCGATCCCGCACACGCCTTCGCCTACATCACCGCGGTGTCGACGGTCGGGATCATCGTCATCTGGTCGACGATCCTGCTGTGCCGGATGGCCTACCGCCGGAAGGTCGCGCGCGGCGAACTGCCGCGTTCGGACTACCGGGTCCCCGGCGCCCCGATCACCACGTGGCTCGCCCTCGCCTTCCTCGCGCTCGTCTTCGTCCTGCTGTTCTTCGACCGCGACGGTCGGATCGCACTGATCGTCGGGGCGGTCTGGTTCGCCGCCGTCGGCGTCGGCTACATGGTGTGGAACCGCACCGCGGGCGAGCTGGCCGACCGCGAGGTCTGACTGCGGGCAGCCTCATCCGAACGGCGAGGGCACCTCCACACTCGCCCAGCCCACGCCGCCGAGGGTGCGCGCGCACACGACCATCCACCACAGTTCGGGGGCGAGGGCGCGCACCAGCAGTTCACCCACGAGCGCGCCGACGCCGTCGGGCGGCCCGATCGCGCCGATGAGTGCGGCGAGGGTGCCGACCACGCTGATCACCGCGACCACCGGGGCGACCAGAAGGTTCGCAACGATTCCCACCACCGAGAACGTGCCGGTCACCACGACCACGATCGGCGCCGTCACCAACTGCGCGGTGACCGCCATCGCGATCACCTCGGCGACACCGGGCGGACAACGCCACTCGCGCAACCGGTCGCGGAGTCGTGGGGCCCACAGCACGATGGCGGCGGTGGCGGCGACCGACAAGGCGAACCCCGGTTGCAGCGCCAGTTCGGGCCACCACAGGAGTCCGCCGACGACCGCCGCACCGAGCGCCGGGAACGCCTGCGCCCGACGAGAGGCGAAGAGCGCCAACACACCCACCGCTCCCATCAACGCGGCACGCACGACACTAGGCGACGGCCGGACGAGCACCACGAATGCCAGGATCACCACCAGCCCGACGACCGCGGCCGCCCGCGGTGGCACACCCGCACTGCGAACCACGAGAAGCGCTGCCCCGCAGACGATCGCGAAATTGCTGCCGCTCACCGCGGTCAGATGGCTCAGGCCGGCGTCGCGGAAATCGTCCCGCAGGCCGTCGTCGAGGGAGCTCTCGTCGCCGAGCACGAGGCCGGGCAGGAGTCCGGCCGCGTCCTCGTCGAGCGCCCGCGCGGCCAACACCTGCAACCGTTCCCGGATCGCACCGGCCACCTGCTGGTGGGCGGGCGGCGAGCCGACGACCCGGGGCTGCTGCGCAGTCAGGGTCGCCACCAGCAGCGAGTGCTCGGGCGGCGGCCGCACCCGCGCGACCGTGAGCACCCGTTGCCCGGGCAACAGTCCCGACCACTCTCCGAGATCTCCCATCAGGTCGGCGGAAGCCGTCGGAACACGATGCGAACCAACCTGTTCCACGTCGACGCGCAGACGGACGCGTCCGGCCGACGAGGGCCCGACAACCACCGGGTCCCCACGCACGGTCAGCACGACCGTCGACTTCCCGGTCGACGCGGCCAGCGGGTGATCGGAGCGGACCTCCTGCCGGATCGCCAACGAGGTCGCGCACACCGCCGCGAGGCCGGCCACGACGACGATCAAACCGACCGCGTCCCATCCGAACCGGCCGCCGGCACAGACCAGCGTGCCGACCGAGGCCACCGCGCCCGAACAGATCGCCAGCCCGAGCGTGTACCCGGGCGGCATCACCAGCCCGAACGCCGTCACCGACCACACCGCCACCGCCGGTACCAGCAGGCGGTAGTCCACCCGTCAGACCGTCACGAGATCGCGCAGTCCGGCCAGGCGTGCCGGACCGATCCCGTCGACCTCGGCCAGCTGGTCCACGGAGCTGAAGCGCCCGTTGCGTTCCCGCCACGACAGGATGGCCTTCGCGGTCACCGGCCCCACCCCGGGCAACTCGTCGAGGTCGGCCTCGGTGGCGGTGTTGAGGTTCACGAGTCCGCCGGTGGCCGGCGGACCACCCGAACCGCCGGCGGGAGCACTTGCATCTGCCGGGGGTGCACCCGCGGGTGCGGGTGGCGCGCCCGAGGCCCCGACGACGGCACTGCGCAGCGACATCTCGCCCTGCCCGCCCGCGTAGCCAACGAGGATCTGATCGCCGTCCCGGAGGACCTGCGCGAGGTTCAGCGACAGCAGATCCGCGTTCTTGCGCGCGCCCCCCGCCCGGTCGATCGCGTCGGCGACCCGCGCCCCGGGCGTGAGTTGCACCAGACCCGGCGCGTGCACCAAACCGACGACACTGACCACCATCTGCGCCGGGGTCGATTCGGTCGGCACGGCCGGCGGCGTCGACGGGTCCGACGTCGACGAGGTACCGGCCACCGCACCGAAATCCACGACCGGCGCCGACTCCGACCCGCGGAACAGTCCGAAGGCCGCGACGGCACAGACGACGACACCGACCGCGATCAGCGCGAGAGCGGCCGGCGGCGCGACCGCGAAGCGCCGCCGAGGGACGGGATCGTCGTCGAAGTCATCGTCATCCTCGACACCGACGCCCCCGACACTGTTGCCGCCGTCGGCGTCCGCCCGTCGACGCGGGGTTCGCGCCGGCGTGTCGAGCCACGTCGGCATCCCGCCGATCCCCCACCCGGGATGCTCGGGTTCCTCGACGGGGCCGAGCGGGTCGTCGATGTCCGGCGCGAGCGGCGGCGACTCGGTGTCGATGCCTGCCGTACCGTCCCGTCGGCCCGGCAGATCGGCCACCGGCGCCAGCCGGTCCAGCGGGTTCCGCCGTCCTGATGCGCTCATGACGCCACACGCTAGGTCGCACAGCCGCCGCTGATCCGCACGTGAACCGCGGAGCCCGCGATCTGTGGACGATCACCGCGAGCTGTGGATGACGCCGAGCCCGGCGGGGCCCGACCTCTAGGACTCGCCGAGACCCTCGATCGGTTCGAGGTGCGCGGCGATCACGACGCCCACCGCGCCGGGGCCGACGTGGGTGCCGAGGATGGGACCGAGATCGACGGTCAGCTCGGAGGTCACCACCCGCAGCCTGGCGTGGACGGCCGCGCGCAGTTCCTCGGCCACGTCCGGGCTCTGACAGTGCTGGATGCCGACCGTGACCGCGCGGCCGCCCGCGGAGTCGGCGGCGGCGTCGACCATCTTGTCCAGCGCCTTGGAGAACGTGCGATGACGTTCCTTCAGCGTCAGGGTCCCGTCGACCATGTGCAGGATCGGTTTGATGGACAGCGCCGATCCGAAGAGCTTGCCCGCGGCGCTGATCCGGCCACTGTTGCGCAGATTGTCGAGCTGCTGCACACACAGCAGCGAGTCGACGGTCGCTGCCTGTCGGATGGCGGACTCGTACACGCGGTCCCGGTCGGCTCCCCCGGCGGCGGCCTGGGCAGCCGCGACGGCGGTGAAACCGACTGCGAGACCGACAGATCGGGAATCGACGACCCGAACCTGCCCGGAGAACTTCTCGGCAGCCATCCGCGCCGAACTCCAGGTCCCCGACAACCGGCGGGACATGTGAACGGCGACGACGCCGGCACCCTGACTCGCCTCGAGCGCGGACTCGAAATGTTCGGAGAGGTCGTTGGGGTTGGCCCCGGAGGTGGTCACGCCCGGTGTCGTCACGATGTCGGCCGGGATGTCGTCGACACCTTCGCGGTAGTCCTTGTCGCCGACGGCGAGGTGCAGTGGAACCTGCCGTATGCCGTAGTGCTCGGTCACCGACCGCGGCAGTCGGGACGAGGAGTCTGTGACGACGACGACAGGCACGCGTCTACGTTAACGGGTTCACGCGCCGGGCCTCCACGGGCGTCGGGGTCGGGCCGCCGGCGTCGCGGTTCGCGCGCCGCCGGACGGCGTCGACGACGGGGGCGACCAGGTCGGCGATCCCCCGGTGGCACGAGAAACCCCAGTGGATTCCGTCGGGATTCATCTCGGCGGTGTCGTCGTCGAAGGCGTCTCTGGTGACCGGGTAGAAGTCGACACACGGTAGGCCGTGGCTCGACGCCCATCGCGACATCGCCGCGGTCGTCGGGATCCGCCCGGCATGGACATTGCCGTAATACGGACTGCGGTGGGTGGGCGGCAGGCACACGACGATCGGGAGGTCCGGACGCAGCTGGGCGAGCGCCGCCCGGATCTTCTCCAGGTACTCGATCGTGACGTGCGGCGGCAGCGCAAGCGGCCAACCAAGGTGGGACCCCCGCGGTTGGATCCACGCATAGGCTGCGCGTACACGCTGCCGCAAACCGTTCGGGCGGATGTAGCGGATCTGCTCCCGGAAAGCCGTCGGAAGCGGCGAGGGCAGCGTGTCCATCCCTCCGAATGCGAGCACGACGACGTCGGCGCGGGGCACGGTGGCCCAGATGTTCGGGTCCTGGGTGAGGGCCCACCAGACGTCCCGGCTCGTCCACCCGATCCGGCCGAACAGCCGCACCTCCGAACGCGTCGCAGCGCCCACGAGCATCGGCCAGATCCGAGGGTCATCCGCGGGCAGACCGCCCTGCGGACCGTAGTACGCGAGCGAGTCGGACAACACCAGCACACATCGCTCCCGCGCATCGGCAGCGGATGGACCGGGTCCGGCAGCCTTGGTCATCGGCGGACGTCGCTCACTGCACCGCCGGGTCGGAGTCCTCGGCGGACGCGTTCCACACGTCCAGGCGCCACCGCGGCAGTTCGCCGGGCATGCTGTGCCCCGACAGCTGCACCCAACTCGTGTTCGCGAGCCCCCCGAAGACGGGCCAGTTCTCGACCGGCAGCCCGAGCAGCGCCGCGGTCATCGCCGCGATCACTCCCCCGTGGGCCACCAGCACCACCGGCGCCTCCGGGTTGTCGCCGACGCCCCACTCCGGCAGCAGCTCGATCAACTCGTCGACCAGGGGTGTGGAGCGGCGGGCGACGTCGACGCGGCTCTCCCCGCCCGGCGGCGTCCAGGTCGCGTCATCGCGCCAGACGGCGCGCGCGCCCGGCATCGCGGCATCGACGTCGAGGTGCGTCAGACCCTGCCACTCACCGAGATGTGTCTCCCGTAGGCGTACGTCGGTGGTCACCGGGAGACCGGTTCGTTGCGCGAGCGCCTCGGCGGTGTCGCGGGCCCGTCGCAGATCCGACGACCAGATGACCACCGGCTGCCGCTTGGCGAGCTCGACCGCCGCCGAACCAGCTTGCCGGACACCGAGTTCGGACAGATCGGTGTCGATCTGGCCCTGCATCCGACTCGCCGCGTTGTACTCGGTCTGCCCGTGCCGCAACAGGATCAGGCGACGCACCACCGGGGTGAGACGTTCGACGGCGGTGTCGTGTGAGTCGGGACCGCCACTCACGACAGCCCGTCCACCTCGACCACCGGGCAGTCCTTCCACAGACTCTCCAGCGCGTAGAAGCGTCGTTCGTCGGTGTGCTGGATGTGCACCACGATGTCGGCGTAATCGAGCAGTGCCCAACGACCTTCGCGAGTGCCCTCGCGCCGCAGCGGCTTGTGGCCGGCCTCCCGCAGCTTCTCCTCGACCTCGTCGACGATCGAGTTCACCTGACGCTCGTTGTCGGCGGAGGCGATCACGAAGGCGTCGGTGATCACCAACTGCTCCGACACGTCGATCACCGTCACCTCATGGGCGAGCTTCTCGGCCGCGGCCAGGGCGGCCACCTTGGCCATCTCCAGCGCTTCAGCTGACGCAGTCACACTTGTCCTCTCATTCGGTCACGGCCTGTTCGCCCAGGGCGCGGCCCGACCCGTCGGTATCGCCCTGCAACTCCCCGGGAGGAATTTCCTCGGGCGGGAGCCGCTCGGGGCGGTTGGCCCCCGGAAGCGCCGGGGCGGAGACACCGGGCGACGACGCCCGGGGCGCACGATACAGCTTCCGCTTGGCGATGTACTGCACGACGCCGTCGGGCACCAGGTACCAGACGGGCCGACCCTGCAACGCGCGCGTCCGGCACTCGGTGGACGAGATCGCCAGCGCCGGGATCTCCAGCAGATGCAGGGTGTCGGCGGGCATGGCCTCGAGATGGTGGGCCAGGTGCGTGGCGTCGAGCTCGTACCCCGGGCGGCTCACGCCGACGAATCGGGCGAGGCCGAACAGCTCCTCCCAGTCCTGCCACGACAGGATGGATTCCAGCGCGTCGGCACCGGTGATGAAGTACAGCTGGGCTTCCGGAAGCAGCGCTCGCAGGTCGCGGAGCGTGTCCACGGTGTAGGTGTCGCCGTCGCGGTCGATGTCGACACGACTGACGCTGAACTGCGGATTCGACGCGGTCGCGATGACCGTCATGAGGTAGCGGTCCTCCGGCGGGCTCACCGTCGTCGCCTCGCCGATCTTCTGCCAGGGACGGCCGGTCGGGACGAAGATCACCTCGTCCAGCGAGAACCGGTGGGCGACCTCGCTGGCCGCGACGAGGTGCCCGTTGTGGATCGGGTCGAACGTGCCGCCCATCACGCCGATACGGCGCGCACGCGGGCGGTCGGGTGACATGGACGGTCAGTCTACGCGTCGAGCACTGATGCGAATCGGCAGCGCTGGTCAGATCGGCAGGAGGTCGGCGATGACCGTGCCCAGTTGTGTGGCGTTCCGGCATTCGAACATGTCGATCACGTCCGCGTAATCGGTCGCGACCGAGTCACCCGTGCCCCAGTGCTGCTTGGCCTCCGGGTTGAGCCAGTAGGCGTGCCGGGCCCGTTCCACCAGTTCGGCGAGCGCGTCGGCGTGCGGATCGTGATAGTTGTTCCGCCCGTCCCCCAGGATCAGCAACGCACCCCGGTGGGTCAGCGTATCGCCGTAGTCGGCGACGAACCCGGCCAGCATGTTGCCGTAGTCCGAGTGACCGTCGCGGGTGGAGATCCGCGCGGTGGAGATCATGTGGTGCATCGCCGCACCGAAATCCTCTTCGCCGTGGTCGAAGTAATCGGTCACCTCGTCGACGGTGTCGACGAAGGCGAACACCCGCACCTTCGAGAACTGTTGCCGCAGTGCATACACCAAGCGCAACGTGAACTGACTGAACCCGGCCACCGACCCCGAGACGTCGCAGATGATGATGAGTTCGGGCCGCCCCGGTCGGGGCTTGCGGTGACTGAGTTCGATGGGCACCCCACCCGTGGACATCGAGGCGCGCAGCGTCTTCCGGACGTCGACCGCGCCGCGGTGAGCGCGCCGTCGCCTCGTCTCGAGCTTCGCGGCCAGCAATCTGGCCAGCGGTTCGATGGTCTTGCGGATCTCCACCTGCTCTTTGGCACCCGCCGACAGGAAGTTGACGTTCTCCGGTAGCGGGGGCACCGCGTAGGCGCCGACCTTCTCGCGGCCGTTGCGGTCGGCCATGCGCCGCTGGGTCTCTCGCTCGATCGCCGCACGCAGATCGTTGGCCTTATGGCGCGCCGCCTGCCGGTAGAGCGGTTCCGTACCGGCCCGGCCGCCGTCCCCGTCGCCATCCCCGGCCATGGCCGCCGCGATCTTCGCGATCAGTGTCTGCGGACTCACCGCGGTGATGGCCTGATAGGCCGAGAACGCCTCGCCCCGAGTCGATCCGTACCGTCCCAACTCGTCGACGATCATCGCGATGGCCTGGTCGAGCCGGCCGTCGTTCGCCGACGCGTCGTCGGCGAGCATCTCCGCCAGCGCGTCCCGGACCGCCTCGACATCGAGCTCGCCGTCGGGGGTGCGCGGGAGATCCTCGGTCACGGTACGCATTCCGGCGCCGAGCGGGAACCACAGGTCGAAGACCCGGTCGAACACACCGCGATGGGCGTGATCGACGAGCAGTGTCGTCGCGAGCCCCTCGCGCAGACGGGGGCGTTCGAGGAGATCGAGGACCTCCACCGCACTCGCCGCATCGATCAGCGCCGACGGCCCGACCACGATCCCGCGACGACGCAACTCGTCGACGAAATCGGTGAGGTGCGCGACGAGCGGAGCCGTCATCAGCCCAGCTTGAGTTCTTTGAGAGCCGTCTTGAGGTCCGGCCGGTGCTTCAGCACGACACCGAGAGTCCGTGCGATGAGTCCGTCGTCGAATCCGCCACCGCTCTTCGCCGTGGCCTTCTCCCCGGCCCCCAGCGCCAACAGCGTGTTCGCCCAGTCGATCGTCTCGGCCACCGACGGCTTCTTGCGGATGTCGAGTGTGCGTAGGACACCGACGATCCGCACCAGCTCGGCGCTGAGCGAATCGGACAGGTTCGGCACCCGCGACGCGAGGATCTCCTTCTCGCGCTCGGCATCCGGGAAGTCGATGTAGAGGTACAGACAACGACGCTTGAGTGCCTCGGACAGTTCACGGGTCGCGTTCGATGTCAGCAAGACGATCGGACGACGCTGAGCGGCAACGGTTCCCATCTCCGGGATGGTGATCGCGAAATCGCTGAGCACTTCCAGCAGCAGACCCTCCATGTCGACGTCGGCCTTGTCGACCTCGTCGATGAGGAGCACGGTGGCACCCTCGCGCGAGATCGCCTTGAGCAGCGGCCGCGGCAGGAGGAACTCGTCGGAGAAGATGTCGGCCTTGGCCTCATCCCACGCGCGGTCCCCCGTCGCCTGGATGTGCAGGATCTGCTTGGCGTGATTCCACTCGTACAGCGCGCGGGCCTCGTCGATGCCCTCGTAGCACTGCAGGCGGATGAGTTCGGCATCCGTGGCCGCCGCGATGGACCGGGCGAGTTCGGTCTTGCCGACACCCGCCGGCCCCTCGACCAGCAACGGCTTGCCGAGACGGTCGGCCAGGAAGGTCGAGGTCGCGGTCGCGTCGTCGGCGAGGTAACCCGTCGCGCGAAGGCGACCGACGACGTCGTCGACACCCTCGAACGACGGCACGACGGCCGGGCCCGAGCCGGTGTATCCCGCGGTCCCCGCGTCCGGGGTCGTCGCGCTCATCAGGCGGGCCGCACGTGGCCGTTGCCCCAGACCACCCATTTGGTCGAGGTCAGTTCCGGCAGACCCATCGGGCCGCGGGCATGGAGCTTCTGGGTGGAGATGCCGATCTCGGCGCCGAAGCCGAACTGCTCGCCGTCGGTGAAGGCGGTCGATGCGTTGACCATGACGGCGGCGGCATCCACCCGCCGGGTGAACTCGTCGGCGGCCGCCAGGTCGGTGGTGATGATCGCTTCGGTGTGGCCGGTTCCGTAGGTGTCGATGTGGGCGACCGCGGCGTCGAGCCCGTCGACCACCTTCATCGCGATGTCCATCGACAGGTATTCCATGGACCAGTCGTCCTCGGTGGCCGGCTCCATACCCGGCTCGTCGCCGTGGATGACCACGCCCTGGGTCTGCAGCACCGAGGTGATCCGCGGCAGCGCGTCGGCCGCGACGGCCTTGTCGATGAGCACGGTCTCCGCGGTGTTGCAGACACTCGGCCGGCGGGTCTTGGAGTTGAGGATGACACGCGCCGCGACATCGAGGTCGGCGAGTGCGTGGACGTAGACGTGGCAGTTGCCGACGCCGGTCTCGATCGTCGGGACCGTCGCATTCGACACCACGGCCTCGATGAGGCCCGCGCCGCCACGGGGGATGACCACGTCCACGAGTCCGCGCGCCCGGATGAGCGCGGTCACGCTGGACCGATCGTCGCTGGGCAGCAGCGACACCGCATCCGCGCTGACCCCCTTGGCCGACAGGGTCTCCCGCAGCACGCGCACGAGTTCGGCGTTCGACGACGCGGCCGACGACGAGCCACGCAGCAGCACCGCGTTCCCGGACTTGAAGGAGATCCCGAACGCATCGACGGTGACGTTGGGGCGCGCTTCGTACACGATGCCCACGACCCCCAGGGGCACGCGCAGCTGACGCAGCTGCAGCCCGTTGGGGAGGGTCTTCCCCGCAACCACCTCACCGATCGGGTCGGGGAGCACGGCGACCTGCCGCAGACCGTTGGCGATACCGGCCACGCGCGACGCGTCGAGCCGCAGCCGGTCGAGCAGGCTCACCTCGATGTCGGCCGCCTCGGCACGTGCGATGTCCTCGGCGTTCGCGGCGAGGATGGTGTCGGTGGCCGCCTCGATGGCGTCGGCCGCGGCGAGCAGGACCTCGTTCTTGCCCGCGGTCGTCAGACCGCTCAGCGAGCGGGACGCCGACTTGGCGGCACGGGCAAGCCCGAGAACGACCTTCTCGGTGTCGGACTTCTCGGCGCCGGAGCCGCCTTCGGCGACGGACTGCTCTGCGGTGGGTGCGCTCATCAACATCCTCGACTTCGGTGGTTCCGGGCGCAACCGCCCGGACAGTGCCGTTCTCAGAGTAACGCCGCAGTTTCGGAGTCCCCAACGAGATCCACGGTCGGCGCCTCAGGCGAGTGCGAGGAAGAGTTTCTCCAGCTCTGCCTCGGTCAACGGCGGTTGCTCACCGTCAACGGTCTCGATGCACTGCCGCATTCCCGAGGCCACGATCTTGAAGCCGGCGCGGTCGAGCGCGCGGGACACCGCGGCGAGCTGGGTGACCACATCCTTGCAGTCACGCCCGGCCTCGATCATCGCGATCACGCCGGCGAGCTGCCCCTGCGCTCGGCGTAGACGGTTGAGGACGGCACTCATCGCATCGTCGCCGACGGCCACGTGGGGCCTCTTGTCATCGGCCATCGAGGCCTCCTCGCTGTCGTGCACCACCGACGTCCGGTTGGGTGCTGAATTCTTGACGTCAAGATACCCCCATGGGTATGTTGGCCGCCAGACGGATACCCCGAGGGGTATATACGAAAGGAAATCCATGGCGCCGATCACACCTCTGTCCGACGAGGCGACCACTACCGACCCCGCGGGCTCCCCGCCCGGGGGCCTCGGCCGGTGGGGTGCGGCCATGGCCGCGCACGCCCGCTGGGTGTTCGGCGTGTGGCTCCTCGTCCTGCTCGTCCTGGGAGCCGCGGCGCCGTCGGTGTTTTCCGCACTCGCGGGCGCGGGCTGGCAGGCCGACGGGTCGGAGTCCGTGCAGGTCCGCGAGCTGGCTCAGCAACATTTCGGCGGGAACTCGTCGGCAGCGGTCCATGTGGTCGTCCACTCCGAGCGCGACACGGTCGACGGTCCCGCGATTCGAGAGGTGGTCGGCGAGATCGCTGCACTGGCGGGGACGGACAGCCGGTTCGCCCAGGTCGTCCCGCCACAGCCCGGCATGTCGATCAGCCCGGACGGCCACACCGGGATCGTCATAGTGGGCGCGGCCGCCGACACCGACGAGATGGTGCGCGCTGTCGATGAGCACAAGGACGCGTTGATCGCCCTGTCCGGAAACGGGATCGAGGTGTACCCGACGGGTGCCTCGGCCCTGTGGAGCGACTTCAACGAGGCCAATCACGACGCGATGATCAAGGCCGAGCTGTTCTCATGGCCGGTCACGCTGACGATCATGGTGCTCGCCTTCGGGTCGCTCGTCGCGGCCGGTCTCCCATTGTTGCTGACCATCGCCGGTCTCGTCGCATCCGCGGGCGGCCTGGTGTTGTTGAACCAGGTCACCCCGATCTCGGTGTGGGCCATGAACTTCGCGATGATGTTCGCGCTGGCGCTGGGCATCGACTACGCACTGTTCCTGGTGTCGCGGTTCCGCGACTCGGTCCGGGAGCACGGCGACGACATGCGCGCGGCGGTGGCGCAGACGATGGACACCGCAGGCAAGGCGGTGTTGCTGTCCGGCATCACGGTTCTGGTGAGCCTGTCGGCCGTGCTGCTGGTTCCGGCACCGGCGGTGCGCACGATGGCGGTGGGCATCATGCTCGCGGTGGCCTTCGTCCTCGCGGCAACCCTCACTCTCCTACCCGCCGCGCTGGGCGCCCTGAGTGGCCGGATCAACGCGGTCTCGCTGCCGTACGCGCGCCGCCAGCAGCACCGATCGCCGGTGTTCGCACGCTGGGGCGGCTTCCTGCAGCGCCATCCGTGGGCTGTCGCCACCGGCTCCCTGGTTGTTCTCGTCGCGCTCGCGATCCCGGTCGTCGGGTTGAAGGTCGCTATGCCCTCCATCGGCGTCGTCCCGGCCGACGCGCCCGTCCGCCAGGGCTATGAACTCGTGCAGTCGCAGATGGGCGAGGGCGCACCGGGGATGCTGCAGATCGTCGCACCCGCCGACGAGGCGCAGCAGGCCGCCGCGGTCGCGGCGCAGTCCCCGGGGATCACCATGGTCACTCCCGCGACGCCGGCCGCGGACGACTCGGACCTCGTTCTCATGCAGGCTCTTCCGACCGTCGACCCGTCCGCCGGCCAGATGGCCACAATCGTCGACGACCTGCGTGACGCATTGCCCGACGGCGCTCTCGTCGGCGGCGCGCCCACCGAGAACCTCGACCTGCAGCACGCTCTGAACGACTACTTCCCGCTGGTCGTCGCCGTCATTCTCGTCCTCGGTTTCGTCTTGCTGCTGGTGTCACTCCAAGCGCCGCTGATCGCACTCATCGGCACTGTGGTGAGCCTGCTGTCCACCGCCGCGGCGTTCGGCGTCGCGAAGCTGATCTTCCAGGACGGGCACCTGGCAGACCTGCTGGGCTTCACACCTCAGGGATTTCTCGACGGCTGGGCCCCCGTGTTCTTCTTCGCCATGATCTTCGCGATCGCGATGGACTACACCGTGTTCCTCCTCGCCACCGCCAAAGAACACTACGAACGCTCCGGGGATCCATCGACCGCGCAGGTCGACGGCATGGCCCACTCCGGGCGGATCATCTTCGCCGCAGCTGCGGTCATGGTCGCCGTCTTCTTCACCTTCGCCCTGGCCCAACCACTCCCTCCGAAGGAGATGGGGATCATCCTGGGTGTGGCAGTCCTGCTCGACGCCGTCCTGATCCGCCTCACCCTCCTGCCGGCGCTGCTACGCATCACCGGCCGGGCGGCGTGGTGGACACCATCCTGGTTGCGCCGGATCCTCCCGTCGATCAGCTTCAAGCATTGACCTCACCCGAATCGGGTACACGCCCCTTGAGGGCCGACAAGAAAGGACACACGATGTCACTCGCGCTGACCACCACGCTGCCGCACCCCTTCCCGGAGGCGGTCGAACGGACCAGAGCCGCGCTCGCCGATCAGGGATTCGGCATCCTCACCGAGATCGACGTCCAAGCGACGCTCAAAACGAAACTCGACGAGGACATGGAGCCCTATCTGATTCTCGGTGCCTGCAATCCGCCGCTGGCGCATCGGGCGCTCGGCGTCCACCGGCAGATCGGGTTGCTGTTGCCGTGCAACGTCGTCGTCCGCGCCGACCCGGGCAACCCCGACCACACGCTCGTCGAGGCGATGAACCCCGACCTCATGGTCCAGGTCTCGGGCGAACCCGACCTCGAACCGGTCGCACGTGATGCCGCGGAGAAGTTGCGCGCCGCGATCGATTCCCTGACCGCACAGTCCTGAATCCCCTTGCACATCCGCCCGAGACCTCCGGAGTTCTCATGACCCACTTCGATTTCTACTTCGACCCCGTGTGCCCCTTCGCCTGGGTCGCATCGCGATGGCTCATCGATCGGGCTCAGGCACACGATGCCTCCGTCGACTGGCACGTGATGAGTCTGGCCATCCTGAATGAGGACCAGGAGCCGGATTCCGACGAGCAGCGGCAGCAACTCGACACCTCGCGGCGACTCGGACGTGTGTTGATGGCGGCCGTCGACGAGTCCGGGACCGATTCGCTCGAACCCCTCTATTCGGCGATCGGCCGACGGCTCCACCATGTGGGCGACGAGATGACGCCCGCGGCGGTGTCGGAGATCCTCGTCGACACCGGCCTCCCCGCCGGCCTGGCCGAGGCAATGGACGACGAGTCGTTCGACGACGCCCTGCGCGCGTCGCATCAACGCAGTCAGGATGCGCTGGGCGAGGCCGGCGGCAGCCCCATCACCGGGATCGACGGCAACCATTTCTTCGGTCCCGTCCTCTCCGACATCCCGACCGGTGACGAAGCGGACGCACTTTTCTCGTCTCTGGTGACGCTCGCGGGCGTCTCGGCATTCGCACAGGTGAAGCGGCCGGCAGGAGGACCTCCGTCGTTCTCGGACTGATCTCGGCGCGCATCCCGCCCGTCTCCCGCCTACTGTGACGCCGTACAGATGTCCGAAGACGGGAGCGATCGCGAAGTGGCGTGGCTTGTCCTGGTGACCGCGGGTCTGGTCGAGATCATCTACATGGCAGCTCTGGAGAAGTCGAACACCTTCACACGTCCGATGTGGACGGCCCTGTTCATCATCGGGGTGATCGTGAGCATGGCCGGTGTCGCCTACGCGATCCGCTCGATCCCCCTGGGCACGGCCTACGCGGTCTGGGTGGGGATCGGCGCGGTCGGTACCGCGATCTATGGAATCCTGTTCCTGCGAGAACCGGCCGGCCTCGCTCGGCTCGGATGCATCTTCCTCATCCTCACGGGTGTCGTCGGACTGAACCTGTTGCACAACTCGGAGGGCGCGGGGGCGCATTGACGCGGCGGCGCATGGTCGTCAGTCCGCACACCGCAGCGCCTCCGACAGGACGCGTCGGGAGGGTTCGTCGATCGCCAATCCGTATGTAGCCGTGACGATCACGAACTGAATCGCGTACTGGCACCAGAATCCACGGGCCGGTGGCATCCAGCGCGCGGGTTCGGAGTCGCTCTTTTCCTGGTTCGAACGCCCGTCGACGGCAACGAGATTGGCGGGGTCGTTCGCGAAGTCCAGCCGCCGGTCGGGCGGCCACGCCCACGCTCCCATGTCCCAGGCATACGACAGCGGGACGATGTGGTCGATCTGCACCGCCGACGCGCTCCGATCGCGCCGGAAGACGACGAAGTCGCCGGTGTACGGGCTCCGCAGTTCGCCCGCCAGTACGGCACGAGGACAACTCGGCGTCGGGCCGGCTCGGATGTCGTGGAGATCCCGGGCGAGTACGTCATTGCGTGTGTCGCACCCGTTGCCGCCTCCGGGGACGGACGCGGCGTCCGACCAGGCGCTGCCGAACGCGGACCGGTCGTAATCCTGTCGGTCGGTACGACCCGCGCTGATCGGGATCGAGGCGAGCGACGACGCCGCCTGCCCCGCCATCGCCCGCACTGTTGGGTCGATGTCAGGGTCGGCCGAGAAGGCGTCGACCCCGACGGCGACCACCACCGCCGTGACGACGGCGGCGACGAGCACCGCCCACTGACGTGGCGACCAGGACGGCGAGTCCCGCGGCGTCCAGCGCATCCATCGGATCCGCATGCGGAGTCGTCGCAGCGTCGGCGAACGCATCACCATGCATTCTCAGACGCACGCGGCGACCTTCTGGTTCCGTGTGTCGATCGGCCCGGTACCGGTGTCGCAGAACGTGGCGCCAGGCGCACCGACACGCGACAACTGGCCTCGGGCCGAGCCGGTCAGGACTTGTCGAGGTACGCGATCTTGTGTGGTACGAGGATTCCGTCGACGAGGTCGGCGAGCGGCCGGTGTTCGAGCAGCGTGATGTCCTCGCTCACCACGTCTTCCGCGAGTTCGCGGGCGTCCTCGATGACCTCGACGTCCTCGAGCAGGGACAGGAACCGCAACGACGTGTTGACGCCCGACTGTAGGGACCCGAGCAGATCACCCTCCCGGCGTTGCTCGAGATCGACTCGCGCGAGCTCGAATCCGTCGTTCGAACCGGCCACGGCGCGGAGGCGGTCCATCGACGGCGAGCCGTCCCGGGCATTCGTCATCAGCAGGCACAGACCCGCATGCCGCCCGCGTCCCACACGACCGCGCAACTGATGCAGCTGGCTCACGCCGAACCGATCGGCGTCGACGATGACCATCGTGGTCGCATTGGGCACGTCGACACCCACCTCGATGACGGTGGTGGACACCAGCACGTCCACCTCGCCCCGACCGAAGGCATCCATGACGGCGTTCTTCTCGTCGGCGGGTAGGCGGCCGTGCAGGAGCTCCACGCGTCGGTGCGCGAACGGGCCGGCGACGAGGGCCTCGTACTGCTCGAGGACCGAGGTCGTCCGCGGGCCCTTCTCCTCGTTGTCGTCGGGCTCGGGTTCGGGCCCGTCGCCGATGCGGGAACACACGACGTAGACCTGACGGCCGGCGTCGATTTCCTCGTTGGCCCTCGACCACACCCGGTCGACCCATGAGGATTTCCCGGTGGGCACCACCGAGGTGGTGATCGGCTGCCGGCCGCGCGGCAGCTCCCGGAGGACCGAGGTCTCGAGGTCACCGAAGGCGGTCATGGCGACGGTCCGCGGGATCGGCGTCGCGGTCATCACGAGGAAATGCGGTATCCGTCCGTTGCGGCCCTTGCCGCGCAACACATCTCGCTGCTCCACGCCGAAGCGGTGCTGTTCGTCGATCACGACGAGTCCGAGGTCGAAGAACTCGACCTTGTCCTCGAGGAGCGCGTGGGTCCCGATCACGATCCCGGCCTGGCCCGTCACCACGTCGAGGAGCGTCTCGCGCCGGCCCTTGGTCTTCATCGAACCCGTCAGCAGCGCGAGGCGCGTCGCGCCGTCGGCCGCGGTCAGTTCGCCCGCCTCGGCGAGGTCGCCAAGCATCGTCTTCATCGTCCGGTAGTGCTGTGCGGCAAGCACTTCCGTCGGGGCCAGGATGGCACATTGGTACCCGTTGTCGACGACCCGCAGCATTGCCAGCAACGACACGAGCGTCTTCCCGGACCCGACCTCGCCCTGTAACAGCCGCGACATCGGCTGCGCGCGGGCCAGATCCTCGGCGAGCTCCTCCCCCACCTCGACCTGACCGTCGGTCAGGGTGAACGGGAGTCGGTCACGCAACTTGTCCTCGAGACCGCCGTGCACGCGTGGACACGGTGGCGCCGACTCGCTCCGCCCCGCCAGCCGGCGCTGCGCCAGCACGGTCTGGATGGCCAGCGCCTCATCGAATTTCAGCCGGTGGGCGGCGACCTTCACGTCGTCCTCGGCATCGGGCAGGTGGATCCTGCGGATCGCCTCGTCGGTGCTGACGAGACCCCGCGCGCGGCGTTCGGCTTCGGTGAGTGCGTCGGGAATCGGCGCGCTCTCACTCAGGACCCGACGGACCGCGCCGAGGATGTCCCAGGTCTGAATGTTCTTGTTGGCCGGATACATCGGCAGGATGTCGCGGTCGAACATGGTGACCAGGGGGTGATCGCCGCGCTCTCCGGTGATCTGCTCCTCGATCGCGTACATCTCGGTCAGCATCTTGGAACCGACGACGTCCTCGATCTCCGGATCGCCGTCCGGAAGGATCATCCATTCCGGATGCGACAACTGGATCTGGTCGCGGAAGTACTTGACCGCGCCGGCCATCATCACCCGTGCACCGGGTCGGAACAGCCCCTTGAGGCGGTGGGCGTTGAAGAAGCTGGCCTCGTAGACGTCGTTGTCGTCGGTGACCTTCACCTTGAGGAACGACCCTTTGCGGCTCCTCATCTTGATGAGATCGGACTTGGTGATCCGTCCGACGATCGTCAGCCACTCACCCGGTTCGGGCCGCTCCTGGTCGACCACGTGGCCGCGTCGGATGTACCGGCGGGGCGTGTACCGCAACAGCTCCCCGACCGTGTGCACGCCGACGGTGGCGAGCTGTTCGGCGGGCTTGGTCCCCAGGACGTCGGACAGCGAATCCGACAGTGCCAGTTCGGTCACTCCACACCCACCTGGACGAGATCGGTGCGCTGTCCGGTGCGGTACACCGCCAATTCGATGCCGGGGTAGCTGCGCCGCATCTGCTCCGCGACGGCCTCGAGGGCGGCCTCGTCGACCTCGACCCCGGCGAGCACCGTGACGAGCTCGCCTCCGGTGGAGAGCATGAGGTCGACGAGGGCGGTGCACGCCGACGTCTGATCCGGCGCCACGACGAGCACGTCGTCGCCGATCAGCCCCAGCACGTCACCGACCTCGCTCATCCCCGCCAGCGTCATCATCCTCGTGGTCGCCGACTGCAGCGATCCCCAGCGTGCCCCGGCGGCGGCCTCGGCCATCGCGTAGGCGTCGACGTCGGGGACCTCGCTCGGATCGTGCACGGCGAGAGCGGCGAGGCACTGGGTCATCGACGACGTCGGCAGCATCAGGACCGAGCGCTGGGTGGACCGCACCTCGGTGGCGACCGTGACGAGATCCTGCGATGTCAATGCGCCGTTGGCCATGACGACGACGTGCGCGCTGTCGGTGTCGCGGATCGCGCGGCCCAGCTCGTGGGCGGAGAGTCCGTCGTCGGCGCGCAGCACGACCGCACCGGCCTCGCCGAACAGTTCGGCCGCGCCGTCACCGGACACGACGACCACCACCGCCCGTTTGTGCCGGGGCGGCGGCTCAGCCGAATCCGCCTGTGCCCGAATGGCATCGAGAGCGAAGCAAGTGATCCGGACATCCGAGAGCTGCCCGAGGCCCGCGCCGGCCTCGACCGCCGCACCCGGGTGGCAGGTGTGGACGTGTACCGAGAAGCGTTCGCCCTCACCGCTGGAACTGTCGCCGACGATCACCACCGCGTCGCCGAGTTCGTCCAGACGTTCGCGCAGTTCGGCGATCTGCTCGCCGGCCGCGCCGTCGAGGAGGTACATGACCTCGAAGTCCTGGTCGCTCCCGTCGAGGCAGCTGTCGTCCGGTCCGTGACCGAGCGTGGTGCTGTCGGTGAGGATGCCCCGGTAACGCCGGCGGCGGTGCGAGACGCCGGTGATGACCTTGACCATGGCGTCCACGATCGCGAGGAAGCCACGCCCGCCCGCGTCCACCACGCCCGCGTTCGCGAGCACCGACAGCTGTTCCGGGGTGCGTTCGAGCGCTTCGGCACAGTCGTCGGCGACGGCGCGCACCTGGTCGGCCGGGGACTCGTGCTCGTGCGCCGCGGCCGATTCGGCGGCGACCCGCACCAGCGTGAGGACCGTACCCTCGCGCGGTTCGCTCACCGCACGGGTCGCCGCGAGCGAACCGAGACGCAGACCCAGCGTCGAGAACTCGGCGAAGGTCAGGGCGTCGGTGTCGCCCAGGATCTCCGCACCGTCCGCGAGTCCGACCAGCACCTGCGAGAGGATGATCCCCGAGTTGCCCCGCGCCTGCGCCACCGCGCCGTCGGCCATCGCGCGGGCGACCTCGGGCAGCGACGCGTCGGGCGGCGTCTTCTCGACCGCCTCGGCCGCGGCCCGCATCGTGAAGAGCATGTTGCTCCCGGTGTCCGAATCGGGGATCGGGAACACGTTGAGGTCGTTGATCTCGCCGCGCAGCGACTCGAGCTGTTCGACCGAGACTCGGGCCCAATCGCGCAGCAACTGCGGGTTGACGGTGCGGGCGATCACACGGTGGCTCTTTCTCGCAGACGCGGCGCGCGACGTACTGTGCTCTCGCGCGCAACGTGACCGGCTGGTGAGGTTGTGGGCAAGGTTACTCGGGGTGTCCGACCGTGCGGCGCGCCCGAGCGGGACCGGGTGGCGGATCGGCTCGGATTTGGTCACGCCACCACGACCTGGTTATCCTTGCAGGGTTGCCTTTCGCCTCGAGCGCGCACACCCACCGGTGGTGCCGATCGATCCGAGCGGCTGAACACCAGACCATGATCATCTACCAAGGGAGTTCGACGATGGCTGCCGTCTGCGATATTTGCGGCAAGGGCCCGGGCTTCGGCAAGTCGGTGTCTCACTCGCACCGCCGTACCAACCGCCGCTGGAACCCGAACATCCAGTCCGTTCGCGTGGAGGTCGCCCCCGGCAACCGCAAGCGCAAGAACGTCTGCACCTCCTGCCTGAAGGCCGGCAAGACCGCAGCTGTCTGACCTCCTCGCCCGTCCGCGGGTGGGAGTTCGAGAGCACGAGACCCGATGCCATGAGCGCAAGCTCCCCGGCATCGGGTCTTTGGTGTGTGCGCGATAGGGTTTCGCGCATGGCCTCATCGAACCCCACCGCCCCCGCTGCCGTAGACGACACCGACGCTCTGGTGCACGAGCGCAACGGCGTCCTCACCCTCGCGGTCTCGACGGCGGGCGCGGGCAACTCGCTCGACGACGCCGCCCTCGCCGCGGGAACCCAGGCACTGCGCGAGGTCGCGCGTGGACAGCGTGACGTGGGGGCGGTCCTGCTCGTCGGGCTGGGCAAGAACTTCTGCGCCGGCGGCAACGTCCGCGCCTTCGCCTGTGCGGACGACCGCCCGACCTATCTGCGCGAGATCGCCGACAACTTCCATCAGCTCGTCGGCGCCCTGTACGAGGCGAACCGCCCCGTCGTCGTCGCCGCGAAGGGCTGGGCCGCCGGCGCGGGCATGTCGCTGGTGTTGCACGCCGACGTCGCCGTCGGTGGTCCGTCGACCCGGCTGCGGCCCGCCTACCGCGGTATCGGTCTCACTCCCGACGGGGGTCTCACCTGGACCCTCCCCCGCGCCGTCGGCGCTGCCCGGGCACGCCAGATCATCCTGACCGACCGCGTCATCAGCGCCGACGAGGCCCAGCAGTGGGGGCTGCTGTCGGAGATCGTCGCCGACGACGAGGTCGAGTCCGCCGCGCGCACGGCCGCCGAGGCCATCGCGTCGGGTCCCCGTGACGCCGACGCGATGACCAAGCATCTGTTGGCCGTCTCCGCCGACACCACGTTGGTCGAGCACCTCGCCCTCGAAGCCCGCTCCATCTCCGAACGGTCCGGACTGCCCGAGGGCATCGAGGGAGTTGACGCCTTCGTCGGCAAGCGCGCGCCGGACTTCACCCGGGGCCGTGCCACCACCGCCCCCTGATCCGAAAGAACTACATAACCATTGCTCCCTGAGGTGCGAGGAGCGCCAGCGACGAGCCACGAAGGGCCTGGTGAGACAGGTTGCGGAGCCCTTCGTGGCTCGCTTCGCTCGCACCTCAGGGAGCAGAGATGTGGACGCTCAAGAGTGTTCTTTCGTAGTCCTCGACGGCCGCCAGGCCGCAGGTACTGAGGTGCGAGGAGCGCCAGCCGCCGGGCCGAGCAAGCGACGAAGGAGCGCGTCGAGGTCGACGAGCCTCGAAGGGTCACGGCAGACGCCACTCCACCGGTTCGGCGCCGAGGTCCAACAGTTCCTCGTTGGCCCGGCTGAAGGGTCGGGACCCGAAGAACCCGCGCGAGGCCGACAACGGTGACGGATGCGCCGACACGATGGTCGGGACGTCGGGCAGCCACTTCTCCAGTCCCGCGGCGTCCCGGCCCCACAGGATCGCGACGAGCGGCTCGTCGCGGGCGGCAAGCGCCTTGATCGCGCACTCGGTCACCTCTTCCCAGCCCTTCCCCCGGTGAGAGGCCGGCTCGCCGGGGGCCACCGTGAGCACGCGGTTCAACAGCAGCACACCGTTGTCCGCCCAGGGCGTGAGATCCCCGGTGGTCGGCATGGGGTAGCCGAGATCGGCGCAGTACTCGGTGTAGATGTTCGTCAGGGAACGCGGGATCGGGCGCACGTCGGGCGCCACCGAGAAGCTCAGTCCGACGGCGTGTCCGGGCGTCGGGTATGGATCCTGCCCGACGATCAGCACGCGCACGTCGTCGAGGGGGCGCGTGAATGCCCGCAGGACATGTTGTCCCGCAGGCAGATAGCGCCGTCCCTCGGCGATCTCGGTGCGCAGGAACCGGCCCATCTCGGTGATGAGCGGCTCGACCGGGGCGAGCGCCTGCGCCCAGCCCGGGTCGATCAGTTCGGCAAGGGGTTTGGGTGGTGCGGTCACTCGATTGCCTCCGTCGTGGGCGGTCGTCAGTCCAGTCGTTTCAGGGCGGTGCGATAGTGCTGCGCGTTCTGGAAGTACATCTCGCAGTTGAGTTCGGTGTGCCCCTCCGGTACCTCGTAGCCGTCGCGGAGCCGGGCCGGTACACCGAGCGCCATCCGTCGCGAGGGAACGTCGAACTTGAACGGGACCACCGCGCCGGCTCCGACGATCGCGCCGTCGCCGACCGTGGACCCGTTCAGGACCACCGATCCCGAGGCGATGAGGCAGTCGTTTCCGATCGTCGCGCCCTCGATGTGCGCGTTGTGTCCGACGACGCACCGTTCGCCGATCACGGTCGGGTCGAGAACCGTGCAGTGGATGACGGTGCCGTCCTGGATGTTGCTGCGGGCGCCGACGGTGATGGTCCCGTAGTCGCCGCGGAGTACCGCGCCCGGCCACACCGAGACACCGTCGCCCAGGGTGACCGCGCCGATCACCACCGCGTCCGGGTGCACGTAGGTGTCCTGTCCCAGGACCGGTTCTCGGTCGTCGAGTGCGTAGATCGCCATGAGGCGACTCTAATGGTGCGCCCCGGGGACCTCAGTCACCAGTCGGGTCGGCGAAGGACTGCCACCCGTGCAGTTCGAGACCGTCGGGCCCACCGACCCGGCGGTCGTCGACCCAGACCTCGGGCGCCGACGAGGACTTCTCCCCCACCGAGCCGATGACGGTCCACCCTGGCGGCACCACCGCGGGCCCGCCGAACGCCGCGAGCAGGTGATGGTCCTCGCCGCCGGCCAGTACCCAGCGGTCGACGTCCGCCCCGAGTTCGCTTGCCGCGGCAGCCAGATCCGGGCGCCGCGGTACGGCGTCGCCATGCACGGTCATGGCGACCTGCGCAGCCCTCGACATCGTGAGCAGTTCCTCGACCAGACCGTCGGAGATGTCGGTCATGGCGTGCGCACCTGCCGCCGCGGCGACCGGCCCCTGGGTGAGGTCGGGGTTCGGAACTCGGTGCAGTGCAACCAGTTCCGACCAATCGCTGACCACCGGACGCGGATCGGACAGCACCGCGAGTCCCGCGGCGCTGGCCCCCAGCGGACCGCTCACCGCGAGGACGTCACCAGGCCGGGCACCGCCCAGCGAGACGGGGGGCCGACCCTCGAGCGCGCCGACCGCGGTGACACTCACCACCACCTGACCGGCCGCGACGAGGTCGCCGCCCAGCACCCGGGCCCCCTGTCCGTGTGCCGCGCGGACCACGCCGTCGTTGAGGTCGAGGACGACGCCGACCGGCGTGTCCGACGGACACGCGATGGACACGACGAGACCCGTTGTGCGGCCGCCCATCGCGGCGACGTCGGCGGCACTCTGCACCACCGCGCGGGCGCCGACCTGCTCCGGCGTCGACCAGTCGAATCGGAAGTGGCGCCCCTCGACGACGGTGTCGGTGCTGATCACCGCCGATCCCCCGATGTCGAGAACGGCTGCGTCGTCACCGGATCCGATCACGATGTCGTCGGCGGGCTCACCGGAGGTCGCGGACGCGGTCAACGCGGCGATCACGGCACGCTCACCGATGGCCCCGACCGTGTCGGTCCGGTCGATCGCGCGGTCCTGCCGACCTGTCTCGTCGAAGGTCACTCGTCGGGGCCTTTCCTCTTCCGGTCGCGCGCGCACGGGGTTGTCGGTGACAATGTGTGCCACAGTGTATGGGGCCGCGGGGCGAGAGCGATCCGCAACAGTCCGGCCGCCCGCGGCAGTCGTGCACTGCCCGACGACCGCGCATGCGCCGAGCCGCCGGTACGACAGCCCGTGTCGACGATGTGCCCCATACGATGTGGCCCGGGTACGACACAGACGGAGAGGATGTCCGTGGTTCAGGCATACATACTGATCCAGACCGAGGTCGGCAGGGCCGCCCTCGCAGCTGCGACCATCGCCGAGATCGCCGGGGTCGCCTCGTCGGAAGAGGTCAGTGGGCCGTACGACGTGATCGTCCGGGTCGACGCGTCCGATGCCACCCACCTGACCGAGAACGTGGTTCCGCAGATCCAGAAGGTGGACGGGATCACCCGCACCCTGACCTGCCCGGTGGTCCCCACGACGCGCTGAGGGGCGTCGGCCGGCCGCCCACGACGGGTGATCGTGACGGGTCCCCGTGCGCGGGTTCGGCAGACCGACTCCTACTGTTGTGGGGTGACGTCAGCAGGTTCGGATGACACCCAGCAGGATCCCGTCGACGGCGAATCCGCCGAGGACTCCGCGCGGTATGGCGGCGGCGGACGTCTCAGCCCCGCACTCGTCGCGACCCTGGTAGCCATTCCGGTGATGGTGCTCGCCGGCTTCATCGTGTTCGCCGCGATGCGCCCCGATCCGGTGACCCCGATCGAGTCCTACGACTCCGTCGGCCCGGTCGCCGCGGAGTGCACCCGCTTGCTCACCGAAGCACCGGACACCTTCGAGGGTTTCGGCACCAAAGAGGTCTCCGGCGACCGCGCGACGTGGCCGTCGACCGGCCCGGGCGACGACATGACACTTCGGTGCGGGGTGACCCGACCTGCCGAGCTGTCTCCCACCAGCAGTCTCCAGGAGATCCACGCCGCCGGCCAGGCCGGGGTCCAGTGGTTCATCACGGACACGGTCGACGGCTCGGGCCAGGCCTATGTGTGCGTCGACCACCGGCCCTATGTCGCGATGTGGATTCCGACGAACGCCGGCAACGGACCCATCACCGACATCTCGGGACTGATCGACCGCACCCTCGAACGGGGACCGCTCGACTTCGGCTGATCGGCGGCGGGCGCTCAGTCCCGGTAGATCTCCGGCTTGGTGCTGCGGCCCAACAGCGAATTGACCGCGTCGGCCACCGACATGCCGTCGTGACAGACCTGGTGGACCGCGTCGGTGAGCGGCATCGGCACCTGGTGTCGCTCGGCCAGCGCACGCACCGACGAGCACGACTTGACGCCCTCGGCGACCTGCCCGTTGGTGGCCTCCTGAGCCTGCGCCATGGTGGCACCCTCCCCCAGCCGCGCGCCGAACGTGCGGTTGCGCGACAACGGCGACGAACACGTCGCGACGAGATCCCCGATCCCGGCGAGACCCGCCAGCGTCTCGATCTGCGCGCCCACCGCGACGCCCAACCGGATCGTCTCGGCGAGCCCACGAGTGATGATCGTCGCCAGGGTGTTCTGACCGAACCCGATGCCGCTGGCCATCCCGCAGGCCAGCGCGATGACGTTCTTCGCAGAGCCGCCGATCTCACATCCGACGACGTCGGTGTTGGTGTACGGCCGGAAGTATCGCGTACTGAACGCGCTCTGCAGCGTCACCGCCCGCGCCTCGTCGGCACAGGCGATCACGGTCGCCGCCGGTTGACCCTCCGCGATCTCGCGTGCCAGGTTCGGCCCGGTCAGCACCGCGATCCGGTCGTCGGCGACACCGGTCACCTCGGCGATGACCTCACTCATCCGCAGCAGGGTGTTGGATTCGATGCCCTTGGCGAGCGACACCAACGACGCATCCGACCCGATGTAGGGCGTCCACTGCGTCAGGTTGGGGCGCAACGACTGCGACGGGACACCGCAGACGACGACGTCGGCGCCGAGCAGGGCATCGACCGCCGAACTCGTCGCGGTGAGCGCGGCGGGCAGCGCGATGCCGGGTAGATAGTCGGCGTTGACGTGCTCGGTGTTGATCGCCTCGGCGAGTTCGGGTCGCCGCGCCCAGATCACGGTGTCGGTACCGGCATCGACCAGCACCTTCGCCACCGAGGTTCCCCAGGAACCCGCACCCATCACCGCTGCGCGCACCGCAACCTCCCACCGGGCAAGCCCAATTCCGTATTCCCACCGCCGGCGCCGGCCGGACGGCCGACCCTGCTCACCCTAGTGCCTGCCGGGTATGGCCGACCCGGAATGTCACCGACCAGGGGTCGGTGCATCATGATGGTCGGCATGGAACACAGCACCGTCGGCGCGGGCGCCGACTCGACGGTCGTCGACGCGGGGGGCAACGAGCCCGTCGCGACGTCGGTCGCGGCCGTGCTGGCGGTCAAGAATCTGCACCGCGCGAAGTCACGACTGGCGGCGACGCTGTCCACCGCATTCGAGGGTGACGACCCCGTCGCCCGGGGTTCCCTCGTCCTGGCGATGTTCCTCGACACCGTCGACGCCTTGCGCGGCGCCGGGATCTCTCGGCTCGTCGTCGTCAGCCCCGACGACGAGGTGCTCGCCGCGGCGCGGCGCTCGGGCATGCGCGGCCTGAGCGAGTCGCCGCACCGGGCACCCGCGGACGCCGGTCTCAACTCCGCGTTCGTCGAGGGTGCGCGCTGGGCGCGCGAGGCGTGGCCCGAGTCGACGGGCCTGATGTACGTGCAGGCCGATCTGCCGGCGGCGACGAGCACGTCCGTCGCCGCCGTGTTGCGCGCCGCCGGTGAACACCGCTCGAGCTTCGTCACCGACCGGGACGGCTCCGGGACGGTGCTGCTGCACGGCACCGGTACCGGCGTCCCCGCTCCCCGTTTCGGTCCCGGTTCGGCGGCCGCCCACCGGGCCGCCGGCGCCGTCGAACTCGACCCGGCCGGCCGGGAGTGGGCCGACCTGCGCACCGACGTCGACACCGCGGCGGACCTGGGCGTCGCCCGCGAGCTCGGCCTCGGACCGCACACCGTCGCTGCGCTGCGTCATCTCTGACCCCGACCCGCAATCGACAAGCGTCCGACCGGCGGGCGTGTACGCCGGGGACGGCGATGGGTCATCATTGGGGGGTGAGCCCCGCCGACGATGACGTATCGCAGACCGCCACGGTCACCACGACACCGATCCCGCATGCCCCGCCGGCCGCCACCCTGGTGCCCGACGAATCCGCCGACCTGCCCGAGGACCGTTACCTCAACCGGGAATTGAGCTGGCTGGACTTCAACTCCCGGGTGCTCGCACTCGCCGAGGACACCTCCCTGCCGCTCCTCGATCGTGCGAAGTTCCTCGCCATCTTCGCCTCGAACCTCGACGAGTTCTTCATGGTGCGGGTGGCCGGACTCAAGCGGCGCGACGAGACCGGCCTGTCGGTCCGGTCCGCCGACGGCCTGTCGCCGCGAGAACAACTCATGCGCATCGCCGGACGCGCGCAGACCGTCGCCGACCGGCACGCGCGCGTCTTCCTCGATTCGGTCCGACCGGCGTTGGCCGACAACGACATCTACGTGGTGTCCTGGTCGCAGCTCACCGCCGAGCAGCAGGCGCGGATGACCGATTATTTCCAGGACGAGGTATTTCCGGTCCTGACGCCCCTGGCGGTCGACCCCGCTCATCCGTTCCCGTACATCAGCGGGTTGTCGCTGAACCTCGCGGTCACGGTCCGCGACGTCAACGAGAGCGGCGAGCACTTCGCGCGGGTCAAGGTACCGGACAACGTGAACCGCTTCATCCGCGTCGACCGGCTGTCGCCCGCTCGGGCGCCCGACGACGACAAGGCCGCCAGGAGCGCGGTGTTCCTACCGTTGGAGAGTCTGATCGCGGCCAACCTCGGGACGTTGTTCCCGGGTATGGAAATCGTTGAGCACCACGTCTTCCGGATCACCCGCAACGCCGACTTCGAGGTCGAAGAGGACCGCGACGAGGACCTCCTCCAGGCGCTCGAGCGAGAACTCGCGCGCCGCCGGTTCGGCTCGCCGGTGCGGCTCGAGGTCGCCGACGACATGAGCGAGCACATGCTCGAGTTGTTGCTGCGCGAGCTCGAGGTGGACCCCGCCGACGTCATCCAGGTGCCCGGACTCCTCGATCTGTCATCACTTTTCGAGATCTACGCGCTCGACCGCCCGCATCTCAAGGACCGTCCGTTCGTCCCCGCCACCCACCCCGCGTTCGGCGAGCGAGAGACACCCAAGAGCGTGTTCTCTACTCTTCGCGACGGTGACGTACTCGTCCACCATCCGTACGACTCGTTCTCGACGAGCGTGCAGCGGTTCATCGAGCAGGCCGCGGCCGACCCGCAGGTCCTGGCCATCAAGCAGACGCTGTACCGCACCTCCGGCGACTCCCCGATCGTCAACGCGCTCATCGACGCCGCCGAGGCCGGGAAGCAGGTCGTCGCGCTGGTGGAGATCAAGGCCCGCTTCGACGAGCAGGCGAACATCAAGTGGGCCCGCAAACTGGAACAGGCCGGCGTCCACGTCGTCTACGGCCTCGTCGGTTTGAAGACCCACTGCAAGACCTGCCTGGTGGTGCGTCGCGAGGGCTCGACGATCAAGCGGTACTGCCACATCGGGACCGGCAACTACAACCCGAAGACCGCGCGGCTCTACGAGGACGTGGGCCTGCTGACCGCGGCCCCCGACATCGGCGCCGACCTGACCGACCTGTTCAACACCTTGACGGGCTACTCCCGCAAGCAGGAGTACCGCAACATCCTCGTTGCGCCGCACGGCATCCGGGCGGGCATCATCAAACGGATCCATCGCGAGATCGAGCTGTTCCGCGACGGCGACACGCGCGCGAGAATCCAGCTCAAGGCGAATGCACTGGTCGATGAGCAGGTGATCGATGCGCTGTACCGGGCCTCGCAGAGCGGGGTACCCGTCGACGTCGTCGTCCGTGGCATCAGCGCGCTGCGGCCCGGGGTCGAGGGTTACAGCGACAACATCCACGTGCGGTCGATCCTGGGGCAGTTCCTCGAGCACTCCCGAATCCTGTATTTCGGTGCGCAGAACGAGTACTGGTTCGGCAGCGCGGACATGATGCACCGCAATCTCGATCGGCGCGTGGAGGTCATGGTGAACGTCCGTGACGAGCGTCTGGCCGGTGAACTCGGTGACATCTTCGCCTCCGCCCTCGATCCGCGGACCCGCTGCTGGGTCCTGCAGTCCGACGGGAGCTGGGTGGCCTCACCCGCCGAGGGCGAAGAGGTGCGCGACCATCAGCGACAGATGATGCGGCGCAATCGTCGTCGGCCGGAGACCAGTTCGTGACCGGCACCGACGCGTAACCTTCGACCTCTACGATCACCATCGACATGGCGAAGAAGACTAATGAGGTGTGGGCCGCCGGCGGTGTGGTCTGGCGACCGGTTGTCCCCGGTCCGACCGGGAACGATGCCGCCGAGATCGACGATGTCGAGATCGCGGTCGTCCACCGCCCCGAGTACGACGACTGGACGCTGCCCAAGGGAAAGGCCGAGCCGGGCGAGACCCTCATCGACACGGCGGTGCGCGAGATCGCCGAGGAGACGGGCCAACACGTCGTTCTCGGCCGGCACCTGGACGACGTCCACTACGACCTCGGCAGTACCCGCAAGCATGTGCGCTACTGGTCGGCGCGAGCGTCCGACGGAGAGTTCGTCGCCGGGCACGAGGTCGACGAGCTGCGGTGGCTCTCCGTCGACGAGGCCCGGGAGATGTTGAGCTATCCGCTCGATCGCACGATCCTCGAGGAGTTCGTGCGGCTACCCGCGGACCTGCACACGTTCCTGTTGGTACGGCACGCCAAGGCCGGTCGGCGCTCGACCTACAAGGGCGACGACCGGTTGCGGCCCCTCGACAAACTCGGCCGGGCGCAAGCCGCCGCCCTCGCCCCACTGCTGATCGCGTTCGGGGCGAGCCGGGTGCACTCGGCCGATCGCGTCCGCTGTGAGCAGACCCTGGAACCGCTACGCGACCGGCTGGGGGTCGAGTTGCACAGCGAGCCGGATCTGTCGGAGGAGACGTATCGGACCAATCCGGCAGCGGCGCAACGCCGGATCCTCGAACTCGCCGCCGACACGACGTCGACCCTGGCGGTCTGCAGTCAGGGCAAGGTGATCCCGCCCCTCATGGACTGGTGGTCCGAGCGCGACTCGATCCCGCTTCCCAAGGCCTCCAACCGCAAGGGCAGTGTGTGGGTTCTGTCCCTGTTCGACGGCCGGCTGGTGGCGGCCGATCACATCGCCGGGCCGCTCCCGACAGCCTGAGTCCCGCGCCCCTCCGCCGGTTGACCCCGAACACGATTCAGCCCCCGGCGGGGGAAGTACGCCGGGGGCTGAATTGTGGTCGTCGACCGCGGTTGTCCCGCAGGTCAGCGACGGGTGGTCTTCTTCGCCGCGGTCTTCTTCGCGGCAGCCTTCTTGGCCGGAGCCTTCTTCGCCGCGGTGGCCTTCTTCGCCGGCGCCGCCTTCTTGGCCGGAGCCTTCTTCGCCGCAGTGGTGGTCTTCTTGGCCGCCGTGGTCTTCGCCGGAGCCTTCTTCGCCGCGGTGGTCTTCTTGGCCGCCGTGGTCTTCGCCGGAGCCTTCTTGGCCGCCGTGGTCTTCTTGGCGGCGGCGGTCGTCTTTTTGGCGGCCGTCTTCTTCGCCGGCGCAGCCTTCTTGGCTGCCGTGGTGGTGGCCCCGCTTCCGCGCTTCACAGCCGGACCGGTCGCGGACAGCTTCTGCTTGCCCGCCACAACAGCTTTGAACTGAGCGCCCGGACGGAACGCCGGCACCGAGGTCGCGCGGACCTTGACGGTCTCGCCGGTGCGCGGGTTACGGGCGACGCGCGGTGCGCGCTTCCGCTTCTCGAATACGCCGAAGCCGGTGATCGTCACGCTCTCGCCCTTGTTGACTGCGCGCACGATCGTGTCGACGACGAGCTCGACGGCTTCAGTCGCAGTCTTGCGATCCGCGTCGAGCTTCTTGGTCAGCTCATCAATGAGCTCCGCCTTGTTCATGAGTACCTCCGCAAGCTGATCTGACCGAGTTTCGGCCAGCTACCAACACACGGTAAACGTCGGATGTGAAAACGTCCATCTTCCACGCCAATTAGGACGCCGTGTTGCGAAATGGCATGGCAGCTCACGACGGTGCCGCCGCGGCGAGATGTCCCCGCCGCGGCGGTGCGGAATCAGTCCGCGAGGGTGCGCGGCTTGAATGCCGGACGCGCCGACTCGTACTCGGAAATCGCCTCTACCTGGCGCAACGTGAGTCCGATGTCATCGAGACCCTCCATCAGACGCCACCGCGTGTAGCCATCAATTGCCAACGGCACCACGAGGTCTCCGGCGGTGACCGTCTTATCGACAAGGCTCACCGTCACTTCGAGGCCAGGATTCTCCTCGAGGCGCTTCCACAGCAGGTCGACGTCGGGCTGCTCGACCTGCGCGGCCACCAGACCCGCCTTGCCCGAGTTGCCGCGGAAGATGTCGGCGAAACGCGACGAGATCACCACGCGGAAGCCGAAATCGGACAGCGCCCAGACCGCGTGTTCACGCGACGACCCGGTGCCGAAGTCGGGACCGGCGACCAGGACCGACCCGCGGCTCCAGGGCTCGTTGTTGAGGATGAAGTCGGGATCGGTCCGCCAACCGGCGAACAGACCGTCCTCAAAGCCGGTGCGCGTCACCCGCTTCAGATAGACGGCCGGGATGATCTGGTCGGTGTCGACGTTGCTGCGACGCAGCGGGACACCGATACCGGTGTGTTCGGTGAACGGTTCCATGAGAAAAGCCCCTGTTCGAATGATGTGGCTGGGATATGGGTCGGACCGTGACTCAACCGAGATCGGCGGGCGCCGGCTGCGAGTCCAGGTCGGCGGGCGCGGACAAGGTGCCGCGCAGCGCGGTGGCCGCTGCCACTCCTGGAGACACGAGGTGCGTTCGGCCACCCTTGCCCTGGCGCCCTTCGAAATTGCGGTTGGAGGTCGACGCACACCGCTCGCCCGGGGCGAGCTGGTCGGGGTTCATGCCGAGGCACATCGAGCACCCGGCCTGCCGCCATTCGGCGCCGGCCGCGAGGAAGATCTCGCCGAGTCCTTCGTCCTCGGCCTGTGCACGCACCCGCATCGAACCGGGCACGATGAGCATCCGCATCCCGTCCGCGACCCTGCGCCCCTTGAGGATGCCGGCGACCTCGCGCAGGTCCTCGATCCGCCCGTTGGTGCAGGAGCCGACGAAGACCGTGTCGACCTTGATGTCGCGCAGCGGCGTTCCGGGCTCGAGGCCCATGTACTCCAGCGCCTTGGCCGCGGCACTAGCCTTGACCTCGTCGCCGTACTCCGCCGGGTCGGGTACCGCGGCGCCGAGCGGTGCACCCTGTCCCGGATTGGTCCCCCACGTGACGAACGGGGTCAGCGAGGCGGCGTCGATGTGCACCTCGGCGTCGAAGGTGGCACCGGGATCGGTGCGCAGACTGTCCCAATAGGCAACGGCAGCATCCCAATCGGCACCCGACGGGGCATGCGGGCGGCCCTTGAGGAACTCGTAGGTGACCTCATCGGGTGCGATCATCCCCGCCCGGGCGCCTGCCTCGATCGACATGTTGCACACCGTCATCCGCGCTTCCATGGAGAGCTTGCGGATCGCCTCCCCGCGGTACTCCAGCACGTAACCCTGCCCGCCGCCGGTGCCGATCTTCGCGATGATCGCGAGGATCAGGTCCTTGCTCGTCACACCGGGCGGGAGCTCGCCGTCGACATTGATCGCCATCGTCTTGAACGGGCGCAGCGAGAGGGTCTGCGTCGCAAGGACGTGCTCGACCTCACTGGTACCGATACCCATCGCGATCGCTCCGAAGGCACCGTGCGTCGAGGTGTGGCTGTCACCGCACACGACGGTCATGCCGGGTTGGGTCAGGCCCAACTGCGGCCCGACCACGTGGACGATGCCCTGCTCGGCGTCACCCATGGGATGAAGGCGGACGCCGAATTCCTCGCAGTTGCTGCGCAGCGTGTCGACCTGGGTCCGCGACACGGGATCGGCGATGGGCTTGTCGATGTCCACCGTCGGGACGTTGTGGTCCTCGGTCGCGATGGTCAGATCCGGTCGGCGGACCGGACGACCGGCGAGGCGCAGACCCTCGAAGGCCTGGGGGCTGGTGACCTCGTGGACGAGGTGGAGATCGATGTAGATCAGGTCGGGATTGGTGTTGCCGGACGCATCGACGTCACCGGGGACGACGACATGGTCGCGCCACACCTTCTCGGCGAGAGTCAGCGGCTGGGCTGGGCTGTTGCTCATGGCTTCACTCGTTATCTGCTCGGGTTCTTCGGACTCTGCACGCGGTGTTGACGTTCTGGCTGTGTTTCGAACGTGCATCTCACTATTTGGACAGCTAGTATCGTCCTATGGGAAAGGATACCGCATCCGCGGTCAGCAGCGGAATCGGAGTGCTCGACAAGTCCGTGGCGGTGCTGCACGCGATCGCCGAGGCGCCGTGCAATCTCTCCGAGCTCTGCGAGCGCACCGGTCTGCCCCGGGCGACGGCACATCGACTCGCCGTGGGACTCGAGACGCACCGCTTTCTGACCAGGGATGTCACCGGCCGCTGGCAGCCCGGCCCCGTCCTCGGCGAACTCGCCTCCTCGGCACACGATCCCGTCACCGAGTCGGCTCTCATGGTCCTCCCCCGGCTCCGCGACATCACCGGCGAATCGGTTCAGGTCTATCGCCGCGAAGGTGCCGAACGCGTCTGCGTCGCCGCGATGGAACCACCGACCGGCCTGCGTGACACCGTGCCGGTGGGCACCCGCTTCCCCATGAGCGCAGGGTCCGCGGCGAAAGTCCTCCTCGCCTGGGCCGACCCTGCCACCCAGCGCGCGCTCGTGCCGGACAGCGTCTTCAGCGAGCGCGCACTGCACGAGATCCGCCGGCGCGGGTGGGCCCAGAGTGCCGGTGAACGCGCCGCCGGAGTCGCGAGTGTGTCGGCTCCCGTGCGCGACGGCAACGGTGACGTGGTCGCCGCGATCTCGGTGTCCGGGCCGATCGACCGGATGGGCCGACGACCCGGTGCACGCTGGGCCGCCGATCTGCTCGCCGCCGCCGACGCCATCCACAAACGCCTCCAGGCCGCACGTCCCTGACCCAGAGCCGTTGCACCCGGAGCGGTTCCGATGGACCCGCCGGTGGGCTAGCGTCGGGGAATGGGAGTCAACCAACGCAATCAGATCGTCATGTCCGAGGCCGAGATCGCGGAGTTCGTGGCGCGCAGCCGGACCGCGACCCTCGCCACCACCGGAGCGGACGGGAGCATCCACCTCGTGGCGATGTGGTACGGGATCATCGACGGCGAGATCTGGTTCGAGACCAAATCCAAGTCGCAGAAGGCGGTCAACATCCGTCGCAACAACCGGTGCTCGGTGATGATCGAGGACGGTGACACCTACGACACACTGCGCGGCGTCACCTTCGAGGGCACTGCCGAGATCCTCGACGACCCGGACTCGTGCCTGAAGGTCGGCATCAGCGTCTGGGAACGCTACACAGCGCCCTACACCGAAGAGTCGCGACCATTCGTCGAGCAGATGATGAACAAGCGCGTCGCCGTCCGGATCCGTCCGTCCCGCACCCGTTCCTGGGACCACCGCAAGCTCGGCATCCCCGAGATGCCGGCCTCGGGCACCACCGCCGAATTCCTCTGACCGCAGTCCCGGCGCGACACCTTCCGACCCTTGTCCGTGTTTCGGTGTGATCATCGCAACACGGACGAGATGGTCTGTCGCGCAATGAAAAACACCCTCCCCCTGCATCGCAGAGGAAGGGTGTTTCTCGTAGCCCCGACGGGATTCGAACCCGCGCTACCGCCTTGAGAGGGCGGCGTCCTAGGCCGCTAGACGACGGGGCCATGGGAACTTCCGGCGATCAAGACCTTAGCACGGTCTCGATCTCTTTCTGTCCGCTGGGGTACCAGGACTCGAACCTAGAATGGCGGTACCAGAAACCGCTGTGTTGCCAATTACACCATACCCCATTGGCTTGGTTCTCCTTGCGGAAAACTGCCGAGAAAGAGAGTATCAAAGGGTTACCGTAAGTCCACAAACGTGCAGCTCAGCGGCACTATTTGGCTGCGATCTCCCGTGCCGAGGCCAGCCGCGCGAGCGCCTTGTCGCGACCCAGGATCTCCATCGATTCGAAGAGCGGCGGACTGACCTGGGAGCCGGTCACCGCCACGCGTACGGGACCGAACGCCTTGCGCGGTTTGAGCCCCAGATCGTCCACCAGCGCAGCATTCAGTGCGTCCTGCAGTGCGGCGGTGGTGAAGGAGTCCAGCGACTCGACCGCGGCGATGGTGGCGTCCAGGACCGGCACCGCGTCGGCGCCCAGGTTCTTGCTCGCCGCCTTCTCGTCGATCGTGAACTCGTCGTCGGAGACGTAGGCGAAGGAGATGAGGTCCCAGGCGTCGCCGAGGACCTGGATACGCGTCTGCACGAGTTCGGCCAGAGCCGCGAAGGTCTCGTCGTCGGCGCTCTCGGGGAGCTTGCCCTGCGCGACGAGATACGACCGCAGCCGCGCCGTGAAGTCGGCGACCTCGAGCATCCGGATGTGCTCGGCGTTGATGGCGTCGGCCTTCTTCTGATCGAACCGTGCGGGGTTCGAGTTGACCTGTCGCACATCGAAAGCCGCGATCATCTCGGCCAGGCTGAAGACGTCGACATCACTCTTGTAACCCCAGCCGAGCAGCGCGAGGTAGTTGAGCAGACCCTCGGGGATGAAACCGCGGTCGCGATGGTGGAAGAGGTTCGACTGGGGGTCGCGCTTGGAGAGCTTCTTGTTGCCCTCACCCATCACGAAGGGCAGGTGCCCGAAGGCCGGCACGGCGTCGGCGACGCCGATTCGGATCAGCGCGTCGTACAGCGCGAGCTGCCGCGGAGTCGACGACAGGAGATCCTCGCCGCGCAGCACATGGGTGATCTTCATCATCGCGTCGTCGACCGGGTTGACCAGCGTGTAGAGCGGATCGCCGGTCGCACGGGTCAGCGCGAAGTCGGGAACGGTACCCGCCTTGATCGTCGTCGTGCCGCGCACGAGGTCGTCCCAGGTGAGGTCGGTGTCCGGCATCCGCAGGCGGACAACGGGTTTACGTCCTTCGGCGAGGTAGGCCGCACGTTGCTCGGGCGTCAGGTCACGATCGAAGTTGTCGTACCCGAGCTTGGGGTCGCGTCCGGCGGCGCGGTGCCGGGCCTCCACCTCTTCCGGGGTCGAGAACGCCTCGTAGGCCTCGCCGGCCTCGAGAAGGCGGGCGACGACGTCGGCATGGAGTTCCCGCCGCTCGGACTGCCGGTAGGGACCGTAGGGACCGCCCACCTCCGGCCCCTCGTCCCAGTCGAGACCGAGCCAGCGCAAGGCGTCGAGGATGGCCTCGTAGGATTCTTCGCTGTCTCGCGACGAGTCGGTGTCCTCGATGCGGAAGACGAAGGTGCCACCGTCGTGCCGGGCCTGCGCGAAATTGAAGAGCGCGGTCCGCACGAGTCCCACGTGGGGAGTGCCGGTCGGGGATGGACAGAATCGGACGCGAACGGCCTCACTACTGGTCATGAGGCTCAGCGTATCGAAGCCGACCGCCGCCCCCGCACGCCCGCCGTCAGGCCCGGTGGCGCTCGCAGAACTCCACCAGGACCCGGTTCACCTCGGCCGGCTGTTCGAGATAACCGAAATGACCGGCCCGCTCGATCTCGACGTACTCCGCGCCCGGAATGGCCTCGGCGACTTCGCGCGCCAGCTTCGCCGGCAGGGTCCGGTCGTCGGCGAATCCGACGACCAGCGCGGGCCGGGTGATGCCGCGGTACGCCGCGAGACGGTTGGACTCCTTGTTGTGGAGTTCGAGCTGTGCGCGGACGCCCGGGGTGATCGTCTGCGGGGAGAACCCGATGATGTCGAGCCAGTCTCGCGCGGTGCGGTCGTCGTCGAGCGTGTGCGGCGACAGGTTGAGATGCGCGGTGATGGCGGCCTCGTACTCCGGTGGCAGCTTGATCTTGTTGTCGTAGAGGGCCCGCTCACCGGCCGAGATCGCTTCCTGCAGTGGGGTGTTGCGGCCGTACGTCGCAACCATCACCGCCGCCTTGACCACGTCGGGGCGGGCCAGCGCCAGTTCCTGGGTGATCCGGGCACCCAACGAGGTGCCGATCACGATCGCCGGACCGCGGCCGAGGTGTTCGATCAGGGCCGCGGTGTCGGCGACCATGTCGTCGAGCGTGAAACCCTCGGCACACTCCGACGACGGTGCGACACCGCGGTTGTCGAACGTCACGACGGTGAAGCCGGCTTTCACCAGCGCGGGTTCCTGATGCGCCTTCCAGACGCGGCCGGGACTTCCGGTTCCCATGACCATGACCACGAGCGGGCCCGACCCGGCGAGGCTGTAGGAGATGTCGATCCCGTTGACACGGGCCGTGCTGGGAGCTGTCACTTGTCCACCACCGGGTTGGAGAGCGTACCGATACCGTCGACGGTCACCGAGATACGTTGACCGGCGACCATGGGCCCGACCCCTTCCGGGGTGCCCGTGAGGATCACGTCGCCGGGCAGCAGGGTCATCACGCGCGAGATCCACTCGACGATCTCACCGACGTCGTGGAGCATCAGCGATGTCCGGGTCCGCTGCTTGACCTCGCCGTCGAGTTCCGTCACGAGTTCGACGTCCGACGGATCGAGCGCGGTGTCGATCCACGGGCCGAGCGGACAGAAGGTGTCGTACCCCTTGCCGCGGGTCCACTGACCGTCGGCCTGCTGGTGGTCGCGGGCGGTCACGTCGTTGGCGACCGTGTATCCGAGGATCACGTCCTTCGCCTGCGCGGCCTTCACATCCTTGCACGGGCGTCCGATGACGGCCGCGAGTTCTCCCTCGTAATCGACCCGTTGCGACGACGGCGGACGCACGATGGGTACCTCGGGGCCGATGATCGAGGTGTTGGGCTTGAGGAAGATCACCGGGTCGGCCGGCGCCTCGCCGCCCATCTCCGCCGCGTGTGCGGCGTAGTTCTTGCCGATGCAGATCACCTTGCTGGCGAGGATCGGCGCCAACACCCGAACATCCGCCAGCTTCCACGACCGGCCGGTGAACGTCGGCGTACCGAAGGGATGTTCGGCGATCTCCTTGACGACGGCGTCGTCTCCGTCGCCCTCGACGGACACGAAGGCCACGCCGTCAGGACTCGCAATTCGACCTAAGCGCATGTCCAGACCCTATCGCACCGCCGATCCCACACGTTGGGAGACGAGTGGGCGGACGTCGGTGCCGGTTTTACAATGTGGTCATACTGTTTCATATATTGAGATAGCCAACCCCGGTTCACCGGGTCCGGACAGACAGCGAGGTGAGTAGACCATGACCGATGTCGACGACATCACCACTGCCCGAAGGTGGATCATCCTCGGGTGCTCGCTGCTCGCCGCGCTCACCACGACTTGTGTGGTCAGCGGTGTCGCCTACCTGATCCCCACGCTGCACACCGACGCCGGACTCACCCTGACCCAGGCCTCGGCGCTTGCCGCGATCCCGACGGTCGGACTGATGGCGGCGACGATCCCGTGGGGAATCCTGTTGGACCGCTGCGGCGAACGACGGATGCTATTGCTGTCGCTGTCGATCTCGCTCGCCGGCGCGACCGGGGCGGCCGTCGCCGCGTCAGCCGATGCGTCCTATGCCGTCGTGGGTGCCGCGCTCTTCGTGGGTGGTCTCGGCTCGGGTGCGGCGAACGGGGCCAGCGGCCGCATCGTCGTCGGCTGGTTCCCCGCACACCAGCGTGGGACTGCGATGGGCATCCGGCAGATGGCACAACCGCTGGGGATCGGCGTCTGCGCTCTCACCATGCCGGTTGTCGCAGCGAGTTCGGGACCCGCTGCGGCACTAACGATCCCAGCCGTGGTGACTGCTGCAGGACTCGTCGCGGTGGTCGTCGGCATCACCGATCCGCCGCGTCGGCCGGCTCCCGCGTCGACGGTCGGCAACCCTCCCCCGCGCATGAATCCCTACCGCGACAACTCTTTCCTCGCACGCATCCACATCGTCAGCATGCTGCTGGTCATCCCCCAGTCCATGCTGTGGACCTTCGTACCGACCTGGCTGATCGTCGCGCACGGGTGGTCACCGGCCGGCGCCGGAACCCTGATCACCGTGACCCAGATCATCGGTGCACTGGGCCGGATCGTCGCCGGACGGTGGTCGGACGCCTGGATGTCGCGGATGCGACCGGTCCGCGTGATCGCGGTGGCCGGTGTCGCCGCCATGTCCGCGCTCGCGATCGCCGACTGGTTCGACAGCCCACTCGCGCCCGCGCTCATGGCGGTGGCGAGTGTGATCTCGGTGGCCGACAACGGCTTGGCGTTCACCGCCATCGCCGAGTACGTCGGACCGGAATGGAGCGGCCGCGGACTCGCCGTACAGAACACCGGACAGTATCTGGTGACCGCGGCGACCACACCGCTTCTCGGAGCACTCATCGCGACCGTCGGTTTCCCGATCGCCTTCGCCGCAACCGCCCTGGCACCCCTCGTCGCGACGCCCCTGGTCCCGCGCGACCGGATGCGAGAACCCGATGAGCTGGTCGACGCCTGAACCCACCACCAACGGACGAACCCGCCTCCGAATTGGTGGCGGGTTCGTCCCTTGCTGGTGAATATGCCTGCGAACTACAGCCGTTCGCGGATACGCGCACCGATCTCTGAGGTGCTGAACGTACCGCTGCGCTCGGCGAGGTCGTCGGCGACGGCCTTCTCGATCCGGGCGGCGGCGTCGTCGTCGCCGAGATGCTGGAGCAGGAGCGCGACCGACAGGATCGCGGCTGTCGGATCGGCCTTGCCCTGCCCGGCGATGTCGGGTGCCGAGCCGTGCACCGGCTCGAACATCGACGGGTTGGCGCCGGTGGCGTCGATGTTGCCCGACGCAGCCAGCCCGATACCACCGCTCACCGCGGCGGCGATGTCGGTGATGATGTCGCCGAACAGGTTGTCGGTGACGATCACGTCGAAGCGGCCGGGGTCGGTGACCAGGTAGATGGTCGCCGCGTCCACGTGGCAGTAGTCGGTGGTGACGTCGGGGAACTCGGCACCCACCTCCTCGACCGCGCGACTCCACATCGACCCGGCGAAGGTCAACACGTTGGTCTTGTGGACCAGCGTCAGCTTCTTGCGACGCTGCTGGGCACGCTGAAATGCGTTGCGCACGACGCGTTCCACACCGAACCGGGTGTTGACGCTGACCTCGGTGGCGACCTCGTTCGGGGTTCCGACACGGATGGCGCCACCGTTGCCGGTGTAGGGCCCCTCGGTCCCCTCCCGAACGACCACGAAGTCGATGTCGGGGTCGCCCGCGAGGGGCGAGGAGACACCGGGGAAGCGGCGCGACGGCCGCAGGTTGACGTGGTGGTCGAGTGCGAATCGCATCGTCAGGAGCAGACCGCGCTCCAGCACGCCCGACGGTACGGACGGATCGCCGATGGCGCCCAACAGGATCGCGTCGTGACGACGAAGCGACTCGAGGTCGTCCTCGGTGAGCAGCTCGCCGTTGCGGTGGTAGCGGCGCGCGCCGAGGTCGAACTCGGTGGTGCTCACCGACGGTACGACCGAGTCGAGGACGCCCAGCGCCTCGCCGATGACCTCGGGACCGATGCCGTCGCCGGCGATGACTGCGAGTTTCATGCGAGGTCGACCTGTTCGATGAGGGTTGCGCTGACCGCGTCACCGATCGCGGCGACGACCTGGTCGTCGAGGACGCTGCTCACGCGCAGCATCATGGTCGCGCCGCCGCCCTCGGCGTCCTGCGACAAACCGGCCGCCAGGATGTCGATGCCGGCGTTCCCGAGCAGCGTTCCGATCTTGCCGAGGGAACCCGGCTGGTCGGCGTAGCTGACGATGAGGTTGTGCCCTTCGGCACGCAGGTCGAAGTTGCGGCCGTTGATGTTGACGATCTTCTCCACCAGGCGCGGACCCGACAGGGTGCCCGAGACATTGTGGGTCGAGCCGTCGGCGAACACGGCCTTCACGTCGACCACGCTGCGGTGGTTGGGGCTCTCCGGGGCGGTGGTGACCTCGCTGGTCACGCCGCGTCCCTCGGCGACCGCGGGGGCGTTGACGAAGGTGACCGGCTCGTCAAGCACCGCGGAGAACAGGCCGCGCAGCGCGGACAGGCCGAGCACGTCGACGTTGTTCGCGGCGAGTTCACCCCGTACGTCGACGACGATGGAGGTCGGCGGCTCCTTGCTGATGGCGCCGACGAGCACGCCCGCCTTGCGAGCGACCTCGAGCCACGGTGCGACCTCTTCGTCGACGGCACCCCCGGTGATGTTGACGGCGTCGGGGACGAAGTGACCGGCCAGCGCTAGGCGGACGCTCTTGGCGACGTCGGTGCCCGCGCGATCCTGCGCCTCGCTGGTCGATGCGCCGAGGTGGGGCGTCACGACGACCTGCGGCAGCTCGAAGAGCGGCGAGTCGGTGCAGGGCTCGGTGGCGAAGACGTCCAGGCCGGCCGCGCGGACCTGACCGGAGTTGATCGCGTCGGCCAGTGCCTGCTCGTCGATGAGACCACCGCGGGCGGCGTTGACGATGACGACGCCCTTCTTGGTCCGGGCGAGCTGCTCGGCGCCGATGAGGCCCAGGGTCTCCGGGGTCTTCGGCAGGTGGACGGTGATGAAGTCGGCGCGCTCGAGGAGTTCGTCGAGGCTGACCAGCTCGATCCCGAGCTGGGCCGCACGAGCCGGCGACACGTAGGGGTCGTAGGCGATGATGTGGGTTTCGAAGGCTGCCAGCCGCGCGGCCACCAGCTGGCCGATGCGGCCGAGTCCGACGACACCGACGGTCTTGTCGAAGATCTCGACGCCGTTGAACGACGAACGCTTCCAGGTCTTCTCGCGCAAGGTGGCGTCCGCGGCCGGGATCTGGCGCGACGCGGCCATCAGCAGCGCGACGGCATGTTCGGCCGCGGTGTGGATGTTCGAGGTCGGGGCGTTGACGACCATGACGCCGCGCTCGGTCGCGGCAGGCACGTCGACGTTGTCCAGACCGACACCCGCCCGGGCGATGATCTTCAGCTTCTTGCCCGCGTCGAGGACCTCGGCATCCACGGTCGTCGCGGAGCGGACCAGGATGGCGTCGGCGTCGACGACCGCCTCGAGCAACTTGGGACGATCCGGGCCGTCGACCCATCGCACCTCGACACCGTCACCGAGTGCTTCCACGGTGGACGGCGCCAGCTTGTCGGCGATGAGTACAACCGGGCGGCCAGCAGAGCTCACAGTCATTTCTCCAGGTTCGGGGAGTGCGGTTTCACGAACGTCGGTACGGAGTGTCGATGACGACTCCGTACGACAGCTTAAAGGTGTGGTAGGTCCCGTCGAGCACGCGGTCTACCCCGAAACGAGAGCCCTGTCCCCCGGCACGAGTAGAGTGTGACGCGCATTACGGCAACTCGCGCGGCGCATCACAGAAGTGTTGCAAACCGACCGCGGCTCGATCCCACGCCGCCGTGCGCGCGTGGGGCGCCCGGTACGGTGTGCTTGCCGCCCATCGCGAAGTTCCCGACGGGCGGCGATGCCCGTGATCGAGAACTGGTTGACCCGAGAAGTGGAGTGCGGATGACGAAGAAGCTGACAGTACTGTTGGCGGTTTTGACTGCGACGGTGCTGGCCGGCTGGGGAGGGGGCGTCGCGGTCGCCGCACCGGCGAAGATCTTCATGGGAGGCGGGTCCGGAATCCTGGTGCTCAAGGGCGGCAACTCGGCCGCGGCCTGCACCCTGACCACCATCGGCCGCTCGAAGACCAACAAGCTCATCGGGGTCACCGCGGGACACTGTGGCACTCCCGGCCAGAAGGTCTACTCCGAGACGTTCCAGGACCGCGGCCAGGCAGGCACCATCACCTACACCGCGCCGGATCTCGACATGGCGATCATCGAACTCGACGCCTCTCGAGTCGTGCCGCTGCGCACGGTCCGCGGCGTGACGATCCGCTCGGTCGACCAGGCGCCGCTCGCCTTCCCGACCATCGCCTGCAAAGAAGGCCGAACCACCGGCAACACCTGCGGCATCGCCTGGTTCTCCGACGGCGACGTGCACGTCAGCCAGATGTGCGTCATCGAAGGTGACTCCGGTAGCCCCGTGGTCGTCGGCGACCGGCTGGTGGGCATGGTGAACGCCTACTACTTCCTCGGTTGCCTCGGCCCCGAGACCGGCACCAACATCCAGCCGATCCTGAAGCGGATCGCTTCGCTCGACGCTTACAAGGGATTCCGGGTCGCCTGACGACTCTGGGTCCCACCCCCACCGACGCCCCGGATGGTTTCCCTCCGGGGCGTCGTCGTGTCCGGGGTGACGTACGCGACGCCGCTGCATGTGGTGTTCGCCCGTCAGGCCTCGACGGATGGCGGGTCGCCCGCCTGCTCGCTCACGGAGGTGCTGCTCGATCGGATGATCAGCTCGGGCTCGAGCACGACCGACTCGGGCGTCCGGCCGCCGATGACCTCGAGCAGCAAGCCAACCGCTCGTCTGCCCATCTCGTGCATGGGCGACCGGATCGTGGTCAGTGGGACGGCCCCGCCCGATGCGATGGGCGTGTCGTTGTAACCGACGAGTGCAACGTCATCGGGTACCCGGATCCCGCGATCGCGCAGGGCCCCGAAGGCTCCGATGGCAGCGAAGTCGTTCGTCGCGAAGATGGCATCCGGCACCGACCCGGTCTCCAGCAGCTGCTCGACCGCGGCACGACCGCCGGCCGGGTCGAAACCCGAATAGACGATACGGTCGTCCGGGATCTCGACGCCCTGTTCGGCGAACGCGGTCACGATGCCGTTGGTGCGGTCACGTGCGGTGGACGCGAACTCCCAGCCGGCGAGGACCGCGACATCTCGCCGCCCGGTGTCGTACAGATGCCCACCGACCAGCCGTCCGCCCTTGACGTCGTCGACCGTCGCCGAGGGATAGTCCCCCGCCGTTCGTGACACGAGCGCGAATTTGACTCCCTCCGAATAGATCTCGTCGAGGAAGTGGTGATCGAGATGAGCGTCCCCGTAGATCAGGCCATCGACACGGCGGTCGATCATCATGCGGGTCCGCGAGCGTTGATTATCGGGCTTGTCCAGTGAGTTGGTGACGAAGGTCGAGAGTCCCGACTCGTAGGCCGCCTCCTCGACTCCCTCGTAGATGGTGGCGAGTACGTAGTCCTGTAGCCGCGGTACGAGTACGCCTATCAGTCCGGAGCGACGGGTCCGCAGGCTCGATGCCTGGGGGTTCGGGGAATAGCCGTGTTCGGAGGCGAATGCGCGTATCCGGGCGACAGTGTCGGAGGACCCCCAGCGGAGCGCGGCGTCGCCGGGCGTGTTGAGCACCCGGGACACGGTTGACGGGCTGACCCCCAGTTCGGTGGCGATCATGCGGAGTGTCAGCGGCCCCCTCGCCGTCCCCTGTACTGGCTTTCTCAACCCGGCCCTCTCTCGTCGATGGCCCACAGCGTACCCAACGACTTCTGTTACGTCGCGATTTACACAAACGTTTGGCGGAAGTTACACAAACGATTGCGTCAAACGTTTGGGTTGTGCTTCACTTCACGTCATGCACGTCACAGTCATCCGAATCGCTCCCGCCATCGGGGGCCTCACCACACCTTCGAGCCGCAACCGATGACGCGGATCGCCATCGTCGCCACGGGCGGCACCATTGCCTCCGAGGCCACCGACGCCGGGGTCGTGGCGACCAAGACCGCCGCGCAACTAGTCGAACGGGCGGGCCTCGACGACATCGAGATCGAGACGGTCGATCTGATGACGGTGGGCTCCTACCGGCTGACACTCGGACATCTGCGGCAGATCAGTGACGCGGTCGGCGCACTTCTCACCCGGTCCACGGAACGGGTCGACGGCGTGGTGATCACGCACGGAACCGACACCATGGAGGAAACTGCGATCCTCCTCGACCTCGTCCACGACGATCCCCGGCCCGTCGTCCTGACGGGTGCCCAACGGGCCGGCGACAACGCCGACGGTGACGGTCCGGGCAACCTCACCGACGCCGTCCGCGTCGCCGCGACGCCGACCGCCCGCGACCGTGGCGTCATGATCGTCTTCGCCGGACAGATCATCCCCGCCCGGGGGGCACGAAAGATCCACACGACCGCACTCGATGCATTCCGCTCCGTCGTTTCTGCCTCGTCGGGGAAGGTGACGAATGGGCAGGTCTGCTTCGGGCCCACGGCGCCGCGACCCGACCCATTGCCACGCCCAGATGCTGGATTCGACGACACGCGTGTCGATCTCGTCGACGTCTATCCCGGTGCGGACGACGCGCTGCTGCGCGCGGCTGCGGCCTGCGGCGCCGCCGGAATCGTGCTGGCGGGAACCGGTATCGGCAACGGCAACCCGGCGATCGTCGAAGCCGCGGCCGACCTCGTCGATGACGGCCTGGCGCTCGTCCTGTCCACCCGTGTACCGGCCGGACCCGTCCGCGGCGTCTACGGCAACGGCGGCGGTGCGGATCTGGTCGGCGCCGGCGTCCCACCCGTCTCCGGCCTGCCTGCGACGCAGGCACGGATTCTGTTGGCGCTGTTGCTGTCCACCGGCCGGACGCGCGACCAGCCCCTCGCCCACTTGATCGAGACATATGCAGATGTGTCGCCGAACCGGGCATCGAATTCCGACGGTTCCACCGACATCCACACGACCCTCATCCACGACAACGAGCTCCCGAACACCAAGGAGGACTGAAACAATGGCCAAGGAAATCTTCGTAGCTTTCGGCATCGACGTCGACGCGGTCGGCGGCTGGCTCGGCTCATACGGCGGCGAGAACTCTCCCGGGGACATTTCTCGCGGAGTGTTCGCGGGTGAGGTCGGCGTCCCCCGCCTCAACAACCTGCTCGCGAAATACGATCTCCCGGCAACCTGGTTCTGGCCGGGGCACTCCGTCGAGACATTCCCCGAACAGTTCGATCAGGTCGTCGCCGCGGGACACGAGATCGGTTTGCACGGATACAGTCACGAGAACCCGATCGCGATGACACGTGAGCAGGAATCGGAGATCCTCGATCACTGCATCGATCTGATCAGCACTCGGACCGGCAAGCGGCCCACCGGATACGTCGCGCCATGGTGGGAGTTCAGCAAGGTCACCAACGAGTTGCTCGTCGAGCGCGGGATCACCTACGACCACTCGCTGATGCATCGTGACTTCGAGCCGTACTACGTCCGGGTGGGTGACTCATGGACCCCGATCGATTACGACAAGCCGGCCGCGGAATGGATGAAACCGCTCGTCCGCGGTGAGGAGACCGACCTGGTCGAGATCCCGGCGAGCTGGTACCTCGACGATCTCCCCCCGATGATGTTCATCAAGGGCAGCCCGAACAGCCACGGATTCGTCAATCCGCGACACATCGAGGAGATGTGGCGTGACCAGTTCGACTGGGTCTATCGCGAAAGCGACTACGCCGTCTTCACATTCACCATCCACCCGGACGTCTCCGGCCGGCCGCAGGTGTTGCTCATGCTCGAGCGCCTGATCGAGCACATCAATTCGCACGACGGTATCCGTTGGGCGGATTTCGACACCATCGCCGAAGACTTCAAGAAGCGCTCGCCGCGCCGCTGACTTCCGGGCCGCCGACTGCCGCACCGCCCATTCCCCTATGCCGACCCGATGACGCGCCGGCTTCGCACATCCCACTGAGCAAGAGAGCACAACCATGTCTCAATCCACCACCCCACCCCCGGGGCTGCGTCGTGTCACCGGCAAGGAGACCCGACGCGCGTCCGGAATCGCGTTCTTCGCCTGGACGATCGCGGTGTACGACTTCATCCTGTTCGGCACGTTGCTCCCGCGGATCGAGGAGTCGTTCGGCTGGTCGACCAGTCACGCACTCCTGGTCTCCACCCTGGTGAGCGTCGGCACCGCGATCGTGGTCCTCCTCGTGGGTCCCATGGTCGACAAGCTCGGACGTCGCAAGGGCATGATCATCTCGGTCGGCGGTACCGCGGCGTCGTCGGCGGCCACGGCGGCGACGTTCGGCGCGACCTCGCTGATCGGTGTCCGCGCGATCAGTGGCCTCGGCCTCGCCGAGCAGTCGGTCAACGCCACGTATCTCAACGAGCTCTACGAGCTGACCGAGGACGAGAAGATCAAGAAGCGTCGTGGGTTCGTCTACTCGATGGTCCAGACCGGTTGGCCGGCCGGCGCATTGCTCGCGGCCGGATTCGTCGCCATCGTGACGGCCATCTTCGGCGCGGACTCCTGGCGGATCGCGTTCCTGCTGGCCACCATTCCCGCGGTCATCGTCGCCCTCGTGTGCCGCACCCTCAAGGAGAGCCCGCAATTCGAGGCGCAGCACGCGGTCAAGCAACTCCGCAAGGCCGGAAAGCACGACGAGGCGGAGGCCCTCGCGGCCGCGACCGCCACGGTCGAGCAGACCTCGGCACCCTTCAAACGGATCTTCACCGGCAAGCACCTGCGCAACACCGTCGTGTTGTCCCTGGCCTGGCTGCTCAACTGGTTCGCGATCCAGACCTTCTCGGTCCTGGGTACCACGGTGCTGGAGAAGGGTAAGGGGATCGACGCCTCGAGCACCCTCATCCTCGTGGTGCTGTCGAATCTGGTCGCGGTCGCGGGTTACCTCGCGCACGGCTGGGCCGGCGACCGATTCGGGCGGCGCAACACCATTGCCGTCGGCTGGTTGCTCTCGGGTCTGTTCTTCGGCGCGATGCTGCTCGGACCGTCGAGTCAGATCTTCGTGCTCGTGACCTACATGATGGGCCTGTTCTTCCTCCTCGGCCCGTATGCCGCCATCATGTTCTTCCAGGCGGAGTGCTTCGACACCGATTGTCGCGCAACGGGAAGTGCCTTCATCGGCGCGATGTCGCAACCCGGAGCGATCATCTCGGGCTTCATCCTGACCGGTCTCACCGCGGCATCGGTCGGTTACTCGACCGCCGCGCTCTGGGTCGGTGCGCTCGGCGCCATCGCGTCGGCGGTGATCGTGCTCGGCGCACGCAAGGTCGCCGACACGCCGCCGCAGGCCGGTGTGCCCGCGGGCCCCACGACGACGGCAGGAGCACAGGCATGACCGACCCGGCCGTCGCCATGATCACCGGCGCCGCTTCGGGCATCGGCGCCGCCACCGCGGTCTGCCTGGCCGAACGAGGCGTGCGCGTGGGGATCGGGACATTCCCGGGCGACCCGCACGATCCGGAGACGACGCTGCGGGACGTCAGCGACGCCGGTGGACAGGGGCGGATCGTCGAGGTCGACGTGCGCTCGACCGAGTCGGTGGACGCCTTCGCCGCGGACCTCGTGTCGGCGTGGGGACGGCTCGACATCGCGGTCGCAAACGCGGGAATCCTCCGCGAGGCCTCGTTCGATTCCATCACCGACGAACAATGGCACGACATGATGGCCGTCGACCTGCATGGCGTCATGCGGACGGCTCGCGCCGGACTGCGCCACATGACCGAAGGCGGATCGGTGACCGTGATCTCGTCGATCGCCGGCGGTGTCTACGGCTGGCAGAACCACGCCCACTACGCGACGGCCAAAGCCGGGATCATCGGTCTGGCTCGAAGTCTCGCCGTCGAATACGGGCCCCGGGGCATCCGCGCGAACGCCATCATCCCCGGCCTCATCCGAACTCCGCAGTCGAGTGACGCCGTCAATTCGCTCGGCCCCGAGGGCTTGGACCGGGCAGGGGGTTACATCCCCTGGGGTCGGGTCGGCCATCCACGGGAGGTAGCCGAGGTGATCGCCTTCCTCTCGAGTCCGCAGGCCTCCTATGTCAGCGGTCAGGCGATCGTCGTCGACGGCGCACTGACCACCGCTATGCGCGACTGAACAACGGGCTGAAAGAGAGGATCTGACATGACCGGAATTCTCCGGGACCGGCGCGCTCTGGTCACCGGCGCGGCGTCGGGAATCGGGCGTGCGATCGCGTCGGCCTATCTCGCCGAGGGCGCCACTGTGACGCTTGCGGATCGCGATCATCGGGTGACCGCAGTCGCCGACGAGGTCGGCGCCCGGCGCGGGGTCGTTCTGGATGCGACATCCGAGCCCGAGGTCGATGCGCTGGTCGCGCGGATGGTCGACGAGGACGGTGGACTCGACATCCTCGTCTGCTCACACGGCATCCTCACCCAGTCGCCGACCGTGGACATGTCCACCGAGATGTGGCGCGAGACCATCGACATCGATCTCACCAGCGTCTTCTTGTGCAACCGGGCGGCGCTGCGGCCGATGTTGGCCCAGGGCGCCGGGCGCATCATCAACGTGGCCTCGCAGCTGGGTATCAAAGGCGGTGTCTCGCTGGCGCATTACGCCGCGGCGAAGGCTGGCGTGATCGCGATGACGAAGTCGATCTCGCTCGAGACCGCGGGACGTGGCGTGCTCGTGAACGCCATCGCACCCGGTCCGATCGACACCCCCATGGTCGAGGGCATCGACGACGAGTGGAAGCGAGACAAGCGCGCCGAACTCCCCCTCGGACGGTTCGGCCGGCCCGAGGAGATCGCACCGGCAGCCGTGCTCCTCGCCTCCGATCCGGGTGGCAACCTGTTCGTCGGGCAGGTACTCGGCCCCAATTCCGGCGACGTGATGCCCTGATGTGCGGAGGTTGCGCAGGCGCACCGCCGGATTGGGCCGCGGAGTTCGTGTCCGGGCCTCGCCGGCGTGCGGACGTGGCCCGGCGGATGTCGGAGCTGCTGCGCCGCGACCATGTTCGGGCCATCCCCTCGGGATGGGTGGTCAGCGCCCCCACCGGTTCCGCGGTGGTGTGTCGCACCTACGACGAACTCGTCGACATCGTCTCCCGGCGGTCCGGACTCGAGACTGCCCACGTACGGGAACGGGGTCTGTCTGCACACGCCATGTGACGATCACGATCACCGCCGCGGCTACCGGAGAACCTCCGGCAGCCGCGGCGTCGTCGGTGAGGTCACCGCGGTCACGTCACCGCCCCGAGCCAGTCCTCGATCGCCCGGGTGACCGCTGCCCTCGCCTCCAGCGGTGCGAGATGTCCGACACCGTCGAGGATCACGGGGTCGCGGCGGTCGGGCAGGAGGTCTCGTAGCTGCGTGGCCTGCTCGACGGGAATCCACGGATCGTCGGCGCCCCAGCCGATCCGTGTCGGGCACCGGACCTGCGCCAGGCGTTCCGCGACGGGTCTGGTGTGCTCCGGCCGCAATGCCGCGATCTGACGATAGAACCCGGCTTTGCCGGCCCCGCCGAGCCACGGACGAGTCAGCGCGTCGAGGTCATCGTCGGTCGGCCGATGCCGCGCGGCACCGGCGATGTACTCGCGCACCAACGCCGCGTGCAAGGGGTCGGGAAGTTGCTCGAAGACCTCGGTGTTGTCGGCGACCAGTCGAAAGAAGGGTGACCCCCACGGATCCAGAGTCACGATGTCCCAGAGGAACAACGACGCGTACTCGCGACCGTGGAGCAGATGCGCACCCAGTGCCACCGCGCCCCCGATGTCGTGTGCGATCACGTGCGGCCGCGTCAGACCCCACTGTGACTGCAGCACAGCGAATCTCGACATCTGGGTCGCCAGATCCACCGGTGCGTCCCTGACCATCGACTGCCCGTATCCAGGCATGTCCCACAGGAAGACCCGGCGACCGAGGCCGATCTGTTGCGCCACGCCGGCCCACACGTACGCCGACCACGGGGTCCCGTGGCACATCACCACATCGATGTCGGTGTGCCCCGCCGGCTCGAGAACATATGTCGCAACACGCTCCCCGTCGACGTCGACATAGACCGGCGGCGGCAGAACGATCCCTTGGCTGTCCACGAGTCAGACACTAAACCCGTCGAGCCGAACCCACCCTTTTTCGGTATTTCCTCACCCCGCGACCCCGGTGGGTTTACCGAAAAGGGGTGGGTGTGCGGAGACGCAAGCGGGTCCGCACCACATCGGTGCGGACCCGCTGTCGGCGCTGCGTTCAGCGCAAACCGCTGCGACTCAGGCGGTCTCGGTGATCGGACGATCAACCCAGCTCATCAGGTCGCGCAGCTTCTTGCCGGTGACCTCGATCGGGTGCTCGGCGTTCTCCTTGCGCAGGCCCTCGAGCTCCTTGTTGCCGCCCTCGACGTTGGCGACGAGGCGCTTCACGAAGGTGCCGTCCTGGATGTCGGTGAGGATGCCGCGCATGCGCTCCTTGGTGTCGGCGTCGATGACCCGCGGGCCCGACACGTAACCGCCGAACTCGGCGGTGTCGGAGACCGAGTAGTTCATGCGCGCGATGCCGCCCTCGTACATGAGGTCGACGATCAGCTTTAGCTCGTGCAGCACCTCGAAGTAGGCCATCTCGGGGGCGTAACCCGCCTCGACCATCACCTCGAAGCCGGTCTTGACCAGTTCCTCGGTGCCGCCGCACAGCACGGCCTGCTCGCCGAAGAGGTCGGTCTCGGTCTCTTCCTTGAACGTGGTCTTGATGATTCCGGCACGACCACCGCCGATGGCGCTGGCGTAGCTCAGCGCAAGCGCCTGGCCCTCGCCCTTGGGGTCCTGGTGGACGGCGATGAGCGCGGGAACGCCCTTGCCGTCGACGAACTGGCGGCGCACGAGGTGGCCGGGGCCCTTCGGGGCGACCATCGCGACGGTCACGTTCTCCGGCGCCTTGATGAGGCCGAAGTGGATGTTGAGACCGTGGCCGAAGAACAGCGCGTTGCCGTCCTGCAGGTTCGGCTCGATGTCCTCGGTGAAGATCTTCGCCTGCGAGGTGTCGGGCGCCAGCACCATGATGACGTCGGCCCAGGCGGCGGCCTCGGATGCGGTGAGCACCTTGAGGCCCTGCTCCTCGGCCTTGGCCTTCGACTTGGAGCCCTCACGCAGACCGATCACGACGTCGACGCCGGAATCGCGCAGCGACAGCGAATGCGCATGGCCCTGGCTGCCGTAACCGATCACCGCGACCTTGCGACCCTGGATGATCGACAGATCCGCGTCGTCGTCGTAGAACAGTTCGATGGCCACTATGTTTCCCTTCGATATGTGGTGTCCCTGGCGGATTCTCGGAATCCGTCGGGATTCGTAATTCCCTTGTCGCTCCTCGCCGATGCTCAGATGAGCGCGAGGACAGCGGGATTCTCTGTCAGCGGTTGGCCGACATGCTCTTCGGTCCCCGACCGAGGGTCACCGCGCCCGATTGCGCGATCTCCCGGATTCCATACGGATCGAGCATCCGCAGAAGTGCTTCGAGTTTTTCCGACGTGCCGGTGGCCTCGATCGTCAGCGACTCGGGCGAGACGTCGATCACCTTGGCGCGGAACAGATTCACCACCTCGATGACCTCGGTGCGCACCGTCGAATCCGACCGCACCTTGACCATCATCAGCTCGCGCGAGACCGAGCTCGCCGGGTCCTGCTCGACGATCTTGATCACGTTGATCAGCTTGTTGAGCTGCTTGGTGACCTGCTCGAGGGGGAAGTCCTCCACCGAGACCATGATGGTCATCCGCGAGATGCCCTTGAGCTCGGTGGGGCCCACGGCGAGTGACTCGATGTTGAATCCGCGCCGCGAGAACAGCGCCGAGATCCGCGCGAGGACGCCGGGTCGGTCTTCGACCAGGACACTGAGGGTATGGGTGGTGCTCACTGCTCGTCCTTCTGGTTTGCGCGATCGGCCGGCGCGTTGTCGACCGTTTGATGGCCATCCATCGCCTGGTGGATCTCCACCGGGCCCGACGCCGACTCGTCGTCGTCGAACAGCGGCCGGATGTCGCGGGCGGCCATGATCTCGTCGTTGCCGGTACCGGCGGCGACCATCGGCCACACCTGGGCGTCCTTGCCGACGATGAAGTCGATGACCACCGGGCGGTCGTTGATCTCCCGCGCCTTCGCGATCACCTCGTCGACGTCCTCCTCGCGCTCGACGCGGAAAGCCACGCAGCCCAGCGCCTCCGAGAGCTTGACGAAGTCCGGGATCATCCGCGAGTGCGTCGACAGATCGGTGTTCGAGTAACGCTCTTCGTAGAACAGCGTCTGCCACTGGCGCACCATACCCAGGTTGCCGTTGTTGATCAGCGCCACCTTGATCGGGATGCCCTCGATCGCGCAGGTGGCGAGTTCCTGGTTGGTCATCTGGAAACAGCCGTCACCGTCGATCGCCCAGACCTCGGCGTCGGGGTCGGCGGCCTTGGCGCCCATGGCGGCGGGCACCGCGTAGCCCATCGTGCCCAGACCACCGGAGTTGAGCCAGGTGCGCGGCTTCTCGTAGGAGATGAACTGTGCGGCCCACATCTGGTGCTGGCCGACACCTGCGCAGTACACCGCGTCCGGGCCGGCGGCCTTGCCGAGGGCCTGGATGACGAACTCCGGCGACATCGAGCCGTCGGTCTGACGGTCGTAGCTCAGCGGATAGGTCCGACGCAGGTTGTCGAGGTAGGACCACCACTGCGAGATGTCGGGAGTCGAGCCGCTGGTCGCCCGCTCCTCGCGCAGCGCCTCGGTGAGCTCGGCGATGACCGCCTTGCAGTCACCGACGATCGGCACGTCGACGGGCCGGTTCTTGCCGATCTCGGCGGGGTCGATGTCGGCATGGATGACCTTGGCGTTCGGCGCGAACGACGACAACTGTCCGGTGACCCGGTCGTCGAAGCGTGCTCCGAGGGTGATCAGCAGATCGCTGCGCTGCAGGCCCGCGACCGCCGCCACCGTGCCGTGCATGCCGGGCATGCCCAGGTGCAGCTGGTGGCTGTCGGGGAACGCGCCGCGTGCCATCAGCGTGGTGACCACCGGGATGCCGGTCAGCTCGGCCAGTTCCAGCAGCTCGGCCGACGCGTTCGCCTTGATGACACCGCCGCCGACGTAGAGCACCGGCGACTTCGCGGCGTTGATCATGCGGGCCGCCTCGCGAACCTGCTTGCCGTGCGGCTTGGTCACCGGACGGTAACCGGGCAGGTCGATCTGCGGCGGCCAGGAGAACGTGGTCTGGGCCTGCAAGATGTCTTTGGGGATGTCGACCAGGACCGCGCCGGGACGACCGCTCTCGGCGATGTGGAACGCCTCAGCGATGGTCTTCGGGATGTCGATCGCCCGGCTGACCAGGAAGTTGTGCTTGGTGACGGGCATCGTGATACCCGAGATGTCGGCCTCCTGGAACGCATCGGTGCCGATGAGCGCGCGACCGACCTGGCCGGTGATCGCGACGACCGGCACCGAGTCCATCTGGGCGTCGGCCAGCGGGGTCACCAGGTTGGTGGCACCGGGACCGGACGTGGCCATCATGACGCCGGCCCGCCCGGCGACCTGGGCGTACCCGGTCGCGGCGTGACCTGCGCCCTGCTCGTGACGGACGAGGACGTGGCGGACCTTCTGCGAGTCCAGCAGCGGGTCGTAGACCGGCAGGACCGCGCCACCCGGAATGCCGAAGACGACCTCGACACCGAGCTCCTCGAGGGAACGAACCACAGACTGGGCGCCGCTGACACGCTCGGGAGCAACGGTGTGCTGGGTTACCGCACGGAGGTTGCCCGCCGCCGGAGACTGCTGCCGCAGTCCTGCGTTGCGCGTCGGCTCGTTGCGGCCGGCGTCGGTGCGTGCTGTTGGTGCGCTCACTGCACGATCCTCATCTTGGTTGTGGAATCCGATATCGGTGATGGAAGTACCTGGCATGAAAAAACCCCCGACAGCTTCCGCTGTTCGAGGGTGGCGCGTCGATGCCGGTTGGGGGTCTGCGAGGTGACCGGTCAGGCGAAGACGCGCCAGCCGATTACTACGAGGATCCCGTTCTGCATCACGGGTTCACGGTAGGACTGTGTTCGGTTCCGAGTCAAACTCCGGACCACACCGTCTCACCATCTGGGAAAACACTGGTCGAGTCGGTTGTCTGCGCACCTCGATTTCGGTCCGGCGCGACGAACCCGTCGGCGAGAGGCCTCGGGGCCGGTTGGCACAATGGAGCGGTGCCGACTGATTCCACCGACCCCGTAGACCCGAAGACCAGCGCGACCCCTGCCGACGACGTCGCATTCGACTATCCGGTGACGTTCCGTATCAACCGGACCGCCTACTTCACGGTCCCGATGGCCGCGCTGGTGGTCGTGCTCCTGGTCGGCGCCTCCCCGTGGTTTGCCTTCGCCCTGATCGTCCCGGTCCTGGTCTGGTTGTGGATCCACCGGTTGCGGACCGTGGTCACCGAGAACGGACTCACCTCGGTGCGGATGTTCTCGACCACCGAGATCGCCTGGTCCGACATCGCCGGACTGCAGTTCCCGAAGTGGAGTTCGGTGCGTGCGGTCCTGACGGATGGCAGTCGAGTTCGTCTGCCCGCCATCGGTTTCCGTGATCTTCCCGCGTTGTCGCTCGTCAGTGGTGGCCGCATTCCGGACCCCTTCGAGGCGGCCCGCTCTGCCGAGTAGTCACGGTCTCCTCGTTTCCGGCACGGATCCGACTCCGCTCGGTCTCAGAGGCCTCCACCTGCCGGCGATAGAGTGCGGCCGTGGAGCACACCCGAACATTCGACGCCGGTGAACTCGACGAACTGATCTCGGCAGGTCGCCTCGCAGACGTCGGGACGACGCTGTCCGCGATGCCCGCGGGCGACATCGCCGCCCTGCTCGACCGGCTCCCCCACAAGTCCCGTGGCGTCGCGTTCCGTCTGCTGGCCAAGTACCTCGCGGTGGAGGTGTTCGACGATCTGTCGGCCGGCTCGCAGCGCCGCCTCATCGACGATCTGGGCACCGCGGACGTGGCCGCCGCCTTCGACCACCTCGACCCCGACGATCGCGCCGAGTTGCTGGACGAGTTGCCCGCGGGAGTCGCCAAGTCGCTGATCCAGCAGTTAACCCCGGCCGAACGCGACATGACCGCGGTGGTTCTCGGCTACCCGCGCGGTTCGGTGGGGCGTCGGATGAGTCCCGAGTTCGTCCACGCCCGAGAGGACGAACCGGCCGGCGACGCGTTGGCCCGCGTGCGAGAACGCGGACACGCCGCGGAGACGATCTACACGGTGCCCGTCCTCGACGGCGCTCGCTCGCTGTGCGGTGTGGTCAGCCTGCGCGACCTCCTCCTGGCCGACCCGGCCGAACCCGTCCACGACCTGATGAACAAGCCGATGTTCGCTCATGCCGAGGATGACGCCGAGGCCACCGCACAGAGGTGTGTGGACCGGGGAATCCTCGCCATGCCCGTCGTCGACAGCGACAGCCGCCTGGTCGGCGTCCTGACGATCGACGATGCCGTCGACGTCGTCGAGCAGGCCCGGGACACCGACGAGGCCCGTGCGGGCGCGCGTGAACCCCTCCGCGACCCGTACCTGTTCTCGTCCATCCTGTCGATCACGCGCGCCCGGATCGTGTGGCTGTTCGTGCTCGCGGTGTCGGCGATCCTCACCGTCAACGTGCTGGAGATCTTCGAGGGCACCCTCGAGCAGCGGGTCGCGCTTGCACTGTTCATCCCGCTGCTCACCGGGATCGGCGGGAACACCGGTTCGCAGGCGGCGACGACCGTGACCCGCGCACTCGCCACCGACGAGGTCGCCCCGCGCGACGTCGCCCGCGTCGCCGCCAAGGAGGTCCGCGTCGGACTGACCATGGGCGCGCTACTCGGACTCGCCGGGTTCACCGTCGCCGCACTCGTCTACGGCCTCGAGATCGGTGTGGTGATCGGCCTGACGATCCTGTCGGTGTGCACCCTTGCCGCGACCGTGGGCGGCGTGATGCCGCTGATCGCGAAGTCGATCCGCGTCGATCCCGCGGTGTTCTCCACGCCGTTCATCTCGACGTTCTGCGACGCCACCGGCCTTCTCCTCTACTTCTCGATCGCCAAGACGGTGCTGGGGATCTGACCCCGACCGAGGACGGCACCGGCGCGGCCCGGCCCGCACGCCCGAATGGTTTTGTTACCCATCGTCACAGCGGAGTAGCCTGCTTCTCGGTGCTCCCTCACGCCCACCCTCAGCGAGGCGGCGCCCGTCAACACAGTTCGCCCCGGCCACAGCCCGTGGGAACACACCCGGGGTCGCGGTGTTGAGCCGAAGAGTCCGGCGCCGGTCCGTCACCGCACGTCCGATCGCGCCGGGCCCGCCTGAGCCACACGATCGATTCGAGGAACCCATGCCTGCTCTGAGGTCACGTACCACCACCGTCGGCCGCGAAGCCGCCGGCGCCCGCTCCCTGTGGCGCGCCACCGGGATGACCGACGACGACTTCGGCAAGCCGATCGTGGCCATCGCCAACTCCTACACCCAGTTCGTGCCGGGGCATGTGCACCTGAAGGACGTCGGCGACATCGTGGCCGAGGCCGTGCGGGCCGCCGGTGGCGTGCCGCGGGAGTTCCACACCATCGCCGTCGACGACGGCATCGCGATGGGTCACGGCGGCATGCTCTACTCGCTGCCCAGTCGCGAGATCATCGCCGACTCGGTCGAATACATGGTCAAAGCCCACACCGCGGACGCGCTGGTGTGTATCTCCAACTGCGACAAGATCACTCCCGGCATGCTCAACGCCGCGATGCGCCTGAACATCCCGACGGTGTTCGTCTCCGGCGGGCCGATGGAAGCCGGCAAGGCAGTCGTCGTCGGCGATGTCGCACATCCGTCGTCGGACCTGATCACCACGATCTCGGCGTCGGCGAACAGTGCCGTCGACGACGCCGGACTCGACGAGGTCGAGCGGTCGGCGTGCCCCACGTGCGGTTCGTGCTCGGGCATGTTCACGGCCAATTCGATGAACTGCCTCACCGAGGCTCTCGGACTGGCACTGCCCGGCAACGGCTCGACGCTGGCCACCCACGAGGCCCGCCGCGCCCTGTTCGCGCGCGCCGGCACGGTCGTCGTCGATGCGGCGACACGTTGGTATCGCGACGACGACGCATCGGTGCTGCCGCGGAACATCGCCACGCCGACCGCGTTTCGGAACGCGATGGCCCTCGACGTCGCGATGGGCGGTTCGACCAACACCGTCCTGCACATCCTCGCCGCCGCGCAGGAGGGAGAGGTCGCCGATTTCGACCTCGGGGTCATCGACGAGATCAGCCGCAACGTGCCGTGTCTGTCGAAGGTCTCGCCGAATTCGGACTACCACATGGAGGACGTCCACCGGGCCGGCGGAATCCCGGCGATCCTCGGGGAACTGCGCCGCGCGGGCCTGCTCGACGACACCGCGTCGACCGTGCACACCCCGACCATGGCCCAAGCGCTCGACGACTGGGACATCCGCGGCGGCAAGGCTATCGACGAGGCCGTCGAACTCTTCCACGCCGCACCGGGCGGCGTCCGCACCACCACTCCGTTCTCGACGTCGAACCGGTGGAGTTCGCTCGACACCGATGCCGCAGGCGGTTGCATCCGCGACCTCGAGCACGCCTACACCGTCGAAGGCGGTCTGTGCGTGCTGCGCGGCAACCTCGCCCCCGACGGCGCTGTCCTGAAGACCGCGGGCATCGACGAGGACCTGTGGCACTTCGAGGGCCCGGCCCGCGTCGTCGAGAGCCAGGAAGACGCCGTCCAGGTCATCCTCTCCAAGACCATCCAGGCCGGCGAGGTACTCGTCGTGCGGTACGAGGGTCCCGCGGGTGGCCCCGGCATGCAGGAGATGCTGCATCCGACAGCCTTCATGAAGGGCACCGGGATGGGCAAGAAGTGCGCGCTCATCACCGACGGCCGGTTCTCCGGCGGGTCGTCGGGCCTGTCGGTCGGTCACATGTCCCCCGAAGCCGCGTCGGGTGGTGCCATCGGACTCGTCGAGGACGGCGACCCGATCCTCATCGACGTCAAGACCCGCCGCCTCGAGGTCCTGGTCGACGACGAGGTGCTCGCCGAGCGCCGCGCCAAGATGGAGGCCTCCGAACGGCCGTGGCAGCCGAAGGATCGTCAGCGCACGGTGACCACCGCACTGCGCGCGTACGCCAAGCTCGCGACGTCGGCCGACCGCGGCGCGGTGCGTCAGGTCGACTGACTACTCAGCACAGAGTGCGGGGGACGTATCGGATTCCGATACGTCCCCCGCGTTCTGTGTCGGTGCCGACTCAGATGAGCGGGTTGCTCCCGTTGGCCAGGACCCAGACCGCGACGGCTGCCGCCACGCCGACGATGAGCCAGAGGAACGAGCCGACGAACGGCCGTCGCGCCCAACCCCGTGGATAGTCGAGTGAGTACAGACCCGGGCCGGTCAGGATGACGACCGCCGCGGCCACCGCGAGGAAGAGCTCGAACTCGACCCCGCCGGCGGCGGCGAAGAACGAGAAGCCATCGGCCATCGACATCTTGTAGGCCGCGGCGACGAGCATGGTGCCGAGGATCGCCGACGCCCCGATCGGGGTCAGCAGCCCGAGGATCACCATCAGTCCACCGATCGTCTCCGACAGCGCACCGACGATCGCGAGGATCTGGGCGTAGTCGGCGGTGAAGCCGGCGTCGACGAGCATGGACTCGAAGCCGCTCAACCGCGGACCGTTCCACAACCCGAAGAGCTTCTGCAGGCCGTGCGCACCGACCAGGCCGCCGAGCGCAACACGCAACAGCAGCAAACCCAGGTCGATGGTGCCGCGCCGCGATTTCGCGAGCGCGTCCTCGAGGTCGTCGTCGGCCCCGGCACCGCGCCGATCATCGGTGTCGTCGTCGGTTCGGCGCCGCCCGAACCGACGTCGACCGCGCGGCTCGTCGTCGAGCACTTCGGTGTCGGACGCGGCGTCGTGCGCTCGGGCGCGGGAGATCAGATCGTCGTCGTCATCGACGAAGTCGTAGCGCGCGGTGCCGACCGGCGGCAGGGCGGGCTCCGGGGTGGTGACCGCGTCGTCGGCGGTCTGCACGCGCGCGGGGCCGGGCTGTTTGGCGAACTGTACGGTCTCGAAGTCGTCATCGGACGGTGCACCCGTTCCGGCGGCAGGCCGTGAGGTCGCCGCGACCGGTCGCGTCGGCGCCGGGCCGGGCCGAGGAGTCGCGGCCGGACCAGCGGCGACCGAACGGGTCTCGACGTCGCCGGGATCGAGGTCGTCGAGATCGTCCACCCGGGAGTAGGGGGCCGGCGACCGCCGGGCGTGCCGGTTGTAGAAGTCGTCTCGGTCGGTCACCGCGGGTGGCGTCGGCGGGCCGGCGTCGGGACTCGAACTGCCCGCCCCGGGTCCCGTGCCGGGTGCGCCGGTCGCGCCGCCCGGGACCGGGATCTGTCCGGTCGGTTCGTCGTAGGGGCTCGTCGCCGGTGTGTCGCGCTCGCTGGTGCCCGACGTGTCGCGTTCGCTCACACGCCCGACTCTAGAGGCTCGCGGACTGCGGTCACCGGACCCCGACGGGGTGAGTCGGGGCACCACGCTCGGGGCACCGCCACCCGGAGCACCATTACTGTGGACGGCATGTGGAAGGGGCGCCCGACGGGCACGCGCGACGATGCCCGGACGAGTTCAGCCGCGACGGCGGACCGCCGGGTGTGGGCCCGGTGGCGAGTGCTGGTGACGTTGCTGACGGCGGTCGTGGTGCTGGTCGGCGGCTGCGCGGACTTCAGCGCCCAGGACAATCAACGCGAGGCGGGTGCGTTCAGCCCCAACAACCGGCCGAGCGGCCAGCCCGAACCGACGCCACCGCCGGAGACCCCGCGCGAGACGCAACCGCCACCGACCGGCCCGTGCGTCGACCCCGACCCCGCGGTGATCGCGACGTGCCTCGCGTCCACCGGCGGTGTGATGCCCGGCGACGAGCAGGGCGAGGTCACCGTGGTCGCCGAACGTACGACCGGCAAGATCATCACAACCAAACGCTACGGGCCTGCCCGGACCCTGGGAGAGACGCCGGTCGATGCGTCCGGTGACGGCGGTCTGATCGATTTCGCCTACTCCCCCACCTATTCTCAGGACCGGTTGATCTACGCCTACATCACGACCCCGTCGGACAACCGCATCGTCCGCCTGGCACCGGGAGACGTGCCCAAGCCGATCCTGACCGGCATCCCCAAGGGCGCCACCGGGAACATGGGCGCGATGTACTTCCGGTCGCCGACCGAACTCGTCGTCGCCACCGGCAATGCGGGGAATCCCGCGGCCGCGGACGATCCGTCGTCCCTCGCCGGCAAGGTACTGCTGGTGACCTCGTTCACCTCTGGCGACGGCCCTCGGCCGGCGATCCTCGCATCCGGCTTCGGGTCGTCGGTGGCGTTGTGTCCCAACGCTTCCACCGGGACGGTCTACGTCGCCGACCAGACGGCCACCGAGGATCGCGTGCAGGTGCTCGAAGAAGGCGGACCAAAGGTGCTGTGGACGTGGCCGGACCGGCCGCAGATCGCGGGTTGCGGGGTCGCCGGCGGCAGCATCTTCGTTTCGACGACGCGCACCCAACGGATCGAGGCCATCAACGAGCCCACTCGCGAGGAGCCGACGATCACCGCTCCTGCTGTCGTGCTCGACCGGCGGTACGGTGCCCTGGGCCGGATGGCCGCGCTCCCCAACGGGCTGCTGCAGGTGGCGACCGTCAACAAGGAGGTGGGTTCAGCGAAGCCCACCGACGATCGCGTGTTCCGCTTCCTGCCCTCCGGCGGTGGCAACGACCGGACGTGACCGGGACGCGCCCTTCAAGGCTCGTCGACCTCGACGCGCTCCTTCGTCGCTTGCTCGGCCCGGCGGCGTGCGCTCCCCGCACCTCAGTAACTGCGGCCGGGCGGCCGTCGTGGATCGTGAAAGAACACTCTTGAGCGTCCACATCTCTGCTCCCTGAGGTGCGAGCGAAGCGAGCCACGAAGGGCTCCGCAACCTGTCTCACCAGGCCCTTCGTGGCTCGTCGCTGGCGCTCCTCGCACCTCAGGGAGCAATGGTTGTGTCGTCTTTCGGATCAGGGAGCAGAGGGGCTGCGCCGTCAGGAACAGGCCGCGATGACGAGTTCTTTGACGCGGGCCGGGTCTGCTTGTCCGCGAGTCGCTTTCATGACGTCTCCGACGATCTTGCCGGCGGCCTGGACCTTCCCGCCGCGGATCTTGTCGGCGATGTCGGGGTTGGCGGCGAGCGCGTCGTCGACCGCCTTTTGGAGCGCGGAGTCGTCCCGAACCACCTCGAGGCCGCGGTCGGCAACGATCTGGGCGGGCTCACCCTCACCGTCGAGGACGGCGGTCGCGACCTGCTGCGCCAGCTTGGTCGTGAGTTTGCCCTCGTCGACCAGTCCGATGATCTCGGCGACCTGCGCCGGCGTGATGGACAGGTCGGCGAGTTCGACTCCGCGAGAATTGGCCTGCTGCGCAAGGAAGGACACCCACCAGCCGCGCGCCGCTTCGGGTGCTGCCCCGGCGTCGACGGTGGCGATGATGAGATCGACCGCGCCGACGTTGACGAGGTCACGCATGACCTCGTCGGAGACTCCCCAGTCCTCCTGGATGCGGGCGCGACGTAGCCACGGCAGCTCGGGCAGGTTCGCCCGCAACTCCTCGATCCACGCCGAATCCGGCTGCACCGGAGGTAGATCCGGCTCCGGGAAGTAACGGTAGTCCTCGGCGGTCTCCTTGCGGCGCCCGGCCGACGTGGTGCCGTCGGTCTCGTGGAAGTGCCGCGTCTCCTGGACGATCTCGCCCCTGGCCTGGAGGATGGCGGCCTGACGGCGCATCTCGTAGCGAACCGCCACCTCGACGCTCTTGAGCGAGTTGACGTTCTTGGTCTCGGTGCGCGTACCGAATTCGGTGGCGTCCTTCGTCTTCAGCGACAGGTTCACATCGCAGCGCATCGACCCCTGGTCCATACGCACGTCCGACACGTCCAGCGACTTGAGCAGGTCGCGCAGCGCCGACACGTAGGCCCGGGCGACCTCGGGCGCGCGTTCCCCCGCGCCCTCGATGGGCCGCGTCACGATCTCGACGAGCGGCACACCGGCGCGGTTGTAGTCGAGCAGCGAATGACTCGCGCCGTGGATTCGACCCGTCGAGCCGCCGATGTGCAGCGACTTGCCGGTGTCCTCCTCCATGTGGGCGCGCTCGATCTCGACCCGCCAGGTGGTACCGTCGCCGAGCACGACGTCGAGGAAACCGTCGTAGGCGATCGGCTCGTCGTACTGCGAGATCTGGTAGTTCTTCGGCTGATCCGGGTAGAAGTAGTTCTTCCGCGCGAAGACGCTCGACGGCCGGATGGAGCAGTTCAGCGCGAGGCCGATGCGGATCGCGGACTCGATGGCCTTGGCGTTGGCGACCGGGAGCGAACCCGGCAGTCCGATACACACCGGGCACACCTGGGTGTTCGGGTCGGCGCCGAACTCGGTGGGGCACCCGCAGAACATCTTGGTCGCGGTGCCCAGCTCGACGTGCACCTCGAGACCCATCACCGGATCGAATGCGGCAAGCACCTCGTCGTAGTCCAACAGGTCGACGGCTGCGGAAGTCATAGCGGCCAGTTTATGCGGCGATATCCCAGGGGCACGTTCAGGGTGATCACCGATGCCGGGAGCCGGACCCGCTCCTAGCGTGGATGTCACCGGCGAACGACGCCGGACCACAATCCACACAGGAGGACGAGATGACCACCCCACAACCCGCCGGCACCGGCCCCCGCCTGATGCGCTCGCGCACGAACTCGTGGCTGGGCGGCGTCTGCGGCGGCATCGCCCAGCGCTGGGGGTGGGATCCGACGCTCATCCGCGTCCTGTTCGTTCTGTCGATCCTCTTTCCCGGCCCCAGGTGCTGATCTACCTGGCGCTCTGGATCATCATCCCTCGCGAACCGGTTGCGTCGGCGGTGTCGCCTGTCGTCTGACGCGCGGCCGCGATCTCACCCGAAGATGACCCGGATCTCCTTGTACTGATCCAACGGCACCGTCTTCAGTTCACCAAGTGCCTCGTCGAAGGTGATGCGTGCGATCTCGGTGCCGTGCAGCGCGACCATCTGCCCCCAGCCCTTCTCGGCGACGAGGTCGGCGGTCGCCATCCCCATGCGGGTCGCGAGCACCCGGTCGTAGGCCGACGGCACGCCGCCGCGCTGGATGTGGCCGAGGATGGTGGCCCGGGTCTCGATCCCGGTCCGCTCCTCGATGAGCGGGGCGAGCACCTCCCCCACACCACCGAGTCGGGGACGGTTGAAACCGTCGAGGCCCTTGGTGGAGTACGCCTCCTTCATCTCCGGGAGCTTGAACCCCTCGGCGACGACGACCATCGGCGAACGCCCGCGCGACTTGACGCTGGTGACCCAGGCACAGATCTGGTCGAGACTCTCGGGGTTCTCCGGGATCAGGATGACGTGGGCGCCGCCGGCGATCCCGGAGTGCAGGGCGATCCAGCCCGCGTGGCGACCCATGACCTCGAGGACCATGCACCGCTTGTGCGAGTTGCCGGTGGTGCGGAGGCGGTCGATGGCCTCGGTCGCGATCTCCACCGCGGTGTTGAACCCGAAGGTGTAGTCGGTGGCGGCGATGTCGTTGTCGATGGTCTTGGGAACCCCGACGATGTTGATGCCGTCGTCGAACAACCGCTTCGACGCCGCCGCCGTGCCCTCGCCGCCGATCGCGATCACGCCGTCGATCTCGAGGTTCTTCAGCACCTTCTTGATGTTCTCGGGACCGCCGTCGGGTTCGGAGTAGGGACCGAACCGGCTCGTGCCGAGAATGGTGCCGCCCTGGTTCGACAGGCCGCGGACCGTCGACCGGTTCAATTCGACGATGTCGCCGTAGACCAGTCCGGCCCAGCCGTCCCGGAAGCCGACGAACTCGTGGCCGTACACCGTCTCACCCTTGAGCACTGCGCCGCGGATGACCGCGTTCAGTCCGGGGCAGTCTCCCCCGGACGTCAGAATGCCGAACCTCTTGGCCACTGGTGAGACCACCCTCCCTGTCGTCATCGGTCAACCTGCCCGAGCAACCCCAATCTAGTGCCCCGGCGAGCCCGGCGCTGGTCGCGAAATCACTTGATGCCGTTCTCGTAGGCGAACACGACGGCCTGCGCCCGATCCCGGAGCCGGAGCTTGTTCAGGAGACTGCTCACATGGGTCTTCACCGTCTGCTCGGTCACGAACAGGTCCGCGCCGATCTCGGCGTTGGACTTGCCGTCGGCCACCAGGTCGAGCACCTCGCGCTCCCGTGGGGTGAGCGTGTCGAGCTTCTGATCCCGCGCCGGCCGCCGGCGCCTGGCGGTGACCTCGGTGATCAGCCGCCGTGTGATCGACGGTGCCAGCAACGCCTCACCCGCGGCCACGACGCGGACCGCTCGCACCAGCTCATCGGCGGGCGCATCCTTCAGCAAGAATCCCGATGCCCCTATGCGCAGCGCCTCGTACACGTAGTCGTCGATGTCGAAGGTCGTCAGCATCAACACGCGCGTGGGTGGTTCGGCAGACGACGCGAGTATCTGCTCCGCGGCCCACAGTCCGTCCTTGCGCGGCATCCGCACATCCATCAGCACGACGTCGGGACGCACCCGACGACACACCTCGACGGCCTCGACCCCGTCGGCGGCATCGCCGAGGACCGAGAGGTCGGGTTGCGCGGCGAGCAGCGCCGAAAAGCCCTGACGCACCATGGCCTGGTCATCTGCGATGACTACGGTGATCGGCACGCCGTCACGCTACCGTCGTCGCGACGACGGCTCACCGGAACCCGTGGAGGTCACGACCGGCTCGGGCACGACCACGTCCCGGCGCGGCGTCGCCGGGATGCGAGCCCGCACCGCGAACCCGCCGGTCGATGTGGGGGTGGCGACCAGTGAACCACCCACCGCCTGAGCGCGATCGATCATCCCGGGGATACCCACTCCGCTCCCGCCGATCTGCAATGGTTCAGCGGTCGCGGCCGTGTTGACCACGGCGACGTCGACGAGATCGCCCTCCCCGTGCGTCACCTCGACGTCCACGCGCCCGCCGGGGGCGTGCCGGGTGGCGTTGGCGAGCGACTCCTGCACGATCCGATAGATCACCAGCGCGGCCGATTCACCGACGTCGTCGGCGTCGATGGCCAGGTTCAGCACGACCTCGGCACCCGCGCGGCGCGTCTCGGTGACCAGCGAATCGAGTTCGGCCAGGCCGGGATTGGGTGCTGCCGAAGCATCCGCACCCTCGACGCGCAGGACCCCGAGCAACTGCCGGACCTCGTCGAGGGACGTACGTGCCGCCTCCGCAATGGCGTCGAACTCCGCTGCGGCAGAAGGGCTCACATCCGGCAGGCGATATCTGGCGGTCTGTGACATCACGACCACCATCGACATCCGGTGAGCGACCACATCGTGCAGGTCCCGGGCGATGCGCGCCCGCTCCTGGAGTACGGCCGCCTCGGCTTCGGCGGCCTCGGTCTGCTCGGTGCGCACCGCCAACTGCCGTCGCGAAGCCATCAGTCCGCGCAGCAACGCGACCAGGACCGCGAGCACCGAGATCCCGAAGACCCACCCGACGCGCGCGGTCGGTTGCACGGCGAAGGCAATGACGATCGACGTCGAGACCCAGACCACCGGAATCCATCGCAGCGGGCACTTGAGGAAGGCCATGAACGTGAGGACCAGCAGTTCGATCAGGTGGGTGACCTGGATCGTCAGCTCCCACCCGCCCCGGGTCGGGACGACGATGCCGATGAGCTGGGCGGAGACCACCGAGATCGCCCACCCCAGCAACGGGGCCGACCACGCGAGGGCGATCGGCAGGGCCGCAAAGGCAGCGACCACGGGTAGCACGAACACCGGCATCGAGTGGGTGATCGGCAGCGTCGGCCACGCAACCGAGTACATGACCAGTGCGACGAACAGAAAGAACCAGTTGAGGCGCGACGAGAAGTAGTGGCGCACCGCGGGGTCCTGGGCCACCGGGGCGGTCGAGGCCCATTCGAGTGAGGACGCCCCCACCGCGCGGAGCTTCTTGCGGTATCCGAACATGCCCTCACCCTAGGCTCGGCGACCACTCGAGGACCTCATACTTCCGAGGGAGACGACCCGATACCGTCGTAGCGGTTCGACGCCGCCGAACCGGCCTGGGGACGAGGCGTGGCCGGTCCCGCGGAGCGATGTGCCGGCCGGATCCGGCCTCATAGCGTCGGTGACCATGACCGAATCAGAGAACATCCGAAAGCCTGGGTCGGACAACGACTTACACCAACACCGCGACCTTCCCGCCCACACTCGCCGGCAACGGTGGCGGTGGTGGGCGGCGATGCTCACCCTGGCCGTGGTCGTCACCGGCCAGTGGATCTCGACCGCACACGCCGTCGCGGGCCCCCTCCTCGCGGCAACGAGCACGACGGTGACGGCACCGGCGGAGGATGCCGGCAATCCCTACGCGGCCGTGGTCGTCGCCCTCGTGGGACCGCACCCGGCCACCGCGCTGGCGTCCCTTCCGCAGGCCTTCGTCGTGGCGCAGGGCTACTCACCGCGGATCGTCGACGGATACCCGGTCGACCCGGATGGGGACTGCTCGTCGCCGGTCCCCTTGCCAGAGCACTTCACCCCGCTGTGCCGCACCCATGATCTCGGCTACGACCTGTTGCGGGCGGCGCAGCGGAACGGCACCCCACTCGGAGCCTGGGCCCGGATCGCGCTGGACCGCATGCTGATCGACCGGATGTACGCCTCCTGCCGGACAGCTGCCTGCACGACTGCCACGCACGGCGCTCGAATCGGGTTGGCGTGGAACACGTGGCGCCAGTACGGCGGCCCCCCGGCCCGGGGCGAGTCGTTGTCGGCCTTGGTCCACACGACCGTCGAGCGTGCCCTGGTCGATCCCGACGAGCGCGAGGTGCGGCGATGACGAAGCACCGAGACGCCCGTTGCCTGCGTGACGGCCCGTTCCGATCGTGGCCGCATCCCGCGATCAGTGTCGCGGTGACCCTCGGTTACCTCATCGCGGTCTATCCGGGCACCCTGCCCCGGGACGCGACGACGACCGCGATCGTGACCGCGGCATTGAGCGCGCTGGGTGCGATCATCGGGATGATCGCCGCCCGGCGCAGTCGGCGACAGCCGGACGACCAGGCACGGCGCGTCGTGTTCGGCTCCTGCCTGGTGATCCTCGGATGCGCGGTCGGCGTGGCGGTCTGGTGGCAGAACCTCATCCGTGCGGCGGTCGACGTCGCACCCCTCGGGCCCGGATGGGTGGCGGCGGCCACGATCCCGCCCGCCGTCCTCGTCCTGGCGATCGTCGCCGTCCCGCGTAGCTGCGCTCTGCTCGCGGCCGGCGCAGTCGCCCTCACGGCGGGACTGCTGGCACCCGCCGACGCCGGCGCCGACGAACAGCCGGTGCCGGCGTCGTCGACGACGGTGGCGACGCATTCGGACGTCCTGGCCCGCGGGGAGCTGAACACCGATGGATTCGACCGCGCCGCTGCACAACTCGTGCGGACGTGGACGCGTTCGGGCGGACTGTCGACACGGGCGGTCGTGGTCGCGGTGCCGACCGGATCGGGATGGATCGACCCGGCAGCTGTCGACGGTTTCGAGAGCCGGTTCGCCGGCGACGTCCGGGTTCTCGCACTCCCCTACGACGACGTGCCGTCGTGGCAGGCCTTCGTGTCCGACCGCTCCCGATCGGCGGACTCGGCGATCGCGGTGGTGTCAGCACTGGCGGCCGTCCTCGACGGTGTTCCCGACCGCGAACGTCCGCGGGTGATCCTCTACGGGCAGAGTCTCGGTGCCGTGGGCGCCGACGCCGCCCGGGTATGGCTGGAGAACGAGCGCCCCGCTCTGCTCGACGAGACCGTGCTGGTCGCGCCGCCGGCGGGCACCGTCGCCCCGGATTCCCGCACCTCGCGAACGGTTCTCGCCAATTCCAGCGACCCCGTCGTGCGCTGGTCACCCGCCGGACTGTGGAGGCCGCACCGCGCGACCGAGGACACCCACATCCGCGGTCCGCGGGTCCCGTCGGCGCCGTGGCTACCCGTGGTCAGTTTCGTACAGACAAGCATCGACCTTCTCGGCGCACTCGACGGTGCGGCCGGGGTCGGCCACCGGTACGGGTCCGAACAGTCCGGACCGCCGCAGCCGATGCGGAATTGACAGCCCCGCGACGGCGTGCACCGAGGACGGCACGCCGCCCCGGTCGTCAGACGATCGGCCCCCGAGCCGCTTCGTACGACGCTCCCACGCGGTACAGCCGGTCGTCGGCCAGGGCGGGCGCCATGATCTGCAGCCCGACGGGCATGCCGTCGTCGACCGACAGCCCCGACGGCACCGACATCGACCCGATGCCGGCGAGGTTCACCGGCAGCGTGCACAGGTCGAACAGGTACATCGCGAGTGGGTCGTCGACCTTCTCCCCGATCGGGAACGCGGTGGTCGGCGTGGTCGGCGAGATGAGCACGTCGACCTTCTCGAAGGCGGTGGCGAAGTCACGCGCGATCAGGGTGCGCACCTTCTGCGCCTGACCGTAGTAGGCGTCGTAGTAGCCCGAGGACAACGCGTAGGTCCCGATCATGATGCGGCGCTTGACCTCTGGACCGAATCCCTGCTCCCGGGACAGAGCCATGACCTCATCGGCCGAATGCGAGCCGTCGTCGCCGACCCGCAGTCCGTAGCGCATCGCGTCGAACCGCGCGAGGTTCGACGACACCTCCGACGGGAGGATGAGGTAGTAGGCGCCCAGCGCGTAGGTGAAGTGCGGACAGCTGACCTCGACCACCTCGGCGCCGCGCTCCTCGAGGAGCTTGACGGCCTGGTGGAAAGAGTCGAGCACGCCGGACTGGTAGCCCTCGCCCTGCAGTTCGGTGACGACACCGATCCGGACGCCGGCGAGATCCCGCTCGGCCCCTTCGCGGGCGGCCGAGACGACGTCGGGCACCGGCACATCGATCGAGGTCGAGTCCCGCGGGTCGTGCCCGGCGATGATCTCGTGCAGCATCGCGGTGTCGAGGACGGTACGGCCACACGGGCCGCCCTGGTCGAGCGACGAGGCGCACGCCACGAGCCCGTAGCGCGAGACCGTGCCGTACGTGGGCTTGACGCCGACCGTCGCGGTGACCGCGGCCGGCTGCCGGATCGAGCCCCCGGTGTCGGTACCGATCGCCAGCGGGGCCTGGTACGAGGCCAGCGCGGCGGCGCTGCCACCCCCCGAACCACCCGGGATCTTGCTGGGATCCCACGGGTTCCGGGTGAGCTGGTAGGCGGAGTTCTCGGTCGAGCTGCCCATCGCGAACTCGTCCATGTTGGTCTTGCCCAGGATCGGGATGCCCGCGGCGCGCAGGCGTGCGGTGACCGTGGCGTCGTAGGGCGGAACCCAACCCTCGAGAATCTTGGAGCCGCACGTGGTGGGTGCGTCGGTGGTGGTGAAGACGTCCTTGAGGGCGATCGGTACACCCGCGAGGGCCGACGGGGCGTCCCCGGCGGCGATCGCGTCGTCGGCGGCCTTCGCGGCGACCAGCGCTTCGGCGCCACTGACGTGGAGGAACGCGCCGAGTTGGTCGTCGATCTCGGCGATGCGGTCGAGGTGGGCCTGGGTGACCTCCACCGAGCTGACCTCGCGGGCACCGATCCGGGTGGCGAGTTCGGCGGCGGACAATCCGGTCAGATCACCGTCGGGACGCGGCGCGGCGACATGGGATCCGGGGGCGCTGGAATCGGGACTCACTGCTCTTCTCCCAGGATCTGCGGAACCGCGAAACGGTCCTGCTCGACGGCCGGTGCACCGGACAGCGCGGCTTCGGTCGTCAGACCCGGGACGACGACATCGGGGCGCAGCACATTCGCCAGTTCGGCCGGGTGGGCCGTGCCGGGCACGTCGTCGGCGGCCACTTCCGACACCGACGCGACGTGGGTCAGGATCGAGTCCAGCTGCTCGGCGTAGACATCGAGTTCGTCCTCGCTCAACGCCAGGCGCGACAGACGCGCCAGATGCGCGACTTCGTTGCGCGATATGGACTTCGGTTCGCCAGCCACCGCAGCGTCCTTCCTTCCATCACTGTTCGTTCGGGTCTCGTCGTCCCCGCCGTGTCGTCGACCGATGTCGTGTCGGCGTCTGGGCGACGTCTCCAGACTATGGGAACCCGCGACGACCGCTTCCCCCAGCCACCGGTTGGCAGCCGTGCACTGCGCGCCGCCCGCGCGTGGGTGCGAGAATGTCGCACGTGTCCTACCTGTTGCGGGTCTATCTCGAAGACCGGCCGGGCAGCCTCGGCGTGCTCGCCGTGCAGCTCGGCTCGGTCGGCGCAGACATCCTGTCCCTCGAGGTCGTCGAGCGCGGCAACGGTTACGCCGTGGACGACCTCGTCGTCGAGGTGGCGCCCGGGGCGCTGCCCGACAGCCTGATCACCGCGGCCGAGAAGGTCAACGGCGTCCGTGTCGACTCGATCCGCCCCTACTCGGGCGTGCTGGACACCCATCGTGAACTCGAGTTGGTCGATCAGGTGGCCACTGCCGGACGTGACCGGTTGCAGATCCTGGTGGACAACGCGCCCCGCGTCCTGCGCGTCTCCTGGGCGATGGTGGTCACACCGGCCAGCGGCGGCGTGCTGCAGCTCTTCGGCTCGTCCGGCGCCCCGGAGACCCCGCTGACCAGGGCGGACTGGCTACCGCTCGAGAGAGCCGTCGAGCTGGACGCCGACGGCGACTGGGTGCCCGGTGCCTGGCAGGACATGGACACCCGTCTCGCGGCGGCTCCCCTGGGATCGGAGTCGAGGGCGATCCTGCTCGGACGCATCGGCGGACCGGACTTCCGGCCGTCGGAGGTCGCCCGACTCGGTTATCTCGCCGGGATCGTCAGTACCGTGCTGCGCGCCGAGAGTTAGCCACAGCCGGTCGATCCGGAGGCATCATGGTCTGATGACGTCCATCACGTTGATACAGGGCGACATCACGACACAGTCGGTCGACGCGATCGTGAATGCCGCGAACTCCACACTGCTGGGCGGCGGCGGTGTCGACGGCGCGATCCACCGGCGGGGCGGCCCGGCGATCCTCGCCGAGTGCAAGGAGCTGCGGGCGGGCACCTACGAACGTGGACTACCTGTCGGCGAGGCCGTGGCCACCACGGCGGGAGACCTCGACGCACGTTGGGTCATCCACACGGTCGGACCGGTGCACTCCTACGACGAGGACCGCTCATCCCTGCTCGTCTCCTGCTACCGCGAGTCACTGCGCGTCGCAACCGAACTCGGTGCCACCACCATCGCCTTCCCGGCGATCTCGACCGGCGTCTACGGCTGGCCGATGGACGACGGCGCCCGCAAGGCGGTCGACACGGTGCGTGCCACGCTGCCGGAGACCTCGATCGAGGAGGTCCGTTTCGTCCTTTTCGACCAGCGTGCCTTCCGCGCGTTCGAGTCCGCTCTGGACTGATCGACGGTCACTCGGGGCTGCCGGTCTCCAGCAACTTCTTGAACGCGTCCTCGTCGAGCACCGGCACGCCGAGCTGTTCGGCCTTGTCGGCCTTGGTGCCCGGCGAATCCCCCACCACCACGTAGTCGGTCTTCTTCGACACCGAACCCGACGCCTTGCCGCCGCGTTGCAGGATCGCCTCCTTGGCCCCGTCACGGGAGAAGTCCACCAGCGAACCCGTCACGACGATCGTCTTGCCCTCGAGGGTCCGCGGGATCGACTCGTCGCGCTCGTCTTCCATGGAAACGCCTGCGGCGCGCCACTTCTCGACGATGTCTCGATGCCAGTCGACGGTGAACCAGTCGTGGATCGACTGGGCGAGGGTCATTCCCAACCCCTCGACGCCGGCGAGCTGGTCGATGTCGGCGGCCTCGATGGCCTCGAGGGAACCGAATTCGGTGGCGAGGGCGCGGGCGGCGGTGGGCCCGACATGGCGGATCGACAGCCCGACCAGCACGCGCCACAGCGCCACGTCCTTGGCTTTGTCGAGGTTCGCCAGCAACCGCTTGCCGTTGGCCGAGAGCGCCCCCGCCTTGGTGGTGAACAGATCCGTGCGGACCAGGTCCTCGGCCGTCAGCGAGAAGAGGTCACCCTCGTTGGTGAGCACCCCCGCCGACAGCAGGGCCGACGCGGCCTCGTAGCCGAGCGCCTCGATGTCGAAAGAACCCCGTCCGGCCAGGTGGAAGAGCCGCTCGCGCAACTGAGCCGGACAACTCTCCTGGTTCGGACAGCGGAGGTCGGCGTCGCTCTCCTTCTCCGGCCGCAGCGGCGTCTCGCAGGCCGGGCACAGTTCGGGCATCTCGAACTCCACCTCGGTGCCGTCGCGGAGATCGACGACCGGCCCGAGGACTTCGGGGATCACGTCCCCCGCCTTGCGGATCGTGACGGTGTCACCGATCAGCACACCCTTGCGCTTGACCTCCGAACCGTTGTGCAGGGTCGCACGCGAGACCGTGGACCCGGCGACGAGCACGGGTTCGAGAACTGCGAAGGGTGTGACCCGGCCCGTGCGTCCGACGTTGACCTGGATGTCGGAGAGCTTGGTGGTGGCCTCCTCGGGCGGGTACTTGTAGGCGATCGCCCACCGCGGCGCCCGCGAGGTGGAACCGAGGCGGCGCTGCACGGTGACGTCGTCGACCTTGACCACGATGCCGTCGATCTCGTGCTCGACGTCGTGACGGTGCTCGCCCCAGTAGGCGATCTTGTCGATGATCTCGTCGGCGCCGGACACCTTGGTGGTGTGGGTCGACACCGGCAGACCCCAGGCCCCGAGCGCCAGGTAGGCGTCGTGCAACGACTCCGGTCGCCAGCCCTCCGTGTGCCCGATCCCGTGACAGATCATCCGCAGCTTGCGACGGGCCGTGACCTGCGGATTCTTCTGCCGCAGCGAGCCGGCGGCCGAGTTGCGCGGATTCGCGAACGGCGGCTTGCCCTCCGCCACGAGCGAGGCGTTGAGCGCCTCGAAGTCCTCCACCCGGAAGAAGACCTCGCCACGCACCTCGAGGACCTCGGGAATCGGGTACTCCGCGGACTCGGTCAGGCGCATCGGGATGTCATCGATGGTGCGCGCGTTCAGTGAGACGTCCTCCCCGGTGCGTCCGTCGCCACGGGTGACACCTCGCTCGAGAACCCCGTTCCGGTAGACCAGCGCCAGGGCCACGCCGTCGATCTTGAGCTCGCAGAGGAAGTCGGCCCGGGCGCCGGCGTCGGCGACCACGCGGTCGACCCAGGCGCGCATCTCGTCGTGGTCGAAGACGTTGTCCAGCGACATCATTCGCTCGAGGTGGTCCACTGCGGAGAACGCCGTGGAGAAGCCGCCCCCGACGAGCTTGGTGGGTGAGTCGGCGGCCGCGAGTTCGGGATGCGCGCCCTCGAGCGCCTGCAGGCGTCGGAGGAGCAGATCGAACTCGCCGTCGGTGATGACCGGCGCGTCCTTCACGTAGTAGCGGAACTGGTGCTCGCGGATCTCCTCGGCGAGAGCGGTCCACTCCTCACGCAGGTCCGCCTCCGGCCCCGACTGCTCGGTGACCGGCTGACCCGACTCCGTTGTATCTGCCACGTTCCGAGGGTATCGGAGTGGTGGGACAGACCCAGCTCGTCAACCGATGCCTCGTTCGCGCGGTACTGCTTCCCTCCCGCTGATCGGATCCGATCAGCGGGACGGAGACGGGGCCGCGGGAGTTTCCGCGTCGACGATCACAACGGACCGAGCTTGGCCACCGACCGCTTCGGTGCGATCTGGCGGTAACTCGTGTCGAGGAGTTCGGCGACCTCGTCCCAGTCGGTCTCGTCGTCGAGGATCAGCCCCACCCAGCCGGCCGGGCCGAGGTAGGCGGGCAGGAAGAACCGCGGATCGTCCAGCAGCGCGGGCCGTTCGGAGTCGTCGGCGAGGACCAGGATCGATTGATCATGGCGCACCTTGCTGCCCTTGACGCCACCGCCGTAGTTGCCGAACATCTTGCCGCAGCGAAAGGTCGGGCGACCGTGCGCGACGACCTCGGTTGCGTCGGGCAGCGCGAGCGCGATCTCCCGTATGCGGCCCAGATAGGGATCCGCGTCGTCGAACATGATCGGGTGCGGCATACCGACGAGAATAGGTCTACGACGTCGGACCCGCAGGGGTTTTCAGAGCGCGGAGGGATCGCTGCCGAGCAGCTGACCGGCCTCCGCGGTGATCGCCAAGGCCGTCTTGGCCCACTTCGCCGACGCGCCGGCCAGACCACAGGTCGGCGTCACGATCACGTTGTCCGACAACACTTTGCGGTCCAGTCCGATGCGGTCGGTCAACGCGGCGAGTTCGGTCGCCACGTGTTCGGCGGCCAGCGGACGATCGGGTGCGGTCGACGGCACACGACCCGCGAGCAGGACGCCGCCGCGGTCGACGAGCATCCCGATCCCGTCGAGATCGGTCGCCGACGGTGTGGTGATGTCGATCGAATACGCAACCCCGGGAAGATGTTCGAGGAGATCCCACCGCGGTGTGCCGCAATCGTGCAAGACCACCGGGACGCCGACGTGGTCGACGAGTTCGGTGAGTGCGCGAGCCACCTCGACCGCCGGTATCGCCCGGATGGGGTCGAAGCGGGTCAGCGGCTTCACCGTGCCGTCGATGACCTGGCCGACCATCGGCTCGTCGAGCTGGACCACCACGCGCGCACCGAGCCGGCGTTCCACCTCGGCGACGTGCTCGCGCACACCCTCCGCCGTCGACTCGACGATGTCGCGGACGGCACCGTGGTCTTTCAGGACTCGTTGCCCGTTCGTCAGCTCGACAGATGCCGAGGTGGTGAACGGACCGGCCACCTGCACCTTGAAGGCGCGGCCGGTACCGATGAAACCCGCTGTCTCCCACAGCTCCTCGACGACGTCGAGGTCCTCGGCAAGCAGGTCCGCGGCGCGTCGGGCCAGACGGGAGTGGCGTTGCGCCAGCCGGTAACCCCATGTCGCGGTGTCCATCGGCAGGTCGACGAGGATCGCCGCCATCCGGCCGATCAGATCCGCACCGATACCTCGCGCGGGCAGTTCGACGAGGTGGGCGAGATCGAGTTCGCCGTTCACCACCGCGGCGGCGGCACGTGCGTCGGTGCCGGGCATCGACCCCACGCCGGTGCCCACTCCGGTGGGCAGTGCCGCTCCGGTCACCGAGACGCGACGACGGTCGGCTGCGACGAGGTGGTGGCGATGCGTCCGCACCCGACGACCTGGTCGCCGCGTCGGGCATCGGGCAGGTACAGCACCGCGGCCTGACCGCGGGCGACGCCGGTGAGCGGCTCCTGCAGCGCGATGTCGATACCGGGTTCACCGTCGATCGTGGTGGCGGTCGCGCGCACCGGCGCGAGCCCGCCGTGGGCTCGGACCTGCACCATCGCGTCGAAGGGCTCGTCCGGAGTGACCCCGGAGGTCCACACCGCACGCGTCGCGGTGATGCCCCAGACCTGCAGATCGGCTGCCGTCCCGACCGTCACCGTTCCCGAATCCGGGTCGATCTCGGTGACATAGCGGGGCTTGCCGTCGGCGGCCGGCGCCTCGACCCCCAGGCCCTTGCGCTGCCCGATGGTGAAGCCGTGGACCCCGTCGTGCTCGGCGAGGCGCTCGCCCGACGTCGCGTCCACGATCGCGCCCGGCCGGACACCGATGCGGGCTCCGAGGAACGCGCGGGTGTCTCCGCTCGGGATGAAGCAGATGTCGTGGGAGTCCGGCTTGTCCGCGACGGCCAGGCCGCGCCGGGCCGCCTCGGCCCGGATCTCGGACTTCGGGGTGTCACCGATCGGGAACATCGCCCGCGACAACTGATCACGCGTCAGCACGGCCAGCACATACGACTGGTCCTTGTCGGCGTCGACCGCTCGTCGTAACTCGCCGTCGGTCAGCTGCGCGTAGTGACCGGTGGCCAGCGCGTCGAAGCCGAGCGCCATCGCCTTGTCGGCGAGGGCCGCGAACTTGATCTTCTCGTTGCATGTAAGGCACGGGTTCGGGGTGCGTCCGGCCGCGTAGGCCTCGACGAACTCGTCGATCACATCGTCCTTGAACCGGTCGGCGAAATCCCAGACGTAGAACGGGATTCCGAGGACATCGGCGGCGCGGCGGGCGTCAGAGGCGTCCTCGCGTGAGCAGCATCCGCGCGAACCGGTGCGCAGCGCACCCGGAGCCGTCGACAACGCCAGATGAACTCCGACCACCTCGTGACCGGCCTCGACCGCCCGGGCCGCGGCGACCGCCGAGTCGACGCCGCCGCTCATCGCTGCCAGTACGCGCATCAGGAGATCCTTCCGCCGGGGACCGAGACCAGGCCGGCCGCCCGCGCCCGGTCGACGACCTCGTCGATGACCGCGGCGACCGCGTCGACGTCGGCCTCGGTGGTGGTGTGGCCGAGGGAGAACCGCAGCGACGACCGGGCGTCGGCCATGTCGAGCCCCATGGCGAGCAGCACATGGCTGGCCTGCGCCACCCCGGCCGTACAAGCTGACCCGGTCGAACACTCGACGCCCTTGGCGTCGAGAAGCATGAGCAGCGAGTCACCCTCACAGCCGGCGAACGACACGTGCACGTTCCCCGGGAGGCGACCATCGCCGTCGGCACCGTTGCGCACCGTTCCGTCGACGCCGAGGAGGATCTCGGTAAGCCGGGTCTGCAGGGCGCGGACGTGCGCGGTGTTCTCGTCGAGGTGCTCGACGCACCACGACAGTGCGGCGGCCATGCCGGCCGCACCGGCGACGTCCTGGGTTCCCGAGCGCACGTCGCGTTCGTGGCCGCCGCCGTGCAGCAGCGGCACACACCCGACATCGCGACCCAGCAGCAGGGCGCCGACACCCTGCGGCCCGCCGAACTTGTGGGCGGTCAGGCTGAGCGCCGAGAGGCCGCTCGCGGCGAAATCGACCGGCAGATGACCGACCGCCTGTATCGCGTCGGAATGCACCGGGACGCCGAATTCGGACCCGACCGCGGCGAGCTCGGCGATCGGCTGGATCGTGCCGACCTCGTTGTTGGCCCACATCAGCGAGATGAGAGCGGTCTCGGCAGCGTGCTCCTCGAGCTCCGCGCGCAGGTCGGCGGGCGAGACGACACCGTCGGCGTCGACCGGGAGCAGTACGAGCTCGGCGCCGGCCTGCTCGGCCAGCCACTGTGCGGGGTCGAGGACGGCGTGATGTTCGATCGCCGAGGTGACGATCCGGCGACGGCGCGGGTCGGCGTTCCGCTGCGACCAGTAGATCCCCTTGACCGCCAGGTTGTCGGCCTCGGTGCCGCCGCCGGTGAAGACGACCTCGGAGGGCCGGGCACCGACCGCCGCGGCGATGGCCTCGCGCGCCTCCTCGAGCCGACGACGGGCGGTGCGACCGGATCCGTGCAGCGACGAGGCGTTACCCGGCTGTGCGAAGACGGCCGTCATCGCCTCGACGGCTTCGGGCAGCATCTGCGTCGAAGCGGCGTGGTCGAGGTAGACAGGCGCCTTCACGGGCGGTCGGCTTGGCACGGGCATCGCTAGCAAGGATAAACGCGCGTAGGTCGCCGACAAATTCCGCGATCGGACGCGGAACGACAGCCCGTCTCAGACCCGCTCGAGGTAGAAGTACAAGTGACGGCCGTCGATGACTCCGCCTTTGCCGTTCATGATCCCCATCACCGTGGTGTCGTCGACGCGCTTGAAGTGGTCGATGACCGGCTGACCGTCGTAGACCATCGACGCGGTGATCTCGCCGCGGAACTCGATCGCCCAGAGGCTGGCCTCGCCCTTGCCGAGTTTGGTGTTGGAGTAGAGGTTGCCGTTCTCGTCGCGGCACACCAGCGGCTGGACGTCGCTGCGTGAGGTGAACGTCTTGCCGAACCAGTTGGCTTTCGCAAGCGCGCCGTTGATGGCGTGGCCGGTGGTGAACTCGCCACCCTTCCATGCGCCGAGCATCTCCTCGGGCCGCAGCGGCGACAGTCCCGCCCACACGGTGTCGAGGTCGGCGTCGTCGACTTGGCCGTCGACGTCCCGGAGTTCGAAGAACTTGGCGCGCGCGGCTTCTCGGGTCTGAGTGGACGTCATCGTCGGCCTCCTGCAAGTACGCGGTTGATCGTCCGCGGAGCTGCGGACGGCTACCGGAGAAACCTATATCAGGGAACGGATGATGTCACTTTCCGCGGCCGGGGACCGCCCCGCCACGACGCGCTCACACCGACGCGCCAACTCGCGGCGATCTACGCCGGGTTCCTCGGGCGGGTGGATGACCATGGTCACGACGAGGCCACGCGCCCGCAGGACCCGCCGCAGCGTGTCGGCCGGGGTGTCGGCGCCGATGAAGCTCGGTGCCGTCGCGGTGGTCCCGTCGCTGCCGACGAAGCGCAATTTCACCGGCACGACCGGCACGTCTGCATCGATCGCGGCCTGGAAGAACGCGGGTCGGAACGCACCGGCCGAGCGGCCGCAGTACGTCGTGCCCTCGGGGAACACGATCACCGACGAGTCGCGGTGCAGCCGCCCGGCCACGTCGCCGACCGTCCCCGGCAGACCGCGGAGGGTGCCGCGGTCGACGGCGATGACGCCGAACCGGCGCGCGAGGGACGACACCACCGGCATCCCGACGACATCGGATTTGGCCACCACGTCGGCAGGGCTGATCAGCGCGAGCGCCAAGACGTCGAGGAACGAGATGTGGTTGGCGACCACGAGTCCGGCGCGGGCCGGGCCACAGCGCCGGTCCTCGACGCGGACGGCGATACCCAGGGCCGCCAGCAGTGCACCCGACGCGGGTCGACGCAGGGGGCGCGGCGGTCGACGACGCAACCGCGCCACTGCGCCGGCGGTCAGCGCCGCCCAGACGATCCACACCACGACCACGACGAGTCGGCACAGACGCCAGGCGACGATCGTCGCGCCGGTGACCGCGTCGAACCGCCCGGCCCGCGGTGCACCGATGCAACCGTCGCCACAGGTGCTGATCGGAAACCACGGGTGCGCGAGCGCACCGGCCGGGCGGGCAGGCGGACACGCGGCGTGTTCCCGTCGGGGACGCTGCGAGCGGGGTGCGACCGGACCGACCAGCAGGATGGTCATCGTGCCGCGCCCCCGGGCTCCGGCGTGGCATCCGCGCGGGCCGAACCCAGCCGTCGGGCACTCGATCGCAGCCGGTCGAGGTATCGCTTGTTGGCCCCTTCGCGGTCGAGCAGGGTCAGGAAATCCGCGACGTCGAAGACGTCGTCGACCGCCGGCTCGCCACAGATGCGGGCGCCGAGGCGGAGGTATCCACGCATCAGTGCCGGCATCGCGACCGTGTCGGACGGCACGATGTCGTCGAGCAGGCGTCCGCCGATGCGCGCCGGCGCCAGCGGGTGAGCGCGGCGCTCGGGGTCCTGGTGGTCGTCGCGCAGACGATCGCGCAGTGCGCGCAGCGACGACCCCGGCAGCCATTCACCCGGCGTGTGCAGGGGCACCGACACACAGCCCATCAGGTATCGCAGGTCGGCGTCGTCCATGTACTGCAGCAGCGCCGCCCACATCAGCGCGGTCACCGACCCGTCGCGGTACTCGGAGTGGACACACGCTCGACCCAATTCGACGGTGGCGGAGACGATGTCGTTCATCTCGCGGAGGTCGAACTCGGTGGCCGAGTACCAGCCGCCGGCGGCGATCGCCCGCGCCGGGGAGAGCAGGCGCGCACACCCGACGACCCCGTCGTCGGCGTGGCGGACGATGAGGTGCTCGCAGAAGGCGTCGAACCGGTCGGCATCCCGTCCGGTGACCGCGTCACCGATGCGGTTGGAGAAGCCGGGTTCGTCGGCGAAGACGCGATACCGCAGTTCCTGGGCGGCGACGATGTCGGCGGGATCGTCGGACACGAGGACCCGGATGGGCCCCGCGGTGAGCAGGGTCGTCGGCACGGCCCGCGAGAACCGAGCGCGCGCGACATGGCTGGTGCGGACTGGCGACTGCATGGCGTTCATGACTCGAATGGAAACGAGACCGGGCATCGGCAGGACCACCGCAGCGTGTCGTGTCGGTGCGGGTTCGATGAACTCGGGCCGCCACCGGATGAACAGGCCTCGCCACGGCCACCTGCGGGTGAACGACCCCCGAACGCACGGTGACCCCCGACGGGGAGTCGGGGGTCACCGGGTTCTGCAGTTGATCAGCTCATGATCACTTGCGCTTCTTGACCTCTTCGGTCAGCTGCGGCGCGACGTTGAACAGATCGCCGACGACGCCGTAGTCGGCGATCTCGAAGATCGGGGCCTCTTCGTCCTTGTTGACGGCCACGATCGTCTTCGAGGTCTGCATGCCGGCGCGGTGCTGGATGGCGCCCGAGATGCCCAGTGCGACGTACAGCTGCGGCGACACGGTCTTACCGGTCTGACCGACCTGGAACTGACCGGGGTAGTAACCGGAGTCGACGGCCGCGCGCGAAGCGCCCACGGCGGCACCGAGCACGTCGGCGAGTTCTTCGACGACGGAGAACTTCTCGGCGCTGCCGACACCGCGACCACCCGAGACGACGATCGACGCCTCGGTCAGTTCGGGACGATCGCCGCCGACGTTCGGCTCGACCTTGGTGATCTTGACCGCGCCCTCGTCCTGAGCCGGGACCTCGACGTCGACACGCTCGCCGGCGCCGGCCTGCGGAGCGGCCTCGACGCCACCGGGGCGGATCGAGAAGACCGGGACCTCACCCTTGGCCTGGGCGTCGACGGTGTAGGCGCCACCGAAGATGGAGTGGATGCCCACGCCGCCTTCCTTGACGTCGACGATGTCGGCGAGGACGCCCGAGCCGAGGCGCACGGCCAAGCGGCCGGCGATCTCCTTGCCGTCGGCGGTGGCCGCGACGAGGATGCCGGCCGGCGAGGCGGTCTCGGCGATCGAGGCCAGCACGTCGACCTGCGGGGTGATGAGGTAGCTACCCGCATCGTCGGACTCGGCGACGTAGATCTTCTCCGCGCCGGCCTCCTTGAGTCCGTCGAGGATGCCGTCGGCCGAGCCGGGCTTGCCGACGACGACCGCCGACGGGGTGCCGAGTGCGCGGGCGGCGGTGATGAGCTCGCTGGTGACCTTCTTCAGGGCGCCTTCGGCGTCCTGTTCCACGAGAACGAGTACTTCTGCCATGGTGGTTTTCTCCTGAATGTCTGGGGGTTCGCCGGTGGTCTGCGTGGAGAAGGTCAGATGATCTTCTGGCCGACCAGGTACTCGGCGACCTTGGTGCCGCCGTCGCCTTCGTCGGTGACGCGCTCGCCCGCGGTCTTCGGCGGCTTCGGGGTGTTCGCCGTCACGACCGAGCCGGCGTTCTCCAGGCCCACATCGCTTGCCTCGACGTCGATCTCGGCGAGGGTCAGGACGGTGACCTCCTTCTTCTTGGCGGCCATGATGCCCTTGAAGGAGGGGAAGCGCGGTTCGTTGATCTTCTCGTTCACGCTGACGATGGCCGGCAGGCTGGCCTCGACGTGGAAGATGCCGTCGTCGGTCTCCCGCTCGCCCTTGAGGGTCTCGCCCTCCAGGGTCAGCTTGCGCAGGTGGGTCAGGTGCGGGAGCTCGAGGTACTCGGCGATCATGGCCGGGATGGCGCCGACGCGACCGTCGGTGGCCTCGTTGCCGGCGATGACCAGCTCGACACCCTCGACCGTGCCGAGCGCCCGGGCCAGCACGTAGGCGGTCTGGACCGCGTCTGAGCCGTGCATGAGGTCGTCCTTGATGTGGATCGCCTTGTCGGCGCCCATGGACAGGGCCTTGCGGATGGCGTCGGTGGCGCGCTCGGGACCCGCCGTCAGGATGGTGACCTCACCGCCGTCGGCCTCCTTGATCTTCAGCGCTTCCTCGACGGCGCGCTCGTTGATCTCGTCCAGGACGGCGTCGGCGGCCTCACGGTCCAGGGTGTAGTCGTCGTCGGACAACTTGCGCTCGGACCATGTGTCGGGAACCTGCTTGATCAGTACGACAATGTTTGTCATGGGTCTACGTCGACCTCCTGCATCGGGTTCGGCAACTTACCGGCGGGTAAGGCCATGGGTCCCCACCACTTTAGCGTCTCCTATGTTTCCACTAAACATCGACTACCTCACACAATGCACGCTACCGTTCGCTCGCTCGGTACGACGGCCCCGGCGGTCCCCGGGGCATGCCCTACTCTCTGTCAGATGACTGACGCAGACCTCGGATCGTCGCGCGGGACGGCAACCACTGGTCTCGAGGCGCTCGACACCGACCAGCAATTGGCGCTGACCGGCGAGCGGACGGTCCCGGGGATTCCCGCCGAGAACTACTGGTTCCGGCGCCACGAGATCGCCTACCGCCACATCGCCGACCGGTGCGCGGGCCACGACGTCCTCGAAGCCGGCTCCGGTGAGGGGTACGGCGCCGCGATGATCGCCGACGCCGGGGCGTCGTCGGTGGTCTGCGTCGACTACGACGCCGCCGCGGTCGAACACACCCGACGCCGCTATCCCCAGCTCGTCGTCCACCAGGGCAACCTCGTCGACCTCCCCCTCGCCGACGCCTCGGTCGACATCGTGGTCAACTTCCAGGTCATCGAACACCTCTGGGATCAGCCGCGATTCGTCGCCGAATGCCACCGCGTGCTGCGTCCGGGCGGGGTCCTGGTCATGTCGACGCCCAACCGCATCACCTTCTCCCCCGGTCGCGACACACCGCTCAACCCGTTCCACACCCGTGAGCTCGACGCGGCCGAACTCACCGAACTGCTTCTCGACGGCGGCTTCGTGATCGACGCGATGTGGGGAGTCGTGCACGGACCGCGACTTCGCGCCCTGGACACCAGATGGGGCGGTTCGCTCATCGACGCCCAGATCGAGCGTGCGCTCGCCGGCGTGCCCTGGCCGGACGAGCTGGCCGCGGATGTCGCCGGCGTGGTCGCCGCAGATTTCGACGTCGTCGATTCCGGCGTGTACGACATCGACGCCTCGCTCGACCTGTTCGCCGTCGCGTTGCGGGGCTGAGGGTGACCACCCGCACCGAACCCGTCGCGGGCCAGTTCACGCTGGTCCTGCACTCGCATCTGCCGTGGCTGGCCAATCACGGACGTTGGCCGGTCGGCGAGGAGTGGCTGTATCAGTCGTGGGCCGCGTCGTACCTGCCGCTGTTCGACATGCTCGAGCGGCTGGCCGCCGACGGTTTCACCGACCAGCTCTCCCTCGGGATCACGCCGGTGCTGGCCGCGCAGCTCGACGATCCGCACTGTGCGTCGTCGATGTACGAGTGGCTCGCCGACTGGCAGCTCCGGGCCACGCAGGCAGCGATGTCCCGCGACGCCGACCGAGCCGCGGCGGGCCGCCGTGACTACCTCGACGCCCAGCGCGCGCTGGACACCTTTGCGTCCCGATGGCGTCACGGCGCGTCGCCACTGATCCGCGGACTGGCCTCGAGCGGCGTCGTCGAGATCCTGGGCGGCCCCCTGGCCCACCCGTTCGCACCGCTGCTCGACCCGCGACTGCGCCGGTTCTCGCTGACCGAGGGGCTCGCGGACGCCCATGCGCGGTGGGGTTTCGATCCGACCGGGATCTGGGCACCCGAGTGCGCCTTCGCGCCGGGGATGGAAATGGAGTACGACCGCGCGGGCGTGCGCCACTTCATGGTCGACGGGCCCGCCTTGCACGGCGACACCGCGCTGGGACGCCCCGTCGGCGACAGCGCCGTCGTCGCCTACGGACGTGACCTGAAGGTGAGCTATCGCGTCTGGTCGCCGAAGTCGGGCTATCCGGGTCATGGCGCCTATCGGGATTTCCACACCTATGACCACGAGACCGGGCTCAAGCGGTTCCGGGTCACCGGCCGGACCGTGTCCGGGCAGGACAAGAAGCCCTACGACCCGGCGCGCGTCGACGCGGTTCTGGGCCGGCACGTCGAGGACTTCGTCGCGCATGTGCGGCAGCGTCTGGTCGACGAGTCCGCGCGGATCGGCCGGCCCGCGCTGGTGGTCGCCGCGTTCGACACCGAATTGTTCGGGCACTGGTGGCATGAGGGCCCGGTCTGGCTGGATCGGGTGCTGCGACGTCTGCCCGAGGTCGGGGTCACCGTCGGGACACTCGCGGGCGCAACGCAGGCCGGGCTCGTCGGCGCGCCCATCGACCTCCCCAGGTCGTCGTGGGGGTCGGGTAAGGACTGGCGGGTGTGGAACGGTCCGGCCGTGCAGCACCTGGTCGACCTGAACGCCGAGGTCACCGAGACGGCGCTCGACGCGGTCGCCAAGCTGCGGCAACACGGGAGTGCACGCAGCCGGGTCGCCGATCAGATCGTGCGCGAGGCGCTGCTGACCGTGTCCTCGGACTGGCCGTTCATGGTGTCGAAGGACACCGCGGCGCAGTACGCTGTGTCGCGAGCTCACACGCATGCGCATGCCACCCGCGAGATCAGCGACGCGGCGATGCGGGGCCGCGACGACGCAGCCGAGACGCTCGCCGCCGCCTGGGCGCGTGCCGACAATCTCTTTCCCGCACTCGATGCGCGCCGGCTGCACACGGCTCTGACCGCCGACCGGGTCGGTGTCGAGGGGGGAATCCGATGAAGGTGTTGTTCGTGTCGTGGGAGTACCCACCGGTGGTGGTGGGCGGACTCGGCCGGCATGTCCATCACCTCGCCACCGAGATGGCCGCCGCCGGGCACGACGTGGTGGTGCTGACCCGGCGTCCGTCGGGGACCGATGCGGTGACTCATCCGACGACGGACACCGTCGTCGAAGGTGTCCGGGTTCTGGCCGTCGCCGAGGACCCGCCGGAGTTCGAGTTCGGGCAGGACATGATGGCCTGGACGCTGGCCATGGGGCATGCCTTCGTGCGGGCGGGACTTCGGATTCTGCACGGCGCCGGGGGGTGGGTGCCGGAGGTCGTGCACGCGCATGATTGGCTGGTCGCCCACCCGGCCATCGCGCTGGCCGAATTCTTCGATGTGCCACTGGTTTCCACGATCCACGCGACGGAGGCGGGGCGGCACAGCGGCTGGGTGAGCGGTCGGACGAACCGGCAGGTGCATTCGGTCGAGTGGTGGCTGGTGTCCGAATCCGACGCTCTCATCACGTGTTCGGCGTCGATGCGCGACGAGGTGAACCGACTGTTCGGCTACGACGCCGCCGACATCACGGTGATCCACAACGGCATCGACATCCGTACGTGGCCGTTCGCCGAACGCGCTCGGACGAGCGGTCCCGCCGAGCTGCTGTTCGCGGGTCGGCTCGAATACGAGAAGGGCGTGCAGGATCTGCTCGCGGCGCTCCCCCGGATCCGCCGCAGCCATCCGGGTACGACGCTGACGATCGCCGGTGACGGCACCCAGCGGGACTGGCTGATCGAGCAGGCGCGCAAGCATCGGGTCGGCAAGGCGGTGCGGTTCGTCGGCCCGGTCGACCACACCGAGCTGGTGACGCTGATGCACCGCTGCGACGCCATCGTGCTACCGAGTCGCTACGAGCCGTTCGGGATCGTGGCGCTGGAGGCGGCGGCGACCGGCGTGCCCTTGATCGTGTCCACGGCCGGGGGTCTGGGTGAGGCGGTTCGCGAGCCGGACACCGGGCTGACGTTCGAGCCCGCGGATGTCGCCGGACTGGCCGCGGCGGTCCGGGCCACGCTGTCCGATCCGGGCGCGGCCGCGCAGCGAGCACTGCGGGCCCGGGCGCGGCTCACCGCGGAGTTCTCCTGGGCCGAGGTCGCCGAGCGCACCGCGAGCGTGCACCTCGCCGCGAAGCGTCGAGTCCGGCACGCGATCGGACGGCCCGACATCCCGGAACGCCCGCTGCCCGAACGGGACCCGGGGCAGGCATAGCCCCTGCTCCCTGAGGAGCCCGGAGCCTGCGGAACGCCTCCACCCCCTGCTCCCTGAGGAGCCCGGAGCCTGCGGAGGGCGTCACGAAGGGTCACTCCCGCTCGGCCGCGGCCTTCTTCCGTTCGATGTCGGCGAGGGCGCGTTCGAGTTCGGCGCGTTCGGCGGCGTTCGAGGCCCAGTCGTCCATCCGGTTCTTGACCACCCGGGCGGGGGCGCCGACCGCGATGGCGTAGTCGGGGATGACGCCCTTGACCACCGCGTGCGAGCCGAGCACGCATCCTCGCCCGACGATGGTGTTGCGCAGCACCGACACCTTGGCCGCGACCCACGTGTCCGGCCCGATGCGCACCGGGCCCTTCACGATGCCCTGGTCTTTGATCGGCAGCGTGATGTCGTCCATCTTGTGGTCGAAGTCGCAGATGTAGCACCAGTCGGCGATGAGGGTGGAACCGCCGATCTCGAGGTCGAGGTAGGAGTTCACCACGTTGTTGCAGCCGAAGACGGTCTTGTCGCCGATGCGGAGGCTGCCCTCGTGGCAGCGGATGGAGTTGCCGTCGCCGATGTGGACCCAGCGACCGATCTCCATGCGCGCGAGTTCCGGCGTCGCGTGGATCTCGACGTTGCGCCCGAGGAACACCATGCCCCGCAGCACGATGTGCGGATTGGCGAGGCGGAACCGCGCCAGGCGGTAGTAGCGCACGAGGTACCACGGTGTGTACGCCCGGTTGCGTCTGATCCAGCGCAGCGAGTCCAGCGTGAGAAAACGCGCCTGGTCGGGGTCGCGGCGTCGGCCCGCGCGCCGGCGGGACCGGTACGACGCATTCCACATGGTGGTCATGACCAGAAACCCTAATCGACGCGATTTTCGCGCACGATAGGCTCACTGCTGGCACGGAGGGTGCCGTTCGATGGCATGCCCGGCGCCTGGACACGACGCAGAACAGGGCACGACGACGAGGAGCAGGATGGCTTTGGCACGACCGCAGGTGTCTCGACGCCGCCGATCCGCGCTGACCCGCCTGCTCGTCGCGCTGACGGCCGTGTGCTCGATGGCGCTCGCCGCCTGCTCGGACGGTCACATCGACGTCCGCTCCGTACCGAGCGTCGGATGGCCCAGCTACGGGGGTGTCCCGGGCAACGCCAACTTCGCGTATGCCGATGTGCCGGAGGACCTCACGCTGAGCTGGACACGGCCGACCGGCGGCCCGGTCACCGCGCCGGTGACGATCTCCGGCAAGGGGAACGTGGGCGTGACGTCGAATGCGGCGCAGGGATGCAACGTGCTCGTGCTCGACAGCCGCTCCGGACGCAAGAACTTCTGCAAGGACATGCGGGCCGGTGTCGAGATCAACGCGATGCTCGTCGATCAGTACGACCAGCCCTATCTCGGCGAGGAGACGACCTTCCTCGCCTTTAATGCCGGCGGCGCCATCCGCTGGCGGGCCGGCGTGATCGGGGTACCGCTGTCGGCGAAGTTCGCGGCCCCGAACGAGGTGCTGGTCGCCACCACACAGGGTCAGATCCTGCTGATCGACACCCAGCGCAACGAACTCCTCGCGCCTGAGGTGAGACTGCGCGACGACGCCGACCCCGCGCAACCGCTCCGCGGCTTCGGCGACTGCGTGAGCAACGGGCCGCAGTGCGCGATCCCCGCCCCCGCTGCCGTCGACACCGAACGAGAACGCTTCTTCCTCAACTTCTTTCCCCAGGGCGCAGCGACGTCGCAGATCCGCGCGATGAAGTACGGCGCCGTTGCCGGGAACCGCGAAGTCCGGACCGCGTGGCAGGCCGACGTCCCCAGCGGCGTCATCGGGACCCCGACGCTCTCGGCCGACGGCGCGACCGTCTATGCGTTTTCGCGCGACGGCAAGATCGTCGCCCTGAACGCCGAGGACGGATCGACGCGGTGGACCTACGACATCGGCGGCCACGGATTCGCGACGATGACCGTCTCCCCGGACGGTCTGATCATCCCGACCGGTTCGCTCGGCGCCCCGCTGACCCTGCTGCGTGATCGGGGCGATGGTGCCGAACAGGTCTGGCAGCGTACCGATCTGGCGACGGTGAGCCTGTCCGCGCTGACCCAGCAGCAGACCGCGTGGACGGTCGCCCGCGATCCCGGCAGGGACTCCCTGTCCCTGGTCGAGGTGTCCACGACCGACGGCGCGACGAAACGGACTCTGCCGCTCCCGAATTCGCGCGGTTTCGCGACCGGCGTCTCGGTGTCCTACTCCGGACAGATCGCGACCGCGACCAATCTCGGCGAGGTGTACTTCTTCGACAGCAAGGCCGATCTCGAGTAGGCGTTCGGAGAGTGCGGGATTCGTACCGGAAACCGATACCGATCCCGCACTCTGCGTGATCGGGTTCGTTTCAGAACCGGACGCCCGGCTCACAGATGAACGCGACACCCTTGCGCCCGATCCGGGTCAGCACCACCGACAACGGCCGGGAGCCCTTGAGCTTGAGCTTCTTCCGCAGCCGGTCGGGGTCGACGTCGAGTCCGCGGACGAGGATCTCGAGGGGGCCGCAGTCGAGTGCCGCGAGCGCCTTCCGGAGCGCCTTCTCGGTCACGCCCGTCTGCTCGATCACCCGGAACCCGCGGGCGCCGTCGGGGACGGAATCGCCCGTGAGATAGGCGATCTGCGGGTCGAGTTGCCAGAGCCCGAACCGGCGGGCGTAGTGCTTGACCAGCCCGGCGCGCACGATCGCCCCGTCCGGGTCGACGATCCACTCCCCCGCCTCACCGGCCGGCACGTCGTCGTCCTCGCGGTCGGTGACCTCGACCCCGGCGAGGGTTCCGTCGGGCCTCGTCCGCAGCACGGTGGCCCGCCGGCCAGGGTTCACACCCGGACCCGTCCACAGGCACGCCTCGCGCACGCCGCCGTCGAGTGAGGTGACCTGGACCTCGCCGTCGAAGCCATAGCGGTTTCGCAGCATCTGATGGTCCAGTCCGGGAGCGCATTTCACGATGAGCGTGCGACCGGGATAGGTCGTCAGCAGCTCGAAGAGCGGTGGGGTCAGCTGATCGAGCCGGAAGATGCGGCCCGCATCCGATCGCCGCGCGGGATCGGCGAGGAGCACGTCTGCGGTCGAGGTCGGGGTGAGCGCGTCCGCGACCAGCAGCGTCGCCTCCGGCACGTTGGAACGCGCCATCGCGAGCCGGACCCGGTCGATGTCGCTGCCGATGACACCCGAGATACCGTTGGCGCGCACCAGCTCCCGTAGCTCCGCCCCGATCGAACAGGTCAGGTCGTGCACCACCGATTCCGGAAACCGCGCCGCGATTTCGGCCGCACGGTGCGCGGCGACCACCGACGCGGTCGCCTGCTGCAGGGCGTCGTCGGTGAGCAGGAGCGCCTCGGCATCGCGCAGCTTCGAGCGGGCGCGCCTACGACACTGCACCGTCTCGATCAGCGCGGCGTCGTGGGGCGCGTATCGGCTGCGTACCTCGGTGATGTCGGCCAGCATCGTCGACGGGGTGAGCTCGAGGCCGGACACCGTGTCGAGCGCCTTCTCGCCGTGCCGCGACCGCAGGAACGCGACGTCGTCGAGATCGAAGGAGTAGCCCATGGCCTGACGGCGGAACCGCCTACTGCGGCTTCGTCCCCGTCACCACGACGTTGTAGAAGAACTTCGGCGGCACGACCTTCCGCAGCACGTTCTCGTCGAGCCAGGTGAGGCGCTTCCATCCGCCGAAGGCAAAGCGGGCCCAGCCCCACCCCAGCTTCTCCGGCGGGACCGCGGCCTCGAAGGTGCGGACCGGCCAGCCGAGCATCGCGGCGGCCAGTTCCTCGGTGGCGGTGGACACCTTCTGCGCGCCGGCAGCGCGGGCGATCCCGGCGAGCTCGTCGGGATCGAAGGTGTGGATGTCGACGACGGCCTCGAGCGCGGCCGCACGCGAGGACTCGTCGAGTTCCTCCTGCGGGCGCCGCCACCCCTGCAGCGGACCGAACTTCGTGACATTGGTCGTGGCGAACCACGTCGCCCGACTCATCCAGCGCGCGTAGAAGTCACCGATCGTCGACGGCTCACCCGCGAAGATGAACCGCCCGCCGGGCTTGAGGACCCGCAGCACCTCGCGCAGCGCCTGCTCGACATCGGGAATGTGGTGCAGCACAGCATGTCCGACGACGAGGTCGAAGGTGTCGTCGTCGTACGGGATCTTCTCCGCGTCGGCGACCCGGCCGTCGACATCGAGACCGAGGTTCTCCGCGTTGCGCAGGGCGACCTTGACCATGCCCGGCGAGAGGTCGGTCACCGACCCCTTCGACGCGACACCCGACTGCATCAGGTTCAGCAGGAAGAAGCCGGTGCCACAACCGAGTTCCATCGCGCGGCCGTACGGCAGGGGCTCGTCGGTGGCCACGGCGTCGAAACGGCCACGCGCGTAGTCGATGCAGCGTTCGTCGAAGCTGATCGACCACTTCTCGTCGTAGGTCTCGGCCTCCCAGTCGTGGTAGAGCACCTGGGCGAGTTTGGTGTCGGTGAGGGCAGCCTTGACCTGTTCCTCGGTGGCGTGCGGATTGGGAGCGGGATCGGTGCCCGGTGTGGCGTCGGTGGTCATGATCGCTTCCTGTGTGCGTGGTGATGGGGTGCTGTGGTCGAGGGGTACGCGGCGACGACGGCTCAGCGGCCGACGAATTCCGCCTTCCCGGGGCCGTTCTCGAGGAACGAAGTCAGACCGATGGCGCGGTCCTCGGTCGCGAACAGCGGGGCGAACAGCTGCTCCTCGATCTTGAGCCCGGTGTCGAGGTCGACGCCGAGGCCCTGGTCGACGGCCTTCTTGATCGCGGCGAGCGCCACCGAGGCGGCGCCGTCGAACTGTCCGGCCCAGGCGAGCGCGGCGTTGTAGACCTCGTCCGGCGCGACGACCTCGTCGACGAGTCCGATCGCCAGCGCCTCCGCGGCGTCGACGAAGCGGCCGGTGAACATCAGGTCCTTGGCCTTCGACGGCCCGATGAGGCGTGCCAGCCGCTGCGTGCCGCCGCCGCCGGGGATGAGACCGAGCAGGACCTCGGGCAGCCCGAGCTTCGCGTTGTCGCCCGCGATCCGTCGGTCGGCACCCAACGCGACTTCGAGGCCACCGCCGAGCGCGTACCCGGTGATGGCCGCGACGGTCGGCTTCGGGATGGCGGCGATCGCGCCGAGATCGCTCTGCAGGCGACCCGCCACCCGGCTCATCTCGGCGTAGCCGACGTCCCGCATCTCCTTGACGTCCGCGCCGGCCGCCAGGATCTTCGGGCCGCCGTACACGACGACGGCCTTGATGTCGGCGCGCACCGTGGCCTCCTCGGCCGCGGCGGCCAGTTCGGCCTGCACCTGCCGGCTCAACGCGTTCATCGGCGGCCGGTGCAGCAGGATGGTGCCGACCCCCGGATGAGCGTCGGAGCACTCGAGGGTCACGAACTCAGGCATGGTCGAAGGCTACCGGTAGGTAAGTCCGGTCGGTGCCCCAGCCCGACGACCCAGGCCGACGACCCGGCACGCACGACGCGGCCGGGAGTCCGCCGCCCACCGGCATCGGAGCCATACAGTGGCGGTCATGGCGAAAACGTCGGGTTCCGCAGGTGATCCCATCGAGCTCGAGGTCGGCGACCGCACCGTCCGGCTGTCGAGTCCCGACCGCGTCTACTTTCCCGAGCGCGGTGAGACCAAGCGCGATCTCGCCGAGTACTACCTGTCCGTCGGCGACGGGATCGTCCGTGCGCTGCGCGACCGTCCGTGCATGCTGCACCGGTTCCCCAAGGGCGTCAGCGGCAACAAGGTCCACCAGAAGCGCGTCCCCGCCGGCGCGCCGGACTGGCTGGAGACCACCGAGATCTACTTCCCGCGGTACGGCCGCACCGCCGACGAACTGTGTGTCACCGAGTTGGCGTCGGTGATCTGGGCGGTGCAGATGTCGACCGTCGAGTTCCACCCCTGGAACTCACGGCGCGACGACCCCGAGTCGCCCGACGAGTGGCGTATCGACCTCGACCCGATGCCCGACTGCACATTCCCCCGGATCCGGCGGGTGGCGCACGTCGTCGAAGAGGTTCTCGACGAACTGGGTATGCGCGGGTTCCCCAAGACCTCGGGCGGTCGCGGGCTGCACATCTACGTCCGCATCGCGCCGGAGTGGGGCTTCCCGCAGGTCCGGCGTGCGGCGCTCGCCTTCGCTCGGGAGGTCGAACGTCGGGCGCCCGACGACGTGACGACGACCTGGTGGCGCAAAGACCGCGACCCGGCGGCGGTCTTAGTCGACTACAACCAGAACACCCGCGACCACACCATGGCGTCGGCCTACTCCGTGCGCGGCAACGAGCGGGCCACCGTGTCGACGCCGATCACCTGGGCCGAGATCGACGACATCGAACCCGACGATTTCACCATCGCCACCGTGCCGGCCCGGTTCGCCGAACTCGGAGACCTGCACGCGGAGATCGACGACGTCGCGCACCGACTCGACACCCTCATCGACTGGGCCGACCGCGACGACATCGGCACCGACGAGGACGCCGAGATCATCGATATGGATCGGTGACGTCGCGTAACGATCGCAATGCCTTTTCCAGGGCGGCGAACTGGGCCTCGCCGAGATGCTCGCGCCATTCCTGCTGCTGCGCCTCGACCTCGCGCGCGGCGACCTCGCACAGGTGAACGCCCCGTTCGCTCAGCGTCACCAGCCGGGCGCGACGGTCGGACGGGTCCGACACCCGGGTCAGGTAGCCCGCCGCCTCGAGCTGGTCGACGATGCCACCCGCGGTCTGCTTGGTGACACCCGCCTGCTCGGCGAGATCGGTCAGCCGCATGGGTTCGGGTGCCAGCCGCTGAAGCACCCGGGACTGCGCCGGAGTGATGTCGTCGGCCCCTTCCTCGGCGATCCGCGCCAACACCCGGCGCTCGGTCGCGCGGTGGGCGATGAACATCAGGACGGCGATCTGCGGGTCGGACACGACGTTGACTTTAGTACGAAAACCTGACTAATATCAGTCAGGGAACCTGACTATCTGTGCGGCGGGAGCGACCGATGGACACCGACCTCATCTGGCAGCGCATCGACGAGCAACGACTCGAACTCGCCGCGCTGATCGAGACCCTCACGCCCGAGCAACTCGCCACCCCGTCGCTGTGCGACGCGTGGACGGTGCGCGACGTCGCGGTCCACCTCACCCACTCCCACACCTCGCCGGCACGAGCGATGATCGCCGCGTGCCGGTACGGATTCCGGTTCAACACGATGATCCGCGAACTCGCGCTGCGCGACGACACCACGGCGGGCGAGGCCGCTTCGAAGTTGCGCGCCATGGTCGGTTCGCGTCGGCATCCGATCGGGACGACTCCCATGGCGCCGCTGCTGGATTCGCTCCTCCACGGGCAGGACATCGCGGTACCGCTCGGACTCGACCGGCCGATGCCGACCGACGCCGCGACGGCGTGCGCCGACTACCTGTGGTCGACGGGTTTCCCGTTCCACGCACGTCGCCGAAACGAGGGACGACGCTACGTGGCCACCGACTGCGACTTCGCGGCCGGGACGGGTGAGGTCGTCGAGGCGCCGATCCGCGACATCGTCATGCTGTTCGGCGGACGGACGAACGCCGCCGGGGCACTGGCGCCCTCAACCTGACAGCGCGTCCGGTCAGAGCGTGATCTCGGGCGGCTGCTGGTCGCCGAGGGTCCGGAAGTACTCGTCGGAGCCGGGGAAACCGAGGCCGGCCAACCCGGCGCCGGGTGTCACGTTCGGCAGGATCGGTTCGATGACACGCTCGGCGTCGAGCAGTTCGTCGATGGTCGAGAACTGCGAGACGTAGTTGAGCTGCGACCATGTGGGCGGCATGAGGAAGTGCTGGCCCGCGGCCCAGGAATCGATCGCGACCCGGGCGTTCACCCACCGGGCGACCTCGGCTTCGGTGGTCTCGGCGTCGGCGTGCTGTCCGTCGGGCATCGCCGCCAGGAAGAACCGGGTGTCGTAGCGCCGCTTCTCGTTCACCGGGGTGATCCAATGCGCGAGCGGACGCAACAGATCGGCACGCAGCGTCAGTCCGCGCGCGGTGAGGAACTGCGCGAACGACAACGACTTCTCGACGAGGCGTTGCCGATCCTCGGCCAGTCCCTCCGGGTCGGCGAATGCGCCGTCGGCATCGGTCGCGAGCAGGACGCCGCACTCTTCGAACGTCTCGCGGACGGCCGCGCACACCAGGGCCTGGGCGATCTCGGCGTCGCTGCCGAATTGCCCGGCCCACCAGGTGGCCTCGGGACCCGTCCACGCCAGGTCGGCTTCGGCGTCCCGCTTGTCGACGCCGCCACCCGGGAACACCGTCATTCCCCCCGCGAAGGCCATCTGCTTGACGCGGCGTTGCAAGAAGACCTCGATGCCGTCCGCGGCGTCGCGGACGAGCACGACGGTTGCCGCATCCCGCAACGGTGCGGACACGATGTCCGGGCCCTGTTCCTGTGTCGACGTCATTCAGTTGCCTCCTGCTGCTCGACGGTGGCCACCCGCGCGGCGCCGGCGCCGCGCGAAGTACCGGCCGTCGACCTTGTCCAGAACGATCTGCTGGCGGAAGGCGGCGGTGAGGTTCTCACTCGTGAGTACCTCCTCGAGCAGCCCCTGGGCCACCACGCCACCCTCGGACAGGATCATCGCATGTGTGAAACCTTCGGGGATCTCCTCGACGTGGTGGGTGATCAGCACGATGGCCGGGGCGTCGGGGTCGGCGGCCAGACGCGCGAGACGATCGACGAGTTCTTCGCGGCCACCCAGGTCGAGCCCGGCGGCCGGTTCGTCGAGCAAGAGCAGTTCGGGGTCGGTCATCAGCGCGCGCGAGATCACGACACGCTTGCGCTCGCCCTCGGACAGCGTGCCGAAGCGACGGTCCGCGAGGTGCTCGGCGCCCATCGATTCCAGCGATTCGACGGCCTGCGCACGGTCCATGGCGTCGTAGCTCTCGCGCCACCGCCCCAGGACCGCATATCCCGCCGAGATGACGACGTCGCTGACGATCTCCTCCGGCGGCACTCGATCGACCAGCGACGGGCTCGAGACCCCGATCCGGGTCGACAGCTCGCGGATCTCGACCCGGCCGAGCTTCTCATTGAGCACGAAGGCGGTGCCCGACGTCGGGTGGATCTCCGCCCCGGCCAGGCGGATCAGCGTCGTCTTGCCCGCGCCGTTGGGTCCGATGATCACCCAGCGTTCGTCCAGTTCCACCTGCCACGACAACGGGCCGACGAGAGTCTTGCCGCCTCGAACGACGGCGACGCCGCGAAAATCGATCAAGAGGTCGGGATCGGATTCGGTCACTCCCCCATCCTGCACCACGAGGGAATGGTCGACCCGTTCGACTCACGGCAGACCGGACGGCGGGAATAGTCCGGGGCGTCGGCCGCATTGAACATCGTCGTGACCCCTTCGAACCTCCCCTTGTCGATCCTGGATCTCGCGCAGATCGGTCGCGACGAGACTGCCGCGCAAAGCCTGTCCGCCAGTGTCGATCTCGCACAAAATGCGGAGAAGTGGGGCTACCGCCGGATCTGGTACGCCGAGCACCACAACATGTCGGCCATCGCGTCGTCGGCGCCGGCGGTGCTCATCGCATACATCGCCGCGCACACCTCGACCATCCGTCTCGGCGCCGGCGGCGTGATGCTGCCGAACCATTCCCCGCTGACCATCGCCGAGCAGTTCGGCACACTCGCCGAACTCCATCCCGGGCGCATAGACCTCGGGCTCGGGCGCGCGCCCGGCAGCGATCAGCAGACCTTCGCGGCCCTGCGCCGCACCCACGCCTCCGCGGAGCGGTTCCCGCACGACGTCCTGGAGCTGCAGGCCTTCCTCGGCGACGAGTCGCGTGTCGAAGGCGTCCGCGCGACCCCGGGGGCGGGCACCCACGTGCCGCTCTACATCCTCGGCTCGTCGCTGTTCGGCGCGCAGCTCGCCGCGGCCCTCGGACTTCCGTACGCCTTCGCCTCCCACTTCGCGCCGCAGGCGCTCACCGAGGCCGTGGCGTTGTACCGCCGCGAGTTCCGGCCGTCGGAGGTCCTCGCCGAGCCCTACGTCATCGCGGGTGTCGGAGCGATCGCCGACGAGGACGCCGACCGTGCGCAGGCGCAGCTGCAGATCGCGAAACGTCAACGCGTGTCGCTGCTCTACGGCCGCGGCCGGACCTTCACCGACGAGGAAGCCGACGCCATCCTCTCGATGCCGCAGGGACGCCAGATCGACGAGATGCTGACGTACTCGGGTGTCGGGACGCCGGACGAGGTGCGCGACTACCTCTCGTGGTTCGCCGGGCACGCCGACGCAGACGAGCTGATCGTCGCGTCGCTGGCGCCCGATCGTGACGTGTGGCTGGGCACCTTCGGCCACCTCGCGCCGGTGAACTCACCGGTCGCCGCCGGCTAGCCGGGATTCGCAGGCCGACCGTCAGGCCAGCCGGAAGTCCTTGAAGTCGAACCCGGGCACGACGATACAGCTGACGAGTGACGGCTCGTCCCCGGCGGGCCGGGCACGCTGCCACACGCCCGGCGGCACGAGCGCCTGGGGTCGGTGACCGGCCTCGATGTCGGGTCCGACGAGAACTGTCGTCGGGTCACCGGGGACATCGGCGTCCCCGCCGAAATCGAGTTCGACCGGCGCTCCTCGATGGTGCAGCCACAGTTCGGCGCCGCGTACCGTGTGCCACGCCGACTCGTCGCCCGGCATGAGGACGAAGTAGATCGCCGTGCCGGCGGCACGGTCGCCGGTATAGCCGTCGGCAAGCGACGCCGACGGCACGACGACGTCGCTCCGCCACGTCTCCCGGAACCAGCCGCCTTCCGGATGGGGTTGCAGATCAAGAGCTTTCACCCATTCCGGCGGTACCGCAGCGCTCACGTGTCCTCCTGGGCCCGGATGACCTCGGCGATGACGGTCACCGAACCGGGCGCGATCTCGGTGAACCCGGCGTCTCGAACGGCCACCGCCCTCCCGGCGGCATCGGCGGAGAGCAGTTCTCGCCACCGCCCGGGCGTGGCCTGACGGACCGCGAGCGGGCAGTCGTCCCGACGCCACTCGATCGCGTCGTCCGCGGCGAGGAGCTTGGCCGCCAGCATCGACGCGTGACCGACCTGCGCGGCCAGTTTGCCGACGGTCATCGGCAGGTCGGGATTGGTCCACAGCACGACGCCCGAGACCGGCGGCTGCTCGGGCAGCTCTCCCTCGACCTCGGTCCCACCGATCTGCAGCTTCGCCACACGCCGGTCGAGGTCACCGACGCGGCCGGGCACGAACGCCCGTGCCGACGCCCCGCCCTCGGTCGCGGTCACACCCCAGACCTCCTGCGCGGCAGCCCATTGCGCGCCACGCGCGCGCCGGGCGATCTTCCGGATCCGTGCGTCGCACCAGGCGTCCATCGCCGCCGCCCACGGACCGTCGCCCGCACTCCGTTCGTCGAGGCACAATAACGCCACCGCTCGCGCCGCCGCGGTCAGCAGTTCGGTGCGGTCGGGCGGATCGTTCTTCTCGATGCGGAGCACCATCGCCATCGCCAGGACGTCGGCGGGGTCAGACGGATCGTCGCCGCCTCCGACGTAGGCGACCAGCCGCCGATGATCGGCCGCGATCGCTTCCGGATCGACCTGCGGAGAGACCGTGCGCTCGGATTCCATGGAGCGGTGCGAGGTCAGCCCAGGGGTACCCGGCGATAGACGCCGTCGGCGGCGTCGGCCGCCTCGATCTCGTCGCGGGAGACGCCCAGGATGAACAGGACCCCGTCGAGAAACGGGTGATTCAGCGTGGCGTCGGCGACCTCGCGCAGTGCCGGCTTCGCGTTGAAGGCGATTCCCAGCCCGGCGACGCTGAGCATGTCGATGTCGTTGGCGCCGTCGCCCACCGCGATCGTCTGCTCCATCGGCACCCCGACCTGATCGGCGAACGACCGCAGCGCGTGCGCCTTGCCCATCCGGTCGACGACCTCGCCGACGACCCGGCCGGTCAGCTTCCCGTCGACGATCTCCAGGGTGTTGGCCCGGACAAAGTCGAGTTCGAGTTCGTGCGCGAGTCCGTCGATGACCTGACGGAAACCGCCGGACACGAGACCGCAGTGGAATCCGAGACGGTGCAGCGTACGGATCGTCGTCCGGGCACCGGGGGTCAGTTCGAGTGACTTGGCGACATCGTCGAGAACACTCGCGTCGAGTCCGGCCAGGGCCTTGACGCGTTCGTGAAGGGACTGCGCGAAATCGAGTTCACCTCGCATCGCCGCCTCGGTCACCGCGGCGACCTCGGCTTCGCGGCCCGCGTGCGCGGCGAGCATCTCGATCACCTCGCCCTGGATGAGGGTCGAGTCGACGTCGAAGACGATCAGGCGCTTGGCGCGCCGAGCGAGTCCGCCGCGCTCCACGGCGATGTCGACCGAATGCTTCGCAGCAACCTCGGCGAGGCCTTTGCGGAGGGCGGCGTCGGCGGCGACACCACCCCGGCCGGCAACGCTGACCATGAGTTCGAGGCCGGTGAGCGGGTAGTCGGCGATTCCGCGGATCGAGTCGATGTTGCCGCCCTGGCTCGCCAGTTTCGCCGCGACGGCGCTGAACGCGGTGGCGGTGACCGGGCTGCCGAGGATCACGACGGCATGCGAGGACGGCGAGCGGCTACCGGGATCGACCCCGATCTCCACCCGGACGTCGAAACCGATGGACGCCATCGCCTGTTCGACGACTTCCTGCAGCGCCTCGGGGTCGCCGGTGGAGGACACCAGCACGCCGAGGGTCAGCTGCCCGCGGATGACCACCTGCTCGACGTCGAGCAGTGCAACGGCCTGACCGGCCAGGGCACCCATGAGAACAGAGGTGACACCTGGCCGGTCGGGACCGGTGACGGTGACCAGGACGGTCGTACCGGAACTGGCTGTCGAGTCCTTGCTCACCGGGTCAGCGCGGGTCGGGATCCGGGGATCCCTCGTGCGTTCCCACGGTGAACGGCTCGCGACGAGCCTCTTCCATCTGACGGTCCTTGCCCGCGGCGTGGCCCGGTCCGACGTGCGCCTCGGCACGCATGCGGTCGATCATGTGCGGGTAGTGCAGCTCGAACGCCGGGCGCTCCGACCGGATGCGGGGCAGCTCGGTGAAGTTGTGGCGCGGCGGCGGGCAGGAGGTGGCCCACTCGAGCGAGTTGCCGAAGCCCCACGGGTCGTCGACGGTCACGACCTCGCCGTAGCGGTAGCTGCGGAAGACGTTCCACAGGAACGGCAGGGTCGACAGGCCGAGGATGAACGCGCCCACGGTCGAGATCATGTTCAGCGTCGTGAAGCCGTCCGACGGGAGGTAGTCGGCGTAGCGACGCGGCATGCCCTCGTTGCCCAGCCAGTGCTGCACCAGGAAGGTCATGTGGAAGCCGATGAACGTCAGCCAGAAGTGGATCTTGCCGAGTCGCTCGTCGAGCATGCGTCCGGTCATCTTCGGGAACCAGAAGTAGATGCCGGCGTAGGTGGCGAACACGATGGTGCCGAAGAGCACATAGTGGAAGTGCGCGACGACGAAGTAGCTGTCGGACAGGTGGAAGTCCAGCGGCGGGCTCGCGAGCAGCACACCGGTCAGACCACCGAAGAGGAACGTCACGATGAAGCCGACCGAGAACAGCATCGGGGATTCGAACGTGATGTGACCGCGCCACATCGTTCCGATCCAGTTGAAGAACTTCACGCCGGTGGGCACCGCGATCAGGAACGTCATGAAGGCGAAGAACGGGAGCAGCACGGCGCCGGTGACGTACATGTGGTGGGCCCACACCGCGGCCGACAGGGCGGCGATGGCGAGCGTGGCGTAGATCAGACCGGAGTAGCCGAAGATCGGCTTCCGCGAGAAGACCGGGAAGACCTCGGACACGATGCCGAAGAACGGCAGGGCGATGACGTACACCTCGGGATGTCCGAAGAACCAGAACAGGTGCTGCCACAGGATGACGCCGCCGTTGGCCGGGTCGTAGATGTGGGCACCGAACTGGCGGTCGACCTCGAGACCCATCAGCGCCGCGGTCAGCAGCGGGAAGATGAGGAGGATCAGCACGCTGGTCACCAGGATGTTCCAGGTGAAGATCGGCATGCGGAACATCGTCATGCCGGGTGCGCGGAGGCAGATGACGGTGGTGACCATGTTGACGCCACCGAGGATGGTGCCGAGACCCGAGACGGCCAGACCCATGATCCACAGGTCGGCGCCGATGCCGGGGCTGTGCACGGCGTCGGTGAGCGGCGTGTACGCGGTCCACCCGAAGTCGGCGGCGCCACCGGGCGTGATGAAGCCGGCGACGGCGATGGTCGAACCGAAGACGAACAGCCAGAAGCCGAGTGCGTTGAGTCGCGGGAAGGCGACGTCGGGCGAACCGATCTGCAGCGGCAACACGAAGTTGGCGAAGCCGATCACGATCGGCGTCGCGTACATCAGCAGCATCACGGTGCCGTGCATCGTGAAGAGCTGGTTGAACTGCTCGGTGGACAGGAACTGCATGCCCGGCATCGCGAGCTCGCCACGCATCAGCAAGGCCATGAGGCCGCCGATGAGGAAGAACGCGAAGCAGGCGGTGATGTACATCATGCCGATCAACTTGTGATCGGTCGTCGTCAGCAGCTTGTAGATGAACGAACCCTTGGGCTGATAGCGCTCCGGGAACGGACGCACTGGAGCCACTTGCGTGGTGGGTTGGTCTACCGCGGTCACAGATCCTCCTCTTGCCCGAACCCGACGCCGAACCCCTTCGGCCGTCGGTCGGCACATGAACAAACCGAGCGCTGGTTACTGATCCTAAACCCTCACCGGTGCCCGGGCCGAGCGGGTCCTACGATCTGTCGTATTCGATGTCGGAGCCACCGGATCGGCAGTGCTCATCGGGGGTTTCTTCGACGACGCGCCAGGCTCTCGGAGCACCCTTCCGATCGCCGGCGTCCGGCGTCCGGGAGTGCGCATCCGAGCCTACGCCGGGCGCCTCGGGACCGGTGCTAGGTTGGGCGGGTGCAACGGAGGGTCACGGTCGCGAACGAGGCCGCCAGAAGTGTCGGCGCCGCCACCGGCGAGACCCGACGCTCACTCGTCCGACGCGTGGGCCTGGCGACCACGATCGGGTTGACAGTGGTCGCGCTGGCCTCCTGTTCGGGCGAGGAACCGCTGACGACTCCGGACGGCTCCCCCATCTCCACCGTGACGACACGGGTGGCGGAGGTGAACATCGTCTCGGCCGACCGTGATTACGCGAAGACCTGCCTCGCACCCACCGCGCCGGATCCGGGTGAGGCCGACGTCGACCGCATCGTCGTGACCGACCCCGCCGTCCTCGACGCGCTGTGCGCCCTCGGGCTCGGCCCCGAGGTCGTCGCGGTGGCTGCCGAACCCGGTTCCGTGCCCGAGTATCTCGGTCCACAACTGACCTCGGTCCCGGCCATCGGACCGACGCCCGACGCCGCGGCGGTCGCCGACGCCGACGCCGGACTCGTCCTCACCACCGCCGACACCGCGGACTCCGCCCGCGCGTTCCCCGGTGTCCGCACCGTCACCGTCCCGGCCGACGGCACCTGGCAAGAGCAGTTCCAGGCCGTCGCCGACGCCGTGAACCGCAGCGGGTCGGGTCGGACGCGTCTCGCCGAGTACACGACCGAGGCGACCAAGACCGGCCGGCGGATGGACGCCTCGCACACCCAGGTGTCGCTGGTGCGCTTCGGCGACGACTCCGAGACCATCGCCGGTATGAACACCTTCGCCGGTCAGGTGCTCGGGGACATCGGCGTCCAGCGGCCCGGCCCGCAGCGCGTGCCCGACTCCTTCGCCCTCACCGACGACGACCTCCGCGACGCCGACGCCGACCTCATCTATGTGAGCTTCGAGGGCGAGGAAGGCCTCGCCCACGGGGAAGAGGTCCTACTCAGCGACGAATGGCTCAGCCTCGGCGCACCCGTGTGGAAACGTGTGCTCGCCGTCGACGACGACGTCTGGTACGAGTCCTCGGGACTCGCCGCCGCCTGGCTGGTCCTCAACGACGTCAAGGGATCACTCGACGGCAACTCCTGACGGTCTCCGATCGGCAGGTGTCGCCGTGCAGATGTCGCATTTCGTGGCGCTCTGCGCAACGACGCACTACATCTGCGGGGTGCCGTTTCGGCCACTTCCGATCACCCACGTCCAAACCCTCGCCGGGGCGACGTCGACACATCAGGATCGGCGCATGAGTGTCACCGACGAATATCTCGCGAACAACGCCGAATACGCCAAGACCTTCACCGGGCCGTTGCCCCTGCCGCCGGCCAAGCACGTCGCGGTGGTGGCCTGTATGGACGCCCGCCTCGACGTCTACCGCATCCTCGGATTGAACGAGGGCGAGGCCCACGTGATCCGCAACGCCGGCGGGGTGGTGACCGACGACGAGATCCGCTCCCTGGCCATCAGTCAGCGACTGCTCGGCACCACCGAGATCATCCTCATCCACCACACCGACTGCGGCATACTGACGTTCACCGACGACGACTTCAAGCGCCAGATCCAGGACGAGATCGGGCAGAAGCCCGCGTGGTCGGCGGAGGCGTTCGCCGATCTCGACGAGGACGTCCGCCAATCGATCACCCGGATCCAGAACAGCCCGTTCGTCACCAAGACCACGTCGTTGCGCGGGTTCGTCTTCGACGTCGCGACCGGACTCCTGCGCGAGGTGTCCTGACCCGGGTAACTCGACCCTCCTACGAGTCGCCGCCCTCGGAGCGCTGAACCGCTTCGGGGGCGTTCTCGCGGGTGGCCATACCACCCTCGCGTCCGTGGTCCTGCGGGCCGGGCGGATCCTTCTCCACTTCCTTCTCGGGAGCGTCTGTCCCGGACGTCTTGTGGTTGTCGGACTGTCCCATCGATACCTCCGTGCTCGTGCCGGCTGCGACGATCGTCGATACCCGGGGAGTCGGGCGGACAAACCACCTCGCTGCCCGGCCGGCCGCGCGACGCCCGGGCGGTGTCGGAGGCCACGGCTAAACTGGCCGACGATCCTCGATGCCACATGATTCGCCGTCCAGCGGTCAGACTCCCCCGGACTCTGCCCCGAAGCCTCATCTCGCCGAGCCCCTGCACGCCCTCTGGCGGCCGGGCGTCGGCATGGCGGTGTGGATCGACGGCGATGTGTCCGATCTCCCGCCACCCCTACGCGACCTCCTCGACGGTCGACGATTCCGCAGCGAGATCCCCGTCGTCGACGCCGGCGATCGACGGCAGTTCGTGCGCGCCGCGACTCTCGGTCTGACGTCGGCGGTCACTTTGCTCGACGCATCGCGGTCGGTCCCGGTGGCGGGTGACGTCCGGTGGTACCGGTACCTGCTCGACGGCGTGCGGTCGTTCGTGCGGTCCGGCACCGTGGCGCCGTCGGTTCTGCAGGTGGCCGGCGAGTGGATGGTGCGCTGGGTCGTCGTCGCGACGCCGACGTGGCGCAGCTGGCATGCCGTCGTCGTGGGAAGCGCGCCGGATGCGCTGCTGCACAACGGGTCCGCACCCGCCCTGGACGACTTCCTCGCCGAACTCGTCGACCACGAATGCCGTTCTGCCATCGCTCGTTCCGCCGTCCGCCTCGGTGAACCACGGCCCGCGTCACCCGTCGTGCGGGCACTGCTCCCCGACGCCGATCCCCGCCCGCCCAGCTCACCGGAACGTCTCGCCGCCGCCGCGGGTGGCTGGTCGCGGTGGAACGCCGGCGCTCCGCGCGACGATCGTTCGCTCATCTTCCGGCTGCACGAACCCGAGTACGACGACCTCGCCGACGCTCAGTGGGCCGACGCATGGGACGACGACCCGGTCGACCCGCCGAGCCGCGCCGAGGTGGCCGAGACCTCGCGGTGGCGACTGCAGGTCTGTCGTCGGAGCATCGACGGACAGGTCGAACCCGTCGCGCCGCACCGCCTCGACGCCCACGAACTCGACGAACTGACGACCGAGTTGGCCACGGCAGTCCGTGAATTTCCCGAACTGGGCCGCGCCGACCCCGATCGGGGCTCCCTCGACTTCCTGCTGCCGACCGCGATCACGGAAGAACTATTCGCCACGGGCGCGGCGGCGCTCGGCGCCGTCGGCATCCCGGTTCTGCTGCCGAGGACGATTGCCGAGGTCCGTCCGAGTCTGACCCTGCGCGCGCTCGCGCCGCCCGGCGGCGGGGCACCGGCGGCGATGGTCGGCCTTCGGGAGATCCGGGAGTTCGAGTGGCGTCTCGCCCTCGGCGACACCCCAGACGCGATCACGCTCACCGATGCCGACCTCGACGAATTGTCCGGCCAGAAAGGCGATCTGGTCCGCGTGCGCGGAGTGTGGATGCGCGCCGAGGGCGCCGCGCTGACCCGGGCAGCCACGTTCGTCGCCACCCAGCGCGCACTGGCCGCGGTCGAACCGCCGAGCGACTTCGGCGAGCTGTTCAACCTCGTCACCGGCGAGTCGGACCGTCTACCTGTACCTGTGTCACGCGTCGAAGGCCTCTCCTGGCTCGACGACGTCGCCGACACCGGCGTCCTTCGACCTGAATCCGTCGCGCCACCGACGGGGTTGACCGCCACCCTGCGTCCCTACCAGCAGCGCGGCCTGGACTGGCTCGCCCATCTGTCGACCCTCGGCGTGGGCGGCGTGCTGGCCGACGACATGGGCCTGGGCAAGACCCTGCAGGTCATCGCACTCGAATGCCACGAGCGTAGCGGTCCGTCCGCGTCGCCTGCCGATGATCCTCGAAAGCCGACGCTCGTCGTCTGCCCGATGTCCCTGGTGGGCAACTGGGCGCGGGAATTCGCCCGGTTCGCGCCCGCGCTCCGCGTGGCGATCCACCACGGGCCCTCTCGCGAGTCCGGGGCGGCGTTCGCGGGCATCCGCGACTCCGTCGACATCGTGGTCACCACCTTCGCGATCGCGGCGCGCGACCACGAGTTGCTGTCCTCGCAACCCTGGCATCGGATCGTGGTCGACGAGGCCCAGCACCTCAAGAACGTGAACACCATTGCGGCCAAGGCGGTTCGGACGGTCCCCGCCGGCCATCGCCTCGCTCTCACCGGCACCCCGGTCGAGAACCGCCTGGAGGATCTCCGCGCCGTCATCGACCTGGTCAACCCTGGACTACTCGGCTCCGCGTCGGTCTTCCGTGCACGCTACGCCGAACCGATCGAACGGGATCGTGACCCGGCCGCCCTCCGACGGTTGTCCGCGATCACCCGGCCGTTCATCCTGCGCCGCGAGAAGACCGATCCGGCGATCGCCGCCGACCTCCCGGAGAAGGCGGACTTCGCCGTCCGGGCCAACCTCACCGTCGAGCAGGCGGCGCTGTACCGCGCGGTGATCGACGAACTGATGACGGCACTGCGCGACAAGCAGCAGCGCACACTACGACGCCGCAACGTACTGGCCGCACTGACCCGCCTCAAGCAGGTGTGCAATCACCCCGCGCACTATCTCGCCGACGGCACCGACCTCGTCCGCGACGGCGAACACCGCTCCGGCAAGGTCGAACTGCTGGCCGACATCGTCTCCACCGTCGCCGAGGAGGGCGACCGCGCATTGGTCTTCACCCAGTTCGCCGCCTTCGGTGACATGCTGTCGTCGTGGTTGTCCGCGGAGTTCGGCAGCGAGATCCCGCTCCTGCACGGCGGTCTGGGTCGCACCGAGCGCGACCGCCTGGTCGCCGACTTCCAGTCCGACGACGGGCCGCCGGTCCTGCTGGCGACGCTGAAAGCCGGCGGCACCGGGCTCAACCTGACCGCGGCCAACAACGTCATCCATGTCGATCGGTGGTGGAACCCGGCTGTCGAGGACCAGGCCACCGACCGCGCCTACCGGATCGGCCAGGACCAGAAGGTGTCGGTGCATCGGTTCGTCTGTGTCGGCACCATCGAGGAGCGCATTGACGACATGATCGCCAAGAAACGTGAGCTGTCCCGGCTGACGGTCGCGGCCGGCGAGAACTGGGTGTCCGACCTCGCCGACGACGAACTCTTCGAACTCATCCGGCTGCGCGACGAGGCGGTCAGCGAATGACGGTGCGCAAGAAGGGCACGCAACGACGCGGTGAGCGCGGCACGATCGCGGTCCGCGGCTATGGCCTCACCTCATGGTCACGCGCCTTCGTCGATGTCGTCGAGGGACGCGGCGCCGACGGCGAATCGGTCGCCGATAGCCGTCGTATCACCAAGGCGCGCAGGTATTTCCGCGATCGGCATCTGCGCGGCCTGCGGATCGACGCCGGCCGGGTGACCGCCTCGGTGGAGGGCACCCAGCTCGAGCCGTTCGACGTCATCCTGACCACCCGCACGGTCGACACACCGACACTTGCGAACCTTCTCCGCGAGTGCAACGCTGTCGATGAACTCATGCTGCTCACCCGCGGCGAACAGCCGCCGGCGCTGGGTGAGCTGCTGGTGCCCACGGAGTCCGCCGACGTCGAGACCGACTGCACGTGCCCCGACGAGGCGCCGCGGTGCATCCATGCTCTCGTCACCTGTTACGAGGTGGCAGCCGAGATCGACCGCACCCCGTTGACCCTGCTGACCGTGATGGGCACCGACCTGCGAGCGCTGCTGGCCGAGATCGACTCTCGCCCACCGGATTCACGGACCTCCGACGACGGCGGGTCAGCAACCTCACTGCAGGTCGACGACTACTACGGCACCGCCTCGACGTTGCCTCCGCTGCCGTCGCCGTCGCGGATGAACCCGCTGACCGCGCTCGACGGCGGCGAACTACGGGCGGCGTTGCGCGCCACCGGCGTCGCGCCCGCCGACATCGCCGAGGCGATCGACGAGCTCGGCGACCTCTACGACCGTCTCACCGCCGGCGGTTCGTAGCGCCAATGCGCATATAGCACGCATTGACGCTACGAAATCCTCGGTGGGACTAGAAGTCCCAGTCCTCGTCCTCGGTGTTGACGGCCTTGCCGATGACGTAGGAACTGCCCGACCCGGAGAAGAAGTCGTGGTTCTCGTCGGCGTTGGGCGACAGTGCCGACAGGATCGCCGGGTTCACGTCGGTCTCGTCGCGCGGGAACATCGCCTCGTAGCCCAGATTCATCAGGGCCTTGTTCGCGTTGTAGCGCAGGAACTTCTTGACGTCCTCGCTCAGCCCGACCTCGTCGTACAGAGCCTCGGTGTAGTCACTCTCGTTGTCGTAGAGCTCGAACAGCAACTCGAAGGTGTAGTCCTTGAGCTCCTGACGACGCTCCGGGGTCTCGACCTCGAGTCCGCGCTGATACTTGTAGCCGATGTAGTACCCGTGCACCGCTTCGTCGCGGATGATTAGGCGGATCAGGTCGGCGGTGTTGGTGAGCTTCGCGCGGCTCGACCAGTACATCGGCAGGTAGAAGCCGGAGTAGAACAGGAACGACTCGAGCAGCGTCGAGGCGACCTTGCGCTTCAGCGGGTCGTCGCCACGGTAGTAGTCCATGACGATCTGCGCCTTGCGCTGCAGCTGCTCGTTCTCCTCCGACCAGCGGAACGCCTCGTCGATCTCCTTGGTGGAGCACAGTGTCGAGAAGATCGAGCTGTAGCTCTTGGCGTGCACCGACTCCATGAAGGCGATGTTGGTGAGCACCGCCTCCTCGTGCGGAGTGGTGGCGTCCGGGATCAGCGACACCGCGCCGACCGTGCCCTGGATGGTGTCGAGCAGGGTGAGACCGGTGAACACCCGCATGGTGAGCTGCTTCTCGTATTCGGTGAGCGTGCCCCACGACGGGATGTCGTTGGACACCGGCACCTTCTCGGGCAACCAGAAGTTGCCGGTGAGGCGATCCCACACCTCGGCATCCTTCTCGTCGGGCACGCGGTTCCAGTTGATCGCCGAGACCCGGCTGACCAGCTTGAGCTTCTCAGACATGGCAGATGTCGCTTTCTTCACTCATCGGGTTTGGCTACATCGTCGATGCAGTACTGACACGTGCTCTTGAACACGCCTTTGTTCGTGTGGTGCCTGGTGTGGGCATTCCGTTTGCTCGAGGGCTTTGGACGCCCCCTCTGAGCGTCGGACATCTTGCGGCGTGTCTCCTCGCTCGCGCGCCGCCCGAAGTTCGGATTTCCCTCGCCTTTTCGTTGCTCCGACAGTCGAGCGCGAGCTTCCTCCGACATGACGCGCCCGTAGCTGGGGTGAGCAGGTCCGAACTTCCCGAAGTTCGGATTTGCTTCTCCGGTGATAGAGCCTCTGCGCTGGACCGACCACTTCTCACGCTGTTCGTCGGAGTGCTTGAGACCATAGAACGGATTGTCATCCGCAAACCGGCTCAGCCCCTTCCGTCCAGTGGAACGAACCCGAGCCGCTTCTCGCATCTCCCCGGTCCAAACCACCCCGGTAGGACCCAATCCGCCCTCTGCCAGGTTCAGCAGCGGTTGGCCGTCGCGCTTGAGGTAGGCGATCCAAGCGATCTCGGCCTCCCCCAACTCGTTGAGTCCTTCGACGAACTGCAACTCGTCCGCCAAAACGTTGTCGCGATCTTGCAATCGGAGCCAGTCATAGAACGGTGTCTTTCTTCCGGCCGCCGCGACTTTGAAGTGTTGCCGCAGCCGCTGCTGCCCAGTTTTTGTGGTGAGCCCGATGTAGCGATAGTCATACGCGGCCCGCAACCGAACCCCGTAGATCACGCCGCCTGTGGCCGGAACCATGTTCGTACGCAACGGTTCACACTCAACAGGTCACAACATGCAGCTGACGCAATTTTCCACCTCGGTCCCCTCGAGCGCGATCTGGCGCAGGCGGATGTAGTAGAGCGTCTTGATGCCCTTGCGCCATGCGTAGATCTGCGCCTTGTTGACGTCGCGCGTGGTGGCGGTGTCCTTGAAGAAGAGCGTCAGGCTGAGGCCCTGGTCGACATGCTGCGTGGCCGCGGCGTAGGTGTCGATGATCTTCTCGTACCCGATCTCGTACGCGTCCTGGTAGTACTCCAGGTTGTCGTTCGTCATGTACGGCGCCGGGTAGTAGACGCGGCCGATCTTGCCTTCCTTGCGGATCTCGATCTTGGCGGCGACCGGGTGGATCGAACTGGTCGAGTGATTGATGTAGCTGATCGAACCGGTCGGCGGGACGGCCTGCAGGTTCTGGTTGTAGATGCCGTCACGCTGGACGGCGGCCTTCAGCTCACGCCAGTCGTCCTGGGTCGGGATGGCGATCCCGGCCTGCCCGAACAGGTCTCGCACCTTCTGGGTCGCCGGTTCCCACACCTTCTCGGTGTACTTGTCGAAGAACTCACCGCTCGCGTACTTCGACTTCTCGAAGCCGGTGAACGCCCGGCCGCGCTCGGCGGCGATCCGGTTCGACGCGCGCAGCGCGTGATAGAGCACCGTGTAGAAGTAGATGTTCGTGAAGTCGATGCCTTCTTCGCTGCCGTAGAAGACCCGCTCACGCGCCAGGTATCCGTGCAGGTTCATCTGCCCCAGGCCGATGGCGTGAGACTGGTTGTTGCCGTGCTCGATCGAGGGCACCGACGTGATCGTGGTCTGGTCGCTCACCGCGGTGAGGCCGCGGATCGCGGTCTCGATGGTCTGGCCGATGTCGGGCGAATCCATCGTCTTGGCGATGTTCAGCGAACCCAGGTTGCACGAGATGTCCTTGCCCACTTCGGCATACGACAGGTCGTCGTTGAAGGTCGACGGCGTCGACACCTGCAGGATCTCCGAGCACAGGTTGGAATGCGTGATCTTGCCGTCGATCGGGTTGGCCCGGTTCACCGTGTCCTCGAACATGATGTACGGGTATCCCGACTCGAACTGCAGCTCGGCGAGGGTCTGGAAGAACTCGCGCGCCTTGATCTTGGTCTTGCGGATGCGACGGTCCTCGACCATCTCGTGGTACTTGTCCGTCACGTTGACGTCGGCGAACGGTACGCCGTAGACACGTTCGACGTCGTACGGACTGAACAGGTACATGTCGTCGTTGGCCTTGGCCAGCTCGAACGTGATGTCCGGGATGACCACACCAAGCGACAGGGTCTTGATACGGATCTTCTCGTCCGCGTTCTCGCGCTTGGTGTCGAGGAAGCGATAGATGTCGGGGTGGTGTGCGTGCAGGTACACCGCGCCCGCGCCCTGCCGGGCACCGAGCTGGTTGGCGTAGGAGAAGGAGTCCTCCAGCAGCTTCATGATCGGGATGACACCCGAACTCTGGTTCTCGATCTTCTTGATCGGCGCACCGTGCTCACGGATGTTGCTGAGCAGCAAGGCAACTCCGCCGCCGCGCTTGGAGAGCTGCAAGGCCGAGTTGATCGACCGGCCGATCGACTCCATGTTGTCCTCGATACGCAGCAGGAAGCACGAGACGGGTTCGCCGCGCTGCTTCTTGCCGGAGTTGAGGAAGGTCGGCGTCGCCGGCTGGAACCGGCCGTCGATGATCTCGTCGGTGAGGTTGCGCGCGAGGGCCGTGTCGCCGTCGGCCAGGGTCAGCGCCACCATGCACACGCGATCCTCGAAACGCTCCAGGTACCGCTTGCCGTCGAACGTCTTGAGCGTGTAGCTCGTGTAGTACTTGAACGCCCCGAGGAAGGTCGGGAAACGGAACTTCTTGCTGTAGGCGTGCCCGAAGAGGCTCTTGACGAACTCGCGGTCGTACTTCGCAAGGACCTCGGGCTCGTAGTAGTTCTCCTCGACGAGGTAGTCGAGCTTCTCGTCGAGATCGTGGAAGAAGACCGTGTTCTGGTTGACGTGCTGCAGGAAGTACTGGTTCGCGGCTTCGCGATCCTTGTCGAACTGGATCTTGCCCTCGGCGTCGTACAGGTTGAGCATCGCATTGAGGGCGTGGTAGTCGAGCTCGCCCGGGTCGTGTCCCGAGGGCCCGGGGTGCACACCCGACTTGCTGGCTGAAGTGGTGTCCGAGACGGCGGCGGTGGGCGACACGACAGATGACTCCTGCGGGTAGTGGTGGCTGTTACCGAGGGCCGGTGCGGCCAGAGTATGGGAGGGGTACGACAAAGCCTGATCGAGCGGAATCCGCAGGTCAGGCGGGCGAGGCGCTGAGCGACACGCTCGCCGCGAACGCCGGACTCTGGGCGAATTCGGCGAGTCCCGCGCGGACGCGGTCGACATCGTCGGAGGTGCCCATCAATTCGAACCGGTAGAGGTAGGGGACGTGGCACTTCCGTGCGATGACATCGCCGGCGTAACAGAACTCCTCGCCGAAGTTCGTGTTACCCGCCGCGATCACCCCCCTGATCGATGACCGATTGTGTTCGTCGTTGAGGAAGCGGATGACCTGCTTGGGAACGTAGCCGCCGGGTTGCCCCGTCGCCTTGCCCCCGCCGTAGGTCGGGCAGACCAGGACATACGGCTCGTCGACACGGAAAACACCGGTCCGATCGAGGACCGGGATGCGCACGGCGCGCATGTCCAGTTTCTCGACGAACCGGTGGGTGTTCTCCGAGACGGAGGAGAAATACACGATCAACGGCGATTCTGCCGCCATGTCTCCTCCAGCCGGTAGTTCTCGTGATCTCGCCGGCCGTGTCCGGCCCGGCACTGTCGGTGTCAACGCCGTGAGCGGCGTGACCATTTCCTCGATGACCTCGCGATGCGATGTGATCCGGCTTCCCCGTCGGATCGCCTCTGCACCGCCGGTCGGGCGGGCGATGTCACCGTGATGGTGACGGCAGATCAGGCAGCGGCGGTGGCGAGTGCCTTGATGCGGTCGGGACGGAAGCCCGACCAGTGCGCGTCACCGGCAACCACGACGGGTGCCTGCAGGTAGCCGAGCGCCATCACGTAGTCACGCGCCTCGGCATCTTCGCTGATGTCGACGATCTCATAGGACAGACCCTGCTTGTCGAGGGCCTTGTAGGTGGCATTGCACTGGACGCAGGCCGGCTTCGTGTAGACGGTGATAGACATTCGGAGGTACTCCTCGGGTCGTAGGAATCGCCAGTGACGTGCGGTTTCCCAGCGTGAAGATGGTGACCTGGATCACCATCGTGGTGGCTTTCTCCGAGGAGTCGAACTGCTTCTCGTCGTCTGCCTGACTGGTAGCTCAAACACTACACCTAGTGGCTGACATTTCTGGTCACCACAAGGGCTTGTGAATAACATTGATGGAAGACATGCAGGTCGGAGCGGTGCACGATCACAAATCCCCCGCGTGTCCTCCGCGTGTCCGGCGTGTCGTTCACAGGCTGTCCCGAGGCGGTCCACAACATGTCCACCGACCATCCACATCCGCCCCCGGTCGCACTCGCGGCCCGACGCCGGCACCCCCGGACACGACGACGCCGCGCCGGGCAAGGGCCGGGCGCGGCGTCGGGACGTTGGTGCGGGTCAGGCGCTGACAGCGACCTCGTCGACGAGCCGGGTGACGGACGCGACGACCTTCTCGACGACCTCCGGAGAATCCAGGCCGGCCTCGGGCAGTGCCGCGAGCTGCAGACCGAGGTCGGCTTCCGCGATCGCGCGACCGCCGGCGATGCCGACCGACTTACGGGTGTCCTCACGGGTCCACGCGCCGCCGTACTGGCCGAGGGCCGCGCTCAGCACCGCGACGGGCTTGCCCGTGAGCGCGCCGGTGCCGTAGGGCCGCGACAACCAGTCGATGGCGTTCTTGAGTGCGGCGGGGATGGTGCCGTTGTACTCGGGGGTCGCGATCAGCACGCCGTCGGCGGCGCCGACGATCTGGCGCAGGTTCGCCACGGCTGGGTCGAGCTGCTCCTCGATGTCGATGTCCTCGCTGTAGAACGGCAGCGAGCCGAGATTGTCGACGACCGTGATGGAGACTCCCGACGGCGCATTGTCCGCGGCCAGGTGGGCGAGCTGGCGGTTGACCGAGGCCGTACGCAGGCTTCCGACCAGCGCGACCAGTTCGACGACTCGTTCCGACATGTGATTCCTCTCGATGGCACAGGAGTCCGTGGAAGTCCACGCGACCTTGTCTACGACATGCTCTAACCGGACCAGGGTCCGATTCATTCCGCATCTGGTCAAGAGTTACGCTCATCACGTGCCAAACGGGCCCGACCACTCCCCACTCCACATCTCGCTCAATTCTTCGGGGACCGAACGTGCCGACGCCGCACGTAACCGGCGTCTGCTGCTGGCTGCCGCCAAGAACCTCATCGATCACCACGGTGCGGCCGCGGTGACGATGGAGGCGGTTGCCCGCGAAGCGGGTGTGGGCAAGGGCACAGTGTTCCGTCGCTTCGGCAGCCGGACCGGGCTCATGCTCGCTCTCCTCGACCACAGCGAGTCCGAGATCCAGCAGGCGTATCTGTCCGGTCCGGAGCCGCTGGGTCCCGGCGCTCCCCCGCTCGACCGACTCCTCGCCTACGGTCGCGCTCGCCTCAAGCTCACCGCCGACCACCTCGACATCCTGCTGGAGGCCGGCGCCGGCGCCGAGGACTTCATGAGTCACCCGGTGGCCCGAACGTCCACCCAGCATGTGCAGATCCTGTTGCGCCAGTTGGGTTTCGACGGCGCGCTGGATTTCCTGGCCCTCACTGTCCAGGCGCCGCTCTCGGCGAGTTCGGTCCGCTACCTGTTGGTGGACGTCGGGCTCGACCTCGAGACGATCACCCATCAGTGGCAGGACATGGTCACCGCGCTCGTCACCGGACACGACCGGTCCTGACCCGTCGGGTCCATCCCGGTCACGACGTCCTCGCGGCGGCGGGTCAGGCGGCGAGGTGTCCGGCGTACTCGCCGCGCGCCGCGGCTCGCGGACACCTAGCCTGGGTTCCTGTGAAAGCTGTGATCATCGGCGCCGGTATGGGCGGGACCTCGGCGGGCATCGCGTTGCGACAGCTCGGGCACGAGGTCGAGATATACGAGCAGGTCACCGAGAACCGCCCCGTCGGCGCGGCGATCTCGGTGTGGTCCAACGGGGTCAAGTGCCTGAACCACCTCGGCCTCGAAGCCGAGACCGCCGCGCTGGGCGGCATCGTCGATTCGATGAGCTACATCGACGCATTCACCGGAGAGACGATGTGCCGCTTCAGCATGGCACCGCTCATCGACGAGGTCGGGCAACGTCCTTACCCGATCGCACGCGCCGAACTCCAGCTCATGCTCATGAACGCCTTCGGCCACGACGAGATCCGGTTCGGCAAGAAGATGGTCGCCGTCCACGACGGTCCGGACGGCGCCACTGTCGAATTCGCCGACGGCACCACTGCCCAGGGTGATGTCGTCATCGCCGCCGACGGTGCGAGATCGCTTGCCCGCGACCATGTGCTCGGTCACGCGGTCGAGCGTCGTTACGCGGGGTACGTGAACTTCAACGGACTCGTCCCGATCGACGAGGAGATCGGACCGGCCACCGAATGGACCACCTACGTGGGCGATTCGCGTCGGGTATCGGTGATGCCGGTGGCGGGCAACCGGTTCTACTTCTTCTTCGACGTGACCATGCCTGAAGGGGTTCCGTTCGAACGTGGAACCGCACGCGAGGTGCTCGCCGAGGAGTTCGCCGGATGGGCGCCCGGCGTCCAGAAGCTCATCGAGACACTGGATCCCGCGACCACCAACCGCGTCGAGATCCTCGACATCGATCCGTTCCACACCTGGGTCCGGGGACATGTAGCACTACTCGGCGACGCCGCACACAACACCACCCCCGACATCGGGCAGGGTGGTTGTTCGGCGATGGAAGATGCGATCGCCCTGCAGTTCGCCTTCCGTGATCACCCCGACGACCTGCACGCGGCCCTCACGACCTATGAGGCGTCACGCACCGAACGGGCCGCCGACCTCGTGCTCCGCGCACGCAAGCGCTGCGACGTCACGCACGGCAAGGACCCGGAGGCGACCGCGGCCTGGTACGAGGAACTGCGATCCGAGGACGGCACCAACGTCATCCGCGGGATCGTCGGCAACATCGTCGGCGGCCCGCTCACGTAGGGCCGCGGCGGGAGCGCCGTCGATCATCCGCCGGTCGAGGGTCGTTCGGTGTGCTCCGCGCCGGCGTCGAGTCGTGCGGTCTCCAGGCCGTCGTGCGCGACGAGGGCGTTCTCGCGCGAGAGGGTCGGCCCGGGCGCCAGCAGCGACACCACCGACCACGGCGCGCGGGACGGTGAATCCCCGAGCCCGAGGATGCCGCCGGCCTCGAAGTCCGGCACGCCGAACCGCACACCCGAATCGTTGACGTAGAACAGCGATTCGGTGCGCGAGCTGTCCGCCTCGTTGCCGGTCACCTGCAGATACTCACCCGAGCCGGGCGGCATGTAGACCGCGTCGAGGTTCGGTCCGGCACCATCGGACGACGTCAGCCGGACCGGCACCGCGTCCGACGCGAGCGGCAGTTCACGCCCCGCGAGCAACGTCGTCTGTGCGCGCGGCTCCCCCGTCCCGCGGGTCCAGGTGCGGCACAGCGTCGGATCGCCGCCCACGTCCAGCAGCGTCGGCGCGACTTCGGGAAAGTCCGAGACGGGTTCCGACTCCACGGTTCTCAGCGCAGCGAGCTGCCCCGGGGCGACGGTCGTCACCGGAGCTGCGTCGGAGTCGGCCAGCCGCATGAGTTCGGCGGTCGGGGCGCTGATCTCCTGCACCCCGTCGCGCAGCACCAGGTGATAGGACGTCGTGTCGTCGACACCGACCGACTTGACGACACTGCCGACACTCGCGCCGTCGACTGCCCCGGGCTGGCCGGCACCCGAGATCTCCGGCACGGCAAGCGGATCGACCAGTGGGAAGGTGTTGAGCAGGCCGGTGGACATCTGCCGGGGCGTGGCCCCCTCGAGACCGAGAGCCCGCATGACGGGCGCGCTCTCGGTGTCGACGGCGGCACGGACCGGACTCCAGACACCGTCCCGGAACAGCTGATACACCAGGAAGGTCTGGTCCCCGCCGTCGACGAGCACGGCGTCGGCGGGGTTCGCCGTCCCGATCGCGTCACCCAGACGCGGCGTCTCGGCGATGACGGTCTGCTCGATCGACTCGACCGGCGCCTCCGACACGGTCGACGAATCGCAGACCGTCCAGGTGGAGGAGTCCGGGTGCGACGACTTCGGCAGTGCCGCCGGCGCACCCGGGATGCCCAACAGGGGTCCGCGCGGGTACGGCTTGAGCTTGTTGTCCCCGACCGAGGTCGGCGACTCCGAGCTACCCGTCACCAGCCGCGCCGAGGCCAGATTGAGGACGGGATGCAGGGTGTCCTCGATCAGGACGTAGGTGCTGCCGCTGTTCTTGCTGACGATGATCGTGGCGTCGCCGACGGACCCCTGCGGCCGGATCAGGCCCCAGATTCCACACCCGCCGAGGACCAGCAAGCCGAGGACGGTCCCGACCACGAGCGCCTGCAACTGTGAACGCATGGGATCGTGCAACATCCGGACGTCGCGTCGTACCAGCGCGTGCTCGAGCCTCTTGATCAGGAAACGGTAGCCGTTGACCTGGGCTTTGGTCGTCAGCTGACGTGCCACGGCTCCCCCTGTCCGCACCCGGGCCGCGGCGTCGGACCTTCTCCGGCGGCGAGCGGGTTGTGATCTACTGCGGCATACCCCCTGCCGCGCGGTAGTAGCCTAGCCGACAAACATGCCCCTGACGTGTGGGGCTCCACCGCTTGTGCACACTCTCGGTGGACGGCACGCGGCAGTCGGCAGCGGTGATCGAGGGGGTCGCAACCGTGGAGCGGAACAGGCGTGGGATGGCACTGCCCACACTCGTCGTGATCGAGGCGGTGCTGGCGCTCGGACTCGTCGTCTGGGTGGTGTCCGGCAGCGTCTGGGGTGCAACCGCACTCGGCGTGGCCGCGGTCGTCTCCGCAGGTCTGGTGCGGGTCGGCGGCCGGCCGTCGGTGTTCGGTCGAATCGTGGCGAATCTGTCGTTCTCCTGGTCGCGGATGCGCCGCGACCACGGCGATCTCGCCCCGGCCCCGTTCGACATACCGCTGCCCGCCCCCAGCACCCACGCCACCGCACGGCGGACATCGGCTCCGACGACCATCGGCGCGAGGTGGGTCGGCGACACCCTGGTCACCGTCGTCCGGGTGGACCCGGGCAGCCCGGCCGTCACCTACCTGACCCCGGGCCACAGCGAACTCGGCGACGAATCGGGCCAGGTGGTGCCCCTCGGCGTCCTGGCCGAGTGCATCAGTCCCTACGACATCCGGCTCAGCTCCATCGAGGTCATCAGTCACGGTGTGCGCGTGTGGGGTTCGGGCATCGCGCCGGACACCTACGACCGCACCCTGGGCCCGCTGTCGGCGACGGCCCAACGGTCGGTGCTGGTCGTCCTCCGGCTCAATCCCCTCGACTGCGCCGACGCCGTCGCCCGCCGCGGGGGCGGCGCGACCGGTGCACTGCGCACCGCGACGGTGACCACCCGCCGCGTCGCCAAGAGGCTCGCCGAACACGGCTTGTCGACGACCATCCTGTCGGCGGCACAGATCACCGCCATCACGGCGCAGCTCATCGAGGGCGCGAGCCTCGACTCGCTCGCCGAGGAACGCGACTCGGTCGGCGTCGCCGGTCTGCGGATGCGCAGCGCCGCCGTCGAACCGGCCGCCCTGACCGACGTGCTGCGCGGCATCTGGGTCAACTCCGCGGTCTCGACGACCGTCACCGTGAAGTTGTGCCCACGAGTCACCGAGGGCAGGCGTCGCGGCGATCGCACGACGGTCGAGGTGTCCGGGATCGTCCGCGTCAACGAGTTCCCCGCCGCGAGGCGCGCACTCGGTGGATGGCCCGCGGGCCTGATCCCCCTCGACGGCCGCCAGTTCGACGCTCTCGCAGCGAGTCTCCCCATCTCGACGCCGACCCGGCTCGACCGGGCCATACCCGCACTCACGGGTTCGGAGGCGGAGGCGTTCCTCGCCTCGGCGCGTATCCCGGCAGGCGGTTGCGGCCAGCTCATCGGCGCCGATCACGCCGGCCGCGCGGTCGCCACCCGGCTCGTCGGACCCGGTATCTCCACGGTCTCGGTCGCCGCGGGCATTCACGTCGTGGTCCAGATCGCTCTCCGCGCAGTCGCGGTCGGTGCCGCGGTGCGCGTGCACACCGACCGCCCGCACCGGTGGACCCCGGTGGTCACCGCCGTGGGCGATCCGAGCGCGCTGTCACTCTCGGGCGACCGCACCCCGGCGCGCCCCGGCCCCGGCCTGGTCATCGTCGACGGTGTGGCGCCACCTTCCCCGCAACCCGACACCACGCGGATGATCGTCGTCGCACCGGGCCTCGGCGAACCCGCCGACGGCGCCACCGTCGCGCTGCGTCAGAATCCGCGTACGCCACAGGACATCGCACTCGACACCGGCGGGCGGCCGATCCTGGTCACCATGGTCGCGACCCCCGACGAATGGAACCTGATCGGCGGCTACCCCGAACCCGCGGGCACCGCTGCGGCTACTCCGGTTCGGCGCTGACGGACTGACATCATTCGGACGCGGACGCCACCGATGAGGTCAGGTCGGGTTGCGCCGAGACCGCGGCCGGCACCAGCGCGCGGTAGAAGACCGCACGAGCCGACGCCGCGCGGACGATGACGTCCGGGTCGTCGTCGGTGATCCACACCGCCCGTCCGGCCGTCACGGTGAGCGGGTTCCCACCCGCCGGTCGGACCTCCACCGCGCCGCTGAGCACGGCGAGGATCTGCGGGCCCGGCATGTCGAAGCAGATCGACGAGGCGTGGTGGAGGCCCGTCCCGTCGAGTTCGACACGCGACAGCCGGAATTCGGGAGCGGGGGTGAGGTACACGCGCTCGGCGCCGACGGTCCGGATCTGCGGGGTCAGGTCCGAGACATCGACCGGGGTGAAGTCGAGGACGCGCAACAACTCGGGAACGTCGATGTGTTTGGGCGTCAGTCCGCCCCGCAGCACATTGTCGGAGTTCGCCATGATCTCCACACCCGTACCGCGGAGGTAGGCGTGCAGGTTACCCGCGGACAGATAGAGACCCTGCCCGGGTTCGAGGTGAATGTTGTTGAGCAGCAACGATGCCAGGACACCGGGATCGTTCGGGTAGGCCTCCCCGAGTTCACACACCGTCCGCAGTTCGGCGACGAACTCCGTCTCACCCGTGCTCAGCACGGTGACCGCGCCGGCGAGTACCGCCGGGACCAGCTGACGGAGCAGCGACTCGGGCAGCGTCAGCCACGTCGTGAAGAGCGCCCGCAGCCCCTCCGAGTCCGGCTGCCCCGCGAGCATCCCCAGATAGGGGTCGAGCTCACTGACCTGCAGTGCGCGGAGCAACCGGATGGTGTCCTCCGGTCGACGGAAGCCGGCCAGTGCGTCGAACGGTGTCGTCGCGACGATCAGTTCGGGCTTGTGCCATGGATCGCGGTAGTTGCGGTCGCGGGCTTCGATCGCGACACCGCGGGCGTTCTCGCGTTCGAATCCTGCCCGGGCCTGTTCGGCGGACGGATGTGCCTGCAGGGACAGCGGTTCCTCGGCGGCGAGCACCTTCAGGAGGAACGGCAGACGCTCGCCGAAGGCCGCCGTGCTCGCCGCGCCGAGCGTGCCGATCGGATCCGCGTCGATCACATCGACGAGATCCTGCTCGATCCCGGCGACATCGACGCACCGAGCCGAACCCGCGGGATGGGACCCGAACCACAGCTCCGCCTCCGGGTGCGCCGATGGCACGGACCTACCCTGCATGGACGCGATCGCGGTCCGCGACCCCCAGGCGTATGGCCGCACCACTCCGTCGATGATCCTCATTGCAACGCGTTCCCAACCAGGCGGAGGTACACCGCCGCCATCTCGACCCGTAGTGCCACGATCAGGAAATCCAGTACATCCCCCGGGCCGTCGGCCACCGGATCCTCACCCGGCGCCGGACGCCGGTCCTCCCACTCGCGGCCGTCCGCGCCCCCGGCGGCCGAAGTCTCTTGCGCACGATCGATTCCGACGAGGAGATCGACCTCTCCGAGACCGGTGATCCGCTGACGCGTGAACCATTCCCGCCGCCCGGTCGAGACGACCTGGACGCGCGGCGCGGGAGCTGCCGGCGGTCCGTCGAAGTCGGGATCGTAGAAGATCGAGTCCGCACTCGGCGCGACATCCGAACGCGACCCGAGCAACTGCACCATTCGCGAGACGTCCGTGAGTTCGGCTGCGGCGCTGACGATCCCGGAGAGTCCGACGAGCCCGGCGACCGCATGCCGGGCGATGGCCGCGCCGGCCGGGCTGTCCGCCGTCCAGACGGTGGGGCGGCCCTGGACGCGCAGCGCCAGCGATTTGGCGCGATTGTGGAAGGCGTCGCGGGCCGGGTGTCCGGTCGAGGCCTCGTCGTCGAGTGCGTCGGCGAGGTCGTCGAGTGCGGGCACGCTCCCGGTGAACCGGACCTGGGTCAGCGCACCGAACACCGCGAGCAGCGCGGCGGCGAACCCCACGAAGCGGAAGCGGGGTTCGATGTCGAACCGCGGCGCGAGGTTGATCCCGTTGCCGCCCAGCGCATCTCGCAGAGGCCCGGCCACGGGTGCGACCACCACGACCTCGGCCCGCCGGCGTAACGCCCGCGCGGCGGCGTCGGCGAGCGCCATGTCCCCGGCATCGTCGCCGGCGACGATCACGACGTCGAGCGGGCCGATCCACCCGGGCAACACCGGACCACTGACCACCGGGACGTCCACCCGGGCCCCGAGCGTGGCCACCGCGAAGTCGGTCGCCCGATGGGAGACGCCGCTGGAACCGTGGACCACGATGACGCTACGGGGACGCAGGTCCGCGAGCGGGGCGAGCACGCCTTCGCGTACCGCTTCGGCGACGGCGCGCACCTGTGCGCCGGCGAGCGCGACCGCTCTCAGCAAACCGTCGACATCGGCCGAGATCAGCTCCTCGGCGTCGTCGAGGTCGGGGGAACCGGTTCGCATGTCACCAGGGTAGCCAGGTCGCGGAGTCGGCGCGCACGTACTCGGCACAGTTGCGGCGATGCCTTCGGGGTCCACGCCCCCCGCGCGGTGGTGACCGGTCAGTCGACCGGGTCCGGCAGTACCCGCAGGTGTCCGCGGCGCCCCGGGCGCGGCCGGGTTTGGTGACGCGGCGTCCCGGCGGTCGGGGCGGGCGCATCGACCGGGCCGGCGCGGTGCCGACCCGTCCGACGGTCGTCCACGGCATCGCGATGGGCCTCGACGAACGCGGTGTCCTCGAAGGCGTCGAGGGCGTCGATCGGACTGCGGTCGACGTACCGCGGGCGTCCACCGCCGGCGACGGCTCCGGCTTCCCGAACCGCCTCGGCGAGCGCGGTCAGCTCTTGATCCTCGGCCGGCGGCGCGGAGAATCCCCGCTCGCTGCGCAGCATCTCCCAACCGCGCGGGACGGTGATCCGGCGGGCGTGATCGTCGCACAGGTCCCACGAGTGCGGCTCCTGCGACGTCGCGAGCGGACCGATCACCGCGGTCGACTCGGCATAGACGAAGGTCAGGGTAGCCACCGCGGATCGGGCGCAGCCGGGTCGGCAGCACAGTCGGGGAAGCTTCACGTGACGAGATTAGCCCTCGTCGCTCGCAACCGCGTCGGCGACACGCTCACCGGGCGGGCGGCCGGCGAAGACCCGGACCGCCGGAGCAGACACGCAGTGACCGGAGGAGACACGGACTCGTCCGACCTCCTACACTCTCGCCATGCGTATCGACCCGAAGCCGACTCCACGTGGCTCCTCCGGCCTGCCGGAGGCGCGCCGCGGTCGTCGGCGGACGGGTCGTCACCGCGATCGTCGCGGACGGGGACTGCGCTCGCCGTTGCTGCCACAGGGCGTGCCCGCCCACAACAGCCGGTCCGATGAATTCGACGCGGTCGCCCTGGAGGCGTTCGCCGAGATCGACGCGCAGTGGCATGACCAGATCGCCGGACTCGACATCGCCGTCGACGAGATCCCCCGGCTCCTGCCCCGTGACCCCGAGACGGTCGAGTGGCCCGACGAGGTGACCGCCGACGGTGCGGTGCCGCTCGCACGGCTGATCCCGGCCGGGATGGATGTGAACGGCGCACCGACGCGGGCGCAGATCATCCTGTTCCGCCGGCCACTGGAGTCCCGGGCCAAGAAGGGCACCGAGTTGCTGGATCTGATCCACGAGGTACTCGTGCAACAGGTGGCGACGCATCTGGGCGTCGACGAAGACACGATCGACCGCGGACCAGAGTGATCCGCGGTCGATGATCGGTGGGGACGACTCCGTCGCGAGCCGTCCGCTCAGATGGTGACGCCGGTCAGATGATGCCGCGCTTGAGACGCCGGCGCTCACGCTCCGACAGGCCGCCCCAGATACCGAAGCGTTCGTCGTTGTGCAGTGCGTACTCGAGGCATTCGGACTTGACCTCGCAGCCCTGGCAGATCCGCTTGGCCTCACGTGTCGACCCACCCTTTTCCGGGAAGAACGCCTCGGGGTCGGTCTGCGCACACAGGGCACGGTCCTGCCACTGCTCTTCGACGGCGTCGAAGAGATCGTCGAAGTCGTTGGGCACCAACGAAAGATGACGACGACCCGGGTCGGCATCGTCGGCGACGGGCCCGTGCGGCGACCCGAAATCGGTCCCGATGCCGATGGCCGACGCGGCGGCAGTGCCGCCGATCATCGAATCATCAACGGGGCCAAGGGTGTTGAATTCGGCGGTGAATTGCGGGCGGTTCTGTGGTTCAAGCGGATTGCCGATCGGGTTTTCCAAAGCCATCGTCGGCGCCTCCTAGCTCGGGATGTTGGTAGTTTCTGCGTCCTCTGCGAACACGGCCTGTGTGCCGCACCCACCACTGTTGCCACACCACTTGTACTACGGATGTGGAAACACCCACATCAGACGTACACAGCGCCCGAGCGACGGCCCGCGAAGTGCCGGAACCGACCCTCTCCCGAGTTCGAACATACGATCGAATCCGTTGAAGTCCAGCGGTTTTCGATCCGAAGGTTCTCGATCTCAAACTCGGAATGACACTGATGTGATTACACACGCCCAAGGCGGTCCCGGTCAAGTTGAAGTCAAAGATTCTCTGTTTACCACCAGGATCCGACAACCCTGTGACTCGACACGACATTGACCTCAACCCGACGTGAATGTCACACCGAACCCGGCACGGGTCGAAACCATCCGCACCGCACCGACAGCGCCTGACCGCCGACTCGCACCGCGCACTACAGTGGCGGTGTGAAGGAGTACCTGCTGTGAAGGTGACCGTACTCGTCGGGGGCGTCGGAGGGGCACGATTCCTCCTCGGTCTGCGCGAATTGTTCGGCCCGACGGCGTTCCCGGCCCCCCAGGACGACGCGTCCGGCGCCCCGGCGACCGAGCACGAGATCACCGCCATCGTGAACGTGGGCGACGACGCCTGGATGCACGGCGTCCGCATCTGCCCCGACCTCGACACCTGTATGTACACCCTCGGGGGCGGGATCGATCCCGAACGCGGGTGGGGTCGGCGCGACGAATCCTGGCGCGCGAAAGAGGAACTCGCCGCCTACGGGGCCGACCCGGATTGGTTCGGACTCGGCGATCGCGATCTCGCGACCCACCTCATCCGGACCCAGATGCTCGACGCCGGGTACCGGCTGTCCGACGTCACGGCCGCCCTGTGCCGGCGCTGGGTCCCCGGGGTGCGGCTCCTGCCCGTCACCGACGATCGTCACGAAACCCACGTCGTGGTCGCCAAACCCGACGGCGAGGACGGCGAACGGGTCGCGATCCACTTCCAGGAATGGTGGGTACGCCATCGCGCGCAGATCCCCACCTTCGGCTTCGCGCAGGTCGGTTCGGACGACACGGCGCCGGCACCCGGCGTCCTCGACGCGATCGCCGACGCCGATGTCATCCTCCTCGCGCCGTCGAACCCGGTCGTGAGCATCGGCGCCATCGTCAGTGTTCCCGGGATGCGCAGCGCGCTGCGCCAGACCAAGGCCCCGGTGGTCGGGATCTCACCGGTCATCGACAACCGTCCCCTGCGCGGCATGGCCGACGAGTGCCTGTCCGTGATCGAGGTCGAGTCCTCGGCACAGGGGATCGCCGGACACTACGGCGCCCGCAGCGGCAACGGGATTCTCGACGGTTGGCTCATCGCCGAGGGTGACCACGCCGCTGTCGACGGCATCGCCGTCGGCGCCGCACCGCTGCTCATGACCGACCCCGCGGCCACCGCGCAGATGGTGCGTGCGGCCTGCGCGCTCGTCGACGTACCGCTGCCCGAGACCAACAAGGGCGTGCGGTGACCGCTCGCCCCGACCACCGCGCACCGGGACATCTCGAGATCCGGCCGGTGACCGGCCTGCCCGAGTTCACCGCCGACTCCGACGTCGCGGGTGAGATCCTCGGCGCCGCACCCTGGCTCGAGTCCGGCGACGTCCTGGTGGTCACCAGCAAGATCATCTCCAAGGCCGAAGGGCGGATGGTCGACGCGCCCAGCGACCCCGAGGAGCGGGACGCACTGCGTCGTCGCCTCGTCGACGCCGAATCGGTGCGCGTCCTGGCCCGCAAGAACCGAACCCTGATCACCGAGAACCGCCTCGGCCTGGTGCAGGCAGCGGCCGGGATCGACGGCTCGAATGTGCGCAGCGACCAACTGGCACTCCTGCCGGAGAACCCCGACCGCAGTGCGGCGTCACTGCGGCGTGCCATAGCCGACGCCGCCGGCCTCGACGTCGCGGTGATCATCACCGACACGATGGGTCGGGCCTGGCGGACCGGACAGACCGACGTCGCCATCGGCGCGGCCGGCATCGCCGTGACCCATCCCTACGAGGGCGGCGTCGACGACTACGGGAATCCGTTGATCGTCACCGAGATAGCGGTGGCCGACGAACTCGCCGCTGCGGCGGACCTCGTCAAGGGCAAGCTCGCCGCCGTCCCGGTCGCCGTCGTCCGCGGATTCGCTCCGGCCGACGACGGCACCACCGCCGCCGACCTCATCCGTCCCTACGACGAGGACCTGTTCCGTCTCGGGACCGAAGAGGCGATCGCACAGGGCCGCCGAGAGGCCATCCGCACCCGGCGTTCGGTGCGCACCTTCGCCGACCGGCCCGTCGACCCCGCGGAGATGCGCGACGCCCTCGCCGAGGCGCTCACCGCCCCGGCACCCCACCACACACATCCGGTCCGCTTCGTGTGGCTGCGTTCCGCCTCGCGACGCCGCGAACTGCTCGACGCGATGACGCGCGACTGGCGCACCGACCTCGAATCGGACTCCAAGACAGCCGAATCCATCGAGAAGCGACTTCGACGCGGGCAGATCCTCTACGACGCCCCGGAACTGGTGATCCCGTTCCTCGTACCCGAGGGCGCCCACGACTACCCCGATGATCGTCGCAACGCCGCCGAGCACACGATGTTCACCGTGGCCGCGGGCGGGGCGGTCGCGACCCTGCTCACCGCGCTGGCGGTCCGCGACATCGGCAGCTGCTGGGTCGGGTCGACCATCTTCGCCGCGCCGGCGGTGCGCCGCGTCCTCGATCTGGATCCGAGTTGGGAACCGCTGGGGGCCGTCGCCATCGGACATCCGCTCGAACCGGCCGGGTTGCGCGACCCCGCCCCCACCGCGGAGTGGGTCGTCGAACTGTGACCGCCGAGTCGCTGCACGCCTCCGCCGTCGAGGCCCTGACACGGTGGGAGACACCCGATCCCGCCCAGGACTCCCTGCGTCACGCATATCTCGAGTTCCTCGCCGCGTCCCCGGACGGGTGTCTTCGGGCCTGCGCACCAGGACATCTGACGGGTTCGGCGATCGTCTTCGACGCGACGCGCCGACACGTTCTGCTGACCCTGCACCCCCGCGTCGGGAAGTGGATACAGCTCGGCGGTCACTGCGAACCCTCCGACGATTCCCTCGCCGGCGCGGCGCTACGCGAGGCGCGAGAAGAGTCGGGCATGCCCGAACTCGTGCTCGACACCGCCGACCCCACGCTCGCCGGTGACGGGATGGTCCACCTCCACACCCACCCGATCACCTGCTCCTTGGGAGTCCCCACCCGCCACCTCGACGTCCGCTACCGGGTGGTCGCCGCCCCGACGCCCGACGGCGAACTCCCCCGCGTCGTATGCAGTGACGAGTCCGTGGACCTCCGCTGGTGGCCGGTCGACGCGCTTCCGGACGACGCCGGAGACGACATCGCGACGCTCATCGACGCGGCCCTACGCGACGGGCGGCGGCGCTAAACCTGGATGTTCTTGCCGACGGTGACCACACCGCCGGCGCTCACCGAGAACCGTTCGCGGTCGGCCTCGAGATCGACACCGAGCTGCTCGCCGTCACCGACCACGACGTTCTTGTCGAGGATGGCCTTGCGGACCACCGCGCCCTTGCCGACGCGCACGCCGGGCATCAGCACGCTGCCCTCGACCACCGCGCCGTCCTCGACGATGACGTTCGACGACAGCACGGAGTTGCGCACCGTGCCGGCGGAGATGATGCATCCGGAACCGACCACGGAGTCCTCCGCGACCCCGCCCTGGACGAACTTGGCGGGCGGCAGGTTGTGGGTCTCGCCGCGGATGGGCCAGCGGCCGTTGTAGAGGTTGAAGATCGGGTGGACCGACACCAGGTCCATGTGCGCCTCGTAGAACGCATCCAGGGTTCCGACGTCGCGCCAGTAACCGGTGTCGCGTTCGGTGGCACCGGGTACCTGGTTGTCCTTGAAGTCGTAGACGAAGGCGGTGTCCCGGCGCACGAAGGCCGGGATGATGTCACCGCCCATGTCGTGGTCGGAGTCCGAGTCGGCGGCGTCGGCGCGCAGCGCGTCGACCAGCGCCTCGGTGGTGAACACATAGTTGCCCATCGACGCGAACGTCACGTCGGGATCGTCCGGCGTGCCGGGCGGATCGGCCGGCTTCTCCAGGAAGCGGGTGATCTTCCCGCTCTCGTCGGAGTCGATGCAGCCGAAGGCCACCGCCTCTGCTCGGGGCACGCGGATCCCGGCCACCGTGACGTCGGCGCCGGATTCGATGTGCGCGGCCACCATCTGCGACGGATCCATCCGGTACACGTGATCGGCTCCGAAGACGACGATGTACTCGGGTCGTTCGTCGGTGATGAGGTTCATCGACTGGAAGATCGCATCGGCACTGCCGGTGTACCAGCGTGGTCCGAGTCGCTGCTGGGCCGGCACCGGGGTGATGTACTCGCCGTGGAATCCCGACGTCCACCAGGTCTGCGAGATGTGCCGGTCCAGCGAATGCGACTTGTACTGTGTCAGCACGCAAATGCGCTCGTAACCGGCGTTGACCAGGTTCGACAGCACGAAGTCGATGAGCCGGTAGGCGCCGCCGAAGGGCACCGCAGGTTTGGCGCGGTCCATCGTCAGCGGGTACAGACGCTTGCCTTCGCCGCCTGCGAGGACGATGCCGAGGACGTGCGGCTCAGATCTCACTCCCCCAACTTAACCGCGATCGAAGCCGTCGGCCAGATGACCGGGCGGTCAGTATGCGTGGCGTCGGTCGCGACCAGGGTTTGGCAGCACCGATGGCGATCTGCGCGCGTTGGCACTAGCGTCGAGATCATGCGGGTGGCGATGATGACACGGGAATATCCACCTGAGGTCTACGGCGGCGCCGGGGTCCACGTCACCGAATTGGTCCGGTATCTGCGCGATCTCATCACCGTCGACGTGCACTGCATGGGCGCCGAGCGGGAGACCGCCGCGGTGTACACCCCCGACCCGGGGTTGGCCGGGGCGAATGCGGCGATCACCACGTTGTCGGCCGATCTGCGGATGGTGGTGGGTGCGTCCGGTGCCGACGTCGTGCACTCCCACACCTGGTACACCGGCCTTGCCGGGCACCTGGCGGGACAGCTCTACGACGTGCCGCACGTGCTGACCGCCCACTCGCTCGAACCGTCGCGCCCGTGGAAGGCCGAGCAACTCGGCGGCGGGTACCGGGTGTCGAGCTGGGTGGAACGCAACGCGGTGGAGTACGCCGACGCGGTGATCGCGGTGAGCTCGGGGATGCGCACCGAGATCTGTGACACCTACCCGCGTCTGGACCCTGAGCGTGTCCATGTGGTGCGCAACGGGATCGACACATCTCAATGGTTCCCGGTCGACGATCCGTTCGGACCCGACTCGACGCCGACCGCACTCGGGCTCGACCCGGACCGCCCGATCGTGGCGTTCGTCGGCCGGATCACCCGGCAGAAGGGCGTCGCACATCTGGTGGCCGCGGCGCACCGGTTCGATCCGGACATCCAGCTCGTCCTCTGTGCTGGTGCCCCCGACACGCCGGAGATCGGCGCCGAGATCGAGAGCGCGGTGGGCGAACTCTCCGCCTCGCGTCCCGGCGTCCACTGGGTGCGCGAGATGCTCCCACTCCCCCGGATCCGCGAGATCTTGACCGCGGCAACGGTCTTCGTGTGCCCATCGGTGTACGAACCGCTGGGCATCGTCAACCTCGAGGCGATGGCCTGCGGTACCGCGGTGGTGGCCTCGGCGGTCGGCGGCATTCCCGAGGTGGTGCGCGACAACGTCACCGGCCGCCTCGTGCGGTACGACCCCGTCGATCCGGCGACCTTCGAACACGATCTCGCCGACACGGTGAACGCGGTGGCCTCGGATGCGGCGGCGTCGGCGATGGGGGTGGCCGGCCGCGAACGCGCCGAGGCCGAGTTCTCCTGGGCGTCGATCGCCGAACAGACGCTGGGTGTCTACGAGTCCGTACGGCGCTGAGCGGGTGAGCGTCCGCGGACGGGCCGACACGTGGTCACCACGACCGACACCGTGGCCGGCACCCGACCGTCCCCGGCGAAGGCCGCGGCCCGCGAGCGGATGTCGGCCTCGTCGGAGTGAAATGCCGACGGGCCCATGGCGACCAGATCCCCCACGGTCTGCGCGTCGACGTCTGCGGAGTACCGGACAGGTGACTCGTCGACCACTTCGAAGCCCGCGTCGAGCGAGGCACGGAGGCGCTCGGATTTGGCCTCGTCGACACGCAGCATCGCCATCGGCTCGATGAGTTCGCCGAGGTGGTCGGGCCCCGGACTCACGATGATCAGTGCGCCATCAGGGGCCAGTACGCGGGCGAACTCGCTCGCGTTGCGCGGCGCGAACACCGAGAGCACCACCGCGACAGCATCATCGACGACGGGCAGTCCGAGCCAGACGTCGGCGACGACGGCAGCGAGGGGCCGGGGTCCCCGCGCCATGGCCCGCCCGCAGTACTTCGAGAGGTCCAGGCCGATTCCGGCGGCCGAGGACCGTCCGTCACCGCCGGGCACCCCACTCGCCTCGACCGCGGCGCGAAGATAGTGTCCGCCACCGGCCCCCGCGTCGAGGATCACCGGCCGGTCGTGTCCACCCGTGACCTCGGCCGCGCGGCCGGCGACGAAATCGACCACGGGGAGCAGGAAACCGGAGTCGTGCACGCGGGCTCGGGCGGCCACCATGGCTGCGGTGTCGGCGCGCAGCGCGCCGGACCGGCCGTCGAGCAGTGAGACATAGCCCTGACGGGCGAGGTCGAAAGAATGCGCCTGCGGACAGCGCAGCGACGCGCCGTCGGCCGACAGGCGCCCGGTACACACCGGGCAGCGCAGGATCTCGAGTACCGAAGTGAGGCCATGCGCCCGGTGCGGAGTCGGTGGGTCCGCCCGGGCCTCATGGGAACTGCCCTCGTGGGGCATGTTCAGCCGGTTACCCCGCGGAGTTCCTCGCCCAGCGCGGCTGCTTCGTCGGCGGTCAGCTCGACGACCAGTCGACCTCCACCTTCGATCGGAATCCGGACAACGATTCCACGCCCTTCTTTGGCCGCTTCGAGGGGGCCGTCCCCAGTACGTGGCTTCATTGCCGCCATTCTCAAGCTCCCTTCAAGGTCCCTGCTCCGAACATGATACGTGCCCGGGTCGCACACGATTGTCAGTGCGCGACACGCGCGCCGCGCGGTCTCGACGTACAGCCCCTACTGGGGGGTGCTCGGCGGGCCGGACCGCCCGGCGTCCACGCCGCCGTTCCCGGTGATACCAGCGGCGGGATCGTCCGGAGCCGCGCCCGCTTCCGCCCCGGGCACCGACTCCCGTTCGCGCAGACGCGTGATCACCGACCGCAGGTCGTCGACCTCACGCGCGAGACGTGCCAGCGCCCAGTCGACTTCGGCCTGCTTGTAACCACGCGGGGTCTGGGCGAAGCGCAACGCACGCACGTCGTCACCGGTGATGCCCACCGACGGCAACCGGGTGAGCGTGGTGTCGGGCTCGACCGGCGGCAGATCTTCTCCGCGTCCGAACACGAACCAGACGACAGCGAACACGATCGCGACGACGAGTCCCATGATCAGCAGGTACAGCAGCAGCGTCTGCATGCGTTCCATCCTGGCAGAAGCGCCCGGACGACGGCCCGGCACAGCACCGACCCGGCGACGGCCACCCGCGTCAGGGCGGGCGGCGTCGCCGGGTCGGGGCCGGGTTCATCAGGTCCGGCCCATCAGGTCCGGAGCCGCCTAGGAGGCCATCTCCTCGGCCTTGGGGGTCAGGGCGCGCACGGTGTTCATCGGCGGACGATCCTCGAGATAGACCTCGGTGGTGTGCGGCGTGAAGGAGCCGTCGGGTTCGGCGGTGAACTGGGTGAGCCCGACGCCCGAGTCCTCGATGCCGCAGCGGCGCATCAGGGTTCCGACGATCTGGCGGCTCATGACCCCCAATTCCACCAGCGGGCGGTTGCGATGGGTTCGGACCCCGAGGTTGACCTGACCGATCCCGGCCAGGCCGTACCGGTCATAGGTGTCGATGAGAAGGCCGATCTCGACCCCGTAGCCCGGCGCGAACGGCACCGACGAGAGCAACTCGCGGGTGCCGGCGTACTCGCCGCCGAGTGGCTGGAGGACCGCGGTGAGATCCGGCTTCTGGGATGCCAGGAGGGGGCGTGCCACGAGCTCGGTCACGCGTCCGCCACCGTTCGCGTCGTGCGTACCGCCCGTGCGCAGCGGGCGCCGGTAGTAGCCCTTCACGAGCTGGATCTCGGGGTTCAGCAGGAGCGGACCGAGCATCTTGGGCACGAACATCGGGTCCGGGTCGATGAGGTCGGAATCGACGAATGCGATGATGTCGCCGGTCGCCACGGCGACCGAACGCCACAGCACCTCACCCTTGCCCTTGACCGGGTCCAGCTCGGGTACCGCCTCCTCGCGGGAGATCACCTGCGCGCCGGCGGCGAGCGCGCGCTCGGCGGTGGCATCGGTGGACCCGGAGTCCAGCACGATGATCTCGTCGACCAGGGTGCCGTACAGCGGCATGATCGTGGCGATGACGTCGGCGACGGTCTCTTCCTCGTTCAGCGCGGGCAGCACCACCGAGATGGTCCGGCCGTTCTTCGCGTCGACGAGGTCGTCGATCGTCCAGTCCGGCTGCTCCCAGGTGTGGGTTGCCGACCAGCGCTGCTCGGTCCCCGGGGTCTGGGCGACCGTCGGCCACATGGCGGCCTTGTCCCGGCTGACGGTGCTGGGCTTACGTCGCTTCTGCTGCTTGGTCATGCGAGTCCCCTGACTGTTCGGGCGGGTGGTTTCGCTCCCGCGATGGCAGCGACCATGTCGACCACGCGACGAGTGGCAGCGACTTCGTGGACGCGGAAGATCCGGGCGCCTTGGGCGGCGGCCAGACTTGTCGCGGCCAGAGTCCCTTCCAATCGGTGCGTTAGGTCTGTACCCAGAGTCTCCCCTACGAAATCCTTGTTGCTCAGCGCCATCAGGACCGGCCAGCCCGTGTTAACAAGATCTTTTACACCGCGTAACAGAGCCAGCCCGTGGTGAGTGTTCTTGCCGAAATCGTGCGTCGGATCGATAACGATCGAGTCTCGACGCACCCCGGCAGCGAGCGCCCGGTCGGCCGCGGAGGTCACCTCCCGGATCACGTCGGCCACCACCGCGTCGACCGAATCCCCGTATGCGACGCGGTGCGGCCGGGTCCGCACCCGCGCGCCACCCGTGTGCGAGCAGACGATCCCGGCCCCGCGTTCGGCGGCGACGTCGACGACGTCGGGGTCGAATCCCGCCCAGGTGTCGTTGATGAGATCCGCGCCGGCGGCGCAGGCCTGGTCGGCGACCTCGCTGCGCCAGGTGTCGACGCTGATCAGCACGTCCGGATGGCGGTCGCGGATCCAGGCGATCATGCCGACGACCCGGGCGGCCTCGGTCGCGGCGTCGACCTCGCGTCCGGGTCCGGCCTTGACCCCACCGACGTCGATGATGTCGGCACCCTCGGCGACGACCCGGTCGACGTGCGCCTGGGCGGCGGCGTCGTCGAAGCTCGCACCTCGGTCGTAGAACGAATCAGGGGTGCGGTTGACGATCGCCATCACCAACGCGCGGTCGGTCGGCACCCGCCGCCCGCACAGCGTGTCCGATGCCGACGTTTCCGGGCCGGAACTCACCCCTTGGGCACCTTGGCGGCGGCGACATCGTCGGGGTAGTCGTCGTAGAACTCCGTGTAGCCCTTCTCCTTGCCGAGCAACACGTAGAGCCGTTCGGCCTCGGCGTCGGTGTACCCCTCCTTGCGCAGCTCGACCTTGCGGTTCTTGAAGGTCGAGGTCTGCTCGAAGTCGTCGACGATCCGAACGAACAGCGGCACCGCGTACGACGGCAGCGCGTCGTAGAGGTGGCGGGCGAACGCGCTCGGATCGAGGTCGGCGCCCTCGCGCAGCTTGATCGCGATCATCCCGGCGCGACCGTCGGTACCGGGGACCTCGACGCCGTATGCCACCGACTGGGCGACGGCCTGATAAGAGTCGACCGCCCCCTCGACCTGGGTGGTGGCGACGTTCTCGCCCTTCCACCGGAAGGTGTCGCCGAGCCGGTCGACGAAGGCGATGTGCGCGAAGCCCTGATCGCGGACCAGGTCACCGGAGTTGAAGTAGGAGTCGCCGTCCTTGAAGGCGTCCCGGATGATCTTCTTCTCGGTCTCCTCGGAGTCGGTGTAGCCGTCGACGGGGACCCGGTCACTGATCTGGGCGAGCAGCAGGCCGGTACCACCCCGGCCGACCTTCACGAGCCGACCGTCGTCGCCGCGTTTGGGGTTCCCCTCCTCGTCGTATTCCACGATCTTGTACGGGAGCGGGCAGAAGCCGGCGGTCTTGTCGACGCTGAACGCGTTGACGAATGCGAGGTTCAGTTCGCTGGCCCCGTAGAACTCGACGACGCGGTCGACCCCGAAACGCTCGCGGAACTCGTCCCAGATGTCCGGGCGCATACCGTTGCCGACCACGGTGTGCACGGAATGCTGACGATCCGTGGGCTTCTCGGGCTGGACGAGGAGATAGCGGCAGAGCTCGCCGATGTAGCAGAAGGCCGTCGCACGGTTGAGGATCACGTCGTCCCAGAACTTCGACGCCGAGAACGAGCGTCCGATGGCGATGCACGCACCCGAGGCGAGGACCGAGGACAGTGACACCGACAACGCGTTGTTGTGGTAGAGCGGCAGCGGCACGTACATGGTGTCGCTGTGGCGCAACCGAACGGCGAGACCGCCGATGCCGGACAGGCTCGCCAGCCACCGGTTGTGGCTCATCACGCTGGCCTTCGGCATCCCCGTGGTGCCGGAGGTGAAGATGTAGAACGCCTTGGTCGATGCGGGCAGCTGCTCGGTGACCTCGGGATCGGCCTCCGAGAGTCCCTCGGCCGCGGCGTCGAACGCGGCGAAATCGTAGACGTGTTCGGGCAGGACCGATTCCGGGATCGACTCGAAGGCCTCCGCGCACTCGGGATCGTGGATGAGGACCTTGGCCTCGAGGAGGCCGACGCTGTGCTCGAGCACCTCGCCGCGCTGGTTGTAGTTCAGCATCCCGGCGATCGCGCCGAGTTTGACGGTGGCGAGCATCAGCAGCAGGTCGGTCGTGCAGTTCTTGGAGAGCAGCGCCACCACGTCGCCCTTGCCGACGCCGTCGGCGGAAAGTGCTGCGGCGTAACGGTTCACGCGGCGGTTGGCCTCGCCGTAGGTGGTCGTGCGGCCTTCGAACCGGACGAACGGCCGGTCGGGGTGTTCGGCCGCGTGCTTCTGGAAGACCGAACCGATGGTCCGCTTGGCCTCCGGTGGGCGTCGGATGAGCCCCGGCGCGTGCTTGATCATCCCGGTCGCATGTGGCGCCATCTTCACCACGCCGCGAAGGATGTCGGGGATACCGACGGTCTTCTTCACACTCTGCTGCCGACTGTCCTGCTGCTCGACCCCTTGGGACATCTGCCCTCCGCTCTCCCGCTGGCGTTTCGAGTGCCCCGCGCACTCAGGCGCTACCTTACCGGCCGGTAGCAAGGCCTTCCCGTGCTGTCGCCAACTCCACCGCGTCGTTGACCGACCGCGTGATGAGCAGCCGGTCGAGCGATCGTCGGGCGACGAACCCGGTTGTCGACAACTCTCGCAGCCAGTCGAGCAACGGCGCGTAGAAATCGACAGGATCGAGCAGGACGACCGGTTTGTCGTGCATCCCGAGGTAGCCCCCGGTCCAGGTCTCGAAGAGCTCCTCGAGCGTCCCGATCCCGCCTGGAAGGGTGATGAACCCATCGGCACGCTCGTCCATGAGGCGTTTGCGTTCGCGCATGGTCTCGGTGACCACGAGTTCGCCCGACCCGAGGTCGGCGACCTCGTGCTTCATCAGTGCGCGCGGGATGATGCCGACCGTGTGGCCACCGGCCTCGCGAGCGGCGTTGACCAGCGCGCCCATCATGGAGATGTTCCCGCCACCGGAGACGACCACATGCCCCTGTTCGGCGAGCGTCCGACCCACTTCGGCGGCGAGATCGAGGTAGGGCTGGTCGACGGGACCGGAGGCGCAATAGACGCAGACAGTACTCACCGGGCAATCGTGCCATCGTCGGCCGGGAAGGTCATATCGACCCTCAGGGTGTCGCGGCCTCGATCGCGGCGACCACGTCGTCGGGATCGTCGACGACGGTGAGCAGGTCCAGATCCTCGGGCGAGATCATCCCGCGCGCGGCGAGGACGTCGCGCATCCAGGCAAGCAGGCCGCCCCAGAAGTCGCTGCCCACCAGCACGATCGGGAACCGGACCACCTTCTTGGTCTGCACGAGGGTCAGCGCCTCGAAGAGTTCGTCGAGGGTGCCCATCCCGCCGGGGAGACAGACGAACGCCTGCGCGTACTTCACGAACATCGTCTTGCGCACGAAGAAGTAGCGGAAGTTCATGCCGAGATCGACCCACGGGTTGAGGCCCTGTTCGAAGGGCAGCTCGATGTTGAGTCCGATCGACTGCGCCCCGGCCTGATGTGCGCCCTGGTTGGCGGCCTCCATCGCACCGGGTCCGCCACCGGTGATGACCGCGTAACCGGCCTCGCCCAGCGCTCGGCCCACGCGGACACCGAGCGCGTACTCCGGCGACTCCGGATGCAGTCGCGCCGAGCCGAAGACGGTCACGGCCTCGGCGACCTCGCTCATCGCATCGAACCCGGCGACGAACTCGGACTGGATGCGCAGGACCCGCCAGGAGTCACGCATGGTCCGTTCAGAACGACGCGTGGCGTCGCGCGGGTCGACCCATTCCAGCAGGCGGCGGTCCGTGGTCTTGCCGCGCTGGTCTCGCCGAATCCGGATCGGGCCGACGTAGCAGGTGTCGGGGTTCGTTCCGTCTTCGACGGGTTCCGGTTCGGGCGTGGTCGACATGGCGGTCACGCTAGCAGCGCTGTCCGGTCCCGCCGGTCTCGCCAGTTCAGGACAGGTAGGTGCGCAGTAGGTCGGTCACCGCGCGGATCTGCTCCACCGGCACCCGTTCGTCGACGCGATGCGCGAGATTGGGATCGCCGGGGCCCAGGTTCACCGCGGGGATGCCCAGCGCCGAGAACCGCGACACATCGGTCCAGCCGTACTTCGCGCGGAAGCGTCCGCCCGCGGCCGCCACGAGCGCCGCGGCCGCCGGGTGCCCCAGCCCCGGCAGGGCGCCGGCCGCGGAATCGGTGACCTCCAGCCCGATCCTGCCGTCGGCCAGGTCGGCGGCGAACACCTCGCGCACGTGGTCGAGCGCCTGGTCGATCGAACGGTCCGGGGCGAAGCGGAAGTTGACATCGACGTGCGCGGCGTCGGGGATCACGTTGCCGGCCACCCCGCCGCCGACCGCGACCGCCGACAGACCCTCGCGGTACTCGCAGCCGTCGATGTCGACCCGACGGGCCTCGTAGCCCGCCAGCGTGGTCAGGACACCGCCGAGCTTGTGAATGGCGTTGTCGCCCATCCACGACCGGGCCGAGTGCGCTCGGGTTCCCGTCGTCGACAACCGGACCCGCAGCGTCCCCTGGCATCCGGCTTCGATGAGCCCCGCGGTCGGCTCGCCGAGGATCGCCACGTCACCGGCGAGCCACTCGGGGAGTTCGCGTTCGATGTCGTTCAGGCCGTTGAACTCCGCGGCAATCTCCTCGCAGTCGTAGAAGATCAGCGTCAGATCCGAGGCCGGCTCCGGCAGCGTCGCCGCGAGGTGGAGGAACACCGCGTCACCGGACTTCATGTCGACGGTGCCGCATCCGTGCAGCACGTCGCCCTCCGCCGGGTCCGTCTCCCGGCGGTGCGGGAGGTTGCCGGCGACCGGCACGGTGTCGAGGTGCCCGGCGAGGATGACCCGCTGGGCGTGTCCCCGGTCGGTCCGTGCGAGGACACGGTTGCCGTGGCGGAGGATCTCGAATCCGCTCGTCTGCGCGCGCAGGGCGGCCTCGACCGCGTCGGCGATGGCCGACTCGTTGCGCGACTCGCTCTCGATGTCGACGAGCGCGGCGGTCAGTTCGACGGGGTCGGCGGTCAGGTCGAGGTCGGTGCTCACTCCCTCACCGTAGTGAGCCCATCTCCGCGGCGCCGAAGGAGACGCTGAACTTCACGCACCAGAGGAACACCGACGGATAGTCGCCCAGCTCGACGTCGGCGGGGATCTCGTAGACCTGGTTGCCCTTGTTCCCCTTGATCATGCCGAGGTCGACGTGCGGGACGCCCGCGGCCGTACGCCACCCGGCGAACCCCTCGAGCACGTCCCCTTGCGACAGCCACACGTGGACGTCGGGCCCGGTCGTCGTGTCCAGGTCCTCGATCGCCAGCACGCGTGAGCCGTCGGGCTGTTCGATGATCGAGACCGTTCCCGATGTCGAGTGCTCGTGGCTGATCAGGCTGCCGCGCGAGATGACCACCGGCCCGGCGGGCGGCGGCTGCCCCGGCGCCGACGTCGTGGGGGTGACCGCGACCGGGATCGCGTCGTCGACCTCGGTGTCGACGAAGATCAGCCACGGCTGGAAGACGACGGCACCGACCGCCAGCGCCGCCACGAGCACGACGCCGAGCCCGCCCACCACCCACGGCCAGCGGCGTCGGCGGCGCCGGGGCGGTACAGGTGGCGGCGGATGACCGGTCATGCTGGCGACCCTACGAGCGGCGCACAGCGCGTGACCAGGTCTTTGGGCCGAATGGATGACGCCGGGGCACCGGTGGCGGGGCGGGGGCGCCGGGGTCGATCACCTAGACTCACCTGTCGTGACATCTACTGGCGCACACGCAACTGGCATCGCGACCGTGATCGACGGGGGTTCGACTCCCGGCGTCGTCCTCGACGTCTGGTTCCCCGAACCCGAACTCGACGGGGTCGAGACCGCGGAGACCGTGATCCTCGACGACGAGTCGACACCGGCCCACCTCCGTGAGCTGGTGGGCGTCGACGAGGCCCGCGGGGTCAAGACCGTCGCGGTCCGCACCGGGATCGCCGACATCACCGCCGCCCCCATCGACGCCTACGACGTCTACCTCCGACTCCACCTGCTGTCGCATCGCCTCATCACCCCGCACGGCGCCAACCTCGAGGGCATCTTCGGGATGCTCACCAACGTGGTCTGGACCAATCACGGCCCGTGTGCGGTCGAGAACTTCGAGTCGGTACGGGCGAAGCTGCGCGCCCGCGGACCGGTCACCGTCTACTCGATCGACAAGTTCCCGCGCATGGTCGACTACGTGGTGCCCGGCGGCGTACGGATCGGCGACGCCGACCGCATCCGCCTCGGCGCGCATCTCGCGGCCGGCACCACCGTGATGCACGAGGGCTTCGTCAACTTCAACGCCGGCACCCTCGGGTCGTCGATGGTGGAGGGTCGCATCTCCGCGGGCGTCGTCGTCGGCGACGGCTCCGACATCGGCGGCGGCGCCTCGACGATGGGCACCTTGTCGGGCGGCGGCAAGGAGATCATCGCGCTGGGCAAACGCTGCCTACTCGGCGCGAACTCCGGCTGCGGCATCCCGCTGGGTGACGACTGCGTCATCGAGGCCGGCCTCTACGTCACCGCCGGCACCAAGGTCACCGGACCCGACGGCACGCAGATCAAGGCGCGCGACCTGTCCGGCCAGTCCAATCTGCTCTTCCGTCGCAACAGCCTGACCGGCGCGGTCGAGGTCGTGCCGTGGAAGGGCGACGGCATCGCCCTCAACGAGGCGCTGCACAAGAACGACTGACGCCCTGGCTCACTGGCCGGATCTCCCATCCCGACGTATGGTGGGCACATGAGCACATCGAACAATCGTTCGACGAACGAGACCGACGACGTCCTCGGCGCGGGCGCCGGAAACTCCACCGAGAAGGACCCGGACGACTGGGTGACCGGCGACGAGCCGATGACCGGCGCGCAGCGGAGCTATCTCGACACCCTCGCACGGGAGGCCGGCGAGACCCTCTCGGCCGACCTCACGAAAGCCGAGGCGTCCGAGGAGATCGACCGTCTGCAACAGAAGAGCGGTCGCGGCTGAGCAGGGCCGGTGTCAGGCGGCCAGTCGAGCGACGGCCGCACTGATCCGCTCGTCGGTGGCGGTGAGCGCCATCCGAACGTGGCGCTCACCCGCCGGACCGTAGAAATCGCCTGGAGCACAGAGGATTCCGCGATCCGCGAGCCAGGCGACGGTCTCCCGGCACGGTTCGTCCCGGGTGGCCCAGAGATACAGGCCCGCCTCAGAATGGTCGACCCGGAAGCCCGCACCCTCCACGGCTGCTTTGAGCAGCCGACGACGCTCGGCATAACGCTCGCGCTGCTCGTCGACATGTGCGTCGTCGGCCAGTGCGGCGGTCATCGCTCCCTGGACGGGGAACGGCACGATGAGTCCGGCATGCTTGCGGACTGCGAGCAATTCGGCGATCAGTTCGGGGTCGCCGGCGAAGAATCCGGCGCGATACGACGCCAGGTTCGAGATCTTGGACAGTGAGTGGACCGCCAGCAGCCCGGTGTGGTCGCCGTCGCAGACCCTCGGGTCGAGGATCGACAGCGGCTCGCCCTCCCAACTCAGACCGAGATAACACTCGTCGGACACGACGACGGTCCCCCGCTCGCGTGCCCATCCGACGACTTTGCGGAGATGATCGAGGCCGAGGACCTTGCCGGTCGGATTCGACGGCGAGTTGATGAACATCAGCGCCGGGTTCATCGGTCCCAGCGCGACGGTCGAATCCGCCCGCACCGCCCGCGCACCGGCGAGCAGGGCGCTCACCTCATAGGTCGGGTAGGCGACCTCGGGGATGACCACGTCGTCGCCGGGTCCGAGCCCGAAGGTCGAGGCCAGGCCGGCGATCGCCTCCTTGGTACCGATGACCGGCAGGATTCCCGTCTCGTCGAGCGACGTGACCCCGTGGCGTCGGATCAGCGACCCCGCGGCCGCCTCCCGCAACTCGCGGGTCCCGATCGTCGTCGGGTAGCCCGGGAACGCCGAGTTCTCGGCGAGTGCGTCGCGGATGAGTGCGTGCACCGGGTCGACGGGCGTCCCGACCGACAGGTCGACGATGCCGTCGGCGTGGGCCTGAGCCGTCGCCTTCGCATCGGCGATCGTGTCCCACGGGAAGTCGGGCAGGCGCCCGCTGACGCGGGTCGAGGAGACGCGCAGGGGCGCAGCCGTACGGGAGACAGGACTGCTCATGCGGAGGCGGTCAGTCCTCTTCGTTCATCGGCGGGAGACCCTTGATGAACGCCGGATCGGCCTCGGTCTTGCCGACCTTGCTGGCGCCGCCCGGGGAGCCGAGGTCGTCGAAGAAGTCGGCGTTAGCGCTGACGTAGGGCTCCCATTCGTCGGGAACATCATCCTCGTAGAAGATCGCCTCGACCGGGCACACCGGCTCACACGCACCACAGTCGACGCACTCATCCGGCTGGATGTAGAGCATGCGTCCACCCTCGTAGATGCAGTCGACGGGGCACTCCTCCACGCAAGCCTTGTCCAACACGTCGACGCAAGGCTCCGCGATGATGTAGGTCACCACTCACTCCTTCGCTAGGGAAGATCCGGGTCGGCGCGACGAGAAACGCAGTTCGGCGTCGAACGGCACTCCGGCGTCGGCGCCGGTGCGGCCCGAGGGCTGGTCGAACCGCACCCCACAGTATCCGCCCCGGGAGACGCTGCGACGAAATCGGCCCCCGTCCAGAGGCGCCCGAATCCGGGTTTGAGTAACGAGGATCACATCGCCGACCGCGAGACGCCGCTCCGGGTTTCGTTCAGCGTGCCGCCAAACCTCGACGCCGCGACGATCCGCGTGCAGAGTCGGGCGCATGATCGTCGTCGACGAATCCGTCCTCACCGGACACCGACCCGCGGGCGCGTGTGCCCGGGTGCCGCACCGACCCACCGCGCGGTCGATGTCGATGTGCTGTTGCTGAACCGATCGGCCTCACCACATCCTCTTCGACTCTCGCAAGGATTCGCCATGACCTCCACCCTCGCCCGCACCGAACGGGCGCCTCAGTCCGCCTTATCGTCTCTTTCCTCCGCCCGGAATCGTGCTCGGACGTCGTCGCCGCTGCGCGAGCGTCCGGGTACCGCGGCCCCGCGCGCCCTTGGTCACCTGCCGACGCGGCTCCGGCCCGCCGACCTCCTCCGCATCACCGACCAGGGCGTCGCAGACGTCCTCGACGGTGGCCACGACGACCTGCTCCCGGAGGTCTGGGACGAACGGCATCGCTGGTCGACGCGCCTGCACGCCGACGACGACGTCGACGTGTGGCTGATCAGCTGGACCCCGGGCGAGGCCACCGAACTCCACGACCACGCCGGTTCGCTCGGTGCCCTGACGGTGTTGTCGGGCAGCTTGCGCGAGTACCACTGGACGGGAGACGATCTGGCGGTGCGCATCCTCGACGCCGGCGACCAGGCCGCCTTCCCTCTCGGGTGGGTGCACGACGTCGTGCGGAACCCGGTCGTCGCCGCCCCGGAGATCGGTGCGGAGACCAGCCCTCTGGTGACCCCGACGCTCAGCGTGCACGCCTACTCACCGCCGCTGACCGCGATGTCCTACTACGACATCTCCGAGGGCGGCCACCTGCGCCGCGACCGGACCGTTCTCACCGACCAGCCCGAATGAGCACTCCCCGCACCATCGACGACGTGCTCGCCGACGCACGGTCGCGGATCGCGCGGGTCGAGGCCGTGGACGTCCCCGCCGAGCTGGCCGACGGGGCGGTGCTCGTTGATATCCGTCCCGCGGCGCAGCGCGCGGAGGAGGGCGAGGCCCGGGGTGCTCTCGTCATCGAACGGAATGTCCTCGAATGGCGGTGCGACCCGGCGAGCGACGCGCGCATCGACCAGGCCGTCGACCATGACGTCCGCTGGATCGTCCTGTGCTCCCAGGGATATACGTCGAGCCTGGCCGCCGCGGCCCTGCAGGATCTCGGGTTACATCGCGCCACCGACGTCGTCGGCGGATACGAAGCGCTCGCACCCGTTCTCGGCTGACTGCCACGCACCCGACGACAGGTGCGTCCCTCAGGCAACCGCCGGCCAGGGACGCGGGGCCGGGCGGGTGTCGACGGCGAGGCCGGTCACCGGGTCGGCGAGCGCGGCGACGTGCTGGGTCAGTGCCGGGTCGATCCAGTCGGCACCGTTCAGCACATACGGCGGCTGCGCGGTGATGCGTTCGGTGAGAACGAAATCCGACTCCGCGGTGCGGGCGGCCAGGGCGTCGAGGTGAGGCCACGGGCGTTCCGGGTTGACGTGATCGGGAGTCAGCGGCGACACCCCACCCCAGTCGTCGACGCCGGAGGCGATCAGCGCGGCACATTCGGCGGGCGACACCAGGTTCGGGGGCGCCTGGATCCGCATGTGTGGGCCGAGGACGACCCGGGCGACCGCGACGGCGGCGAGGAACTCGGTCATCTCCGCGTCGGGGGTGGAGCGCATCGCGGTGTCCGGCTTCGCCCGGAAGTTCTGCACGATCACCTCCTGGATGTGCCCGCCTCGGGCGTGCACATCCGCGAGAGCCAGCAGCGATTCGGCCCGCTCGGTGAGTGATTCGCCGATCCCGACCAGAATCCCGGTGGTGAACGGGACACGAGCGGTGCCCGCGTCACGCAGCACCTGCATGCGGACCAGCGGGTCCTTGTCGGGACTTCCGTAGTGTGCCTGGCCTTTCTCGGTGAACAGGCGACGCGACGTCGTCTCCAGCATCATGCCCATCGACGGTGCGACCGGGCGCAGACGGAGCAGTTCCTCGAGGCTCATCACCCCGGGGTTGAGGTGCGGCAGCAGACCTGTCTCCGACAACACGGCGACCGCGGCGGCACGAACGTAGTCCAGCGTCGAGGAGTAACCCCGTTCGGCCAGCCATTCGCCGGCCTGCGGCCACCTGTCCTCGGGGCGGTCACCCAGCGTGAAAAGCGCCTCCTTGCAGCCGAGTTCGGCACCGCGGCGCGCGAGGTCGACGACCTCGTCGAGTTCCAGATAGAGCCCCTCCCCCGCGCGGGCGAGTTTTCCGGGGACCGTGACGAAGGTGCAGTAGTGGCACCGGTCGCGGCACAGGCGCGTCAGCGGGATGAACACCTTGCGGGAGTAGGTGATCTGCCGGGACCGGCCGACCGCGGCCAGCCCCTCGTCTCGGAGCGCCCCGGCGATCGATTGCAGTTCGACCAGGTCGTCTCCTGCGCAGGACAGGAGCGTCACGGCCTCGTCGAGACCGATCGGCGCCCGGTCGCGCGCGGCGTCCAGGGCCGCGCGGACGGTCAACTTCTCGGTCATTCCTCACCCTCCTCAGGTGTTCCGGTGCCGGCGTCGGGACGGGGTTCGTACGGTTCGGGGTCGAAGGTGCCGTTGCGTTCGCGGAACGACGCCGCGGTGCCCGGCCACAACAGGGTCAGGCGACCGCTGTCGGGGTCGACATACCAACTCTCACAACCGGTCAGCCACACCGTCGACTCGCTGCGAGCGTCGATCTCCCGCGTGTATTCGTCTTCGGCGGCAGGCGAGACCGCCAGCGTCGTGATCCCGTTGCCGGCCATGTACTCCAGCGCGCCCAGGACGTAGTCGAGTTGCGTCTCGATCATGTAGATCGCCGAGTTGTGGCCGAGCGCCGCGTTGGGCCCGTCGAGGACGAACATGTTCGGGAATCCGCTGACCACGGTCGAGGCATAGGACGTCATGCCCGCCGACCAGTGGTCGGACAGCCGCCGACCGGCACGACCGGTGATGCGCGATGCGGCGGGCGGGCGTGCGGATTCGAAACCGGTTGCCATCACCAGGACGTCGAGATCGTAGGTGTGACCACTGTGCGCGGTGGCCTTGGTCTCGGCGACCGACGTCAGAGCACTCGACTCGAACACCACGTTGGAGCGTTGTAGCGCCGGATAGAAGTCGTCGCTGAGCAGGATTCTCTTGCAACCGATCTCGTAGTCGGGGGTCAGCTGTTCACGGAGGTCGGCATCGGCCACCTGCCCGTGGAGGTGATCCCGTGCACGGGAACGGATCTCGTCGATGTCCGGATGCAACCCGAGCCGCTGCCGAAACGCCGCATCGGCTTCGGTGAGCAGTCGGTCGCGCACCTCCGCCGCGACGACGGGGTCGAGCATGGCGGCCCGCTCGTCGTCGGTGTAGAGCCGGTCCGCGCGCGGCACGACATACGGTGGCGTGCGGCAGAACACGACGAGATCGTCCGCGGCGTCGGCGAGATGCGGGATGAGCTGCACCGCCGACGCACCGGTTCCGACGATCCCGACCCGCGCAGCCGCAACGTTGACGTCGTCGTGCCAGGCGGCCGTGTGGACGACCTGTCCCGGGAAGGTGTCGAGTCCGTCGATGTCGGGGATGCGCGCCTCCGACAACCGTCCGACCGCAAGCACCAGCGAGCGAGCGCGGAAGGTGACGGCCCGGCCGTCCGGCGCCGCCGCCGTGATCACCCAGTGCGCCCCCTGCTCGTCCCAGACCGCTTCGCGGAGTTCGCGATTGAGCTCGATGCGGTCGGCGAGTCGTTCGTCGACGACGATCTGTTCGAGATAGCTGCGGATCTCGGCGCCACGAGGGAACCGCGCCGACCAGTCGGCCGGCGGCCGGAACGAGAACGAGTACAGATGGGCGGGGATGTCGCAGGCGATGCCGGGATAGGTGTTGTCGCGCCACGTGCCCCCCACGCCGTCGGCGCGTTCGAGCACGACGAAGGACTCCCGCCCGCGGCGCGCGAGCTGCGTCGCCATCCCGAGCCCGGCGAAGCCCGCGCCGATGATGGCGACATCCACGTCGTCCATCGTCAGCGCGCGCTGCTGCGCTCCGGCCGCCCGCCCGGAAGACATGCTCCGGCTCACGCGGACACCTGTGGCAGCGGGAGTTGCCGGTCGGGCTCCGGCACCCCGTAGCGGGTGGTGCGCTGGCGCGGCCTCCGTCCGGCTCGCGCCGCGATGTCGACGACAGCCGCGGCGTCGAGGACACGACCTGACTCCGGTCCCGCGCCCGGCATCAGGGTGCCGTCGAGCAACAGCCCACCCAGATCATCTGCCCCGCCGCGCAACACCAGATCGACGGTGGCCGCGGGCAGTTTGGTCCACGCCACCTGCAGATGGTCGAGGAGGCCTGCGGTCATGAGGCGGGCGACGGCGTGCAACGCGCGGGTCTCCCGCTCCGACGCGGTCCGCGAGGCGGTGTCCGCCAGGTGGGGCGGCACGTTCTCGGGAAGCAGCGGCATCAGGATCAGTTCGCTGAAACCGCCCGTGCGACGCTGGATCTCGAGTAGCAGTCGAAGATGGGCGATCTGGTGTGCGGGCGTCTCGACGTGCCCGTAGAGCATCGTCGCGGTGGAGAAGAGACCCACGCGGTGGGCGGTCTCGATGACGTCGACCCAGCTGCCGACCGGCGGCGCCGTGCCGGTGGGTGAGAGTGTCGCGCGAACGGTGTCGTCGAGGATCTGGGCGGCGGTCCCCGGCACCGACCCCAGGCCCGCCGACCGCAGCCGCTCGAGGTGTTCGACGATCGTGATCCCGGCACGCTCGGCGCCGTCGACGATCTCCGGGGCCCGATAGGCGTGCAGGTGGAGCCCGTCGGCGGCACCCGTGATGTCCTCCACGAGCCGGACGTATCCGTCGGCCGGCAGTTCGGCTGGCAGGGGTCCCTGCATGCAGATCTCGGTCGCGCCGAGTGCGACCGCCTCGGCGACCAGTTCGTCGAGACCCGGGTCGTCGGGTCCGAGCCGGCTGACGACCCCGGTGTCGAAGTTGCGGTTGACCACGAAGGTCAACACCTCCGGGTCGGTCACCTGCCGACGGACGGTGTCGGCCAGATCGCACAATTCGTCGAGCTGCGCACCCGAGGCACCCAGGAGTGCGACCCAGCCGTCATCGTCGAGGGCGTCGGCCCCGAGAGTCGGGTCGTCACGGACACGGCTCAGTGCGGCCGTGACGCGCTCGATCGGGGCCATGATGTCTTCGGCCCACGCGCGCAGAAGCATGTCTCTCACTCTAACGCCGCCCGTCGCGGCACAACGCGGAGCGCCCCTGCGGAGCGGTGGTCAGTCGGGTTCGGGCAGCCGCCCCGTCCAGCCCAGCGCGGCGCACGGCCCGACACCGAGGACGACGAGCAACAAGGTCTGTACGAGGTAACCACTGCTGATCGAGAGCACGACGTCCCCGCCCGGGCCGGGGAGCCCACCGGCGATCACGACGACGAGCCCCCACGCGGCGAGGGGCCCGTACCGCCACGGGGTCGCGGTGAGGCCGGCCGCGAGCCAGAGCAGGACCGCATTGACCACGCCGGCGACGAGTGCCGCGACGGGCAGGGCGACGCCGCCGAAGCGCTGATAGGTGAACGCAACACTCAGGAGCCCGATCGCGAACCCGTCGACGACGAGGAACCCCAGGAGCAGTCGGTCGAGGACGGAACCCGATACGGGCCGAACAAAGCGGGCCATCGAGTCAGTCGATCCCGGCGAACAGGTCCGACTCGCGCGTGTCCGTGGCACCGAGGGACTCGTGACGCTCTGGTTCGGTGAGGATGAAATGCTCGGCGCGGGCGATCGGCTGCAGGATGTTGTTCGACAGCGCGTATTCGGTTCCGGACGCCGCAACGGTCACCTGTGTGGCGTGGGCGGCCAGGGCGGCCACCTTTTGTGGGAGGTACGCGCTGATGTCGATCTCGGTGGTGATGTCGGCGTCGGGATAGCTCGGCAGCTCACCGTCGCGGGGCATCCGCCAGCCGTCGGGAACCGCGGCCACGCCGGCGAGCCCGGAGTCCAGTGCGCTGCGTTCGGTCACCGATTCGTAGATCTTGGTCGGGCCCGGACCGGCTTCCCGGGCGCGGGCGACCGCGGCCGTCGTGACCTCGTGCACCAGTTTGTGGTCGGGATGGCCGTACGTACCAGAGGCGTCGTAGCTGACGACCACCTGGGGTGCGAAGTCGGTGAGCACGTCGACCAACGCTCCGACGGGCTCGTCGAACGGTGCCCGCACGAGTGCGCGCGGGTGGTTCGCGGACGGCGCGCCGGCCATCCCGGAGTCCCGCCATCGGCCCGCACCGCCGAGGAATCGCGGCCGCAACGCGGGTCGGCCGGCGGGACTGAGCTCGGCCAGTGCCCGCGTGAGTTCGAGGACCCGGAAACCGCCGAGCTGGTCGGCGCCGCCGTCGGCGACCAGCTGCGCCCACTCGTCGCCGATCACCTCGCCCTCCTCCCCGAGCGTGAAGGTCAGCACCCGCACGTCGACGCCCTCGGCGAGATACCGGGCGATGGTGCCGCCGGTCATGATCGTCTCGTCGTCGGGATGAGCGTGGACGAGCAGCAGCCGGCGATCCGCCGGAACACCGGTCACGTCAGCTCCCAATCGACCGCGGTCCCGAAGATCGAGACCTGGATGGGTCCGGTGAGCGGGACGTCGCGCACCGCGGACGTAGTTCCCACGACCATCGAGTCCTGGTACAGCGGCCGGTAGATCGCCTGCGCGGCGAGGAGCGGCTCGGCCTCGTTCAGCGTCGGGATCGGGTCGTCCTCGGAGAGTGCGGTGCGCGCGAGCTCGATGAGCCGCGGGTCACACAACCCGGACACGTTGCTGGCATAGCTGTCCCCGGGATCGCCACCGCTCGGCGCGATGCTGGTGGGCGTCGGCGGCGTCGCGGGCGACGGTTCGGTACCGGGCTTGGGCTGGTTGCAGTCGACCTGCGACGCGAGCGACGACGCCGGCGGCACGCCGAGCCCCGACCACCCGACGACCAGGTCGACGCGCTGGTTGGTGAGCGCCGACCCGTACAGCTCGCTGTTGGGCAGCGTCACGACCTGAGCGCGCACCCCTGCACCTCGAAGCTGGTCGACGATGCTCGACGCGGCCGACGTGGTCCGCGGATCGCCGGCGACCGCACCGACACGGACGATGAGGTCCTGCCCGTCGCGCTGGAACGGCAGGATTCCCTCGGGCAGTTCCGGTACCTCGACCAGACCCTCGATCGGGGTCTCGCTCATCCCGGGCGTCGCCGAGCCGCCGGCGGACGGCGCCTCGGACGCGGGCGTGGACCCGGACGGGGACGACGGCGACACCGAGGAGGGCTCCGACGACGACGCAGACGGCACCGGGGATGCCGAGCCGACGGGCTCGGGCGCGGCGCGGCGGTAACCGGCGGCGCCGAGCAGGGCGTCGACCTCGGCCGGTCCGAGGCGCGGGCGGTCGACCGGCGAATAGCCCGGATCCGACGGCGCGAAGACGGTGTTCGCGAACGGTTCGACGACCCAGTCGCCGGCACCGGCGAAGGTGGTCAGTCGCGGATCGACCAACCCGAGGATCGCGCGCCGGACCTCCACCGAGCTCATCGCGTCGGTGCGGGCGTTCACGCTGACACCGAGTGACCGCGACGTCAGGCTGCGGGCGGTCTCGAGACCGGGCAGCGCGGTCAGTTCCGCGTCGGTGGCCGGCGAGGCGCCGAGGGCCACGATGGCCGAGTCGCCGGATCGTACGGAGTCGAGCATCTGGGCCGACGTGCCGGCGCGGCGGAGGACGATCTGATCCAACCGGGGCGGGGTGACCCAGTACCGGTCGTTGCGGGCGAGGCGGACCTCGTCGCGGGTCTTGTCGATCCCCACGATCGCGTAGGGCCCGGCCGAGACCGGCTTGCCGGTGTCCATCCCGGTCTGGAAGCCCGCCGGCGCACCCTTGAGCACGTGACTGGGCAGCAATCCGGTGAACAGCTCTCGCCACGCGGGGTACGGCGACTCGAACCGCACCTCGACGACCTTGCCGCCCTCCCGGGACTGCACCGAGTCGATGAGCCGGTAGCCGGCCGGTGCCACGACGTTGGGCTGCCGGGACATCTGTTGCCACAGGAAGTTGAAGTCGTCGCCCGTCACCGGCAGGCCGTCGGACCACTGGGCGTCGGTGTGGATGCGGTAGGTCACGGTGAACGGCGCCCGCGACGTCACCTCCGCGGAGGTGACGAACGAGCGCTGCAGTTCCCACACCGTCCCGCCCGGGGTCTGGACCGGCGCGAACGCGCTGGGCAGCGTCATCGCCGCGACCGCCGTCGTCACCGGGTTCTGATCGGCGGCGATGTGCGGGTTGAAGCCCGATCCGACCGAGTCGGTGGCGATGTAGATCGTCTTCTCCACCGGGTACTCGGTCGGGGTCGGCGGTGGCCCGGTGTCGCGGACCGGGGGCGGCGGATCCGACATGCAGGCGGTGAGCACCACGAGCAGGGCGACGCTGCACGAGAGGATGCCGAGCAACCGCCCACGGACCCGGTTCGCGGCCTCGCGGCCCGGTCGTGGTCTCGCGCGATTCACCTCGGATACCCCCATGACGAAGAAGCTTCTCGGTCCGTCGGACGCGCCCGCCACCGTGATGCGGCGCCGGAGCGCCATCGACACTCAGCTGACGGCGGCATCCCGGGACTTGGCCCGCGAGCGCTCACGGGCGCGCGTCGTCGAGTCGAGGTGCACCTTACGCACTCGCACGACCTCCGGGGTGACCTCGACACACTCGTCCGCGGCGCAGAATTCCATGGCGCCCTCGAGGTCGAGTTGCATCGGCTTGGCGAGCGTCTCCATCACGTCGGCCGAGGACTGACGCATGTTGGTCAGCTTCTTCTCGCGGGTGACGTTGATGTCGAGATCCTCCTGGCGCGGGTTGATCCCCACGACGTGGCCCTCGTACGAGTCGTCGCCCGGGTTGACGAAGAACGTGCCGCGGTCGGCGAGCTGGATCATCGCGAACGGGGTGACCGTTCCCGACCGGTCGCTGACGAGCGAACCCGTGTGGCGGGCCCGGATCTCGCCCGCCCAGGCGTCGTAACCCTGGAACACCGCGTTGGCGATGCCGGTGCCGCGGGTCTCGGTGAGGAAGTCGGTACGGAACCCGATGAGGCCGCGCGAGGGCACGATGAACTCCATCCGGACCCAGCCGGTGCCGTGGTTGTTCATCTGCTCCATGCGGCCCTTGCGGGCGGCGAGCAACTGGGTGACCGCGCCGAGGTACTCCTCGGGCACGTCGACGGTCAGATGCTCGAACGGCTCCTGGACCTTGCCGTCCACCTTGCGGGTGACGACCTGCGGCTTGCCGACGGTCAGCTCGAAGCCCTCACGACGCATCTGCTCGACGAGGATGGCCAGGGCGAGCTCGCCGCGTCCCTGCACCTCCCAGGCGTCGGGCCGGCCGATGTCGAGCACGCGCAGCGACACGTTGCCGATCAGCTCGGTGTCCAGACGCTGCTTGACCATGCGGGCGGTCAGTTTGTGGCCCGAGACCCGGCCCGCCAGCGGCGACGAGTTGGTGCCGATGGTGACCGAGATCGCCGGCTCGTCGACGGTGATGCGCGGCAGCGGCTGCGGGTTCTCCAGGTCGGCGAGGGTGTCGCCGATCATGATCTCCGGCATACCGGCGACGGCCACGATGTCACCGGCCGATGCGGACTCGGCGGGCGCCCGGTCGACGCCGACGGTGGCGAGGAGCTCGGTGATCTTGGCGCGCTCGACGACGGCCTCACCGTCGACCTCGCGGCACCAGGACACCTGCTGACCCTTGCGGAGGGTCCCGTTGTGGATGCGGACGAGCGCCAGACGGCCGAGGAAGGCCGAGGCGTCGAGGTTGGTGACGTGTGCCTGCAGCGGGGCGTCCGGGTCACCCTTGGGCGCCGGGACGTGTTCGAGCAGGACGTCGAAGAAGGAGTCGAGGTTCTCCCCCGCCGGGATCTCGCCGTCGGCCGGCTGCTCGGTGCTGCAGACACCGGCGCGACCCGAGGCGTAGAGCACGGGGAGCTCGAGGACGAGTTCGGCGGCCTTCGCGGCCTCCTCGTCCAGGTCAGAGGCGAGGTCGAGGAGCAGATCCTGCGTCTCGTCGACGACCTCCTGGATGCGGGCGTCGGGACGGTCGGTCTTGTTCACGACGACAATCACCGGCAGCTCGGCGGCCAGCGCCTTGCGGAGCACGAAGCGCGTCTGCGGCAGCGGGCCCTCGGAGGCGTCGACGAGCAGGACCACGCCGTCGACCATCGACAGGCCGCGCTCGACCTCACCGCCGAAGTCGGCGTGGCCGGGGGTGTCGATGACGTTGATGACGACCTCGGTGCCGTCCGGCTGGCGCCGGTGGACCGCGGTGTTCTTGGCGAGGATGGTGATGCCCTTTTCACGTTCGAGATCACCGGAGTCCATCACCCGGTCGACGACCTCGGCGCGCTCGCCGAACACGCCGGACTGGCGCAGCATGGCGTCGACGAGTGTGGTCTTTCCGTGGTCGACGTGCGCGACGATCGCGACGTTGCGGAAGGTGGGGACAGCGCTCACTGGCTCTCTTTCGTGTGGTTGGGGACCGGCAGCGGCGGCCGGCGTCCGGGTCACTGCCGAACGTCTGGAACGTTCGCAGCCGAACGGCTCTGACCGGCGCGAGGAGCAGATCACCTAGGGATTCAACGTCACAGACTATCGGCTCGGGCGGTGAGACCGCGATCACAGCACCCACAAGAGTTGTAGTTAGGGTCTGCTAACCTCGCCGTATGGGCAAGGTCGACCCGACCAAGGTGGGCTCTCTGAAGCCCAAGAAGAAGTGTTGCAAGAGTTCGACGCGCTGTGTTCGCTGCCCGGTGGTCATTCACCGGATGCGCAAGCTCGACACCTCCGACATGTCGAAGAAAGAGCTGCACAAAGCACTGAAGAAGGCGCGCGCCGCCTGATTCCCGGTCACCCCGGTGGCATCTCCGCCTCACGATCGTCGGACCGGTTGTCGTCGTCGACCGATCGCACGGCGACGGCCACCGCGACGAGCGCGATCCCGACCGCTTCCAGGGGCCGCGGCACCTGCGCCAGCGCGAGCAACCCGATCGCCGACGCCGTCACCGGCAACAGCGCGAGCAGGATCGCGAACCTCGCCTGGCCGACCCGCCGCAGCACGATCTGGTCGAGTGCGTACGGCACCGCGGTCGAGGCGATGCCGAGTAGCAACCCCTGGGCCAGGACCACCGGCAACGCGGCCCCCGCGCGTACCGCGTCGGCCACCCACCACGCGAGCGGCGCGGTGAGCAACGCGGCCACCGCGAAACCGGTCGCCAGGTCCTCGACGCCCGTGCCTCGCGCCGCGACCCGTTTGCCCAGGACGATGTACCCCGCCCAGCAGGCGGCCGCGGTCAGCGCCAGGACGACGCCGATCGCGGTTCCCGACCACCGGACGTCCGCGATCAGGACCACGCCGACCGCCGCCAGGACGAGTGCGGCGACGTCGCGACGCGTCGCAGAACCCAAGGCGGCCACCACGATCGGGCCGAGGAACTCCAGGGCGACGGTCGTGCCCAGGGGCAGGTGCGCGAGCGCCTCGTAGAAGGCGATGTTCATCCCGGCGGTGATCAGCCCGAAGCATCCGGCGAGGCGCAATCGCTCCCAACGCCAGGCCGTCCGGGCCGGTCGCACCCACAGCAGCAACACCAGCGCGGCCCCGGCGATCCGCAACCACGCGACGGCGGCCGGGGAGATGACGTCGAACAGGCCGACGGCGACGGCCGCGCCGAGATACATCGATGTCGCTCCGACGACCATCAGTCCCGGCGGGACCAGCACGTCTCGCCGTGTCACCGGCACGACGACCGCCTCGCCGGCCCACGCGGCGTCACGACCCGATCACCGCGACCCGTTCCGGCACCAGACGCATCCGCACCCGGTCGCCGATCGCGACGAAGGCATCGGTGACCGCATCGATCTCGCCGACCGGGGTGTCGATGCGCACGCGCGGGCCGGCCGGGAGTTCGGCGACGAGCACGACGGTCGCCGTCGTTCCCGGCCTCTCCGGCGCATCGGACGGCGTAGGTCCGATCGCCACCGACTCGGGCCGCAGGCCGAGCCGGCACGGACCGTCGGGACGATCCAGCGGCATCTCACCGAGGACGGTCTGCGCGACGCCCGACCGGACCTGGGCATCGACGACGGTCGTGGCGCCGAGGAAACGCGCGGTCCACTCGTCGACCGGGTGTCGCCACAGCGCCGCCGGAACGTCGGTCTGGATCATCACCCCGTCCCGCATGACCGCGATCTCGTCGGCCATGGTGGCCGCCTCGGCGTGGTCGTGGGTCACCACCATCGTCGGCACGCCGGCCGCTCGGACGATCTCCGAGATCTCCACGGCCAATTCGTCTCTCAACCGCCGGTCGAGCGCGGCGAGCGGCTCGTCGAGCAACAGCAGACGCGGACGCGGGGCCATGGCACGCGCGAGCGCGACCCGTTGGGCCTGGCCGCCCGACAGGGTCTCGACGAGACGCTTGTCGTAACCGGTGAGTCCGACGACGTCGAGCATCTCGGCGACGCGATCGGCGATGGCGCGGCGCGACCAGCGCCGCACCTTCAGCCCGTACGCGACGTTCGACGCGACACTGCGCCCGCCGAACAGTTGCCCGTCCTGGAAGACGACCCCGAAGTCCCGCCGATGGACCTCGACGCCGGCGAGGTCGACTCCGCCGAACCGCACCGTTCCACCGACCGGCGACTCGAGTCCGGCGATCGTCCGGATCAGGGTCGACTTGCCGCACCCCGACGGGCCCAGGATCGCGGTCACCAGTGACCCTTCTCCCCCGAGCCGCCACGACAGACCGTCGATGACGGTCTCGCCGCCGTACGCGACCGTGAGGTCGGAGACCTCCAATGAATTCGCAGGGGTCACAGCAGCGGCACCTCCGAGCGGGGCCGGAACGCCTCGACCACGACGACTGCGACGACCGTCGCGATGACAAGGACCACCGAGGCCGCCATGGCGGTGGCCAGGTTCTCGGCGCCCGGGCGGTTCAGAGCGGACCCGATGAGTACCGGAAGGGTGGTCGTGTCCGCGCGCGCGAGGAAGCTCGTCGCGCCGAACTCGCCCAGGGCCATGACGAAGGCGAACCCTCCGGCAGCCCCCATCGACCGTCCGACGATCGGCAGGTCGACGGTCGCGAACACGCGAAACGGCGTGGCTCCCAACGTCGCCGCGGCATGCCGCAACCGGACCGGCACCGACTCGAGTGCGGGCATCATGATGCGGATGACCACCGGAATCGCGATGAGGGCCTGGACCATTGGGATGACCGCGGGCGATGCGGCGATCTCGTACGGCAACGACGCCAGCACGATGAGGTAGCCGAATCCGAGTGTGACAGCACTGATCCCGAGCGGGATGAGCGAGACGGCCGAGCCGATCGCCCCGACGACTCCGTGCGCGCGATGCAACGCGACGGCGGCGAGCGTCCCGACCACCAGGGCGATGGCGGTCGCCGCGGTGGCGGTCACCAGCGAATAGCGCAGGCTCTCCAGGGGTGTCACCCCGTTGACGGGTTCGGCCAGTGCGCGGTAGCCGGCGAGGGTCCAGTCGCCGTGCGCGACCGGTCGGACCGACCGCACCATCAGCACCAGGACCGGTCCGACGAGGAGGACTGCTGTCCACGCCCCCACCACCCAGACCGCCGACCGCGTCCAGCGGCCGCCGGCGACCCTGCGGCTCCGTTCGGCCCGCCGGGCGCCGCCACCCGATCCGCGACTCGCCGGATCGGCGAACACCCGCGTCAGCAGCAGCGCCGCCATGACCACCACGATCTGCAGCATCGACAGCGCGACCGCCTCGGGAATCCGGAAGTATCCGATGGCCTGCGTGTAGATCTCGGTCTCCAGGGTCCGCAGCTCCCCGGCGCCGAGAATGATCACGACGCCGAAACTGGTGGAACAGAACAGGAAGATCAGCGCGGCCGCCGACGCCGTGGCGGGCACCAGGCGCGGCACGACCACGGTCATGGTCGCCCGAATCCGGCCCGCCCCGAGCGACCGTGCCGCCTCGAGCAGCCGCGGGTCGAGGTTGCGCCAGGCCGCCCCGACGACGCGGACGACGACGGCGATGTTGATGAACATGTGTGCCGCGAGCACGGCCGGCAGCCCGGATTCGATGTGCAGGAACGCCAATGGGCCGGACAGCAGAGAACGGAAGGCGACACCGACGACGACCGTCGGCAGCACGAATGGCACGGTCACCACGACGGCGAGCACGACCGCGGTGGTCCCGCGGACCCGGGCGAACAACCACGCGATGGGTGCGGCGGCGACGAGCGCCAGGACCGTCGAGGCGGCCGCCTGGCCCAGGGTGACGCCCAGAAGCCCCAGGGCGTCGGTGCGGTCGAGCAGTTCGATCAGGCCCACCCCGGAGTCACGGGCGATCGTGACGGCGCGCCGGACGAGCGCGATCACCGGCCAGGCGAACAGCACCACGACGAACAGCGCCGGGACCACCCACAGCGCAACCGGTCCGGCGGCCCGGGCCACCCGGGTCACCACTGTCCCGGCCGGGGTCACCGAGTCGTCACCGGCCGACCGCGGCACGCCACTGATCGAGCCACATCTCGCGGTTCTCCGCGATCGTGGCGGGCGGCAACGACGACATCCAGGCGGGCACCTCCGCGCGCGCCGGCCATCCCGCGGGCAGCGGGGTGTCGCGCTGCACCGGGTAGACATACATCGAGTTCGGGAGTTCTTTCTGCACAGTGGGACTCAGCATGAAATCGACGAGCCTGCGGGCGCCGGTCGAGTTCCGGGTGCCCTTCAGGATGCCGATGTACTCCACCTGCGGGAAGCAGCTGTCGAGCAGCGCGCTCGTCCCGGGCGTCGCCGCCGGCGACGAGGCGTAGGACAGCACGATGGGTTTGTCGCCACGGCCCTCTCCGGCGGTGAAGAGCTGGTTGTAGGCGACCTCCCAGCCCGAGACGATGGTCGCGCCGCCGCCGACGACCTGCTTCCAGTAGTCCTGCCAGCCGTTTCCGAGCGCACCGACGGTGGTGAGCAGGAACGCCGTGCCCGGCGAGGAGGTCGCCGGGTCGGTCACCGCGGTGAGCGAGGCGAATTCCGGGCGGGTCAGGTCGCGGAAGCTCGCCGGCGGGGTCAGAGACCTGGATTCGAACCAACCGTCGTCGATGTTGAGGCACACATCCCCGCGGTCGACGGCCGTGAGCTGCCCCTCCGCGCCGGGCACCGCGAAATCGGCGGCACCGTCGGCCGCGGCGGGTGACTCATAGGACTCCAGGGCGCCGGCGTCGATCGGACGCGAGGCGAAGGTGTTGTCGATGCCGAAGACCGCGTCTCCCTTGGGCGCACCCGGGGTCAGTGACACCGTCGACGCCAATTGCCCGGCGTCCCCGGACTTCACGATCTTCAGGGTCAGTCCGGTCTCCTGGCGGAACCCGTCGATCACCGACTCCGGCAGTTCGAAGGAATCGTGGGTGAGCAGCGTGACCTCGGCGCCCGACGACGAGTCGTCGGCGCACGCACTCGCCGACGTCGCGGCGAGAATGACGGCGGCCGCACCGACCACCAGTCGCGTCAGTCGCGACCTCCCGCGTGGGCGACCCGACGCGTCAGCGCGCAGCTCTGTCACTTCAGACTCCTGTTCGACCGTCCCCGATCCCCGATTCTCCTCATCCAACCAGGTTGCCGCCTGTCCTTACGATCCAACCACCCCGACGTCACTTCGATAACAATTGCATCAATTACCACAACAACCCCACCCGTAACAGGCCGGCGATCTGGACAGTGGAACCCGCGGGGGGCTTAGAATGACCCGCGACGACCCGGGTGAGAGGATGGACTGTCCGCTACCCGACACCCGGGCGGATGACACGACCCGCGAGGCGCTGATCGACTGATCGTCGGCGCCACGACCGTTAGGACACACCAGTGCGTTTCTCCCGGCCACTGAGGTTGCGATCCGGCCATGCCCCGCGTCGAATCCGGACCCGTCGACTCCTCGTCGCCGTGTCGGCGCTCGCGGCGGCGACCTCACTCGCGATGCCGATGGCCGCGCAGGCCGCCCCGGCCCCGAAAGTCGACCAGCGCGTGCTGGACTCGCTCGGCGCGTTCGCTCCCGCGATCATCGGCTCCGTGGCGACGCCCGGACCCGACGGCAAGGTCTCGGTCGACCTGCTCCGCCAGGCCCAGTCGTTCGCCGACACCCCCGGTATGCCAGCTGAGGTCAGCAAGATCTGGCGCTCGATCGCCGACTTCCTCGGCGAACCCGGCCGCAAGCAGGCCGCGCGTCAGCTCGCCGCCGAGCCCAAGCCCGGCGATCCCGAGATCCCGCAGGGCCCGAACGCCCCGAAGATCCAGGAATTCCTCTACCCGACCTTCGGCCTCGGCTGCATCCCCGGCGGCGGTTCGCTCGGTCGCGCCCTGGTCACCGCCGGACCGCAGGAAGCACCCGCCCCCGGCCCCAAGCGCGGCGAGAGCGGATACGTCTACACCTCGCTCGGCACGGGTCCGGCGATCGACAACAAGGCCGCGCCGCTCACGGTCAGCTGGTTCAACGTCGACACCGGTCGCACGGGTACCACGACGCTCAAGCGGAACCCGAAGATCAATGTGAAGGAAGGCCCCGGCACCTTCACCGGTATCTCGCGGACCGGCAAGGGCCGCGTCATCTCGGCGATCCACGGCAACGTCACCACGAAGACGAAGGGCAAGGTCGTCTCCTGCACCATCGTCCCGGTGATCGGGCTCGCGATCATCTGATCTCTTCTCCTCTCACAGACGAAGGCACCCCGGCTCATCGCGGGGTGCCTTCGTTCGTTACCGGTCGAGAGCTCCTCACGGGATGCGACCATGGCGTACGACGACACGGTCGGCACCATGTCGTGAGGAGTTCTCGATGGGACCCGTGCTCGGTGAGTTACTACCCCTTGCGGTGGGTGTCGCGGTGTCGCCGATCCCGATCATCGCGGCGATCCTCATGCTCCTGGGACGCCATGCGCGCACGACGAGTATCGGTTTCGCGATCGGCTGGCTTGTCGGCATCGTCGTCGCGGTGGCCGTCTTCGTGGCCCTCGGAAGCGCCGTCGACCTCGACGGATCGTCGTCGAGCACCGGTTGGATGAAGATCGCGCTCGGTGTCGTTCTGCTCGTCGTCGGGTTGCGTCAGTGGCGTTCCCGGCACGCGGAGTCCGCGACGCCGAAGTGGATGTCGGCCATCGACGAGATGCGTCCGGTGACCGCCATGGGTATCGCGTTCGCGCTGGCGGCGATCAATCCGAAGAATCTCGTTCTCTGCGCGGCGGCGGGTGTCTCGATCGCCTCGGGCGCGCTGTCGATGCCGCAGGACGTGATCGCGGTGGCGATCTTCGCACTCCTGGCCTCGACCTCGGTCGTGGTCCCGGTCGTGGGCTACCAGCTCGCCGCGGCCCGCCTGCGCGAACCACTCGACCGCCTCAAGTCGTGGCTGCAGGCGAACAACGCGACGGTGATGGCGGTGCTGATCCTGGTCATCGGAGTCGTGTTGATCGGCAAGGGAATCGGCGGCGCGAGCTGAGCGTGCCGGCGGTGGTCGGCCTCTGTGCGGCGGTCCGAGGCCGTGCTCAAGGGCACTGAACCCGCAGTTCGCCGCGGTTTCGGTCTCTCGCGGATCGCGCCCATGTCACAGGTCGGACTCGCGACTTGCCGGGTTCCGAGTCTTCGTGGTCTCTTGTAACTCGAGTCCCATCTGTCACACCCGCCACACGTGGCGGGTGCTCGGCCGTCACAGCCGGTTGCCCAAGGAGAGCCATGTCCATCACGTCTCGGTTCACGCGTTCCGACGCTCCCCGTCGCGTCACTCGCAGCCGCGCGATCCAGCGCTGCGGCGCCGGTCTCATGGGTGTGGCGATGGCGGCGGCCACCCTCACCGCCACTTCAGCGCCGGCGACGGCCGAGCCCCTCATCCCTGCCAACCTGCTCGGCGCGCTGTCGATCCCGTTCGACGCCGAGCTGGCCGGGGCGGTCCGCCTGCTCAAGGCCGCGGGTGTCGACCAGATCGCCGTGCAGGCCGCCCAGACGATCATGGGGAGCGCCGGACAACTGTCGGTCGAGGACATCGCCGGGCGTGCGGGAGCTCTCCCGCTCCCCGCGGCCGCCGAGGGCGCGCCCGCGTCGGCCGCCACTCCGGTCGCGGCCCCGACCGACCCCATCGCCCTGCTGCGCACGCTCGGCATCCAGACACTCACCCCGTCGGTGTCGCCGTTCTGCACCGCACCCACCGCCGACAACCCGCTCGGACTCGTCACCGCCGGTGCGGGCGCCGTGGCGGGTCCGTGGCCGATGAAGACCGACCCGCTGACCCAGCTCAAGCCGCTGCTCGACATGATCCCCGGCGTGAAGCTGCCCGAGAAGCTCGGCCTCGTCGAGAAGGGCGAGACCGCATACGCTTTCGTGCCCGCCTCGCCGACTGCCGGTAGCGGCGGCACAATGCAGGTCGCCTGGTTCAACACCAGCACGCTCCAGGGCGGCTTCGCCGATCTCGACCCGATCACCGACCGCACCGCGCTGACAGCGCTGCCCCTGCTGTCCGGGGTCCGGCTGGCACCGGTGAAGACCGGCAGCGGCACCATCCTGTCGGCAGTCTTCGGCAACGCCAGCAACGGTACCCAGAACTGCTGGTTCCTACCTGCCGTCGGCATCGTCAATGCTTGACGCACAACGCCTTTCGCATCCGGTCACGCCTCACAGAACGAACTGACGACACATGAACCCCCACGGCAACACTTCGAAACCACGGAGTGCCCATCTCGCACGCGCCCTCGCGGCCGCAGCCGCCCTCACGATCGTCGTGGCCCCGGCCGCCTTCGGCATGACGGCGACGGCCGCGGCCGAACCGACTCCGGGAACATCGACGCCAGGAGTAGCCGAGCCGTCGGCGGAACCGTCGTCGACGGACAACAGCGCGCCCGCCGACGACAACGCGGGCACCGTCGACACGCGAGGTCCGGGCCAGACGCCGGGCGCCGTCTACGCCAATCGCGAACTCCCCCGGGCACGTACGGTCGCGGGCGCCGGGTCCGGTAACGACTTCACCTACTGGAGCACCGGCGCCGACGGCAAGGCCCATCTGTCCTCGGGCGTGTTGATGGTGCCGGGCGGGCGGGCGCCGGCCGGTGGTTGGCCGATCGTCGCCTGGGCCCACGGTTCGCGCGGCATCGCCGACCGGTGCGCACCGTCGTCGCGGCCCACCGCCGAGGACACCGACGAGCTCAAACGATGGCTCGGCCGCGGATATGCCGTCGTCAGTACCGATTACGCGGGCGTCGGGACCCCCGGCACGCCGCAGTACTACGATCTCGAGGCCACTGCCCGCAACATCGTCGACGCGGTGCGCGCCTCTCGGGACATCGCCGACAACCTGTCGCGCTCGTGGGCAGTGGTCGGCGAGGGCCAGGGAGCCGCGGCCGCGATCACACTGGCCCGACTGGCCCCGACCATCCAGGGCGGCAAGCTCGACTTCAGGGGCGCCGCAGCGAGTTCGATTCCCGCCCAGTTCGGTTCGTTGGTGGCCAATCTCGGGCCGTCGTCCGCGGCGATGCCGTCCGGGCTGGCCGCCGATGCGCTGTACACGCTGAGCGCCATCCGCAACGCGCACTCCGACCTCGATCTCGACGCCTACCTGACCGACGCCGGCAAGAACTGGCTGACCAAGGCCGCCGCGTCCTGTGTCACCGAGTTCGTGCGTGAGGTGGACGGTCTCGCCATCGGTTCGCTGTTCACCAAACCGCTGTCGGGGAACACCGAACTCACCGCCCTGCTGACCAAGGCAACCGAGCTGCCCACTCGCGGCTTTGAGCGTCCGGTCCTGATGACGCAGACCCTGCAGGACACCTCCGTCGTCGTACCGCTCACCCTGAAGTACCTCAACGACGCCCGGGTCGGCGACAGCAAGGTGTCGGCGCGTACCTATCTGACGCTCGACGGCGCCCAGTCGAAGCGGTTCTCCGACGCCGACATCCGCGCCTTCGTCGCCAGCGTCCTGCGGTGAACCGGACGTTCCGCACCGCCTATGCGGCCACTGCCGCGGCAGCGACGATCGCCGGGTCGGCCGGTGATCGACGCAGCGCCGCGATCACCAAACCGCTGCCGATCGCGCTTCTCGCGGCGCGGGTGGCCGCCGGAGCACGACGCCGCCCGGTCGCCGACACCGTCGCCCTGGCGTCCGTCGTCGGGTTCTCCGCGCTCGGCGACCGGTTCATGTTGCAGGAGGAATTCGAACACGACGACCCGGCCACGAAGGATCGTTTTCTCCGCAGGGGTGCAACGTCTTTCGCGGGCGCACAGTTGAGCTACGCGGTCGCGATGTGGCGTGCCGGCGCACGACCGACGGTTCGGTCCGTCGCGCCGCGGGTGGGCGTTCTCGCCGAGTCGGCGACGGTGCTGAGCCGACACCGCCCTGCCCTGCTGCCGGTTCTGGGGACGTATGGCAACACGCTCGCGACGATGTCGGCGCTGGCAACGGACGTGCCGGCGCCGCAGCCGCGCTTGCGGGCCGGCGGGTGGTTCTTCCTGCTCTCCGACCTCGCGATCATCAATCGACGACACCTGGTCACCGACACTCGACTCCGGATGGCCGGCGAGGCCTGGGTGCTCGCGAGCTATTTCACCGCGCAGTACCTGCTGATCGGCGGACTCGCCGACCGGTGAGTCAGGCGACCGCGCGCCCCGAGCAGGTCGAGTACTTCGGATTGGTCATCGGGAAGAAGGCCAGCGCACCGATCTTCTGACGGATCGTGAAGGCGACGGGACCGCTGCCCGGATGGATGTCGACCTGCCATTTGACCGTGTACCCGCGGCCGGGAACCGTGGTGACGCCGGTACGTCCGGTCCGCAGGTTCCGCCACGACACCGACACCTCGTAGGTGTATTCGAGGGCCACGGCTCGGGCACGGTCGGTGCCGATGAGCGCGAGGACGGGTCCGGGTAGTCCGTCCGCGGGGTGCCGGATCTGGTTGAACACGTCCACACGGACCTTGACCGTGCCTGCCGGCCACGGGTTGACGCTGTCGCACCGCAGGGTGGTGACGTAGTTCGCCCCGTCGTCTGCCGGCGCGGCCCCGGCGACGCCGGCACCGAACAGCGATACCGCCAGCGCCATCACGACGCCGGCCACCGTCGCGACCGTTCCCACTCCGACGCGCCCCCGCCGACGTCTGCCGTTCTCGAAGCCGACCGTGTTCTCCCCGCTCATCATGGGGGCAGTCTAGAGCCGCACGCGGGTGCCGTCTGCCAGAATCGACCCCATGCCGAAGATCCAGATCGCGCAGGAACCCGCGGCCGACGAACTCCTGTCGAACGATTCGTTCGCCCTCCTCACGGGAATGCTCCTCGACCAGCAGTTCCCGATGGAACGGGCCTTCGCCGGGCCGGCCAAGATCCGTGACCGGTTCGGCACGATGGATCCGGTCGAGATCGCCGACGCCGACCCCGAGGCGTTCGCCGACCTGTGTGCCACTCCCCCGGCCATCCACCGCTACGGTCGGTCGATGGCCGGCCGGGTCCAGGCGCTCGCGAAAGTCGTCGCCGAGGAGTACGGCGGCGACGCCGCACGCATCTGGACCGAGGCCGCCGACGGCGCGGACCTGATGAAGCGGTTGCGCGCCCTGCCCGGGTTCGGCGACCAGAAGGCAAAGATCTTCGTCGCGCTCGTCGCCAAGCAACTCGACGTCAAGCCGTCGGGCTGGACCAAGGTCGCCGGCGATTACAGCAAGAAGGGGTTCCGGTCGGTGGCCGACGTGACCGGCCCGGATTCGCTGCAGAAGGTCCGCGACTTCAAGAAGGCGGCGAAGGCCGCCAAGGCGGCAGAGGCACCGGCGACCGGGGCGCAGTAGCGACACCGCCCCGCGGAATCACCGAACCCTCGCCCCGAACGCCGGTCGGCTGGCCTAGGGTCGGAAAGCATGGAGTCCCTTCCGGATCGGCCGCCACCCGACCGTCGCCGCGCCGACCGTAGACCGGTGGCCACGGCGGACGCAGGCCGTGCGCTCGTCGAGATGCCGTTCCGACTCGGTTTCGCGGTCACCGGGGTGGTGCTCAGCGCAGCCGAGTCCGCAGTCGCCATCGCCCGCATCACGGCTGGGAGCGTGCAGAACGAGATCGCACTGGCAGTGGGCGTCGACGCCGACGAGCTCGGATCACTCCGGACGCCGCTCGCTCTCCTCAACCAGCTGTCCGAACTACTCGGCCCCGAGCGGCCGTTCGGCAGGATCCTGGCCAACGGCGGTCCGCTGGAGCGACTGCTCGATCCCGGGGGTGTCGTCGACCGGCTCACCGCCCCGAACGGTCCGCTCGACAAGCTCACCGCCGAGGGCGGACTCCTCGACCAGGTCGCCGAGGAACGAGGCATCCTGGTGCGCCTCACCGCGAAGGGTGGACCGCTGGACCGGTTGACCCGGCCGGGTGGCGTGGTCGACCAGTTCACCGAGAACGAGGGCATCCTCGAGCGCCTCACCTCCGAGGGCGGCATCGTCGACAAGTTGACCGCGCCCGACGGTGTGCTCGAGAAGGTGACCGCCGCGGGAGGCATCCTGGACCGGCTCGCCGAGGACGACGGCCTGCTCGATCAGCTCCTGGGCGAGAACGGCGCGGTCGAGCGTGCGATCGCACCGGGCGGGCCGCTGGACCGGATCTCCGAGCTCACCGAGGTCATCGGGCAGCTCGGACCCAACCTGCTCGCCATGCAGGAAACGGTCCACGAGCTCGCCGAGACCGTCGACCTGCTGAACCAGACGGTCGCACCGCTCGGCGGTCTCGCCGAACGACTTCCCAAACGCCTCACCCGTCCGCCGAAGGGGTCGGGCGGCAATGGACACGGAGACGCTTCGGCGGACACGAACGGGTACCCGCGGGGTTAGCCGCCACAGGCCACGCCGAGCGCCGGGTCAGAATGGCGGGGGCTCGTCGTCGTGGGTTGTCGCTTGATGGTGGGTTGCTTCGCTCCGGGCGCGTAGGTTCGCTTCGCGTTGTTTCTTGTTGCGGGCACGTTCTTCTCGCCGCTTCGCGTGTTTCGCGGCGGTGCGTTCGGTGATCGTGCGCGGTGGTCGGCCTTGCTGTTGTCTGCCTTGCCGCTCGGGCACGATGATCCGCGGTGTCGGTGGTGCTTTCGCGGCTTGTTCGAACCGGATGCGCCGCAGGTTGGGGAAGAGGTCTTCGAGGGTTTCGGCCTCGCCGGGGATCACAAAGCCCTCGGGCGTGACGTATTCGGTGACCAGGCGGCCCTCGTCGTCGCGGTACTGCACATCGGTCCAGTCACCGTGGGTCTTGTGGAGATGACCGGGACGGCATTTGGCGTTGAGGTTCTCACTCGAGGTCGCACCCCCGCGTGCCGGCCGGGCGTGGTCGTACTCGGCGACGTGATCGACATCGGCGGTGAATGCCGAACGCGTGCAACCCGGCTCGGTGCAGTAGCCGTCGCGCACCCGCACGAACTCCGCGCACGCACTTGTCGGACGATACGGGTCACCAGGCAGGGCAGCCGGGTAGACCACCACGACCTCCGACGACACCGGCTCCGCCGACGATGAGGCCGAAGTCGGGGGCGTCGACGCGTCACCCGCGCCGCCGGCGTCGGTGTTGGTGTTGGTGTCGGCGTCATCTGTAGCCTGCTGTGGCGCGGCGATGTTCGCCGTACGCGTGGTGTCGTCGTCGTATCCGCCCTCGCCGGTCGCGGCTGGGCCGCCGGCGACGACATGCGACGGTGGTGTGCGGACCGGGGTGACCGGCCTGATCGTCGCGTCGGGCCGGGCGGCGAGGTCACGCACATGCTCGTCGGAGATCACTCCGTGCCCGTCGACCCAGCCGGGTCCGGACCCCCCGGCCAGGGTGTCGGCGTCGGTGACGACGTGGATCACGATCTCGGTACCCGCCGCCGCACCGGCAGGATCGACAGGTGTTGTGGTGCAGTCGGACTGACCGCACGCACACGTGAACGCTGTTCGGGTGAGCAACGCGCACATGGCGTCGGACTTGCGTTCCCCGAGGGTGCGGCCATCCCGGTCGCACACTGATGCGGCCAACTCCCGTACCGAGGCGTCGGAAGCTCGGATGTTCTCGGCGGCCATGACCGCGGTGATCTCACCGGTGCCGTCACCGTGGTTCTCGGTCCACACCCCTCGTTTGTCGAGCGCTTCGCGGCGCCGTTCCCGGACGGCGTCGGCGTCGTGGCCGAAGACCAGACGGTCGATCATGTCGCGCAAACCTGACGTCGACCACGACCCGGACCGGGAGCGCAGCAGGTCGGCGATCGATTCGTCGAGCACCTCGATGATCCGGCGGCTGGCGGGGTCGTCGGGGTCGAGAAGGTGATCATCGGACACCAAGTGCGTGCGGCCGATGATCTCGCGGATCTGGTGCGGCCCGATGATGCCGTCGCGCAACGTCTCCAACACCCGCGGCAACCGATCACGAAGACACAGTGCCTCGTCGACCAGCATCCCCGCCCGGTAGCGGGTGATCCCGGCCTCGCGCGAGACCCGGGCGACGATGTCACCGAAACCGTCGGAGACGTAACTGTTGCCGACGGTGGTCAACAGCCGATCACACAACACCAGGATCGTCTGGTAGCGGCACCACGCCAGATACGACTCGCCCGCGCGGATCGACCCCAGACGCTGCATATGGGTGGCGGTGTCGGCATCGGCCGGACAAGCAGGATCGACCCCGGCGAGGAACTCGCCCGGCAGATCCGTCCATGCCCCCACAGTGACTCCCCCCGAAGTCGTTGCCACCCGGCCTGGTTGACCGGTCCAACTGATACATCCAAGGTAGACCCGACCACCGACAAGAAATCGCGCCCGACGAGCAGTCCTCGACATCTGGCTATGGTCGGCGGCGCAGTCACGTCGAATTTGATGAGACCGATGGCATTTCGTCGCCAGACCCTTCGTGACGCGGCCCGGCCGCCGTCGTGGATCACGAAAGAACCGTTGTGCGCAGAGCGAGCCCTTCTACTGTTCTCTGAGGAGCGAGCTTGCGAGCGTCACGAAGGGTCATGGTGAGTCGGGTTGCGAAGACCTTCGTGACGCGCCCTCCGCAAGCTCCGGGCGCTCCTCAGGGAGCAGGAGTAGACGCGCCCTCCGCAACTGGGTCTGGGGTTCTTTCGGTGTAGAGCGGAGGGGCCGCCGCGGCGCGCAGTCAGCCACCCAGCGCTCGCGCGAGCAGTTCCACGTACCGGTCCACATCGTTCACGACATCCGGGCTCGTGGTCACCGAGATCGCGACCCGGTCGCCGATCCCGTGTACGCCGTGAGTCAATCCCTGAGCCGGCGACAGCGCGGGAAACCCTGTGGTGAAGAGGATCTCGCCTCCATCCAGGTCGAGATCGGCGGCTCCGCGGTTCACCGAGGAGACCACGGTGACGCCGGTGACCGTCGCCGGCGGGGTGTCGAGATCGAAGGATCGGATCCCCCATCGGGTCAGGATCGCCGGTGTCGACTCCGACGCCCGACGCTGCGCGGCCCGCAGCGGGTCGGCCTCGGCTGCTCGAGCGGCGGCGATCTCGGCGCCGATGAGTCGTGCGCGCTCGACCAGATCGTCGACGTCGACGTGCAGATCGATCCCCGCGTTGCGAAAGTGATTGCGCGCTCGACGTTCTCCGCCGCGCCCGACCGTCAGCTCCGCGCCGTATCGCCGATCCCGGTCACCCAGATACTCCGGGAGCGCCACCGAGATCGCGGTGAGTACGGCGACCGTGACCGGTACTCCGGGTCCGCTGAGTTGATCACGCGCGACGACCAGCACGCGCAGAGTCCGCCGCGGTCCGGGAGGGACGTTCAACCGAGTCGGCGCATATCCCGCCGTGCCCGGCACGGATGCCGCGGCGAGACGCGCCGCGCGAACCCCACGCCACGCTGTCGTGACGAACTCGCCGGGAAATCGAAGCACTCCGCCGAGCGCCGTACCGGCGTCGACCATCAACTCGCGGAAGGGTGAACGCACCTCGGACACCGGTCGTCGTGGAGGCGCAGGAGCCGTGAACCAGTCGCGCGCGATCCGCGACATCCGACGTCCGTCACCCAGGGCGTGACAGACCTGGAGCACGACGACGACAACCGGACCCGTCGCCGCCGGGACGTCGACGACCGGACCGAAGAGGTGCGCCCGCCACGCCTCCCGCGTGGGATCGAGCGGTTGGGCGATGAGCCCGGCGATCTCCGTCAGACACGACGACCACGTGCGGCTCGACGGGGCCACGCGGACCTGGTCGTCGGCGGGCCGGACGGATTCCCAGTACGGGCGGTCGGCCGTGCCCGGGACATCTCGTATCCGGAGGCACAGATCGTCGACATGCGCCGCCCGCAGCCGGAGTCGCGCCGCGCAGTCCTCGATCGAACTGCGCGGCGCGGCACAGCAATACACCAGGAACTCGTCGTTCGGGATGCGCTGCGACATCCAGTACGACACCGCGTCCGCCGCGGCCATCCGGTGCATGGCCGCCAGCGTAGCGGCACGGCGTGCTACTTCTGCCCGGCGCTCCAGGCGTACGGCAGGTCGGTGCCGTTGAGCACGTGGTCGCCGACGGCCTGCAGTTTGAAGATCAGCGGGTTGTGCACCGAGATCACCCGGGCGTTGCGCCAGTGGCGATCCAGGCGCAGACGCTCGGAGGTGATCGACGCGCCGCCGACCTCGAACAGTTGAGTGGTCGCGTCCAGTACTGCGGGGATGACGGCGGCCTGGGCACGGGCGACGTCGAACTCGACGCGGTCGAGGAGTTCGGCGTCCTCCCAGCCGGCGAGCGCGAGCTCATCGAGCTCGTCGGCGATGTCGAGGACCAGCGTGCGCGCGGTGTAAGCCGCCGCCGACAACCGGCCGATCACCTGCTGCACCAACGGATCATGACGCGGCAGGTCGGCGGTCGAGTGCGTGAAGGTGCGCGTGCGATTACGCACCCACTCCACGACGTCGTCGGTGGCGCGTGCCGCGATACCCGCGAGCACCGAGAGCTGCACGAGCTGCAGGTACGACGTCGCGTAGGTGCGCCCCTCCCCGCCGTAACCCGGGCCGAGCACCCGATCGGCCGGCACCTCGACGTCGGCGAATTCCGTGGTGCCACTGGCGGTCAGGCGCTGGCCGAAGCCGTCCCAGTCGTCGTGCTGGGTGACGCCATCGGCGTCGGCGTCGACGAGCACCGAGACCCGCTCACCGTCTTGGTCGGCGGCGACGAGGATGTGGTCGGAGTAGAGGCTGCCGGTGCTGTAGTACTTGGTGCCGTCGAGCCGGAACCCGCTGCCGTCGGTGCTCGCCGGATCCGGGGTGAGGCGCGTCTGGTACCGGTCGATGGCGCCGACGCCGGGTTCGGTGATCGCGTTGCCCACCAGCGTCCCCTCGCCGACCTTGCGCAACCACTGCTGCGCAGCCTCGTCCGGGAGGGCCGCGAGCTGGTCCTCGACGAACGACCAGTGCACCCGCAGGGCCTGCGGGAGATTGGACTCCGCGGCGGCCAGGTCGATGAGCAACCGGAACAGCTGACGGATCGACGCGCCATAGCCGCCGAATTCCACCGGCACACGCAACGCGCCGAACTTCGCCTCCCGTAGCCACGCGACCTCGTCGTATGCAAGCCTGCGGTCGTCCTCGCGCTGCACGGCGCCTTCGGCGATCCGGGCGAAGATCGGTGCGAACACCTCGTCGAGACGCTCGTCCGTCGTTCCGGTGGCGGGCCGGTTGGTTTGCTCGGTGGACGGCACAGTGGACGTCATCGGGGGTCCTTTCGATCGCAGACTGGTCGGCGACAGTCTGGTCGGCTCGGCACCGGCCGACCACGGTTGCAACCGCGCTGACCGCAACGCTGACGTTCTGGGCGCGTGCACCCCACACTGGCGCTCCGACGCTCGTCCGCCACCTCCGATGAGACCCCGGTCACGCCATGTGTCAATGTTTGGTATGCCAACAACGCTCGTTGATATCGATCCGACCACCCCCGTCGTCGTCGGCGTGGGCCAGGCATCGGAACGCCTGACCGATCCCGGATACGAGGCGCTCGGCGAGGCCGACCTCGCCGCCCGGGCGGTGACCGCCGCATTCGCCGACTCCGGAGGCGACGTCGCCGGGTCGATCGACACGATCGCCGCGATCCGCTCGTTCGAGATCTCGAGCCCGTTGTCGTCGTCACCGCTGGGCCGACCGGACAACATGCCGCGCGCGGTCGGCAACCGGATCGGGGTGGACCCACGCCGCGCCGTGCAGGCCGTGACCGGCGGCCAGACCCCGCAGACGATGCTCACCGAACTCGCGGCGGCCATCGCCGCCGGCGACTCCGAGGGGGCCGTGGTGTTCGGCGCCGAGGTGATGTCGACGGTCCGCCACCTCATGTCACAGCCGGAGGATCAGCGCCCGAACTTCGCCGAGGAGGTCGGCGGGCAACTCGAGGACCGCGGTTTCGGGCTCAAGGGCATCATCTCGGTCGCCGAGATGCGGCACGGCCTCGCGTCGGTGTTGCCGCAGTACGCCCTGCTGGAGAACGCCCGCCGGCACGCCTCCGGCCTGGGCCGCGACCCCTACATCGCCACGATGGGTGAGTTGTTCGCACCGTTCACCGAGGTCGCCGCCGCCAACCCGCACTCGGCCGCCCCGACGGCGCGCACCGCCGACGAACTCGTCACCGTCACCCCCGAGAACCGGATCGTGTCCGATCCGTTCACTCGGTACATCGTGGCGCGCGATCAGGTCAACCAGGCCGCAGCCGTGGTCGTGATGTCGGTGCGGGCCGCGCAGGCCGCCGGCATCGACCCCGCGAAATGGGTTTTCCTGCACGGTCATTCGTCGACGGTGGAACGCCCGGTCCTGGCTCGCCCCGAATTGTCCTCCGCTCCTGCGGCTCCCGCGGCGGTGCGGCATGCGCTGCAGGTCGCCGGGATCGGGCTCGACGACATCTCCGTGGTCGACATCTACAGCTGCTTCCCGATCGCGGTGTTCAACGTCCTCGACGGGATCGGCATGTCGCCCGACGATCCGCGCGGGCTGACCGTGACGGGTGGCCTGCCGTTCTTCGGCGGGCCGGGCAACAACTACTCGCTCCACGCGATCGCCGAAGTCGTCACCCGCGTCCGGCGATCGCCGGGTGACTACGGTCTCGTCGTCGCCAACGGCGGTGTGCTGAGCAAGCATGCCGCGGGTGTCTATTCGACGACGCCGGCACCGTGGCGTCCGGACACCAGCGGTCCGGTCCAGGCCGAGCTCGACGCGGTACCGACCGTTCCCACGATCGCCGACGCCGACGGTGCCGCGGTCGTCGAGACCTACACGGTCATCCCGCAGAAGAACGGCCGCCGCACCGGTGTGGTGATCGGCCGGCTGGTCGATCCGACCGTTCCGGAGGGACTCGGCGCCCGCTTCGTGGCCAATCTCGATTCCGACGACGACGAACTCTTCGACCTCCTCCTCACCGCCGAGGACCCCGTCGGCACGCCGATCGTCGTGCAGTCCTTCGACAAAGGCAATCGGGTGGCCCTGACCTCCGCGGCCATGAACTCCCGGCACCCGGTCGTCGCGCCCGCATTCCGCGACTCCTACGAGCACGTCGAGATCCGTCGCGACGGTCGGCTGCTCGAGGTGACCATCAACCGGCCCGACGCGCGCAACGCGTTGAACCCCGCCGCGAACGCCGAACTCGACTCGATCTTCGAGGCCTACTTCGCCGATCCCGACCTGTGGGTGGCGATCTTGACGGGCAAGGGCGACAAGGCCTTCTCGGCGGGCAACGATCTCGCGGCGACCGCGGGGCCCGCCGCCCTGTCGGTGCCGAAGAACGGGTTCGCCGGACTCACCTCGCGGCGCAGCCTGCCCAAACCGGTGATCGCGGCGGTCAACGGCTTCGCGCTCGGCGGCGGCTGCGAGATCGCGATGGCCTGTCACATCGTCGTGGCCGACGAGGACGCATCGTTCGGACTGCCCGAGGTGAAGGTGGGTTTGGCGGCCGCCGCGGGCGGTCTGGTCCGCCTGCCGCGGATGGTCCCGCCCGCGCTCGCACGCGACATGATCCTGACCGGGCGTCGGATCTCCGCCGCCGAAGCCGCGGCCGCCGGACTGGTGAGCCGGATCGCCCCCGCCGGAAAGGTTCTCGAGACCGCACGCGGCGTGGCCGAGGAGATCCTGGCCGCCTCTCCGACGTCGGTACGGGCGTCGATCGCCACCATGGAACAGTCCGACGCCATCACCGACACGGTCGACGCCGTCCACGCCAGCACCTCGGTGCTCGACTCGCTCGTGATCAGCGGCGACACCCTCGAAGGGATCATGGCGTTCGTGATGAAGCGGACGCCGAACTGGAAGGGCCACTGAGAACCAACCGGAGACGTAAGCACGCCGAACGCGCGCGGATGGTCGTCGAATGCTGAACACTTGACGGCGGCCACTCCGCGCGCTCCCGCGCGTGGGTGGCCGCTGTTTCGACGTAACAGTCGTGTCCAGAAAGGCGGCACACCATGTCCGGTAGCAGTGAGGCACGCGGAACCAAGTCCTCCAAACGCACACCCCCACCACCGTCGTACCGGGTCGATCCCCCCGACTGGACACTGCCGCGGGGCACCATCGTGCTCCTCACGATCGCCGGGCTCGTCGTCGCCATCGGCGGCATCAAATCGGTGGCGTCGCTGGTCGGTCCGGTCTTTCTCGCGCTGATGCTCACCGTCGCCGTCCAACCGGTCCCGAACTGGTTGCGCAAGAAGGGCTTCCCGCGGTGGGCCGCCTTCGTGACGACGGTGCTCCTCGTCTACGGAATCCTCATCGGGCTGTTCGCGGCGCTGGTGTTCTCCGTCGCACGCCTGGCATCGATCCTGCCGCAGTACGACGACAAGTTCGACGACCTCGTCACCAGCTTCCAGAACTTCCTCACCAGCCACGGTGTCAGCCACGACAAGGTGCAGGACATGATCTCCCACGTCGACACCAGCAAGGTCGTCGGTGCCGTGACCGACGTGCTGGCCAGCACGTTCAGCGTCGCCTCGGCCCTGATACTCGTCCTCGCCCTGCTGCTGTTCATGGCCGCGGACTCGGTCGGCTTCGACGACCGGATGAACATCCTCGACCGGATGCGCCCCGACATCGCGTCGGCGTTCCGCTCCTTCTCCCAGGGGACGCGCAGTTACCTCTGGGTGTCGACGGTCTTCGGCCTGATCGTCGCCGTTCTCGACAGCGTGGCGCTCGCGCTGCTCTCCATACCCCTGCCGATCCTGTGGGGACTGCTGTCGTTCATCACCAACTACATCCCGAACGTCGGCTTCATCATCGGTCTCGTCCCGCCCGCGTTGCTCGGGCTCCTCGACGGCGGGCCGAGCAAGATGCTCGTCGTCATCGTCGTCTACAGCGCGATCAACGTCATCATCCAGTCGGTCATCCAACCGAAATTCGTCGGCGACGCGGTCGGATTGTCGACCACCCTGACCTTCCTGTCCCTGCTCTTCTGGGCCTGGGCGATCGGGCCGCTGGGCGCGATCCTCGCGGTGCCGCTGACCCTGCTCGCCAAGGCCTTGCTCATCGACATCGACCCCGCCACCCGCTGGGCAGACGTGCTGCTGTCGTCGGGCGGGCAGCCGAAGAGCCCGGACCCGACCGAGGCGGGGACATCCGACGACGACACGAGAGAACCCGCGAAGACCCCGGGCGCGAAGGGTGAGGATCCGCCACCCGGATCGGCCCCGGGCGTCACACTGGAACCGGAAACGTGAGGCGGGCTACGCAGCGCGCCGATCATTGGGTAGATTCCCTTTCGACCCCAATCTGACCACAACCGTTTACAGATAGGTTGCGCACCGCTCATGGACATGAACTGGTCTCCGGACGACGCTGCGTTTCGCGACGAGGTCCGCGCGTTCCTCGACGAGAAGCTGACCCCCGACCTACGCGCGGCGGGCACGCTGCGCACCAGCGTCTACTCCGACCACGAGGCCTCGATGAAGTGGCAGGCGATCCTGCACGAGCGTGGCTGGGCCGCTCCCGCGTGGCCGGTGCAGTACGGCGGATGCGACTGGTCGCAATCCCAGCATTACATCTTCAGCCGTGAGTCGATCCTCGCCGGCGCGCCGTCGCTGTCGCCGATGGGCATCCGCATGGTGTCGCACGCGATCATGGCGTTCGGCACCGACGAGCAGAAGAACTTCTTCCTGCCGGGCATCCTCGACGGCAGCGTCTTCTTCTGCCAGGGCTACTCCGAGCCCGAGTCCGGCTCCGACCTCGCGTCGCTGTCGATGGCCGCGGTCGACGACGGCGACGACCTCGTCGTCACCGGTTCCAAGATCTGGACCACCCACGCCTCCGAGGCGAACTGGATCTTCTGCCTCGTGCGGACCTCGCGCCAGGAACGCAAGCAGCAGGGCATCACGTTCGTGCTCATCGACATGAACTCGCCGGGCATCGAGGTGCAGAACCTCGTGTTCGCGTCCGGCGAGCAGGTGCAGGCGCAGGTCTTCTTCGACGGCGTGCGCGTGCCCAAGAAGAACGTCCTCGGCAAGATCGACGAGGGGTGGACCGTCGCGAAGTACCTGCTCGTCTTCGAGCGTGGCGGCGGCGCGGCCGCCCCGGCGCTGCAGGTCATGGCCGAGCAGCTCGGCCGGGACGCGGCGTCGGTGACGGCGCCGAACGGCGGCCCGCTGTCGGAGGATCCGGCCTTCGCGGCCAAGCTCACCGACCTGCAGGTGCGCGCGAAGATCCTCGAGGTCCTCGAGTACCGCGCGCTCGCCGCGATGAGTTCGGGCAAGGACCCCGGTTCCATCGCGTCGATGCTGAAGATCCTCGGTACCGAACTGAGCCAGGAGATCACGACCCTCAGCCTGGAGGCCGCGGGCCCGCACGGACGCGTCTTCCAGCCGCACGCCACCAAGCCGGGCGGACCCATCTTCCAGTACACCCCGCCCACCGACGGCTACGTCAGCGGCGAACCGTGGCAGGCCGTCGCGCCGCTGCACTACTTCAACGACCGCGCGGGCTCGATCTACGCCGGCAGCAACGAAATTCAACGAAACATCCTCGCCAAAGCGGCTCTGGGTCTCTGACGGGTCACAGGAGATAACCAATGGACTTCACACTCACACCCGAACAGCAACTGCTGTCCGACGGTCTCGACAAGTTCCTCGACGCGCGGTACGACCTGCAGGTCAGCCGCGACGCCGCGAAGGTCGGCGAGGGCTGGCAGCCGAAGATCTGGAAGGCCTTCGTCGAGGACCTCGGGGTCGTCGGCGCCTGTCTGCCGGAGGACATCGGCGGATTCGGCGGCGGCCCCGAAGAGCTGATGGTCGTCACCGAAGCACTCGGGCACGCCCTCGTGGTCGAGCCGTTCGTCGACACGGTCGTGCTCGGTGCGGGCCTGCTGCACGCGACCGGTAACCCCGTCGCCCTCGAGGCCGCCGGCCGCATTGCCGAGGGCGAGGCGCTCAGCGCACTCGCCGCGCTCGAAGACGGCTCGGGCGGGGTCCTCTCCCGCATCGAGACCTCCGCCGACCGGGACGGCGACGAGTGGGTGCTCAACGGCACCAAGGCCGTCGTCACCACGGCGCCGCTCGCCGACTACCTGATAGTCAGTGCCCGCACCGCAGGCGAACCCCACGATCCCGCCGGCGTCTCGCTGTTCCTGATCGATCTCGCCGACGGCGGGCCGACGGGGCTCGAGCTGCACAAGCTGCGCACCATCGACGACCGCCAGGCCGCCGACATCACGTTCACCGACGTGCGCCTGCCCGGCGACGCGCTCATCGCCGATGAGAACGCCATCGAGATCCTCGAGAAGGCGTGGGACACCGCGACCGCCGCGGTCGTCTCCGAGGCCGTCGGCCTGATGCGCAAGGTGTTCACCGACACCGTCGAGTACTCCAAGCAGCGCGAGCAGTTCGGGGTCCCGATCGGCAGCTTCCAGGTGCTGCAGCACCGCATGGTCGACATGCATCTCGAGCTCGAACAGTCGGTCGCCGCACAGTATTTCGCGATCCTGTCCCTCGAGGGCTCCCCGGCGGAACGGGCGGCGGCGGTCTCGGCCGCCAAGGCCACCGTCAGCCGCGCCGCCCGGTTCATCGGACAGAACGCGGTGCAGTTGCACGGCGGCATGGGGATGACCGAGGAGTTGGCCATCGGCCATTACTTCAAGCGTCTCACCGCGATCGAGTACGAATTCGGCACCGCGGACGCCCATCTCGCGCGTTTCGCGACCGCCACCGCGCAGATCGACGCCTGACCGCATCGTCGAATCGCCACCTCCCGGTTCCGGAGGTGGCGATTCGGCGTTCGGGCCTGACTCAGCTGTCGGTCCAGACCGGCTTCCGCTTCTGCAGGAATGCCGACATGCCCTCCTGCGCATCGCAGGTCATCGCATTGGTCGCCATCGTCTCCCCCATCTCGTCATACGCCGCCGACTCGTCGAGCTCGACCTGCCGGTAGAACGCCTGCTTGCCGATGGAGACGGTCCGCGCACTCGACCCGGCGATGTGGAGAGCCAGCTCCCGCACAGAGTTCGAGAGCTCGTCGTCGTCGACGACACCGCTGAGCAGCCCCCAGTCCGCGGCGGTCTCGGCGCCGATGGGTTCGCCGGTGAGCAGCATGTGCATGGCGCGTTTGCGTCCGATCGCGCGGGACAGCGCGACCATCGGAGTCGAGCAGAACAGCCCGATCCGCACACCCGGCGTGCTGAACCGCGCGCTGCGTCCCGCGACCGCCAAGTCACACGTCGCGACCAGTTGACACCCCGCCGCGAAGGCCATGCCGGCGACTTCGGCGATGACGGGCTGTCGCACCTCGTGGACCGTCCGCATCAGTTCCGTGCACGTCGCGAAGACGGCCCGCTCGTCGTCGAGGGTCCGGTCGACGAGTTCGCCGAGGTCGTGCCCGGCGGAGAACGCGGGTCCGAGCGCCCGGATCACGATGACCCGCACGCGCGGATCGTCGTCGAAGTCCCGAAGCGCGGCGGTGATGGCGCGCATCGTGCTCGTGGACAGCGGGTTACGGCGCCGCGCGTCTCCCAGCGTGATCACCCCGAGTGGTTCGGCGATCTCCGTCGACACCGCCTCGTGCAGAATTTGTTCGGTCATGCCCCGACACTATGCAGTGCCGCGGGAATACGACGTCGGATCGATCGTTGTGTCTCCTCGTGACCAGTACCGCACTCTTCGAACCGCTCACCCTCCGCGATGTCGCGATCCCCAACCGGATCTGGCTCGCCCCGATGTGCCAGTACAGCTGCTTCGCCGGCGACGGGGTGCCCACCGACTGGCACCTGACGCATCTCGGTTCCCGAGCTGCCGGCGGCTTCGGACTGATCCTCACCGAGGCGGCGGCCGTGGTGCCCGAAGGTCGGATCAGCGCACACGACGCCGGTCTGTGGAACGACGACCAGGCCGCGGCCTGGGGACGCATCGTCGACTTCGTCCACTCGCAGGGCTCGGTCATCGGCACCCAGCTCGCCCACGCCGGCCGCAAGGCCTCCACCTACGCACCGTTCGACGACCGCTCCGGCGCCATTCCGCTCGACGACGGCGGCTGGACGACATTCGGCCCGTCCGACGTCGCCTTCGAGGGACTGCCCGCCCCCACCGCCATGACGACCGAGCAGATCGCCGAGGTCGTGGACGCGTTCGCACAGGCCGCCCGTCGCGCCGACGACGCCGGGTTCGACGTCGTCGAGATCCACGCGGCGCACGGCTACCTGCTGCATCAGTTCCTCTCCCCGTTCTCGAACCGGCGCACCGACGCCTACGGTGGCGACTTCGAGGGACGTACGAGGCTGACCCTCGAGGTCGTGGACGCGGTCCGCGCGGTGTGGCCGTCGTCGAAGCCGCTGTTCATCCGGGTGTCCGGCACCGAATGGACCGAGGGCGGGTGGGATGTGGACGACTCCGCCCGTCTCGCCGCCCTCCTCGCCGGCCGCGGCGTCGACCTCGTGGACGTCTCCTCGGGTGGCAACGTCCTCGCCGACATCCCCGTCGGACCCGGCTACCAGGTCGACCTCGCCCGGTCGATCCACCGCCAGTCGGGTGTGCCCACCGCCGCCGTCGGCCTCATCACCGAACCCGATCAGGCCGAGAAGGTCGCCGGCGACGACGACATCACCGCCGTCTTCTTCGGACGCGTCGCGCTGCGGGAGCCGTCGTGGCCGCTGCGCGCCGCACACGAGCTGGGCATCGACAAGCGCGAGGCGCCGTATCCGCCGCAATATCAACGCGGTTCATGGCACTGAGCCCGGTCCCCGCTCCCTGAGGAGGCCCGGAGCTTGCGGAGGGCCGTCACGAAGGGTCTCGTCACACCGGCCGCGGCAACACCAGCGCGAGGGACGCCGCGGTCGCCGGCTCGATGATCGATGCGAGCGGGGCGCCGGACTCGACGGCACCGGCGGTCAGCTCCCGGAAGCCACCCCACAGGAAGATCGCGCGCTGACGGTCCATCGGCACCACCCCCGCCGCGGCCATCGTCGGGGTCGAGGTGAGGCCGACGAAGAGTTCGATCCACGCTTCCAGGGCCTCGTCCTTGACCGCCTGGGCGGCGCTGCCGAGCGCGGGCAACTCGCGGATCCAGCTCAGCGTCAGACCCGGATACCGCTCGCTCGCTGCAACATATGACGACACCGCTTGTCGCACCTGCTCTTCGATGGAGGCTTCCGCATCCACGCGCCGCGCGATCTCGGCGATCATGAACTCGTTGGTCACCGTCAGCAGCGCGAAAAAGCATGACTGCTTGTCGGCGAACTCTTGGTAGAACGACCGCCTCGAGGTCCGCGCGACCCGCACGATGTCGGCGACCGTGGTGTCGCGGTAACCCGCTTCGACGATGCACTCGAGCATCGCCGCGAGCAGCCGGTCCCGGCTTGATGCGCCCGCCGACGAGGTCAGCCAGGGCGCCGGGAGCGAAGCGAGCGGGCCCGATGTCGCAGGCGCCGGGAGCGAAGCGAGCGGGCCCGATCCAGTCACGCCTTCGAGCATAGGCCCTTGTCTCGCCCGGTACGTGAGCGTACCGTCGGGTGGTACGTGCACGTACCACCGCTGCGGCGAGAGGACCTCACTCGTGAACACCCCGACCCTGAGCGGTGAGGCGGTTCTGCCGCCCACCACGTCGATCCCGTCCACCATCCAGGGGCTCGGCGCGGTCGTGTCGCGGCGACATTTCTTTCGATATCTCCACGACCGGCACGGCTCGGCCTTTACCGTGAACCTGCCCGTCTTCGGCCCTTCCGTCGTCATCTCCGATGCCGCGATGGCGCGCGAGCTGTTCACCGCCGGCGACCAGGTCGAGAACGTCCAGCCCAACCTCGGCCGCATACTCGGCACCGGATCGATGTTCGCGCTGGAGGGCACCCGACACCGCGCCCGGCGCAAACTGCTCACCCCGCCGTTGCACGGCAAGCCGATTCGGTCGTACGAACAGATGGTGGTCGACGAGGTTCGCGCCGAGTCAGCGTCCTGGCCCACCGGGGTCGAGTTCGCCTCCATCGAACCGATGATGCGGATCACCCTGAACGTCATCCTCCGCGCGGTTTTCGGCGCCGAGGGCAGCGAGCTGGACCGACTCCGCGACATGATCCCACCGATGGTGACCGTCGGTTCGCGCGCCGCGACGGTACCCCCACTCCCACGCCTTCTCCGGCCGATCGACCCCAATCACCGGTACGCGCGACGCAATGCCGAATACCGAGATTACGTCGGCGGGCTGATCACGAAGGCGCGCAACGATTCTCGCCTGGATGAGCGCACCGACATCCTTGCGATCATGCTGCGCAGCACCTACGACGACGGCAGTCCGATGACCGACGACGAGATCGCCGAGGAACTGGCCACGATGCTCGCCGCCGGACACGAGACCACGGCGACGACCCTTGCGTGGGCGCTCGAGCGGCTGCGCCGGCACCCCGAGGTGGTGCGCGAACTGGTGGCCGAGGTGGACGCCGGTGGCTCCGACTACCGCCACGCCACCATCCTGGAGGTCCAGCGCAGCCGACCCGTCATCGACTTCGCCGGCCGGCATGTCGTCGCCGACCATCTCGACCTCGGCAAGTGGCGGATCCCGAAGGGATACAACGTCCTCGTCTCGATCGCACTCCTCCACGACGACAGCAGCGAATTCGCCCGGCCCGAGGTCTTCGACCCGACCCGTTTCCTGGGCACCAAGCCTCCGGCGGCATGGCTGCCGTTCGGCGGCGGCACGCGGCGGTGCATCGGGGCGGCATTCGCGACCATGGAGATGGACGTGACCCTGCGGACACTGCTGGCGGACTTCGAACTGATGCCGACCAGCGCCAGGTCCGAACGCTGGTTCTCGCGCGGGGTGGCGTATGCCCCGTCCCGCGGTGGTCGTATCGCTGTCGTTCCGCGCTGACCCCAGCTCGACGCCCGGGGCGCCGACGTGACGGGCCCCACATTCACGCTGTGACCTTCGTCATCGAACGCGGCCGAACATCGGCGACGGCGAGCCCCCGCCGAATTGCGGTATGCGCTGCGAATTCGCCGTCAAACTAACAGCGTTATCCCGGCGTTATCCGAATCGCCCAGGTCACGGGCTCGACGTGACCAAGCCGTTACCCAACCCGTATGGTCGCCCACGGTCCGAGATCAACCGCCCTGCCAACCCCGGGGTGGTGAGGAGGAACGAAGACCATGCGAATGACCAAGACCCACGTGACCAAGCTCGTAGCCCGCGCCGCCATCGTCGGCGCACTGACTACCGCTCCCTTCGGGATGCTGGCGTCCACCGCGCACGCAGCAGGCGGCAACTGGGACGCGGTCGCTCAATGCGAGAGCGGCGGCAACTGGGCCATCAACACCGGCAACGGCTACTACGGTGGCCTCCAGTTCTCGATGAGCACCTGGCAGGCCAACGGCGGAACCGGTAACCCGGCCGACGCCTCCCGCGAGGAGCAGATCCGCGTCGCGGAGAACGTGCTCGCCACCCAGGGCCCCGGCGCCTGGCCGGTGTGCGGCGCCAACCTCTGACGCAGGCACCGGCGCAGCACGTGCCGTGAGGCCGTGCAGTCATTGACACGACGAGGCCGGCGGGTCCTTTTCAGGACTCGCCGGCCTTGTTGCGTCTGCCGCTGTCTACGGCGTGGGCGCGGCGTCGTCGCCGCTGTCCCCGATCGTCGTGTCCAACGCACTCACCGCGATGCCGTACGGCAGGAACCGCACGTTGCGTCGTGGATCGGTGTTGGTCTTGTTGGCGCGCAGGGCCTCGAGTTCGGTCGCGTAGACCTGCTCGACGCGGGCACCGCCGTCGTCGTCGACGACGAACACCGCCCAGACACCCGAGCCGGCCTCACCGGTGGTCTCCTCACGGGGCTTGGTGCGAGTGCGGCCGCGGGCGGCCTCGTCGAAGAACATCGAGAAGGCTGCCGGTCCGGCCTGACCCTCGAAGAGCTTGCCGAACACGTCGCGCAGTCCGTCACCGGCTTCGCGCGCAAATCGGTCGAAGTCCTCGGGGCCGAAATTGAACGGTCCGCCGGAGCCGCTGTTGTCGGTCATGATGTTCCTTCCTCCGGCCACCCTGACGAGCCGCCGGTCAACGCTGTCCAGTGTCCTCAGGAATCAGTGGCTCCGCCACTCCGATCCTCAGGAATCAGTGGCTCCGCCACTCCGGTCCTCAGGAATCAGCGGCTCCGCCACCCGCGTTCTCCGTCTCGTCGAGCCGCTGATGCAGGCGTGCCCGGACATCGTCGGCCGAATAGGACTTCCGCTGCCGCTGGTCACGCGCGACCATCACCCCGCCGGTGGCCACCCCGACCGCGCCCGCCAATCCCAGCCATTTCCACAGGTTCCTCATGCGGGCAGGATAGGTCGCGCGGGCGTCGTGCGTGCTCCGGACGCATTAGCCTGCTCTCGTGCCCACCAGCAGAATTCTCCTCGGCCGAGACCACGCCGACGCCGGTATCTCGTTGACCGACGCACTCGACGCCACCCGCACCGGCGACATCTGGCTCTTCCGCGGCCATTCCGGACCGGACCGGGCCATCCGCACCCTGACCAACGCGCCCGTGAACCATGTCGCGATGGCGGTCTGCATCGACGATCTGCCACCGCTGCTGTGGCACGCAGAGCTCGGCGATCGGCTGACCGACGTGTGGACCGGATCGAATCATCGCGGCGTGCAGCTACACGACGCTCGAGAAGCCGCGGAGCAGTGGATGATTCGCTACAAGCAGGCGTGCTGGTTCCGACAGCTCACGCCGGAGGTCTCCCCGGATCAGGAGAATGCTCTCCTCAAGGTGATCGCCGAACTCGACGGGACGCCGTTCCCGACCACCGCGCGCCTGGCCGGCCGGTGGTTTCGCGGCCGGGTGCCCAACTCGACCGACCTCGTCCGGGGCATCCCCTACCTCGACCGCAAGGTCCGTCAACGACGCGACGAACGGCAGCAACGGAAAAGCCAGAACACCGAGGGCGTCGGATTAGAAGCCGCCTACTGCGCCGAGGTGGTGGCCATCACCTATCGGGAGATGGGCATCCTCGACGCGTCCAAGGACTCCAACTGGTTCGACCCCGGGCGATTCTGGAGCGGCGACAATCTCCCCCTCCACGCGCCGCACGAACTCACCCCCGAGATCGGAGTCCGGCTGGACTGACGACGGCGCGGACCGGGCCGACCGTCATCTCCCTCCGAAGGCCCGGAGCGTCGCCTCGACGAGTGCGTCGGCGTAGATGTCGGTCAGCGGGCCGCTGCGGTGCAACCACCGCTGGAACAACGGGGCGTAGAGCATCTCCAGAAACAGGTCGAGGTCGGTGTCGGGGGGCAGCTGGCCCGCCCGCTCGGCCGTGCGAAGCCGAGCCTTCTTGGCGTCGTCCAGCGGTCGCGACAGCTTCTCCCGGTACTCCGCCGCAAGGTCGGCGTCATTCGCGATCTCCGTGTTCACCGCCCGGATCAGGCGATCGAAGGACGGATCGGCGAACTCTGCCACCGTCTCCCGCATGACCTGTTTCAGGTCCGCCTCGAGATCTCCGGTATCCGGCAGTTCGACCGACTGCCCGTCGGCCCCCTCGCTCAGTGCGAGCACCGCTGCGAAGACGACCGCGCTCTTCGACGGCCACCGTCGATAGATCGTCTGTTTGCCGACACCGGCCCGGGCCGCGATCGCCTCCACCGTGACCTTGTCGTACGACTGCTCCACGACCAGGGCTCGGGTCGCTTCGAGGATCGCCTGGCGAGACCGCTCTCTGCGGCGTGAGTGATCGGGACCTGCAGCTGTCGTCATGGGTCGAGCCTAGTTCATGAAACGAGACGTTGCGTTTGACAAGCGAGGCGGACTTGGCCATAGCCATTCTGAGACGGACCGTTCCGTTTACTTAGGAGGAAATTCGATGATCGACGCACGGGTCTGGTTCATCACCGGCGCATCCCGCGGACTCGGACGCGCGTTCACCGAAGCGGCACTTGCCGCCGGCGACGAGGTCGTGGCCGTCGCCCGCAACATCGAACCGCTGGCGTCGCTGGCCACGCGACATCCCGATCAACTCCATCCCCTGTCGCTCGACGTCACGGACCGGCAGGCCGTGTTCGACGGCGTCGATGCAGCGGTCACCGCGTTCGGCCGACTCGACATCGTCGTCAACAACGCCGGCGGAATGCTCTACGGGATGGTCGAGGAAGCCACCGAGGCCCAGATCAGGGCGCACCTCGACCTGAACTTCTTCGGTGCCGTCTGGGTCGCGCAAGCCGTGCTGCCCCACCTGCGCGCCGGCGGCGGCGGACGCCTGCTGCAGGTGACGTCGATGGGCAGCGGCGGAGGAATGGCCACCGTCGGCTTCTACGGAGCGGGCAAGGCCGCGCTCGACTCGGTCAGTGAGGCGCTGGCGATGGAGGCCGAGCAATTCGGCGTCAAGGTCACCATCCTGCAGATGGGCGGTTACGACACCGGGTTGTTCACTGCCGGTACGACGAACACCGAACCGATGCCGGAGTATCGGGACCTGCGAGCCGAGATGGAATCGTCGTGGGGTGACGACGCCGGACCTCCGCCGACCACGGCCGCGCCGGTCATCCTGGAACTCGTGGCGCTCCCCGACCCGCCTCGGCGCCTGATCGTCGGCAGCCAGTCGTTCGACCACGTGCTCGAGATGGACCGCGCACGTGACCGGGACTACCACAAGTGGGAACACCTCAGCCGGCAGGCGCCCGGCTGAGGTGGCCCGCGCGTCGTACTAGATCGTCATCGCCTCGCGCACAGCACTTTCGGCGGTCGTGCCGCCCTCACCCGACGACGTCACGCGGCCGCTCTCCAGCACGTAGTACCGCTGCGCCGCCTCGAGGGCGAACCCGATGTGCTGTTCGACGAGGAGTACGCCCAGCCCCCCGCGCTGGGTGAGCGTGGTGATGGTCTGCTCGATCTCGGCGACGACCGACGGCTGGATGCCCTCGGTCGGTTCGTCGAGGATGAGCATCCGCGGCTCGGTGATGAGCGCCCGCGCGATCGCCAGCTGCTGACGCTGGCCGCCGGACAACAGGCCGGCGCGTCGTCCCAGCAGCTCCTTGAGTGCCGGGAACATGTCCAGCATCTCGGCGACCAGCTCCTTGCCGCGTTTGCGGCCGTCGGCCACCACCTGCAGGTTCTCGGCGGTGGTGAGGTGGCCGAAACTCTGCTGCCCCTGGGGCACGTAGGCGATGCCGTGCCCGACCCGTACGCTCGGACGCGCCCGGGTGATGTCGACGCCGTCGAACGTGATGGTGCCCTTGGTGGTCTTCACCAACCCGACGGCCGCGCGCAGCAGGGTCGTCTTCCCGGCCCCGTTGTGTCCCATCACCGCGACGACGCCGTCGGCCGGTACCTCGATGTCGACCCCGTGGATCACCTCGGTCCGACCGTAGCCCGCATGGACTCCGGAGATCTTCAGCATGGTTCAGCCCTTCTCCGTGATCGGTTGCGTTGCAGCCGCGCTCACCGCAGTCGCAGTCGTGTCGGTGTCGGCGGCGATCTCCTCGAGTTCCTCACCGCCGGCCGCGGTCCCGAGGTACACCTCCTGGACCTTCGGGTTCGCCTGGACCTCGGCGACCGTGCCCTCGGCGAGCACCCGCCCCCGCGCGAGCACGGTGACCGATGTCGCGAAGGACCTCATGAAGTCCATGTCGTGCTCGACGACCACGACGGTGCGCTCACCGCCGATGCGGCGCAACAGGTTCCCGGTCTCCTCACGCTCTTCGTGGCTCATCCCGGCGACCGGCTCGTCCAGCAGCAGCACCGAGGCGTTCTGCACCAGCAGCATCCCGATCTCGAGCCATTGCTTCTGACCATGGGCCAGTACGCCCGCGGGTGTGTCGGCCAGGTCCTGCAGGCCGATGGTTTCGAGCGCCTCGGCGATCGAGTCGGGGATCTGTGTCGGTCGACGCCGCAGCATCGTCCACACCGAACGCCCGGCGCCCGCGGCGATGTCGAGGTTCTGCAGCACACTCAGTTCCTCGAAGACGCTCGCGGTCTGGAAGGTCCGGCCCACCCCGAGCCGCGCGATCTGGTGCACCTTCTTGCCGACCAGTTCGACACCGGACTTCTGGATCGAACCGGTGGACTTCACCAGGCCGGTGATGGCGTCGATGATGGTGGTCTTGCCGGCACCGTTCGGACCGATCAGGAACCGCAGATCACCCTGCAGCAGTGTGAGATCCACGTCGGAGACGGCCTTGAAACCGTCGAACTCCACGCTGAGACCGCGCACCTGGAGGTAGTCGCTGTCCATCCCGGCGTTGCCGCCGGCGACCGGCGGGTGCCCGACGACCGTCGAATCTGCTTCGGTCATGACGACGCTCCTACCTTGCTGCTGGTGTGTTCGTCGATGTCGCCGGTCGGGGACGAATCCGGTGCTCTCTTCCGGCGCCACTTGACCAGTGCTCCCAGGCCGGCCAGCCCGGCCGGGAAGAACCCGACGACCACGATGAACAGGATTCCCTGCGCGTATGTCCAGCCGGACGGGAAGCTCTCCGACAGACTGGTCTGCGCCCAGGCCACCGCGATGGCGCCGAGGACCGGCCCGAGAAGCGTTGTGCGCCCGCCGATGGCGACGCCGATCAGGAAGGCGATCGACGGCACGATCCCGACGTCGGCGGGCGAGATGATGCCGACGATGGGAACGAACATGGCCCCCGCGATGCTCGCGAACAACGCCGCGATGGCGTAGGCGACGACCTTGGTGTTGGCCGGGTCGTAGCCGAGGAACCGGACCCGCTCCTCCTGGTCGCGGACGGCGACCAGCAGTTCGCCGTACCGGCTGTACATCAGCTGACGGGTGATCGCCACGACGGCGAGCAGGATGGCCGCGGTGATGAAGAACAGCAGCTGCCGGTTCACCGGGTCGTTCAGGGCGAGCCCGAAGAAGCTGCGAAAACGGTTGAGTCCGTTGCTGCCACCGGTGGTCTGCTGACCGATGAGCAGGATCGCGAAGGCGGCGGCCAGCGCCTGGGACAGGATGGCGAAGTAGGCACCCTTGACGCGCCGTTTGAACACGCCGAGACCCAGCAGGATCGCCAGCAACGTCGGTACCAGCAGGATGCCCAGGATCGTCACCACCGGTGAGGCGAAGGGCTTCCAGTACCCGGGCAGTTCGCTGATCCCGGCGATCTGCATGAAGTCGGGCACGTCGTCGCCGCGCAGTTCCGCGTCGGAGATCTTGAGGTGCATTGCCATGATGTACGCACCCAGCCCGAAGTACACACCCTGGCCGAGGGTGAGCATGCCACCACGACCCCAGGCCAGGCCGATGCCCACCGCGACGATGCCGAAGCAGAGGAACTTGCCGAGCAGGTTGAGACGGAAGTCCGAGAGGACGGCGGGCGCAACCGCGAACAACAGGATGGCGGCGACGCCGAAGCCCGCCCAGACCTTCCAGGAACTGCTGAAATAGTCCTTCACACAAGACTCCTCGACTGGACCGTGAACAGCCCCTGCGGCCGGATCTGCAGGAAGATCACGATGATGACGAACACGGCGACCTTCGCCACCGACGCGGTCGTGTTGTATTCGATGAACGAGTTCAGGACGCCGAGCGCGATGGCCGCGATGACCGCGCCCTTGATCTGGCCCAGCCCGCCGATGACGACGACCAGGAATGCGTCGATCAGATAGGTCATCCCGGTGTTCGAGCTGGTGGAGCCGATCAACGTCAGTGCGACCCCGGCGATGCCGGCGAGTCCCGAACCGATGAAGAACGTCGTGATGTCGGTTCGGCGGCTGGAGATCCCGCTCGTCTCGGCGAGATCCCGGTGCTGCACGACGGCGCGGATGCGACGACCCATCGGCGTGTACTTCATGGTCACCGCGATCGCGGTGACCGCGACAATGGCCAGCAGCATGATGAACAGGCGCGTCTTCGGGACGACCGCGCCGAGGATGTCGACGCCGCCGGACAACCACGACGGTGCGACGACGTCGACCGCCGGCGCGCCGAAGATGTCGCGGGCGAGCTGCTGGAGGATCAATCCGACACCGAACGTCACCAGGAGTGTGTCCAGTGGGCGGTCGTACATCCGCTTGATCAGGGTGACCTCGAGGAGAACGCCCATCAGGCCGCCGACGAGGAACCCGATGACGAGCGAGACCAGCAGGGACACCCCGGCATTGGAGATCAGGTATTCCTGCACCGTGTACGCGGTGTAGGACCCGGCCATGATGAACGACCCGTGGGCCATGTTGATCACGCCCATCTGACCGAAGGTCAGGGACAGGCCGAGAGCTGCGAGAAGCAGGATCGAACCGAGACTGAGCCCGGTGAAGAGCTGTCCGATAACGGTTTCCACGTGTCTATCCGTTCGTCGTCGGCGAGTGCCGCGTTCGCCGGGAGGGACCGTGCGCGACCCGTCCCGCGTCGCCGGAGGACGCGGGACGGGTCGTCGACGGTGTCAGTTGCTCAGGCCCTCGGCCCACGGGTACGACTTCAGGTAGGGGTCCGGCTCGATCGGCTGACCCGAATCCCACACCGTGTAGATCAGTCCGTCGCCACGGATCTCACCGATGCGCGCGGTCTTGGTGATGTGGTTGTTCTCACCGTCGATCGTGACGAGCCCCTCCGGAGCATCGAAAGTGACTCCGCCGGCCGCCTTCTGAACGTCGGCGACGGCGAACGACTGGGCCTTCTCGACGGTGTTCTTCCACAGGTAGACCGAGACGTAGGCGGCCTCCATCGGGTCGGAGGTCGGCTTGTTGGCACCGTAGGCGGCCTTGTAGTCACGGACGAACGAGGCGTTCACCGGGTTGTCGACGGTCTGGTAGTAGTCCCACGCGACCAGCTGGCCCTCGATGTTGTCCACACCGATACCGCCGACCTCTTCCTCCGCGATGGACACCGAGACGACCGGCATGGCCTGCGGGGTCAGTCCGACGTTCTTGTACTCGCGGAAGAACGCGACGTTGGAATCGCCGTTGAGAGTGTTGAACACGGCGTCGGCGTCGGCGGTACGGACCTTGTTGACGATCGTCGAGAAGTCCGTCGAACCGAGCGGGGTGTAGTCCTCGCCCTTGATCTCGATGCCGTTGGCCTCCGCGTACGCCTTGATGACACGGTTGGCCGTCTGCGGGAAGACATAGTCGCTACCGACGAGGTAGAGCGACTTCACGCCCTCCTCCTTCAGGTACTCCAGGGCCGGCACGATCTGCTGGTTCGTCGTGGCGCCGGTGTAGAAGATGTTCGGCGACGACTCCAGGCCCTCGTACTGCACCGGGTAGTACAACAGCGAGTTGTTGTCCTCGAAGACCGGCAGCATGGCCTTGCGGCTCGACGACGTCCAACCGCCGAACACCGCTGCGACGCAGTCACTCGAGATCAGCTTCTCGGCCTTCTCCGCGAAGATCGTCGGCTCGGAGGCCCCGTCCTCGCCGATGAGCTGAATCTGTTTGCCCAGCACTCCGCCGTTGTCGTTGATCTGATCGACGGCGAGCTTGATCGAGTCACGCACGGTGACCTCGGAGATCGCCATGGTGCCCGACAGCGAGTTCAGCGAGCCGACCTTGATGGTGCTCCCGGAGGTGTCGACACACGATTCGGCGCTCGATGCCGATTCCTCGCTGGCCGAACTGCCACAGGCGCTCAGGACCAGCGCCACCGCGGACAGCGCCGCGGGGACCAGGATGCCGTACCGCCGACGGCGTGACCGGGTCGGGGCGGACGGCGGGATGTCCGCCGGCGGGGGGCCGGGCGGCAACGGAACAGACGGCATCGGCGAAGCCTTTCTCATTACGTCTCAGGTCCACTCAGATGGGGGCACGACGAACACGCGGCCTGTCACCGCGTGACCCCCGATGAGATACGCGTCGCAAGCCTTGCGATCTGGCGTATGGGAGGTAAACGTAAATTGACTTTGTTACACCGGCGTGACGTGAGATGAAATCGATGTTTCCGCTTCCGGACCCGCCGTCACGATCTGATGCCGGCGAATTCCGTTGCCTTCATTGAAGTTTCGGAGCGACCCGGTTTGACACGAGCGCCCACAGCGGCTAACGGGCGAACGAGGCCTCGATTTCGGCACGGGTACGCTCGGGGTCAGATCCGAGTTCATAGCGCGGAAGCGTGTGCGGCACCGTCGTCCCGTGCGCCACGCGACGACGAGCGGCCGCGAACTCCGGCGCCTCCCCCATCGTCAGGTGGGCGGAGTTGATCAGACCCCACACCGCACTCCGGCGCGCACGCCGTTCGACCGGATTGGGCGGGCGGTACATGATGAGCTGCTGGGCCCAGCGGGGCATCGTGTCACGGATCGCCCAGTCCACGGCGCCCTGGGCCGGGTTGCGTACGTGAGCAGATGTCCTCACCGACCCGCTGGGCGGGCGTACCGCTCGCGGACCGGCGCGCGGAGCGTAGAGCGGCCCTGATCGCGGCTGCCTTCGACATCTTCGGAGGTGTCGGCGCGGAAGCCGAGCTGTCGGTTCGCTCGGTGTGCCGGTATTGCGGCTACAACACCCGGTACTTCTACGAGAGCTTCTCCGACACCGACGATCTGCTCGGCGCCGTCTACGACACCGCGACCGCGGAACTCGGTGCGGTGGTCGAGGCCGCGATGCGCGAGGCGGGCCCCTCGGTCCGGTCACGCACCCGCGCGGGTATCCGTGCGGTCCTCGGCCACGCGTCGTCGGATCCGCGGCGCGGCCGCGTGTTGTTCACCGCCGGGGTGACCAATCCCGTTCTCGCCGAACGGCGGGCCACCACCCAGGGCATGCTCCGCGACCTCGCGTTCGCCGAGGCCGACGCCCGCGACACCGACCGGCTCACGAGCCGGGTGCGGGCCGCGATCTTCACCGGCGCGATGGCCGAACTGGTGCAACAGTTCTTGGCCGGCAGCCTGGGCGCGGACCTCGACCGCGTCGTCGACGAGGCGATGGCGACCCTCCTGCCTACCCGAGACGTTTCATGAGACCGCGATCGAGGGCCCTGATCATGACCAGGCAGCCGAGGCCGGACAGGATCAGGCCGGTCGCGAAGATAGCCGGGAAGCCGAACAGGTCGCCGACGACCCCGGCGGCGAACCCGGCCGCACCCTGCACGCCGACCACGGCGCACGCGAACAAGGTGTAGTCGCTGCCCTCGTAGCCCTGCTGGCACGCATCCATCATCAGGGTGAACACCGCGACGGTCGCCGCGCCACCCAGGATGTGCTCGGCGAGGCTGGCCGTGACCACCAGCGAGAAGCCGCCGACGCCGATCGACGCGACCAGATACAGTCCGAGACTGAGTGTCTGGGTGACACCGCCGACGAGTAGTGCGTGCCGCCGACCGTAGGTGTAGGCGAGCCACCCGCCGAGCGCGGCTCCGCCGAGCGCCCCGGCCGACGACAACGCACCTTCGACGAGAGCGATCTGGCCCAGCGTGAGTCCGATGTCGGACATGAACGGGCCGACGAGCGCCGACGCCATCGAGTTGCCGAACTTGAACGCGCCGACGACGAGGATGAACGCGATCACGCCCGGACGTCGGAGCCGCGACGACCAGCCCGTCAGCAACAACCCGGGCGACACCCGCTTCGACGGTGTCGGCGGCGCATCGCCGGTCGGTCGGCTCGGCTCACGCGCGAGAAACCACACGCCGACGGTGACCGCGAACAGGAGCACCGCCATCACCACGAACAAGGCACGCCAGCCGGCGAACGAGAACAGCCAGAGGAGCCCGCCGCCGCCGGCGATCATGCCGATTCGGTACGCGCCCACCTGGATTCCGTTGCCCAGACCGCGCTGACGCGGCTCCAGCATCGACACCGCCAGCCCGTCGGTCGCGATGTCCTGCGTCGCCGACAGCAGGTTGATGACCGCGATGCCGATCAGGAGCCAGACCAGGGACCCGGACAGATCGAGCGTCGCCAAGACGAGTGCGACGACCGCCGACGACAACTGGAGGGACACCAGCCATCTGCGCCGGGTGCCGTAGGCGTCGACATAGGGCGCCCACAGGAATTTCAGACCCCAGGGCGCGAACAACAGTCCGTACACGCTGATCTGGGTCAGTGAGTAACCCTCCTCGCGGAGGATGACCGGCACCGCCTGGCTGAAGAATCCGTAGGGCAGGCCCTGCGCGAAGTAGAGAACGGTGAGCAGCGACAGCGTGCCGACCGCGAGCCGGCCCGAGCGCACAGTCGACATGGGTGACATCATGCCGCACCGATGCGAGTGCGGCGGTGGGCGGCCGGTCAGCGTGCCCGGTGACGCGTCAGGGCGAGCCGGTGGCGCGCGATGCGATGCCGTCGAGAATGAGCTGCAGCCCGAATTCACGGTCGTCGGACTCCCCGCCCGCGCTCTGCATCGCCGCGAACAGGTACGGGTACTGCGCGGGATCGGCGAGACCGGTCAGCACCTGCTCGAAGTCCGACTCCACATCGGTACCCGTCGCACGTCGCATCTCGATCTCCAACCGGGTTGCCGACAGCACATACTGGGCGAGCAGGCCGAGGATCTCGAGTTTGTCGTCACCGGGCAGGTCGAAGTCCTTCAGGATCTCGAAACCCGCCTCCATCCAACGCATTCGACGCGGCCCCGGGACCGCGACCGTCAGCGGCAGTTCGAGGAACCAGGGGCGTTCGACCATGCCGTCGATCTGCGCCCGCGTCCACGCCGCCAGATCCTCGCGCCACTCCCCTCGGCGCGGCGGCAACGGGAGCTGACCCGCCACCGCGTCCACCATGAGGCTCAGCAGCTGAGCCTTGCCGGACACGTGGCGATACAGGGCCATCGCCGAACAGCCGAGCGCCTCACCCACGCGCGCCATGGAAACCGCGTCGAGGCCGTCGGTGTCGGCGATCGCGATCGCGGCGTCGACGATGCGGTCGAGATCGAGGGCCGGTTTGGGACCACGGCTGCCCGCCCTGCCACCAGTCCACAGCCGTTGCAGCGTCCCGTCCCCACCCTCTGCCATTCGCGGTCCTCTCGGTCGGCGACCCTTGCCGTCGCGCACAACTGCGTCTACTGTACGCAGTTACCAACATAAACAGTTTCGGACATAAACAGATCGGAGTCCGACATGACCGTCCCGGACCGTTCGTCACCCATGCCGGTCGAGGCCGTCGGCCTCACGAAATCGCTGGGCCGCGGGGACTCCCGGGTGCCCGTCCTGCGCGGACTCGACCTCGACGTCGGCGCCGGGGAGGTCGTCGCCCTGCTCGGCCCCAACGGCGCGGGTAAGACGACCACCGTGCGCATCCTGTCCACCCTCACCCGCCCCGACGGGGGGACCGCCCGCGTCGGCGGCTTCGACGTCGTCGCCGATCGCCGCCGGGTCCGCGAGATCATCAGTCTCACCGGGCAATACGCGGCCGTCGACGACAAACTCACCGGTCGCGAGAACCTGAGGATGATGGGTCGGCTCGCGCACCATCCCCGCCGCACCGTCGATCACCGCGTCGACGAACTCCTGCTCGCCTTCGATCTCACCGACGCCGCCGACCGACTGGTCGCGACGTACTCCGGCGGTATGCGCCGGCGTCTCGATCTCGCCGCGGGACTCCTCGACCGGCCGGTGGTCCTCTTCCTCGACGAGCCGACCACCGGCCTCGACCCGCGCAGCCGTCAGATGCTCTGGCAGGTGATCGACGACGTGGTCGCGCAGGGGACTGCAGTCCTTTTGACCACGCAGTATCTGGAGGAGGCGGACCGCCTCGCCGACCGCGTGGCCCTCATCAGTGGCGGCCGGATCGGGACCGCCGGTACACCGGCCGACCTGAAACGCCGCGTCGGCGAGGCCGCGCTCGAGTTCGTCGTGCCGACTGCGGCCGACGCCGCCGCACTCGCCTCCGACCTGGCGGCTTTCGGGCCGTCGGTCCAGTCGACCATCGTCCGCGTGCCCACCGACCGGTCGGTGGCCCACACACGCGCGGTCCTCGATCTCGCCGATCGGACCGTCGCCACCGTCGATTCCTGGGAATTGCGCTCTCCCACACTGGACGACGTGTTTCTCGCGGCAACCGGACAACCCGCCGAACCGGCCACCGGGAACGAGGTCGCGGCATGAGTCTCACCACTGTCCTCGCCGAGGGCTCGTCGTCGAAGCGACTTCGGCACCTGCAGATCGACGCGACCACGATGTTCGGGCGATCGCTGCGCATGATGAGCCGCGATCCGGACGAGTTGATCCTCGCGCTCGTCCTGCCGATCGCCATCATGCTCATGTTCGTCTACGTCTTCGGCGGCGCGATGTCGGTGGGTACCGACTACATCACCTACGCGACTCCGGGAGTCATCCTGCTGTGCGCGGGTTACGGCGCGTCCAATACCGCACTGGCGGTGGCGAACGACATGAGCGGCGGCGTCATCGACCGCTTTCGGTCGATGCCCATCGTGGGCGCGACCATGGTGCTCGGCCATGTCGCGGCCAGCCTGGTGAAGAATTCCGTGTCCACCGCGGTCGTCCTGATCGTCGCGGTCGCCATCGGTTTCCGGCCGTCGGCGTCGCTGTTCGAATGGTTCGGTGCCGCCGGGATGGTCCTCGCCTACATCCTGGCCATCACCTGCATCGCCGCGTTCATCGGCGTGGCGGTGCGAACGCCCGCCGCGGCAGGCGGTTTCGGCTTCGTCATGCTCTTCCTGCCGTATGTCTCGAGTGCGTTCGTGCCACCCGAGACGATGCCGGCCTGGCTGCGCGGCTTCGCCGAGGCACAACCGGTCACACCGGTCATCGAGTCCATTCGAGCCCTGCTGGTCGGCATGGGCACCGGCGGGTCACCGGTGCACGATCTGCCGTCGACAGCGGTGACGGGCCTGGCCTGGTGCGCGGCGATCGCGCTGGTGTCACTCGCGGCGGCCGGCTGGGTGTTCGCGCGCAAGGGGCGGTGAGGCGAGGACGCCGACTAGCCTGTCGCGCCACGGGTGAACGGTGTTGCCGCCTTCTGCGGCGAGGCGCCGGGCCGGGGGCGGTACCCGCTCACGATGGACATCCGGTTGAACGCGTTGATGGTCACCGCCGCCCAGATCAGCACCGCGGTCTGGTCGGTGTCGAGGATGTCCGTCGCCCGGTCGTAGGCGAGGTCGGCCGCGTCGTGCGCCGGCAGTTCGGTGACGAGCTCGGCGATCTCCAGGGCCGCCTGCTCGACGTCGTCGTAGAGGTCCGGCGCATCCCGCCACCCGGCCATGACGTCGACCTGCTGTGTCGTCAGACCCGCGGAGCGGCCCAGTTGCGCATGGAGATCCATGCAGAAGGCGCAACCGTTGAGCTGCGAACACCGCAGGTTCACCAGTTCCACGAGGGACCGACTCAGCCCGATCGATTCGGCGGCCGCGGCGACCTCGGCCGATACCGCGATCAGCTTTCGGTAGACCTGCGGCGTGGTCTTGTCGATTCGCACCCGTTGCGCAGGCATGGCCCCACAGTAGACATCAGCCCGTCACAGTGGGAAACAGGCATCAGCCCGCCATCGCGGGAAACGCCAGCGCCACGAGCATGAGGGCGAACAGGAACCACGCCGCGCCCTGCCACATCGGCCAGGTGCCGCCCCGGCGATAGGTGCGGTAGGCGTTGACCAGCGCACCGATCCCGCCGAGAAGGAACACACCGGGGACGAGCGACGCGAGGACGATATTGGCGCGGTCGACGGCGAGGAAGACCGCGCAGGCCACCGCGCCGAGCGCGACCACGGCCACGACATACAGGGCCGCGGACCGGTAGCTTCCGGTGTCCTGCCAGCGCTTCTCGACGTCGGCGCGTCCACGGTCGGCGGCATTGTGCGGATCAGTCATGGTCCAGCGATACCCTGCCGGGCCGTCCGGCAATCACCTCGCCGCGCACCCCGTCACACGAATCCCCCACCCCTGATGGGTAGGACTACTCATCCATGCCGGGGCGCGACCGGTCATCGTCGACACATGAACTCTCCCAGCAGCACATTCGGCGGCGATCCGAGTACTGCCACCCTGGCGCGGATCTCGACCGAGTTCGACGCTATAGCACGCCAGATGTCCACCGTGTCAGCCGAATTCGCCGAGCTTCGACGCATCGTCGCCCAGCCCGACGAGCCTGCTCGCGACGTCGCCCCCGCACCGCAATCCGCCGCACCGAAACCTTCCGGGCAGCCACCCGCCGCCGGCCTCACACCACCGACGGTGGCGGCAGCTCCTGCGCAGGCCGCGGGACCTCGGCCCACACCCCCGTCCCGGCCCTGGTTGCCGACGGCGCCGCCAGTCGGCCACCAACGACCTCCGATCGCTCCGCCGGTCCCGCAAGGCCCTCCGCCGATGCCCCGCCCGGCGAGTGCGCGACCGTATCCGCCGGTCGCCTCGCCTCCGCGGCCGGCCGGGCCGTCGATGTCCGAACGGATCGGCGCGGCCGCCGAACGCGGGTTGATCGGCAAGATCCTCGCCACCGCCGGCGTCGGCGTGACCCTCATCGGTGTCGCACTGCTCCTCGTCCTGGCCGCGCAGGCGGGAATGCTCCGGCCGGAATTCCGCGTCGCGGGTGGCGCGGTCCTCGCCGCAGCGCTCGTCGCCGGCGGGATGTGGTTGCGCGGGCGGGCCGACGGCCGGATCGGTGCCATCGCGCTGACGGCCACCGGCATCGCGGCGGGTTACCTCGACGTCCTGGCCGCGACCAAGATCTACGACTGGTTGCCCATCGTCGTGGGCCTCGGCGTCGCGGGACTCGTCGCCGCGGCTGGGCTCGCGCTGGCCCATCGGTGGCGCAGCGAACACCTGGGGCTGCTCGTCGTCGTGCCGTTGATCGCTCTGGCACCGGTGCTCACCGGCGGACTGGACACCACCCTCATCGCGTTCATGGTGGTCCTCGCCGCCGGTTCGGCGTGGGTCCAGCTCGGTCGCGACTGGATCTGGTTGCATGCCGTACGGCTCGCCGCGCCCACGATTCCGTTGACCCTGGTCGGTGTCCTCGCGCTGGCCGGGTGGACGTCGGCCGGTGCCGCCGACACCGTCTTCGCGGCCGCGGTCGTCGTGGTCGTCGTGCTGGGGGTCGCCGGCGCCCTGATCGCGATGCCCACCACGCAGTTCCGGGAGACGCTGGCCGGTCTGGCGAGTGCGACGACCATCCCCGCGTTGTTCGCCGGAGCGGTGATGGACATGCCGGGCGCGGTGATCCTGCAGACCTGCATCGCCGGCGCGCTGATCGGAACCGTGTTGATCGGATCGGGGCTTCCCGACTCGCGTACCGGCTCCACCCCGCGCGTGCCCGACGTCGTTGCGCAGATCTGGTCCGCGACCGCCCTTCTGCTGCTGTTCGTCGCCGTTCTGGTGGCGTTCGACGGCACGGTGGCGGTCACCGTCCTGCTCGGCCTGGCAACGGTGACCGCGCTTGTCGCCCGGACACGGTCGACGACCTCGCGGGTACTCCTAGCCGGTGGCTCGGTCCTGTGGGCCATCGGTTTCGCGGCGCTGCTCGACGCGGCGCCGCCGTATGTGCTCGCCGATGCGGACCTGATGCGACGGGACGCGTCTCTGGGGATCGTCGTGGCGAGTGTGTTCGCGGCCGCCGGCGCCCTGGTCCTGGCCGCCGGGTGGGCCCGCCTCACCGACGAGAAAGTTTCGCGCGCAGCCCATATCGCCGCCGGAGTGGTCGTCGTCTACGCACTCACCGCGATCAGTGTGACCGCGGGCGTCCTGGTCGCCGGGTCGGACGGCTTCCTCGCCGGTCACGTGCTGGCGACAACCTGCTGGATGGTCCTCGCGGGGACGGCGCTGGCCTATGCCCGGCGTCGCACCGGTGCCGCACGTACCGCCGCGGTCACCGGGGGTCTCGTCCTCGTCGCCGCGGCGATGGCGAAACTGTTCCTCTTCGACCTGGCCACCCTCGACGGAATCTTCCGCGTGATCGTGTTCATCGTGACCGGACTCATCCTGCTCGGCCTGGGCGCCTGGTACGCCCGCGCTCTCCAGGACGACCCGGCCGAGCCGGATTCGGCGACAGCCGTATGACCCTGCCGAACAGTATGGCGTCGTGCCCGGAATGCGGGCACGACGTCATACGGGTCGGCGTCGGGACTAAGCGGTCGTCGTACGGACCGGCGCGGCCACGTCGACCTCGGTCGTCGCGTCGTGGGCGGGGGGTCGACGATCCGGAGCGGTCCGTACATGGGTGAAGTACAGCGTCAGACCGACGAAGGTGAGTCCGCCGACGAGATTGCCGATCACCGTGGGGATCTCGTTCCAGACGAGGTAGTCGGCGATCGAGAAGTCACCGCCGAGCATGAGACCCGAGGGGAAGAGGAACATGTTGACGATCGAGTGCTCGAAGCCCATGTAGAAGAACAGCATGATCGGCATCCACATCCCGATCACCTTGCCGGGCAGGGATGTCGACATCATCGCGGCGACGACACCGGTGGACACCATCCAGTTGCACAGCACGCCGCGGATGAACAGCGTCAGCATGCCGGCGGCGCCGTGCTCGGCGTAACCGACGGTACGGCTGTGGCCGATTTCGCCGAGCCGCTGTCCCACCTCGTCGGGTGCGACGCTGAATCCATAGGTCAGGATGACCGCCATCATCACCGCGACCAGGATGGCGCCGAGGAAGTTCCCGAGGAACACCAGACCCCAGTTGCGCAGCATCGACCGGACCGTGACTCCTCGTCGCTTGTCGAGCAGTGCGAGTGGCACCAGCGTGAACACACCGGTGAGCAGGTCGAATCCCATCAGGTAGAGCAGGATGAAGCCGACCGGGAACAACAGCGCACCGACCAGCGGCTGGCCGGTCTGCACGGTGACGGTCACCGCGAAGGCCGCGGCCAGAGCCAGGATCGCGCCGGCCATGAACGCCCTGATCAGGGTGTCGCGGGTGGACATGAACGCCTTGGACTCGCCGGCGTCGACCATCTTCACCGCGAATTCGGACGGTTTCACATAGGACATGTGGTTCTCCTCGAACTCCTCAGTTGATGCGCCCATGGAACCGAGGCCACATGTCCGTTCGGTGTCATCGACGAGTCTCCCTGTTACACCGCCCTCACTCGGTCCAGGTCGCGGTGTGAAGTTCTGGTGTCGTCGCGGTCGGCGGTGGGCGTGTCGATCGTGTGAACACTGCCGAAAGTCGCTGACTCGACTTGGCATCGTGCCCGCCGATGGGCAATGTGGGTGTGGTCCAACACTATCGATGGAGATGACGATGACCACCCCGATCATGCCGAAAACCGATGCCGCAGAGCTGATCAACGCCGCGCGAATTCGCCAGGGACTGACGTGGGCGACAATTGCCGAGAAGATCGACGCCCCGCTGGTCTGGACCGTCGCTGCGCTGCTGGGCAAACATCCGGTCCCGGCCACGAAGGCCACCGCCGTGGTGGAACTGCTCGGCCTCGGCGAGGGCGTCGCCGAGAGTCTGCGGCAACAGCCGACGCGTACACCCGACGAGGCGGCGACGAGCGATCCCACCATCTACCGCTTCTACGAGGCGCTCGACGTCTACGGGCCCGCGCTGAAGGCACTCATCCACGAGGAGTTCGGCGACGGCATCATGAGCGCCATCAACTTCAACGTCGACATCCGACGCCGGCCCGACCCGAACGGCGACCGCGTGGTCGTGACCTTCGACGGGAAGTTCCTCGACTACAACTGGTGAGCCACCTGGTGAACCTCGCGGGTCACCGAACGGAGGGCCAGCATCGTCGACGCGTAGACGGCCGGGTCGGTGGGGTCGAAACCGAGCACAGTCCGGATCCGTTCGAGCCGCTGATAGAGGCTCTGCCTGCCGATGTGGAGCGCCGCAGCCGACCGCGTCGCGCTGCAGCCGTGCGCCAGGTGCACCGCCAGGGTCCGGACGAGGTCCGACGAGGAGCGTCCATCGGCCGCGACGAGTGGTTCCACCAGGGACCGCAGCTCCGTCCGAAGAGCGGGATCCAGCGCACCGATCGCCTCGTCGACGAGGAGTTCGCGCGAGGTGAACACCCGTCGTCCCGTCCCGAGGCCCGCGGCGGTGGACGCCGCGAGCCCGAGTTGCCGCCCGCATCGGCGCAGTGCGGCGGAGAGGACGGACGCCACATCCGCGCCGGGCCCGACATCGTCGATGACACAGGGGTTTCCGACGACGACCGTGGTGCGTCCGATTCGGTTGCCCTGCCGTGTCAACGAGGACGCCACCCGGTCGACCGGGTCGGTGGCGCCCTCTCCTCCCCCGGCCGGCACCGCGGCCAGTGCGTAGACCGTGGCGTCGACGATGCTGCGTGCCACCGAATCCAACTCGGCGCCGGCGACCGCGGCATCGGCCATCCGCGGGTCGGGGGCCTCCGCCGCAAGGGGCACCACCACGGTGGGCGCCCCCACGGACACCCCCGCGGCGGCCAGGCGTGCCCGCAGATCCGCTGGTCGCATCGGTCTGCCGTCGACCAGGTCTTCGACGAGCCGCGCGGCCAGGGCCGAACCCCGGACCCCGGTCCGGGTCAGGCCGACCGCCACCGGACCGGCGGCCGCACGCAACAGACTCTGCGCGAACGGGATCGGGCCGGCGTCGGTGCGCTCGCCCACGATCAGCCGGGCGATCGGACGTCCCTTGCTGTGGACCGTGGCCTCCGACACGGCCCGGTCGACGACCCGCCACGCCGCCGAGTCGTCGTCGACACCGTGCGCGGACAGCAGCGCCCCGGATGTGGACACGAGAACGACAGGCGCATGCAGGGTTTCGGCCACATGACCGAGCATCGGCGCGACCCCCGCTCCGGCCGCCAGGTCGTCGTGGAGTGACTCCACGAGAGTCGAACGGACTCGTAACTCGTCGACCTCGCGGGCGGCGATCGCGGTGTTGACCGCTCGGCACACGTCGATGAAGGGGACCACCGCCCGGAGTTCGATGATTGGCAGCCGGACCGCCGATCCCGCCCGCACCATCTCCTCGGGTACCGCCTCGAACGTCCGACCCACTTCGATCGCGACCGCCGCGACCCCGCGCTGCGACAGGTCCTGCACATAGTGCTTGCGGGTGCCGGCATCGAGTCCGCGCAGACCGAGCCCCGTCGTGAGCAGCAACTCGCCGCCGGTGAGCAGCGGCCCGATCTCGTATATCTCGCTCGAATGCACCCACCGCACCGGTGCGTCGAGACGTTCGTGGCCGCTCAGGACCCGCGGCTCGGCGACCGCCAGGTGGTCGTCGAGGATCTCCCGAAGCGTCGGGGTGGCGGTATCCGTCGGGGGTCGATCGAGCGTCATGGACGAAGACAATATGCACCGGCGGCCTCGGCCGCAGTACGACGATCTGTCAGTTGTCACCGTCGGAGCCACCCGGCACTCTCGAAGCATGACGATTTCGCTGCCCGGCCATGCCGGTCTCGACGTGTCCGGGATGCTCGACGTCGCCTACCGGGAGGCACGGATGAGCCTCGACGAGGGCGGCATCCCGATCGGTGCGGCCCTCTTCGCGGCCGATGGCACGCTGCTCGGCGCGGGCCACAATCGGCGCGTGCAGGCCGACGATCCGTCGGCCCACGGCGAGACGGATGCCTTCCGCGCCGCGGGGCGGCAACGGGATTACGGGCCGACGATCATGGTGACGACCCTGTCGCCGTGCTGGTACTGCTCCGGCCTCATCCGCCAATTCGGCATCGGCACGGTCGTCATCGGCGAACACACCTCGTTCTACGGCGGAGAGGACTGGTTGCGTGAGCACGGTGTCGAGGTCATCGTGCTCGACGACGAGCGGTGCTCGGAGATGATGTCGTCCTACATCGCGGCCAATCCTGCGGTGTGGAACGAGGACATCGGGGTCGCCCCGGCCGACGAGAACGTGGAGATGTCATGACCGACAGCCCGGTGCTCACCGTCGACCTTCGGGAGTGGCAGGCCGGAGGTGCTGCCGCGCAACGGGTCTGCGCCGCTGTCGATGAATCCCTGCAGCAGGCCGGGTTCCTGCTCGTCACGGGGCACGGACTTGATCCCGAGTTGCCGAGCTCCCTTCGCGCGGCGGCCCGTCGGTTCTTCGCTCTCCCGGCCGACGTCAAGAGCCGGTACTCCGCCGGTGTCGGCGGCCGCGGCTGGATCGGTCCCGGCAAGGAGGCCAACGGTTTCGCCGAGGGCACCGAGACCCCGCCGGACCTGAAGGAATCGTTCACCTCCGGCGCGCAGACGCCGGTGGGCATACCCGAGATCGACGGGTACTGGTTCGCCCCCGACGTCTGGCCGGCGGAAACGCCCGAACTGCGAGAACTGTTCACTGCGTGGACGTCTCAGATGCGGCGGCTGTCCGACGACCTGCTGGCGCTCATGGCCGCCGCACTCGGCCTCGTCGGCCCGGACAATCCGTTCCGCGACCTCGCGTCGAAGCCGACGTGGTCGTCCAACATCAATCACTACCCGCCGCTGCACGACGTCGGAACCCCCGAACCCGGCCAGTTCCGCATCGGACCGCACACCGACTTCGGCACCGTCACCATCCTCGACCGCGAACCCGGCGCCGGTGGATTACAGGTCTACAGCGAGCATTCGGGGTGGGCCGACGCACCGTGGAACGCCGACGCCCTGACCGTCAACATCGGGGACATCCTCGAGTACTGGTCGGCCGGGCGCTGGCCCGCGGGCCGGCACCGCGTCCTGCCACCGCAACCCGACGCACCCGCCGAAGACCTCGTCTCGCTGATCTTCTTCTACGAACTCGATCACGACGCCCTCGTCTCCCCCGTCGCCCCACCCGTGGGCCGCCGCGCCGGACTCGAACCGGTGGTGTCCGGAGACTTCATCCGGCAGCGCCTCGACGCGATCACCGTCGGCTGAGACCTGGCCCTCCACTCCCGAGGCGGAAAAGCGCGAACCCCCTCCGCTCCCTGAGGAGCGCCCGGAGCTTGCGGAGGTCGCGTCACGAAGGGTCCGGCGACCGAGGGTTGCGTAACCCTTCGTGACGCTCGCAGGCTCGCTCCTCAGGGAGCAGAGTGCTTTCGTGGTGCACGACGGGCGCCAGGCCGCAGATACTGAGGTGCTAGGTGCGCGACCCCCGCTCCCTGAGGTGCGAGGAGCGATAGCGACGAGCCTCGAAGGGTCTGGTGGGAATGTTCCTGTAGCCATTAGCCTTCGAGGCTCGCTTTACTCGCACCCTGGGGAGCGGCCGGCCGGCCCGGAAAAGCTCGTCCCCGTGAGCAGGGTCGAAGGGCAATGTGCCCTTCGATCCTGCTGAGGGGGACGCGAATTCACGCGTAGCGCCAGACCGCTGGAGCGGCCCGGCGTCGTCAACGCGGTTCCGGTCCGGTGACCAGCGGGAGCGACGGGTCGTTGGCCCACGCAGTCATCGATCCATCGTAGACCGCGACGTCGTCGCGACCGACGAGGGCGAGCGCGTGCGCGATCCCGGTGGCCGCGATGCCGCCTCCGCAGTACGTCACGACCTTGGTGTCGTCGGCCAGCAACCCGGCCGCTTCGAATTCCCGGCGTAGCTCCTCGACCGGGCGGAGGTCGCCGGTCTCGGCGTCGTGGATCGAGAACACCGGGAGATTCACCGATCCCGGGATGTGGCCCTGACGGGCGTACGTGGTGGTCTCACCCCGATAAGTCGCCTCGTCGAGGACGTTGACCAGCAGCGTCGACGGATCATCAAGCGCGGCAGCGACCTCCGTGGTCGAGCGCAACAGTTCGGGACGACGCGTCCCGTGAAAAGTACGCGGGGTGACGGTCGACTCGGCATCGGTCACCGGGGCGCCGGCCGCCTTCCAGGCCGGCAGGCCGCCGTCGAGCACGGTCACGGCGTCGAAACCCTCGAGTCGCAGGTGCCACCAGAAGCGCGTTGCCCAGAACCCCTCGAGCTGGTCGTACACCACGACGGTCGCCCCGTCTCCGATCCCCAACGCCGATGCGGCCGTGGCGAACTGCTCGGATGACGGGACCGTCCACGGTTCGGGGCTGTCGGCGTCGGCGAAGTCGGTCAGCAGATCGGCGAACACCGCACCCGGGATGTGTTCCGCGCGAAAGGACTCCGCTCCCGATTCGGGGACATATGGCCCCTCTTTCGGAATCGGGAGATGGGTGGTCGCATCGACGATGACCACGGTGGGGTCGTCGAGCCGCTCCCGCAACCAGGCGACGTCGACCAGCGGGGGCAGGACAGATGTACTCATCGGAACCTCTCGAGAAACGGGCAAAACACCCCCGACGTCACCGAGACTAGGTGCCCGTCGGCTTCTCGGCACCGTGCCGAATCTCACCGAGCACGACGGTTGACGCACGTACGAGACCGATGCGTCGTGTCGCGGCGGCGTACGGCCCCGTCGCCGTCAGGCGCGCTCGCGCATCACTCCGACGTGGCGGACCGTCCCGGAGATGCCCGGGATCTGTTTCACCGGCGACCAGGTGCGCATCCCATCGGTGCTGTCGGAGTACAGATATCGACCGTTCCGGTAGGCGTCGAGGTACATCCGCCAGGCGCCGTTCGGTAGCTGGACGACGGCCGGACCCTCCACGAGACGACCCCAGTTGCCCGGCGGCACGAACCGGTAGGGCCCGTACAGCGAGCCCGAGACCGCGTGCTCGATGAACTTTCGCGTCTCGTTCTTGGTGAATGCATGATAGATCGGCCCGACCTTGATGACCGTGGTGTCGATGTGGTCGGCGCCGATGCTCAACAGCGGCACGGGCGGACTCCACATCCGCAGCCCAGGATCGAGCGCCGTCATCACGTACGGGACGAAACCACCACCGGTCGACATCGACAGGATCACGTTGACCCGGCCACCCTCCACGAACCATTCGGGCGCCCAAGCCTTGGTCGTGAACGGCGACAACGACGGACCGTCACTCGAACCCGCCGACCCGGACGAGCCGGACGAACCTGATCCGCTCGAGCCGAATCCCTTGCCGTCACCGGTCCCCGGCAGGAACGCACAGCACAGCGGCACCGGCCAGTTGTACAGGAAGTTCCAGTTGACGCGGTCGCGGCTGCGCGCGAACCCGATACTCGCCCCGTCGGCGGTCGTGTACGTCACGTAATACCAGCCGTCGGTGTGCCGGAAGATGCTCGCATCCCGGACGTAGCCCGTCGGCGGCCGGTACGCGGACCTGCGCACCAGGGTGTACTCGAGGCCGTCTGAGGACTCGTACACGTCCATGTCGCGCGCACTCGCATTGCTGAACGCGACCATCGTGTACCGCCAACCCGAGGGCGCGGCGGCACTGCTCGCCGGCGTCGGGACGAGAAGCCCGGCCACCGCGAGCAGGACCACGATGGCCGCGGCGAGCACGGTTCGTCTGGAAGGAGTCACCGATGCAGTATCGACGACGAACGGCGCACGATGTGCAACTTTCACCCGGAAGGTCGTCAGGTTGTTCCTGCACAGTGGATTTGACGTGGCCGAGCGGCCATTCGTCTCAGTCAGGCGTCCCAGTCGTCCGTCTGCGCGACGCCCGCAGCCGGCTGTCGAGTTCGGCCATCAGGCGGGCCGCCCGCGATGCCCCGGCACCCGGTTCCGGGTAGCGACACAGCACATCGATGAGCTCGGGTGGTGTCCGGTTGCACACGGCCTCGACCATCTCGTTCCCCACCGCCGGGTCTCCGCCGTTCTCGAGCTCGGCGATGTACACCCGGTTCGCCGCGGCCCGCAGGATGTGACCGACCTGATGCGCTTTCGCGATCGGATGCAGATATGCCGCCGCCGCGGCGTCGCCCGCGGCTTGGGCGGCCAGTCGGGCGGTTTCCGACGGGGCGTCCTTCGCGGCACGATGCGCCGCAAAGGCGGCCGTCCGCTGGCGCGTCGATCTGCTTGCGCCGGCGGCGAATTCCCGGGCCGCCTCGATGGCCGCGCGGGGACGCGGGTCGTCGGGTCGCGTTCGCTCGAAGACCGGCAGCACTTCTTCGGCCCACTCCGTGGCACAGCGCACGACGACCCGCAGGTCGTCGTCGGTCAACTCGAAGTCCGCCATCGACCGAACGCTAGCAGTGTCCTCACACGGTCGCCGACAACCCGCCGTCATCCGGATCGCGGAGCATCGAATGGACGACGAGGCCCGTGTCGACCGGAGTCGTTGCGGTGACGACGAACCCGGCACGTTCGTAGATCATCACATTGCGATCGTCGGAGGTCTCGAGCGCGACGCACGCACCCGGAGGAGGAGTCCTGTCGTCGACCGCGGCGAGTCCGGCGCGGACCAGCGCACTTCCCAGCCCCTTGCCCTGGCGGTCCGGGTGGACTCCGAGTGTCGCCAGGTTCCATGCGCCTGCCGGGTGCGCAGGGGTCTCGGCCCGGGCGACCGCGGCCAGCCGATCGGCGTGCAGGGCGGCCGCTTCGGCCTGAAACTGTCCATCCGGCTCCGGCACATCCGGGGGCAGCAGGGCGATCACGCCGCACCGGTCCGTGGTGACCAGCACGACACCGTGGTCGAAGGCGTATCCCAGATACATCCGTTGTAGTCGGTGCAACCGTTCCCGATAGCCGTCCTCGGGAATGGACCATCGAGTCCAGGGATAGGCGTCGAAAGCGGCGGCGAGAGTGCCGGCGGCATCGTCGAGATCCGCGATGATCGCGTGGTCGATGGAAATGTCACTGTCCTCGAGGGTTGAGTCGGATGCGGGTGGTCGGCGGGTCACATTACCGCGGAACCACATTCGGTCGACACTGATATCTCGTGGCGCGGGAAATCCGCAGTGGACAGGTCAGAGACACCTGAGAGTCCGCGTCGAGCTTGTCAGCAAATCCGCAGGATTTCCGTAGCCCTGTTCACATGAGGCGCAGGCATCGTGGTGTCGTGAACACGCCCCAGACCCCCATTCCCGACGACGACCACGACCCGATCACCGAACCCTTTGCGCCGCCGCGCGGACCGGTGCCGCCGCCCGGGCCCTGGGCGATGAACCCGCAGGCCACCCCGCCGCCATTCGTCTCACCCCCGCCGCCTCCTCCGGTCGCGCGGCAGCGGGCCGGCGTGACGAAGCCGATCATCGTCACCGCGCTCCTCGCGGGACTGCTCGGCGGCGCCGTCGGCATGGGAGGCAGTTCGCTGCTCGGGCACGACGCCGCGTCGGTACCGATCCTCAACTCGCAACCGGCCGCCGCGGCCAACGCCGCCGACGCGCAACCCGGTTCGGTGACGTATGCCGCGAGCGTGGCGTCGAAGTCGACGGCCGACATCAAGGTCCAGACCGCGAACGGCACGGCGGTGGGCAGCGGTATCGTCCTCTCCCCCGACGGTTACGTCCTGACGAACCACCACGTCGTCGCCGGGGCCGGCTCCGGCAGCACGATCGTCGTCACCACCGGCGACGGGCATCAGCACAACGCCACCGTCACCGGCAACGCCCCGTCGTACGATCTCGCGGTCATCAAGCTCGAGGGTGCGTCGGGCCTGACCCCGGCGGCACTCGGTGACTCGGACGCATTGAAGGTCGGCCAGCAGGTGGTCGCCGTCGGCAGCCCGGACAGCCTGACCAACACGGTGACCTCCGGCATCGTCAGCGCGCTGTCGCGGACGGTGACCGCCGGCGACGCCAGTGGCTCGTCGCTCACCGTGTACAACGGTCTGCAGACCGACACCCCCATCAACCCGGGCAATTCCGGTGGGCCACTGGTGAATCTGCAGGGGCAGGTGATCGCGGTCAATTCGGCGGTGGACACCGGCCAAGCCGCGTCCGGTGGGCCGCAGTCCTTCGGGTTGGGTTTCGCGATCCCGATCAACACCGCCAAGCGCATCGCCAACCAACTATTGCAGGACGGTCAGGCAACCAAACCCGTGATGGGAGTGTCGGGTTCACTGTCGGCGGGCGACCGGACCGAGGGCGCGACCGTCTCGTCGGTGCAGCGTGGCGGGCCCGCGGCAGATGCGGGTATCCGGCAGGGCGACGTCATCACCAAGGTCGGGGACACCACCGTCTCCGACTACGCCGACCTGATGGCGCAGATCCTCACCCACGAGCCGGGTGAGACCGTGCCGGTGACCATCGGTTCCGGTTCGGGTGCCCGGACGGTCCAGGTGAAGCTGGGCAGTGCCGTCGACGAGCAGGAGACGACGGTGCCGGAATCCGGCAGCGGATCGGGCGGTTCCCCGTTGCCGTTCGGCGGCAGCCCCTTCGGTCAGAACCCGTGACCCGAGCTGCGCCGGATCAGCCCGGCGAGAGTCGTTGGGCGAGCATGACGAGGATGTCGCTCGGCCCGCGCACGTAGGTCAGTTTGTACACGTCCTCATAGGTGGCGACGCCGCGCACGGGATGACACCCGTGCCGTGCCGCCACCTCGAGGGCCTCGTCGATGTCGTCGACCGAGAACGCGACGCGGTGCATCCCGATGTCGTTGGGTTGCGTGGGTGGCGTCTCGATGGCCTCGGGGTGGATGTATTCGAACAGTTCGAGCCGCCCGTGACCGTCGGGGGTCTGCAGCATCGCCACCTTCACGTGGTTGCCGTCGAGCCCGACCGCCGTGTCGGCCCACTCCCCGCGGACCGTGTCCCGGCCGATGACGTCGAGACCGAGGTCGGTGAAGAAGGCGATCGCGGCATCGAGGTCACGCACGGCGATGGCGACGTTCTCGAGTGTGATGGGCATGGAGGTCACGCTAGTGGGCGCCGCTGCCGGATACGACTCGTCCGACGAACCTCATCTCGACCGATGGACTTCGATCGAGGTCTGGCTGTCGAGTCGAGGTCTGGCGGTCGCTTCGTCAGACGCGGTACTTGGTCAGCAGCTCGTGCGGTAGGTGGCACGCGCTCTTCGGAAACCGCGCGAGCCGATCCTGGTGCTCGTCGGCGCTACGGACGTAGTTCGTCAGCGGGAGCACCTCGACGGCGATGCGATCCGCGTCGGCCCGCGCACCGATGAAGAGTCGCGCCTGGTCGAGGTGCTCGGGCCGGTCGGAATACACACCAGTGCGGTATTTTTCGCCGACGTCGGGACCCTGTCGGTTCACGCTGTACGGGTCGATGATCTCGAAGAGATACGAGACCAACTGCTCGACGCTCACGACAGCCGGATCGAACCGGGTCCGCACGCATTCGGCGTAGCCGTCGTACTCACCGTCGAGGGTGTGGCTCGTGCCGTTGGCCCGGCCGGCCTCGGTGAAGGTCACACCCGGCAGCGTCGCGACGAATGCCTGCACACCCCACAGGCAACCGCCCGCGAGGTAGAGCTCGTCGTTCGGCGGCACGGAAGTCATCGTTTGCCTATACGTTGAACCGGAACTCGACGACGTCACCGTCTTTCATGACGTAGTCCTTGCCCTCCATGCGCACCTTGCCGGCGGACTTGGCCGCGGCCATCGAGCCGGCGGCGTCGAGGTCGTCGAACGAGACGATCTCGGCCTTGATGAAGCCCTTTTCGAAGTCGGTGTGGATGACACCGGCCGCCTTGGGCGCGGTGTCGCCCTGGTGGATGGTCCAGGCACGGGATTCCTTGGGGCCGGCCGTGAGGTAGGTCTGCAGGCCCAAGGTGTGAAAACCGGCGCGCGCCAACGAGGTCAGGCCCGGCTCGTCCTGCCCGATCGAGTCGAGCAGCTCCTGGGCGTCCTCCTCGTCGAGTTCGAGGAGTTCGCTCTCGACCTTGGCGTCGAGGAACACCGCGTCGGCGGGTGCGACGGCGGCGCGCAGCTCCGCCTTACGGGCGTCGTCGGTGAGCACACCCTCGTCGGAGTTGAAGACATAGAGGAACGGCTTCGCGGTCATCAGGTGCAGCTCGCGCACCGACGCCAGGTCGAACGAATCCTTCTGCGAGAACAGTGTTTTGCCGGTGTCGAGGATCTCCTGCGCCTTCCTGGCGGCAGCGAGGGTCTCGGCCAGGTCCTTGTTCTTGCGCGCGTCTTTCTCCAGACGCGGGATGGCCTTCTCGAGCGTCTGCATGTCGGCCAGGATCAGCTCGGTCTCGATGACCTCGATGTCGGCGAAGGGATCGACGCGACCGTCGACGTGGACGACGTCACCGTCGTCGAACACCCGGACCACCTGGCAGATGGCGTCGGCTTCGCGGATGTTGGCGAGGAACTGGTTGCCCATGCCCTCACCTTCCGACGCACCCTTCACGATGCCGGCGATGTCGACGAAGGAAACCGTGGCGGGCAGGATCCGCTCGCTGCCGAAGATCTCCGCGAGGCGGCCCAGGCGGCTGTCCGGCAGTTCGACCACGCCGACGTTCGGCTCGATCGTCGCGAACGGGTAGTTCGCCGCGAGGACGTCGTTACGGGTCAGGGCATTGAACAGGGTCGACTTACCGACGTTGGGCAGACCGACGATTCCCAGGGTGAGACTCACGGGCGCCCAGTCTATCGGCAGGCAGCGCGACGCCCGGCGGGGCGTCGGTCCGAGGAGTCAGTCCCGGTCGAGCAACCCCTTCACCGGGTTCGGTGGATCCTTCGGCGGGTCATCGTTCGGAACACCGACCTGGGTCGTCACCGGTGTGTTCGCGGGTGGCAACGACTCGCCGGCCCGCTCGGCGATCTGCTCGTTCAGGTAGCGGAGCACAACGGCGAGCGAGGCCACCGCGGGAACCGCGAGGAACGCGCCCGTGATACCGAACAGCGTGCCGCCCAGGGTCACCGACAACAGCACGATCACCGCGTGCAGATCCATCGACTTCGACTGCAACCACGGCTGGAGCACGTTCCCCTCGAGTTGCTGCACCGCGAGGATGATGCCCAGCACGATCAGGGCCGTGGTCAGACCGTTGGACACGAGTGCGATCAACACCGCGAGCGCGCCGGCGACGAAGGCACCCACGATCGGGATGAATCCGCCGAGGAAGGTGATGACCACCAGCACAGAAGCCAACGGGACGCCCAGGATGAACAGACCGAGACCGATCAGCGCGGCGTCGACGAAACTCACGATCGCCTGTGTGCGGATGAAGCCGCCGAGGCTGTTCCACATGCGGGTCAGCACCTCACCGAGGTGGTTGCCCGAGGGCTTGCCGACGGTGCGGTCGAGCCACGGCACGAACTTCGGACCGTCCTTGAGGAAGAAGAACACCAGCACGAGCGAGGTGAACATCGTGATCAGCAGCGACGTCGCCGTTCCGACGCCGCTGAACACGCCGGCCGCGATGGTCGACGCGCTCGACTGCAGTCGGTCGGTGATGGTGCTCACCATGTTGTCGAGTTGTTGGTCGTCGACGTTCAGCGGCGGACCCTGCACCCAGTCCTGCAGACGCTCCACACCATCGGTCGCGCGGCTCGCCAGCTCGGGCGCCTGGTCGACGACCGACGGGACGATCAGCCCGATCACACCGGCGAACACACCCAGTCCGATGAGCATCATCAGGAACGACGCCGCGGCGGCCGGCACGCCCTTGTTGCGCATCCACCGCACCGGCGGCCACAGGATCGTGCACGCGATGATGGCCAGGAGGACCGGCAAGAGGATCACCCAGAACTTGCCGAGCAACCAGAACAGCACCCACAGCGCGGCGGCCACCAACACGATCTGCGCGCCGACCGTCGCGCACGACCGCAGGCCGGTCATCATCACCTGGAGCCGGGTCGGATACGTCTTCTCACCGCCGCCGAGCACCGCATCGCCGCCGAGGACGGCGTCGGCACCGACCTTGGTGGTGTCTGGTCTTGCGTCGGCGGACGAGTCGTCCGCGCGCTGATCGTCCGAGCTGTCGGTCACCCGAGGATCCTCACACATCGGCATGACAATGCGACATCGACGCGGCGACGGTCGTACGAACATGTGGTCCGTCCGACGACATGATCAGCGGCGGCGGAATTTCCGTCCGAGGTAGCGAACCAGCGAGTTGATGGCCTCGAGTTCGGCGTCGACCTGGTTGAAGACGACCGGGGTGTCGTCGCGCCCGGCTGGCCCGGCGTCCGATCGCGGCGGGGGCTCGGCCGACGACGGAGCGCATCCGGCGGCCGGGGCGACCCGCTCGGTCCGCGCCGTGATGCCGAGCTCGGTTTCCTCGGCGCAGGCACGCCTGATCGTCTCCGGGCCGTAGAGGCCCATCATCATCTCCAGCCCCCACGCGGGGAGTCCGGACAGGGACTGGTCGTCGTGCCGACTTCTGCGGCGGCCATCGAACCGGGTGGTCATGGCGCCATGCTGCCACAGACATGTAACCCAGATCACACTTTTCGTCCGCTCAGTGGGATGCCGTCGCGATGTCCGATTCCCGCCAGACCGGGACGTCGACGGATGACACAGTGGACGGGTGAGCACAGGCACCGCAACAGAACCCGACACCGGGGGTTTCGCGCCGGACTTCGACCGGTGTTATCGCGCAGTGCAGGCCCGCGACGCCCGCTTCGACGGTCAGTTCTTCGTGACGGTCCGCACCACCGGCATCTACTGCCGTCCGTCGTGTCCGGCACAGACCCCCCGGCCCGCCAACGTGGCGTTCGTCCTCACCGCGGCGGCCGCCCAGCAGCAGGGTTTCCGTGCTTGCCGACGCTGCGCACCCGACGCCGTTCCGGGGTCCCCGCTGTGGAACATCAACGCCGACATGGCGGCTCGCGCGATGCGGCTCATCGCCGACGGCGTCGTCGAGCGCGAAGGGGTCGACGGACTCGCGGCGCGTCTGAGGTATTCACCCCGGCACCTCACCCGCGTGCTGACCCGGCATCTCGGAGCCGGGCCGCTCGCGCTCGCCCGAGCACATCGCGCCACCAACGCCCGCGTGCTCATCCAGTGCACGACGATGCCGATGACCGACGTCGCGTTCGCCGCCGGATTCGCCAGCGTGCGCCAGTTCAACGACACCGTCCGCGCCGTTTTCGGACTCACCCCCACCGAGCTTCGACGCCTGCACAGCCGCAGGAAGGATGCGATCGGCACCGATTCCGCCCCGGGAAGCGTCACCCTGCGCCTGCCGTTCCGCGCGCCCTATCGCTGGCCATGGATGCGCTGGTTCCTGGACGCGCACGCCGTGGCCGGGGTCGAATCCGTCGTCGACGCCCCGGACAGTCCGCACGGCTGGCGTTACCGCCGGGTCCTCGCCCTACCCCACCGAACGGCGTCGGCGGAGGTGGAGCCGCAGGACGACCACGCCGTCGTCGCCCTTCACGGACTGGACATGCGTGACGTGGGGGTCGCGGTCAACCGGATCCGGCGTCTGCTCGACCTCGACGCCGACATCACCGCGGCCGAGGACGCACTGGCCGCCGACGCCACGATGCAGCGGCTGCTGCGCCAGGCGCCGGGCCTCCGTGCGCCCGGCAGCCTCGACCCGGCCGAGACGATCATCCGGACCATGCTCGGTCAGCAGGTGAGTCTCGCCGCCGCGCGCAACCAGGTGAACCGGCTCGTCGAGGCCCTCGGCGAACCGGTCGGCGACGCCTTCGCCACCCCGTCCGAGACGGCGACGACAGTCGACGGTCCGGCGTCGAAGTCCTTCCCGACGCCGGGTGTCATCGCCGCCCGTGGACACGAGGTCCTCCGCGGCCCGCGGCGGCGGATCGATGCCGTGATCGGCGTCGCGGCGGCACTCGCCGAAGGTCGGGTGGAACCGCATGTGGGGGTCGATGCGTCTGATCTTCGTGCCCAGCTTCTCGAGTTGCCCGGCATCGGCCCCTGGACCGCCGACATCGTCACGATGCGAGTCACCGGCGATCCCGACGTCCTGCTCACGAACGACCTCGTGGTCGTCCGGGCTGCCGCCGACCTCGGGATCGATCTGCGGGACACGCGGCACTGGGCGCCGTGGCGCTCGTACGCGACCATGCACCTGTGGCGACACCGACTCGACGCCGCCGGACAGGCCGTGTGACGAGCGGTGAGCAGACTCCGATGACCGGCATCTCGTAGCGATCCCTTCTCCGATCACATCCCAGCGATCCGCAAGGAGCGACAATGTCCGCACCGGCCACCACCCCCGCCACCTCCGGGCCCGACACCCCTGAACCGGGGAGTGCCCAATCCATCGGCCACACAACGACAGTCGGCGGCTACGCCACCGTCACCACTCCCAACGGGGCGTTCACCGTCGTCGCCGATCCCGACCACCGGGTCCTGGCGTCGGGGTGGACCGACGATCCCGCCTACCTGACGGCGCTCGTCCACCGCGCGCTACGACCGGAATCGATCCAGCCGTCCGCCGCGCTCGGCACCATCACCGACGCCGTGTCGGCGTACTACGACGGCGATCTCGCCGCGCCGTCGCGGATTCCGGTCGTCCAACGTTCCGGCGGGACCTTCCTCGGTCCGGCCTGGGACGCCCTGCGCCTGGTCGAGGCCGGGAACCCCGTCACCTACACCCGCTTCGCCGAACTGGCCGGTCAGCCGGCGGCGGTCCGGGCCGCGGCAGCCGCCTGCGCGCGCAACGCGGCTGCCCTGTTCGTGCCCTGCCACCGGGTGAAGCGCAGCGACGGAAGCCTCGGCGGTTTCCGCTACGGCCTGCCCACCAAGCAGTGGCTGCTCGACTTCGAGGCCGGCGCGCGGAGCGGCCCGGACGAGCGGAGCGGTTCCGACGACCGATAGTGCCCGTCGCCCGCGGTCCGGCCGAACTTGTCGGGGGTGTCCGACACCATCGACGACATGACTGCTGCCGCCCTCTCGCTCGTCGTCGGCCTCGCCCTGGGGATCGCCCTGGGCTGGTGGGCGCACGCCGCTCGCAGTGCCGCGACCGTGGCGGCGGCTCGTGCCGAGGTGGAGATGCTGCGCGCCGCGCGCGACGATGTGGCGTCCTCGTTGTCGTGGGCCACCGAGGACGCGGCACGCCGGCAGTCGTCGGCGATCGGCAGTTCGGTTGCGCACATCGTCGAGCCGTTGCGCGCCAACCTCGCGCAGCTCGCCGACGAACTGCGCCGGGTCGAGAACAACCGGATCGGCGCGTACGCCGGACTGACCGAGCAGGTGCGCGGGATCCACTCGGCGTCGATCGCGCTCAACGACCAGACCCGCCAGCTGGCCAACGCGTTGCACAGCCCGCACGCCCGCGGCCGATGGGGTGAGGTCCAGCTCGAGCGCGTGGTCGAGCTCGCCGGCATGACCAAGCATTGCGACTTCAGCACCCAGGTGTCGGTCACCGACCCCGCCGATCCGAACGGTTCGGGAAGCGGCCGGGGTGCCACGACGCTGCGGCCGGACCTCGTCGTCCACCTCGCCGGCGGCCGCGACATCGTCGTGGACGCCAAGGTGCCCCTCGACGCCTACCTGCGGGCGGCCGAGGCCACCGACACGTCCGTTCGCGACAAACTCATCCGCGAACATGCTCGCGCCCTGCGCGCGCACATCGCACGACTGTCTGCGAAGTCCTACTGGTCCGCCTTCGACAACACACCGGAGATGGTGGTGCTGTTCGTGCCCGGCGACGTCGTCCTGGAAGCCGCCGCCCGCACCGACCCCGATCTCCTCGAGTTCGGCTTCGCACGCAACGTCGTCATCGCCACCCCGACCACCCTCATCGCATTGCTACGGACCGTCGCACTGGGATGGCGTCACGATGCGATGGCTCGCGACGCCGCGGTCATCCATGATCTCGGTCTGCAGCTCCATCAGCGGCTCACCGGGGTGCTCACTCACCTCGGCACCCTCGGCACGTCGCTGCAGCGCACGGTCGACGCCTACAACTCGACGATCGGTTCGGTGGACAGTCGCCTCGGCGTCACCGCACGCCGGCTGGCCGAGCTCGACGCGCTGGGCGATGTCCCGGACGCCCCACGACCACCGGTGATCCACGACACCTGCCGCCCGGCGGGGCCGACCGCCCGGCCTGGGACGGCGCCGGAGGCGGCATCGACGCCCCGGTCCGGGGGTGAAACGATTTCTGTCGAGGACCCGGTACCGTGACCATGTGCCTTCCCCGCAACGTCTCCAAACCGCGGTACCACTGGACCAGCAGTCGGTACTGCCCGCGGTCCGCGGTGTGCCGTGGTGGGGCGCCGTTCTCCTGGCCACCGGGATCACGGGCCTCGGTGCGGCCATCGACGCCGGCAGCAACGATTCGCTGGGGTCGATCTACAAGTTCTGCTACCTCGTCGGATGTGTGATCGCCGCGCTGGCGGTGCGTCGTCGTGCCCTGTTCACCGCCGCCGCGCAGCCCCCGCTCATCGCCTTCTTCGTCAGCATCGTCACGCTGTACGGACTCAATTCCGAGCAGGCGTCGTCGGGACTGAAGAGCCTCGTCTTCAATGTCCTGCTCCCCATCGCGGCGGACTTCCCCTGGATGTTGACGACGTTCCTCGTGACCCTGGGGATCGTGCTCGCCCGGTGGTTCCTGACCCGCGAGGCCGCCGAGCCGGCGAAACGCCGGGCCGCGGGTCGCGACAAGGCGGGCCGGACGCCCCCGAGCAGGTCCGCGGCCGGGAGCGGCGATGCCGACCGGCCCTCGGTCCGCGCGGCAACGCATCGTCGCGCCAAGGGAGCCGGCTCGTCCGGAGCCGCCACCGAGGCCCCGTCGGCGTCTCCCGAGAAGAACCGATCGGCAGCGCAGTCTTCGCCCTCCTCGACCAAGGCCGCGCCGGGATCGCGGGCGAAACCGCGTTCGACCGGCGCTCCGGACCGGCCGTCCGCGACGTCCCGCTCGGCGACGAAGGGTTCTCGTACCGCAACGGGCGCACCGCGACCTACTGTCGCCGACCTCGCGGCCCCCGACCTCACGCCGTCGGACGCCACGCCCGCGCCGCGACGCCCGGACATCCCGACGTACGAGTCGGCAACCGACATCCCCCCGGCCGGAGTCGCCGACACGCGGTCCTGAGCCTCAGCTCGCGACGTTGCGTTCCAGCCAACGCCCCAGCCGACGCGCTGCGGCGTCGACGAGCGCGGGCCACTCCATCGCACCCTCGTCCGCGTTGTCGGTGACCGCCTTGATCAGGCGGCAGGGCACGCCGAACTCGGCACTCACGTGGGCGACCGCGCATCCCTCCATGTCGACGAGGTGGGCATGCCGGGCGAGTTCGCGCCGACGAACCGGATCCGCGACGAAGGTGTCCCCGGACGCCAGCACCGTTCCGTCGCCGCCGGGTAGCTCCCAGCGGTCGGTCATCTCATAACCCATCGCCCGTAGTTCGGCGCTGCTGATGTCGTGCTCGAGCACGGCCGACGGGAGGAACAGACCCAACTCGGCGTCGCCGCTCACACCGTCGCGCAGGGCCCCCGCGGTACCGATGTTGATGACCTCGGAGACCGGCGCCCCGCCGGCGAGTTCCCGGCTCAGCGCCATCGTCGCGCGCACCTTGCCGATGCCCGTCACGAGCACCCGCATCCCGGGCGGCACATGTCTGGCCTCGGCCCGCGTCGCCGAGACGACGAGGACACCGGGTCGGGGCAGCGCGTTGTGAGTCACGCCGACGATTATGGCGTGTGTCAGCCGCGGGCGAGCGCGGCGGACGCCCGCGCCGCGCGGCCCAGCGACGAGCCGTATCCGGGTCCGTGGCCGGCCGCGTGCACGGCGAGCGGATGCAATTGGTGGACGTCGACGCGGTCCTGCCAGCCGGGGACGAGCGGGTGCTCGTCTCGATAGCCGTCGAGGACCGCATCGAGGTGCGGGCACCCGAACAGTGCGAGCATCGCCAGATCGGTCTCCCGGTGACCGCCGTGCGCGGCCGGGTCGATCATCACGACGCCCCGCGGAGTCCACATCACATTCCCGTTCCAGAGGTCGCCGTGGATGCGTGCCGGCCCCTCGTCGTCGTCGAACACGCCGTCCGCGATCAGGGCACATGCGTCGCGGACCGCGTCCTCGTCCTCGGTCGTGAGGTTCCCGGCCGCGCGTGCCGGGGCCAGATACGGTTCCACCCGTTCCCGGACATAGAACTCACCCCACGACCGGTATTCGACCGAGCTCAACTCTCGGCGACCGATGAACAGCTGACCGGAGAACGGTGTTTCGTCCGCATCGGCAGGCGGGGAACCGAACTGCGGGGCGCCGGCGTCATGCATCCGAGCGAGCGCGGCCCCGAACTCCCGTGCCGCTCCGGGCGATGGCCGACCGCGTTCGAGGCGTTCGAGCTCGATGGCGTCTTCGCTCACCGAGATCACCTGTACGACAGGCGCTCCCGACGCCGACAGCCAACGCAACCCGGCGGCTTCGGCCGCGAAGAAGTCGGGATGACCGCCCCGCGGGCCGCTCTCGCGCAGCGTCTTGGTGAAGGCGGGACTCACCGGGAGGAATGCTCGTCGGTCGCCGTCGCCTCGAGACTCTTCGCACTCACTCGCGCGAGCCGGTCGAAACGATCGTTGGCGACTCGCATCGCGATCTCATACGGCAGTGCGAACTTTCGCGCCCACCAGTACCCGAACCGGATGTCGAACGAGGTGTAGACCATGAAGCGGTTCTTGCGAATCCCGGTCAGGATCGCCGCCGCCGCCACGTCGGGCGACACCGCGACCTTGTGAAATCCGTTGATGGCGGCCTTGACCCGCGGGTTCTCGCGGTCGATGCCGACGATCTCCACGGAGTCGACCAGCGGCGTGTCCACCCCGCCGGGGCACACCAGCGACACCCCGATCCCGTGACGCCGCAGATCGAATCGAAGAACCTCCGACACGCCCCGCAGCCCGAACTTGCTGGCGCTGTATGCGGCGTGCCACGGCAGCGCCAACAGGCCGGCGGCCGACGACACGTTCACGATGTGTCCGCCGCGTCCTCGTCGGATCATCTGCGGCACAAAGTTTTCGATGATGTGGATCGGCCCCATCAGGTTGACGTCGACCAGCTTCCGCCAGTGCCGGTGTTCGAGATTCTCCACCGTTCCCCACGCCGAGATCCCGGCGATGTTCATCACCACGTCCATGACGCCGACCTCGGCGTCGACCTGGCGGGCGAACCCGGCCACCCAGTCGAAGTCCGAGACGTCCCCGGCCACGTGGTAGAGGACCGTTCCGTCGGCCGCGGTGATGGCCGCGACGACCTCGTCGAGCTGATCCGCGTGCAGGTCGGTGAGCACCAGTTCGGCGCCCCGGGCAGCGGCGGCCTGGGCGGTGGCCCTGCCGATTCCGCTCGCCGCACCGGTGATGAGGACCTTGCGGCCACGCAGCGACGGCACCGGGGTGTCCATGAACAGCAGCTCTCTGAGACCCATGACGCGAGGTTAGCCGTCCGCCGCGGCGGACCTCAGCCGATCGACGGATCGCCCACGCCGGATCGGGCCGCGCGCCGGCGACGTCAGCCGATCGGCAGTTTCCCGTCGAAGAGCGCGTAGACGATGGTCAGCATCGCCTTGAGCACTTGTGCGGACACGTCCTGGCCCTGGGTCATCAGCAGCCGCGCCACGGCTTCGGGGTCCTCGGTGGCGAGGAGCTGCTCGACGAATGGGATGACCGAGGACAGTCCGCTGGCGTCGTCCGTCGGCACCGACGGCGCCGGGCCCGCTCCGGTGGCGGCGTTCCCGTTGACGTAGTTCAGGATGCCGTCGGTGATCGCCATGGCGTACTTGACCTGACCGTCCCGGCCGGCGAGCGCCTTGGCCTCACCGGGGTTGGCGAGGTTGCCCATCTCGATGAAGACCGCCGGGACCTTGGTCAGGTTCACCGCGGCGATGTCCGGACGGGTCTGGATGCCGTCGCGGACACCGGCGTAGTTCGCCGAGGGGAACCCGGCCTTGACGAAGGCGTCGCGCATGGTGGTCGAGGCCTTGCGTCCCTCGCCGAACTGCACGCGGTCGACGGTGGCATCCGGGACCGGCAGCGACGGCACGATCATGTGGAAGCCCTTCTTGGACTCGTCGGCTCCCCGCGCCGTCGAGTCGGCATGAAGGCTGACCGCGACCGCGGCGCCCGAGCGGCTGGCGGCGGCGGCGCGTTCGTCCACACAACCGCCCCAGCCGGTGTCGTCCGGCCTGCTCAGGACCACACGAGCCCCCTGGCTCTCGAGGCCGGCCTTCACGAGTTGCCCGATCTGCCAGTTGACCGTGTGCTCCTTGGCGCCGTTCACACCGGTCGCGCCGCTGGTCTGGCAGTCCTTCTTGCCACCGCGCCCGTCCGGCACCTGTGCCCTGAGGTCGTGACCGGCGGCCGAGGCCTGGTGACCGGGGTCGAGGAAGATCGTCTTCCCCGCCAGTGCCGTCCCGCGGGCGGGGGCCGCTTCGGCGGGTGCCGCGGCCACATTCGAGGCGACCGCCATCGACGTGGCGGCCACCATGGCGAAGCCGATCGTGGCAAGGCGTTGGGCTGTCGTCTTTCGGAACATTGCGCTGTCGAGGCCGCGACGCGCCGAGGCGCTGGTCACTTGCCTCACTCCCTCCCGTTGAGTACCACTGGTCACACTGGTCACAGACATAACAGTGAAACAAACGAATGCGGGATTCCGAAATGGTCGTCCTGGGACAACGGCATTTCGTTAGGGAGCTGTGACCTCTCCGATCGGCGTGTCGAGCGTGTCGCGGGTCAGTCCGCCAGGTGCCGCAGGATTCCGAGGATGCCGTTCTCGTCCGCAGCGCCCTCCGGTCGGGCGACGGCGGCCTCCAGCTCGGCGCGCACGGCCGCCTCGTCGAGACCGCGCCCGATCGCGACGAGTTCGGTGGCCGGACGCCGCCCTTCCCAGGATTCACGCATCACGCGCACGAAGCCGCCGACTCCGTGCACGACGAACCGCTGCCGATGCCTCGGTTCGTCGAAATGGACGATTCCCTTGATCCGGAAACACCCATTGGGCGGACGTTCGAGAAATCGCGCCAGGCGCCGCGGATCCATCGGCCGGTCACTGGAGAACGACACCGACTCGTATTCAGCGTGCAGATGCTCGTGGTCAGCGTGACCCGCGTCGTCGAGCAGCAACTCGTCGAAAGCCATCTGGCCGGACCGAGCCTGCGCGACGTCGCGCTGAACGACATCGAACAGGAGCGCCGGATCGATCGCGGCATTCCGGGTCGCCACCCGCGGTGCGGTCGCATTGAGTTGTGCGACAAGCTCTTCGACGACGCGTCGGGACTCATCCGGGATCAGGTCGACCTTGTTGACGAGCACCAGGTCGGCGATCGCGACGTGCGAGTCCAGCTCCGGATGCGTACCGCGCACCTCCTCGACGTGCGCGGAGTCGACCACGTAGACCAGTCCGCCGTAGCGGAGTCGTGCGTCCGCCACCGACGTCACCATCCGGATGAGCGCTTTGGGTTCGGCGATCCCGCTCGCCTCGATCACGATGGCGTCGATCCCCGCGCTCGGACGAACCAGCGAGGTGAGCGCGTCCGCGAGGCCGTCGGTGTCGACGGTGCAGCACATGCACCCGTTCCCGAGGCTCACCGTGCCGTCCGCCTGCGCCGAGACGAGCAGCGCGTCGATGTTCACCTTGCCGAAGTCGTTGACCAGCACGCCCAAACGGGTGCCGGTGCGCCCGGCAGACCGCAACAGATGATTGAGCAGTGTCGTCTTTCCCGAACCCAGATACCCGGCCACCACGACGACCGGAACCGGACCGCGGCGATCGGGGGTCTTCGCAGCGCTCATCACCGGCGGTCGGGTTCCAGACAGTCCGCACAGATCACGGCGAGGTCGCGGCCGTCCCGATCGGGGTGATTGGCGACATTGCTCGTCGGACGACGGCATTCGACGCAGCGGCCGAGCACCTCCGCGTGGTCGGAGAACTCCACGCCCATGCGGTCGTCGAAGACGTAGAGCGAACCCTGCCAGAGCCCGTCGTCGCCGTACCGCTCGCCGTAACGCACGATGCCACCGTCGAGTTGGTAGACCTCGGCGAACCCGCGGTTCCGCATCACCGTGCTGAGGACCTCGCAGCGCACGCCGCCCGTGCAGTACGTGACGATCGGCCGGTCCTTGAGATGATCGAACGCGCCGCTCTCGATCAACGGCACGAAGTCCCGGGTGGTCCGCGCCTTGGTCGTGACCGCGTCGGCGAATCGCCCGACCTCTGCCTCGATCTCGTTGCGCCCGTCGAAGAAGACCACGTCGTCGCCGCGGGCGTCCACGAGCTCGTGCACCTGCTCCGGACTCAGCCGGGTTCCGGTGCCGACGACCCCGTTCTCGTCGACCTCGATCTCGTCCGGAACCCCGAAGGTCACGATCTCGGGCCGGACGCGCACGCTCAACCGCGGGAAGTCCCGGCCCGTGCCGTCGGACCATTTGATGTCCGCCCCCGCGAACCCGGGGTACGCGCGGGTCGTCCTGACGTAGCGTTTGACCGCGGCGATGTCGCCACCGACGGTGCTGTTGATCCCGTGGCGTGACACGATGATCCTGCCCCGGACCCCGAGCGACTCGCACACCGCCAGCTGCCACAACCGGATGGCCTCGGGATCGGGCAGCGGAACGAAGACGTAGAACAAGACGATCTTGGGGGTCGGCACAGTGCAAGGGTACGGAAATCGGCGACCCCGCCCCGAATCCACATCACGGTCCCGCGACCGCCGATTTCTGCGCGTGATCTGCGCAACCGCGGCAATCGGGACTCTGACCGTTTCGGTCGCACTCGCCGGATGCTCCCTGCCGTCGGACTCCGGCCCGTCCCGAATCGTCATTCCGCCCACCGACGAGTTGTCGACGGTGACCGAAATCGAGTCCTCGTCGACGACATCGACCACCGGCGAGGACTCGGCGCGGAATCTGCCCGACTGGACAATCGGGCGAGTCGTCGCAATGGCACCACGCGTCGACAACTCGCGTTTCCACCAGGGCTCGGTGACGGAGGATTCGCCGCTGCAGGACTCGTCCGGTTTCCATTTCTCGACGCCGGATCGGGCGGTGAATTGCTCGACCGGTACCAACGGTTCGTCGGCCCTCGCCTGTCGGATCGATGAGGATGCGGACGACGATTCCTCGGCGGAACGCCCGTCGTCCGACTCGGGCGCCTGTGACTGGGCCCGCGATTATGCCGTCCTGGGACCGGATGGACCGCAGCGCGGTGCGTGCGCCAATCGATATCCCGTTCTGTATCGCAGTTCGATTGTCGACTTCGGTCGCACAATTTCGATATCACGATTCTCTTGTCTCGTTGAGACCGTCGGAATGTTCTGTCTCGAATCGCGTTCTCAATCAGGATTCGCAATCACCCCGAACGGTTACCAAACCATCTATGCAGCAGATCGGGCGCCCGAAGCGTTGGTGAGCGTGTCGCCCGAGGAATCGGACGAATCGTCCCGGCGGACGACCGGGACTGTGCCCACGAGCTAGACCACACCTACTTCGAACCGGACCGCCACTGCGCGTAACCCGCCGTCGAGACCAGCATGGATCCGACTTGTCAACAAACGGACGTGTCTCGACTTCCCTAACGCTATTCAATGATTTATGGTCTAGGCGGGGGTTCTCAGCAAGTACTCATGGTTTGAGGCTAAGCTGTGCACAGTTGGAATAGATCAAAACGGGGGGACGCAGGTTTTCGGGCCTTGCACGTCCGTCTTGGTCGGATGACACAATTCGAGGGGACAAGCAATTCATGGCGAAAAAGGAAATCGTTCAGGTCATCGACGATCTCGACGGTAAGGTGCTGGATCAGTACGAAACCGTCCGGTGGTCACTCGATGGAAAGAACTACGAGTTCGACACTTCGTCGAAGCACGCGCAGCAATTCCGCGATTCGCTGTCGAAGTACCTCGACATCTCCCGCCAGACCGGTCGCGTGACCAAGCGCACCGCAACGGCGTCGACTGCGACCGGGGGCGGACGCAACAAGGAGACCACCAAGGCGATTCGCGAGTGGGCCATCCGCGAAGGTTACGAACTGAGTGATCGCGGTCGCATCCCACAGAGCATCATCGAGGCCTTCGAAGCCGCACACTGATCGGTCAGACCTGACCGTCATCACACATGAGACCTGTTGCCCGGCCGCCTTTCGCGTGCCGGGCAACAGGCGTTGAAAGGGCTGTTCGCCGATGAGGCCCCTGACCCCGCTGTCGGCTCCGGTGGACCCGATTCGCGCACTCGAGCGCATCTCGTGGCTGCTCGAGCGGCGTCGGGAGAGCACGTACCGCGTGGAGGCCTTCCGCCGCGCCGGGCAGGCGGCCGCCGGACTCGACCCGTCCGCGCTACACGCGCGGGCTGCCGCCGGCACTCTCACCGCGATCAAGGGAATCGGCAAGACCACCGCGGCGGTCATCGCCGAGGCCGCCGACGGTGAGCTACCGGGGTACCTCGCACGTTTGCAGGGCGAAGATCCACCCCTCGCCCCCGACGGCGCCGAGGGCCTCGTCGAGGCCGTGGTCGGCGACCTGCACGCCCACACCGACTGGAGCGACGGCGGCGCGCCCATCGACGAGATGGCCGCGGCTGCGGAGGCCTCCGGCCACGACTGGCTCGCGATCACCGACCACTCGCCGCGCCTCACGGTCGCGAACGGACTGAGCGCGGAACGGCTCGCCGCCCAGATCGAGGCGATCGACAACTGGAACACCGGTCACAGCAGCCACTTTCGTCTCTTCCGTGGAATCGAGATCGACATCCTCGACGACGGCACGCTCGATCAGACCGACGAGATGGTCTCCCGGCTCGACGTCGTGACCGCGTCCGTGCACTCCAATCTGCGCATGGCGCACGACGCCATGACCGACCGGCTCATCGCCGCGGTCTCTGATCCACGGGTGCACGTCCTCGGCCACTGCACCGGCCGGCGAGTGCTGAGCGGGCGCGGCCACCGCCCGCCCTCGACCTTCGACGCCGAGGCCGTGTTCGCCGCCTGCGCGGCCCACGACACCATCGTGGAGATCAACTCCCGTCCGGAGCGGGTCGACCCGCCCGACGAACTGATCGAGATCGCCGACGACGCGGGCTGCCTGTTCGCGATCGACTCCGACGCCCACGCACCCGGGCAACTCGACTTCAAGATCCTCGGCGCGCGGCGGGCCGTCGACCACGGCATCGACCCCGACCGGATCGTCACGACATGGTCGTCGGACCGGTTGTCGGAGTGGCTCGCCCGCTGAGCTGTCCCGGTGGGGGCCCGAGCGGTCCAGAACGCTGTCAGCTCAGGGCGTCGACCCGGTCTCGGATCACCGGCAGCACGCCTTCGGCGAACCAGTGCGCTTCCTCGATGTGCGGATAGCCCGACAGGATGAAGTGGGAGAAGCCCTCGGATTCGTACTCGCCGATCAGCGCCGCGACCTCGTCGTAGCTGCCGACGAGCGCGGTGCCGGCTCCCCCACGGATGAGCCCGACCCCCGCCCACAAGCCGGGATGGATCTCGAGCGCATCGCGACGTCCGCCGTGGAGTTCGGCCATCCGACGCTGACCGGTCGAGTCCGAGACCGAGTGCAGGGCGAACGCGGTCTCGATCTCGTCGTCGGAGATCCCCTGCAGCAGTGTGTCGGCGACCCGCCACGCCTCCTCGGAGGTCTCGCGGGCGATGACATGCAGCCGCACACCGTATTCGAGCGACCGGCCGACCGCCTCGGCGCGTCGCGCCACCTCCGCGATCTTCTCTCCGGCCACCGCTGGCGGCTCGCCCCACGTGAGGTAGACCTGGGCACGCGAGGCCGCAACGGTCAGTGCCGGGTCCGACGACCCGCCGAAGTAGATCCGCGGTGGATCGGTCGGCGGATCCGCGAGGAACGCCCCGGCGATCCGGTAGAACTCTCCGTCGAAGTCGACGGTCTCACCGGACCAGAGCCGGTCGACGATCTGCACGAACTCGTCGGTGCGCGCGTAACGGCGGTCGTGGTCGACCCAGTCACCGAACCGGCGTTGCTCGACCTCGTCACCGCCGGTCACGATGTTGACCGCGATCCGTCCACCCGAGAATCGCTGGAGCGTCGCCGCCTGCTGTGCGGCCAGGGTCGGCGAGATCAGCCCGGGGCGGAATGCGACGAGGAAGGTCAACTGCTCGGTGTGGGTGATCGCGGCGGCCGTGGTCAGCCACGCGTCCTCACACCAGGTTCCGGTCGGGGTCAGGACACTCTCGTAGCCGAGCCGATCGGCGGTGCGTGCGACATCGATCAGGTACGGCAGGTCTGGCGCACGGTAACCCGGAGGGTGCCGTTTCGTCGCCGATGCATGTGAGGCTCCGACGATCCCGCGGCTGTCACCGGCGGTCGGCAGAAACCAATGGAAATGGCTCATGGGCGTGTTCCCTTCTCGCACCACTAGGACTGGGGCGTGCCGAACAGCGGTGCCAGGGCCTCGTCGTAGCGGTTGTCGACGAACTTTGCGAAATCGACCTGCCCCTGGAGTTGCCCGGAGTCGGCGAAGGCATCGGCGAGCTCCTGCTCCGACGCCACGACGCTGTCGTCGAGTGCGATCGCGGGTCGAAGGCTGCGGCCCTGGGCGATCGCGCCGGCCCGCGGGTCGATCCCGACCTCGGCGGAGTACTGCTCGGCCCACTCTTCCGGGTTGGCCTTGGCCCAGTTGGCGGCCCGCGCGATCCCGAGCGCCAGTTCCCGTACCGCGGTGTTGCGACGCGGGTCGGCCAGCGCCTCGTCGCCCGCGATCCCGAAACCGTAACCGTTCGAGACGCCTTCGGCCGTGACGAGCGTCTTCGGGTTGTTCTCGAGCTGGACGATCGCGGTGTACGGGTCCCAGATCGCCCATGCGTCGACGTTCCCGGAGGTGAACGCGGACAACGCATCCGCGGGCTGAAGGAAGACCGGTTCGACGTCCTTGCCGGGCCCCAGGGTCAGATTCACCTTGTTCAGTTGCAGCAGCAGATGTCCGTGGGCCGAGCTGCCCTTCGCCACGGCGACCTTCTTGCCCTTGAGGTCGGCGACCGAGGCCAGTGTCGACGTTCCCGGGATCAGGATCGCGTCGCCGCTGGCGTTGTTCGCGTACCCGGTGACGATCTTGACCTTCGCGTTCGCGGCGGCGCCGAAGATGGGCGGCGTGTTCCCGGTGACCGCGAAGTCGATCTTGCCTGCGGTCGCGGCCTCGATCTGCGGCGGGCCGGAGGTGAAGGTGGAGAACTCGACGGTGAACGGGAGCTTCTCGAGTTCGCCCGAGGCGCGCAGCAGCGCTTCGGTGCCGCCCTTCTGGTCTCCGACACGGAGGGTGAGGTCCTGCAGTGAGGCGACGTCGACCGTCTCGTTTGCGATCGATTCGGCGGTGTCCTCCCGCTGGACACAGCCGGCGAGGCCCAGGGTCAGGGCGGCGGTGGCCAGCACGGCGGCGAGCACACGGCGCCGTCGGGGCCGGGATGCGCGCACGGAAAGATGGTGGTGTGTCATCGAGATCGGCTTTCGGTCAGGAAACGGGAGGGTCAGCGCGCCGGATCGGCGACGCCGAGTGCGGTCAGCAATTCGGCTCGCAGGCGCGGGATCTCGGAGTCGAGATCATCGACGTCGCCGGCCTGACGTGGACGGGGCACGGTGAGGTCTTCGACGATCTCGCCACCGGCCAGGACGACGACGCGGTCGGCCAGCCGCAACGCCTCGTCGACGTCGTGGGTGACGAGGAGTGCACCGAACCCGTTGTCGCGCCACAGCGAGATGAGCAGTTCGTGCATCGTGCGTCGGGTGAGGGCGTCGAGTGCGCCGAACGGCTCGTCGAGCAGCAGCAGTTGCGGACGGGCCACGAGCGCACGGGCGAGCGAGACCCGTTGCGCCTGACCACCCGAGAGTTGCGCGGGCCACGCAGCCGTCTTGTCGCTCAGGCCGACCTCGTCGAGGGTGCGGCGCGCGCGTTCGCGGGCCTGTGACTTGCCGACCTTCTCGCGCACGAGGCCGAAGGCGACGTTCTGTAAGACGGTGCGCCAGGGGAAGAGTCGCGGTTCCTGGAAGGACACCGCCGGGTGACCGGCGGTCCGGACGCTACCCGACTCGGTCTGCGACAGGCCCGCCAGCAGGCGAAGCAGCGTCGACTTGCCGCTGCCGCTGCGTCCGATGAGCGCGACGATCTCGTGCGCCCCGACCCGTAGGGTCACGTCCCGCAACACGAGATTGTCCCCGTAGCTCAGGCTCGCGTTCTCGACTTCCGCGGCGTATCCGGCGGGGTCGACCAGGTCGTCGGCGGACGGGACCTCGAGATCGCGGGTGGCGATGGCGGTCATGGTAGGGCCTCCTGGACTCGGGATGTGCGGGTTGGGGGCGTCACCGGTTCTGGTATCGGGTCGTGTAGCGCTCCAGCGCACGCACGATGGCGTCGGTGATCAAACCCAGTGCGGCGTAGACGATCAGGCCGAAGAAGATGATGTCGGTGCGCAGGAAGTCGCGCGCGTTGTTGATCAGGTATCCCAGCCCGGACGTGGCCGCGATCTGCTCGGCGACGATGAGGCTGAGCCATGCGATCGCCAGGGCCTGGCGCAGACCGACCAGGATCTGCGGCATGGCACCCGGGATGATGAGATCGCGGATGGTGGTCAGCCGCGAGAAGCCCAGCACGCGAGCGGTTTCCACCAGGCGGCCGTCGATCTGGCGAATCGCGGCGGAGGTGTTCAGGTAGAGGGGGAACAGCGCGCCGAGGGACACGAGCAGCACCTTGGGCATCTCGCCGATGCCGAACCACAGGATGAACAACGGGATCAGACCGAAGAGCGGAAGTGCGCGTATAGCCTGCATGTTCGGGTCGATGGCCGAGTCGGCGAACTTGCTCAGGCCGACCAGCAGGCCCAGACCGATCCCAACCGCGACGCCGATCGTCAGTCCGATCGCGACCCGCTGCGCCGACGCCGCGATGGCGTCGAGGAGTTGTCCGTTGTTCAGGACCTCCCACCCGGCCTCGGCGATCAGCGACGGTGCGGGCAGCTTGTCCTGCGGGATGATCCCCAGTGCGCTGCCCACCTGCCAGAGCACGAGAACGGCGATGGGTGACAGCGCGCGCAGGATGGTGTGCAGCCGGCACGACCGGCCCGCCTTGGCCGATGGGGAGTCGGACGACCCCGGGTCCACCGCCCGCGGATCGCCGGGCGCGCTGATACTGAGTGTTCGGTCGGCCACGTGCGGCAACGTTACGAATCGGGAAACACTCGCGACACCGTTGAGTTCAACGTGAGCACAAGTAGGAAACCCGCCCAGCGTTCGCGTAACGGCGAGCGGTCAGCCCCGGTCGATACCGTTCGATGCGTCAGCTCCGTTTGATGACGATGCCGGTCATCCCCGACGCCGACCCCGTCAGCTCGATCACCGGTCCGCCCGGACGCGTCGGTGCGCCGGCCTTGTCCTTCACCTTCGACCATCCGGAGAGTTGGAGGTCGCCGTACCTTATCTCCTGATCGGGGCCGATCCGGAGCTTCACCGTGGTGATGGAGACCTGCAGCTGCAGGATCGCCGACGGCCCGGGGAACGTCGCATGGGTGAAGTCCATGTCGACGGTGCCCATGCTGCCGGTGACCAGCGTCGACGGCGGAACATGCCACGTGCCCTTGCGTCGAACCGTCTCCCACTCGGCCGCGAGGTGCACGGGCCCGGCCGAAGGGACGGCGACGGCCGGGGTCGCGGCTACGGCCTGGCCCGGCTCGTTGAACAGGCGACCGGCGTTCGGCAGGTGTTCCAGGACGGCTCGCAGGTCTGCGCGGGTCTTGGCGGCGTACACCAGACCGGACCGGTCCTCGAACTCCGCGATCTCCAGATATCCCGACGAGAAGGCGTCGTTGAGAAGAGTCACGGCCCGTTCGCGTTCCGGGTTTCCGACCCGTAGATCGTCGTCGGGGAGGCGGTCGACCATACCTGCCACCTTATGGCACCCGCGCTGGGTGGGTTTTCGCAGCACGACGGCCGGGGCTCGCGGCGGCGTCAGTTCCGCGGGATCGGTGGCGCGGAGTCGGGGGCCATCAGGGCGCCGATCTGCGCGAAGATCGGATTGCCGCCGTTGGCGTACGAGCCGTCCGGACCGAACGCCTCGGCGTCGTAGGTCACCGCCACCGCGATGGCGATCTTCTCTGACGGGAGATACCCGACGACCGCCGCGTAGCCCGTTGAACAACGGGTTCTGCACGATCCAGCCGCCGGTCAGCACGACTCCCATGCCGTAGGTGTACTCCTCGTTCATCGGCCGGCACGTCGAGCAACCGGCCAGCGGACGCGCCACGCCGCGAAGCCGGGTGGAGACCATGGTGTCGTAGCCCTCGGCCGACAGCGCCTCCCCCGCGAAGAGTTTCCGGGCCGTCGCCTCGACGTCGTAGATGTTCGACGTCTGGATCGCACCGCGGGTGATGCTCCACGACGGGTTCCAGCCGGTCGTCTCCTCGTAGAACGGCGTCGACGGTGGAGGGTTCAGAATCCCGCGGCGTTCCGACGAGTAGGCATGCAGTGCGGGTTCCGGGATCACCGCCGTCAGATCCGACACCGTGTTGTCGAGGTCGAGCGGCTCGGAGATCCGCTGCCGGAGTAGATCCGCGACCGATTCACCGGTGATCTTCTCCAGCACGAGGCCGAGGATCACGTAGTTGGTGTGCGCGTAGCTCCAGTTCGTCCCCGGCGCGTAGAGCAGCGGCTTGTTCACCGCGTAGGACAACATCTCGTCGGTCGTCCACGCCTTGAACGGGTTCGTCAGCTCCTCGATCTCGAACGCGTCGTTGCCGAGCACATAGTCCTGGTACCCCGACGTCATCGTCGCCAGTTGCCGGAGGGTGACCCGGTCGCTGTTGGGGATCTGGGGCACCCATGTCGCGATGATGTCGTCGAGGGCGACCGCCTTCTCGTCGACGAGTTGCAACAGCACCGCCGCGACGTAGGCGATGGCGACCGACCCGTTGCGGAAGTGCATGTCCGCGGTGGCGGGTACACCGGTCTGCGACTCGCCGAACGCCTTGGTGGTCACCTCCTGGCCGTCGTCGGTGACACGCACGATCACCGACTTGAGGTGTTGGGACTCCATCAGTCCTTCGACGATCTACTCGATCTGCGCCGCCTGCTGCGGGTTGGACGACGACGCCTACGAGGACGCGGGTTCGGCACCGCCCCCGGTGCCGCACGCCGCCAGAACGATCGCGAGGACCGCGGCAATCAGCATTGACCAGCGCTTGTGCATTGTCGAATTTTCACGGGCGCCGAACCCCTGTCGGCGACTTCGTCGATTCCGGAGTAGCGTCGACTCCGTCCGCAATCGGCCGGAGGAGGCGACGATGTCAGCGGTAGACGCGACGAGCTCGGGGACGATGCCGGTCGCGTTCATCGGTCACGGCAACCCGATGAACGCCCTGGAGCGCAACAAGTACACCGAGGCCTGGGCCGCTCTGGGTGCATCGGTGCCGAAACCGCGAGCGATCCTGGTGATCTCGGCGCACTGGTACACCAACGCCACCGCCGTGACGGCGATGCCACGGCCGCGGACCATCCACGACTTCTACGGTTTCCCGCAGGACCTCTTCGACGTGGAGTACCCTGCCCCGGGCGACCCGGATGTCGCCGACATGGTCTCCGATGTCGTCAAACCCACGTGGTGCGGTCACGACGTCGACAGCTGGGGTATCGACCACGGGACGTGGTCGGTGCTGGTGCACACGTTCCCGGATGCGTCCGTACCCGTACTCCAGTTGTCGCTCAACGCTTTCAAGGACTACGAGCACCACTACGAACTGGGCCGCCGGCTCGCCCCGCTCCGCGACCAGGGTGTGCTGATCATCGGCAGCGGCAACATCGTGCACAACCTACGCGCGGTCGACTTCGCGAAGCCCGACAGCGGATTCGACTGGGCCCACCGGTTCGACGACGCGGCCCGAGAGGTGTTGCTGGACAAGCCGTCGAGTGTGCTGAGTCTGGACGGACATCCCGACTTCGACAAGTCCGTGCCGACCCCGGACCACTATCTACCGATGCTGTACATCGCCGGACTCGCCGGAGACGCCCCGCTGGATCTGCTCGTGGACGGCCATGCCGCCGGGTCGATCTCGATGGCCGCCTACACGCACGGGCTGGACGTCGAGCCCACGGGGTCCGGCGCCGGTGGCCCGGCCGCCGAACTGCCCGAGGGGTTTCCGACGCTCAACTCGAACCTGTGACCCTCAGGCCGCGAGGAACTCGTCGATCTGGTTGACCGCCGACGACGCACCTTCGACGACTCCCATGTCGAGCACCTTCTGCAACGCCTCGGCCGAGTCGTAGGTGCTGATGAAGGTGGCGACGGTCTTACCGTCCGTCTCGGTGAATGCGTAGGAATTGCGGGATTCGGGCATGTCGGTGATCGGGTTGAGGTCCCCGTCGGCAAAGCCGTCCAGGAAGGTGAAGCCGGTGGGCTCGTCCACCGATTCGACTTTCCAGTAGCCGCCGAACTTCTCGCCCTCGGGACTGGTCATGTAGTACGTGACCTTGCCACCCGGGCGCAGGTCGTGGTCGACGACGGTCGCCGGATAGGTGGGCGGGCCCCAGATCTTCTCGAGCTGACGCGGATCGGCGTAGATCTGCCACACCCGTTCGATCGGGGCCGCGAACTCGGCGTTGATGGTGATCGTCCGGGCGTCCAGGTCGGGTGTCACATCGATGACAGGCATTGTTCATTCCTCCGGTGTGGTTGTGGGTGAGGGTGATTCGAGCGTGAGCAGATCGTCGATGCGGGCGATACGACCACGCCACACCGCTTCGAGCTCGGTGAGCATCGAGGCCACCGAACGCACTGCCGCGACATCGCCGCTGGCCAGCTGCTCGCGTCCGGAACGACGCTTGGTGAGCAGACCGGCCTTCTCCAGGACGGCGACGTGCTTCTGTACCGCCGCGAAGCTCATGTCGTATTTCGCGGCGAGCACCGAGACCGAGTGTTCGCCGGCGAGCACGCGTCGCAGGATGTCACGACGGGTGCGGTCCGACAGCGCGTGGAACAGGGCGTCGGCCCGGTCCTCGTCTGTCGGTTCGCCTACGTTCTCGGCCACGCCTCAAACATACAACCAATTGGTTGTATGTCAAGGGTCTGTTGCGATCACGGCGGGCTCAACCCTCGCCCTCGGCGTTCGGCGCGCCTTGACTTGTCCCGATCACCTCCCTGCCCGTGGCGGCACCTCCCCGACTCGCTCCGGCGACCCAGACCGAAGGACATCATCCGTGACCCGTCAGCTCCACCTCGGTGGTTTCTTGATCGCCTCCCCCGTCACCCATTCGCACGCCGCATGGCGTCATCCCGGGTCGGAGACCGACTACTTCGGGCCAGACCACTACCACCGGGTCGGCCGCATCCTCGAACGCGGCAAGTTCGACTTCGCCTTCTTCGCCGACCTGCTCGCCGCACCGGTCCGGTTCGGCGGCGACCAGTCCGAACCCTTCCGGCGCGGCACCCAGGCCGCGGCGACGATCGATCCGAGCCTGGTCGCGGCGAGCATCGCCGCCGTCACCACCCGGCTCGGCATCGCGGTCACCAAGTCCACCACCTACTTTCACCCCTACGAACTCGCGCGCGTCTTCGGTTCCCTCGATCACCTCACCCGTGGACGGATCGCGTGGAACATCGTGACGTCGCTGTCGCAGGCCGAGGCGCAGAACTTCGGCTTCGACGACCACGTCGGACACGACGAGCGGTACGTGCGCGCCGAGGAGTTCGTCAGCACGGCGATCAAGCTGTGGTCGAGCTGGGATGCCGACGCCGTCACCGCCGACAAGGAGTCCGGCGTCTGGGCGGATCCGTCGAAGATCCACACCGTCGACCACGAAGGCACGCACTACCGCACGCGGGGTCCGCTGAACCAGCCCCGCTCACCGCAGCATCGCCCGGTACTCATCCAGGCGGGATCGTCGAACACCGGCAAGGACTTCGCCGCGCGGTGGGCCGAGGCGATCTTCGAGATCGACCCGACCCCGGAGGGACGCCGGGCCTACTACGACGACGTGAAGTCGCGGGCGGTGAACTTCGGCCGAAATCCCGACCACGTCAACATCTTCCCGTCGTTCATCCCGTTCATCGGCGAGACCGAGTCGATCGCCCGGGAGAAGCAGGCGTTCCACAACGAACTCGCCGATCCGATCTCCGGCCTGATCACGCTGTCGGTTCACACCGACCACGACTTCTCCGCCTACGATCTCGACGCTCCCGTCGAAGACGTCCAGGTGAGCGGAACACAGGGGCTGTTCGACGTCGCCCGACGCCTCTCCGAGCGGGACAGTCTCACCCTCCGCGACATCGGCAAGCTCTACGCCCAGGGAGTCCTGCTGCCGCAGTTCGTCGGCACGGCCGCCGATGTCGCGGACCATATCGAGGAGTCCTTCACCGGCGGTGAGGCCGACGGGTTCATCGTGTCGAGTGCGCAGACCCCGGGCACCTTCAACGACTTCGTGGACTACGTGGTCCCAGAGCTGCAGCGCCGCGGCCTGTTCCGCACGGAGTACGAGGGCACGACCCTGCGCGAGCACCTCGGGCTCGGGAGCGCCGAGGAGGATCTGCCGGCGGACGTGCGTGGGGTAGACACCCGGCTCGCGGGCTGAGAGATCTCAGCGCTCGCTGAACCGGCCGCCGTCGACGTCCCAGTGCCGGTCGACGCGCACGTTCTGCAGCATGCGCCGATCGTGGGTCACGAGAAGCACTGCGCCGTCGTAGGAATTGAGGGCGGACTCGAGTTGCTCGATGGCCGGCAGGTCGAGGTGGTTGGTCGGCTCGTCGAGGACGAGGACATTGGTGCCCCGCGCCTGCAGCAGGGCGAGTCCGGCCCGCGTGCGTTCGCCGGGTGACAGCTCTCCGACCGGCCGGTCCACGTGATCGGCCCGCAGCCCGAACTTGGCGAGCAACGTTCGCACGTCCGCGGTGGAGTATTCGGGGACCAGCGCTTCGAACCGTTCGGCCAGCGGCCGGGGACCGGTGAACAGGCCACGCGCCTGGTCGATCTCGCCGATCGCGACGTTGGCACCGAGTCGCGCGGTCCCCTCGTCGGGTACGACGCGACCGAGTAGTAGCCGCAGCAGCGTCGTCTTGCCGGCACCGTTGTGGCCCGTGATGCCGATGCGTTCGCCGGCGTTCACCTGTAACGACACCGGGCCCAGCACGAAATCCCCCTGTCGCACAACCGCTTCATTGAGGGTGGCAACCACCGAGCTGGAGCGCGGCGCGGACCCGATGGTGAACTCGAGAACCCATTCCTTGCGCGGTTCGGCGACCTCGTCGAGCCGAGCGATCCGGCTCTCCATCTGCCGGACCTTCTGCGCCTGCTTCTCACTGGACTCGGTGGCGGCGCGACGTCGAATCTTGTCGTTGTCCGGCGCTTTCCGGATGGCATTGCGGACACCCTGACTCGACCACTCACGCTGGGTCCGAGCGCGTGCGACGAGGTCGGCCTTCTTGGCCGCGAACTCCTCGTACTCCTCGCGACGGTGACGGCGGGCGACGGCACGCTCCTCGAGGTAGCTCTCGTAGCCGCCGCCGTACACGGTGTTGGTGTGCTGCGCGAGGTCGAGTTCGAGCACCCGGGTGACGCTGCGCGCGAGGAACTCTCGATCGTGACTGACCAGGACGACGCCGCCCCGCATGCCGGCCACGACCTCCTCCAGGCGCGCGAGACCGTCGAGATCGAGGTCGTTGGTCGGTTCGTCGAGGAGCACGATGTCGAACCGCGAGCACAGCAGCGCGGCGAGCCCGACCCGGGCGGCCTGGCCGCCGGACAGATCCGCCATCAGGGTGGCGTCCGGGTCGATGACGCCGTCGCCGAGCCCGAGGTCGGCGAGGACCGCGGGCAACCGCTCGTCGAGATCGGCCGCCCCGGTGGCCAACCAGTGGTCGAGCGCGGCCGCATACGTCTCGGCCGGATCTCCCGGCGCCGCGGCGTCGGGGTCGGCCAACGCGTCCGCCGCCGCGTCCATCGCCGCCGTCGCCGCCGCGCACCCCGTCCGGCGGGCGACGTACGCGCGCACCACCTCACCGGGAACCCGTTCGTGCTCCTGCGGCAACCATCCGACGAAAGCGTCGGACGGTGCACGGGTCACCGTCCCCTCCAGGGGCGCGAGATCACCGGCGAGTACCCGCAGCAGCGTCGTCTTCCCGGCACCGTTGGCACCGACCAAGCCGATCACGTCGCCGGGTGCCACCGTGAGATCGAGGTGGTCGAAGAGGACGCGGTGGGCATATCCCCCGGCGACGTCCTTGGCGACGAGCGTGGCGGTCATCGGTCCATGGTCGCACCAAGCGCCCGGACCACGAGGACCCGGCCGAGGCGGCCCCGGCACCCGGCACAGCCGGCTCCCCCGGTTTTCCCGACCGCCCGGCCGGGTATTGACCCGCATGACCTCATCTCGCGAGACCCGACACTTCGACGTCGTCATCGTCGGCGGCGGAAACGCCGGCCTCAGCGCGGCGGCGCGACTGCTGCGTCTGGGCGTCACCGATGTCGCGGTGATCGAACCGCAGGCCGTCCACACCTACCGCCCACTGCTCTCCTACGTCGGCGGAGGTCAGGCGACACTGCAGGACGCCGAGCGCACGCAGCGATCGGTGACGCCGGACGGGGTGACGTGGCTGCGCGACACCGCCGTCGTCGTCGACGCGGGAAAGCGGACAATCCGCTGCGCCTCGGGCGCCGACATCGGCTACCGGGACCTCGTCCTGGCCGTCGGACTAGTACCGGATCACGACGCGATGCCGGGGATCGAACTCGCGATCGCCGACCCGGCGGTGGCCAGCAATTATCTCGACCGGGCCGAACAGACCTGGGATCTCGTCACCTCGATGCCACGGGGTGGGCGAGCGGTGTTCACCGTCCCGCGTCCGCCGGTCAGCTGCACCGGGACCACACTCAAACCACTGTTCCTGGCCGCCGCCCACTGGCGGCGTCGAGGAATCCTCGAGTCGCTCGACATCACCTTGACCGTAGACCGGCCCCATCTGCTCGGCGTCGATGCCCTCGACGCCCGCCTCTTGGAGTGCCTCGACGAACTCGGCGTCCGCGTGCTGCTCGACAGTTCGGTACGACTACATCCGGTCGATCGCCGGGTCACCGTGGTCACCGGCTCGGCCACCCAGGACGTGCACTACGACATGCTGCACCTCGTCCCGCCCTTCCGAGGCGCCGACCTGGTGACCGACTCGGGCTTGGCCGGCGCCCGCGGCCGGGGGCTCGTCGACATCGATCCCCACACGCTGCGTCACCGCACCCATCCGTCCATCTGGGGAGCCGGTGACGGCGCCGCGATCGCGACCGACCCGTCGGGCGGCGGGTTGCGACGGCAGATCTCGGTGCTCGCCGACAACATCGCGGCCGCGCGGGCCGGCGAGGAGCTCACCGCCTACGACGGGTACACCGTCGCTCCGATCGCGACGGACGCACATCATCTCATCGCCGCCGAGTTCGACCGCGACGGGACCATCACGTCGTCGTTGCCGTCGGTCATCGACCCGCTCAAACCGCGCCGGAGTGCGTGGGCCTTCGACCGATATGCCCTCCCGCGCCTGTACTGGAACGCGATCCTGCGAGGGCGGGTGTGAGTCCGCGTCGAGACCTGTGACCGGTTCGGAATCGAGAAGCCCCTAGACCCGCCGCGCACTACCGTGAGAGCTGCCTCGGCCCCGAGGCCGTCGACCGCGAAGGGAACGCGAATGGGCAGCTCTGGAGGATTCTCCGATCAGGAACGGGCCGCGATGAAGGAGCGCGCCGCGGAACTCGAGAAGGAGAAGACCCGCGGGCGCGGGAACAAGAAGGCGGCCGAGGAACTCGATCTGCTCGCGAAGCTCGAGACCATGGACCCGGCCGATCGCGCGATGGCCGAACGCATCCACGCGATCGTCACCGCGACCGCGCCGGACCTCGCGCCCAAACTCTGGTACGGACAGCCGGCCTACGCGTCGCAGGGCAAGGTGGTGTGTTTCTTCCGCAGCGGGCACGACGACAAGGAGCGGTACTCCACCTTCGGGTTCACCCAGAACGCCAACCTCGACGACGGCGGATTCTGGCCGACGTCGTTCGCGGTCAGCACCCTGGACACCGAGGCGGAAAAGACCATCGCGACGCTGGTCGCCAAGGCGGTGAGCTGACCTTCCCCTTACTGCCTCATCCGAAAGACTGTAAACCCGCAGGTCCCAGCCCTGCTCCCGGAGGTGTGAGGAGCGTTAGCGACGAGCCACGAAGGGCCAGCAACCGGCGCGGGATCGTCCTCCCAGCGAATTTGCCTCCCCCTCAACAGGTTTGAAGGGTATATTGCCCTTCGCGCCGACTCACGGGGACGGAGATTCAGCGCTGGGAGCCGGTTCGGGCTTCTGCGAACAACGCCGGTTCGACTCCCGCGGCCGGACTACTCTGATCGCCATGATCACCGCGGTGCACACACTGATCTACTGCGACGACCCGGACGCCGCCCGCGCCTTCTTCCGCAACGTGTTGCGCTTCCCGCACGTCGACACGGGCGGCGGCTGGCTGATCTTCCAGACCGGTCCCAGCGAACTCGGAGCCCACCCGAATGCCTGGGAGCACGAGGGAAGCGCCGGGCGCACCGATCAGAAGTTCGACGTGTCGTTCATGTGCGACGATCTCGACTCCACCATGCGCGAACTCGCCGGCCGAGGCGCCGAGTTCGCGGGCACCCCGACCGATGAGGGCTGGGGCGTGACTGTCCGGGTCAAGGTCCCCGGTGCCGGAGAGATCACGCTGTACGAACCGAGATACTCACCGCCCGCGCTCATGTGAACGTCCGGACCCGTCTGCCGGACGTCGCTCATTCGGTCGCATGAAACCCGGCGATGCCCCCACCGAAGCGCGGTAATCTCCCGAGGTCACCGACCAAGAGGAGCCGACCGTGGGCAGTCCCTACGACCCCAACCAGCCGACCGCCATGGGTCCGCAGGGGCCGCAGCAACCCGGATGGCCGCCTTCTGGCGGTCACCAACCCGGCGGTCCGCAGCCGGCTCCCGGCCAGCCGCCGAACCCGGGCCCGTACGGTGGGCAGCCGTACGGCCAACAGCCCTATGGCGGGCAACCCTACGGCCAGCATCCGTACGCTCAACAACCGTATGGCCAGCCGTTCGGTCAGCAACCGCCCCCGCCGGCCAAGAGCGGGAGCAAGAAGTGGTGGTTCATCGGCGGCGGCGGACTGGTCCTCGTACTGATCGTCGTGGTGGCGGTGGTGCTGGCGCTGACCCTGCGCGGTGGTGGCGACGACGAACCGTCGATCCCGACCGCCTCGGCCCTCCAACTGGTGCTGCCCGAAGACCAGTTCCCGGACATCACGGGCGAATTCAGCACGGAGACGGGCAGTACCGACGACGACGGCAGCACCGTGGACAACGAGAAGTGTGCGACGCTGGTCCAGTCTCAGCAGACCGGCAACGAACGCGCGGAGCGCGAGCTCACCGAGACCTCGTCCTCCAACGAGATACTCTTCGGTCTCGACAACTACAGTGCCGACGTGACCAAGCCGGCCGACAACGGTTACGACGAGTTCGACGAGATCGTCTCCGCCTGTTCGTCTTTCACGCTGACCCTCGAGGACGGCGACGTCCCGGTCACTCTCGCGCTCGAGAAGGTCGAGCTGCCGATCGACGGTGACTACAAAGCGGTCCGGATGACCGGCGAGTACGAGGTCGGTGCGATCGAGGTTCACCTCGCCGGGATCATCGTGGTCGGCGAGGAGCGGGGCGTATCGTTCACGGTCACGCACAACACGGTTGACGACGCACCGCCCGCGATGGACACCACGGTCAGCAACAATCTGGCCGAGATGTTCACGGCCCAGCGGCAGATCATCGCCGACGCGACCTGAAGCCCGACGGTCGAGATTCGTCGGTCGTCAGAGGAGGATTCGCGCCACCGCGGCCGGGTCGTCGAAGATGCTCATATGCCAGGCCCTGGCGCAGACGATGAAGTCCGATCCCGGTATCCGCTGATGCATGGCTCTCATGGAGGCGACGTCGGACACCGTGTCGTGTTCGGCCGCGACCACGGTCACCGGGCACGAGATCGACGCGGTGCGTTGCGAACAGTCGAAGTGGGCGATCGCGCGCAGCGCCGACGCCCAGGACGCGTGGTCCGCGGCGGCCACGGCTTCGCGAGCGTAGCGGACGACCGGTCCATCGTTGCGCAATTCGTCTGCGCTGAACCAGCGTCCGAGTGTGCCGTCGACATCGACGGTGTCGGCCTCGACGGCGGCTGCCGCAGCGTCGAATGCCGGGAAGGGCGTGTCTCGGGTGCACAGCAGCGTCAGGCGGGAGACGAGCTCGGGGCGCCGGATCGCGAGTTCCAGGGCCACCTGTCCGCCGAAGGAATGTCCCACCACATGCCAGGGCGCCTCGGACGCAACCGATTCCGCGACCCCGGCGGCGAGCCGCGCGGGTAGATCGTCATCCGCATAACCCGGCGGCGGGCTGATCGCAGGCGTGATCACGTGTCCGTACTCGGCCAGCTCGGCACGCACGCCGTCCCACACCGCCGGCGACAGCGGGGTTCCCGGCAGTAGCAGCCAGGTCGGGGGTTCGGTCGTCACCACGTACTCTCCTCAGCTGTCGTCACGGATTCAGACCGGCCGCCGGATTCGTCGCCTCGATCAGCGGCACCGTCAGCATCGAGGGATGATCTCCGCCCCGATGAATCCGACACGTTCCGCGGGGACCGGTCTGATAGCGGGCGGGGAAATGTCCGGTCAACGGGTTGCCCCGGTCGATGTTCCGTCCCGCGAGCACCAGCCGCAGGCGATCGCCGGGCATGAAAGATGTTGCCGACGAACCGAGTCCGACCTCTATCTCCACGATCTGACCGGGCTCCAGCAACTGAACGCGGTCGAAGCTGTGCACCGGCCGGGCCACCGACGATGCATCGCGGTCCAGTGCTCGCAGGGAGAGCTTCTGCCTACCCGTCACGATGCGGTCCCGGCCGTATCCGTATGAACCCTCGAACGGGACCCACCGCGTTCCGGCCCATTTCTCCACTGCCACGAACAACGTCGCATCCCCACCGCGCGGCAGGCTGACCCATAGTCGAGCACTCATCGGTCCGGGGAGTTCGAGATGAGAATCGATGGCAAGGTCGTAGGCCAGCCCGGCCCCGCGCAGGTCGAGAACCGACGAACCACTCGCCACGCCTCCCCCGGTGACCCGGGTCAGACGATCACCGTCGGCGAGTAGCAGTTCGGTCCACGTGGTCGCCGCCGGCGGCCACTCATGTTCCTCGCGTACATCGGTGACCTCGGTCCGCGACCCCCGGACTTCGAGGCGGACCCGTGGCAGGGTCCTGGTCGTGTCCCCGCGCAGGTGTCGGTCGAAGAACGCGTGCTGGGTCGCCACCGCGTCGTCGCTGTAGAACGTCGCCCATTTCGGTCCGCGGTGGGTGTACAGGTACTTGTGAGCCGACCCGGCCCGCTCGAACGCACGCATCGAACCCGCGCTGTGCAGATTGCTGTCGGAGAAACTGGCGCACACCAGCATCGGCACCTCGATGGCCGTAAGATTCGGTGTCTTGCTCTGCCACCAGTCATCTCGCAGGGGGTGGCGGCGGCGTTCGGCACCGATGTCCTCCGACAACCGGGCGGCCTTCCGGGTGACGAGAGCCCAGATGCGGGAGAACCCTCTCTCGTCGACTCCACCGGGCTTCATGAAGTCGCGGTAGAGGTCGGTGAACCCTTCCCACGGACAGATCGCCGCGAGGTGGGGCGGGTGAAGTGCTGCCGCCTTGTACTGCGAGAGCGCGAGATACGACACGCCCAGCATGCCGACCGCTCCGGTCGACCAGGACTGCCGGCCGGCCCACTCGATCAGGTCGTGGACATCGAGGGCCTCGGCGTCGGAGAGCAGCGATCCGGTTCCCTCCGAGGTCCCCGCGCCGCGCAGGTCGGCATTGATGACGACGTAGCTCCGCGATGTCCAGACCGCGGGATCGGGCGCCTCCCAACCGGTCTCACTAGAGATGCGGACCGGCGCAGGCTGGTTCATGATCCGGTACTGGAAATTGATCTTCCAGCCGAACCACGTCCGGACCGGCAGCGCGTCCTTGCCGTAGGGGTGCGCCGAGAGCAGGACCGGGAACGGACCATCCCCCACCGGTCGATACACGTTGACCCGCAGGGCGACCCCGTCGCGCATCACCACCGGGACATCGGCGTCCTTGATCATGTCATCGGGTGCCGGGTAGACGGTCACCGGCGGGCGCACGGCGTTCCGCACCCGCCGCAGGCCGTAGCGGAAAGCACCCGAGCGCCGCCACGGCCGGTCGTGGCTCACCGAATCCCGCATACGACCTCCGACGACAGTGCGACACCCATGGCTGGACTCTAGGGCACAGGCCGAGACCGGTCATGGCTCTCCACGCCCTTGCGTCTTCCGTCAGACTTCGCTAACGTTAGCCATTACCGACACATTCCGGCACAAGGAGTCCTCATGGGAGCACCAGTCGCATTCTTCGAGATCACCTCGCATGACCCCACCCGTCTCACCGCGTTCTATCGCGATCTGTTCGACTGGGCCATCGACGACAGTTCCGGCCCGGAATACTCGCTCGTCGACACCGGCGCAGGTGACGGCGCCGTCTCCGGCGGCATCGGCGCCGTGTCCGAACCCGGCGGGACCGGTGGGGTGAGTGTCTACATGCGCGTCGATAATCTGCAGGCGTCCCTCGACCGGGCCGAGACGCTCGGCGGCAAGGCACTCATACCGCCCACGGACCTCCCGGATGGGTACGGCAGATTCGCCATGTTCGCCGACCCCGACGGCAACTCGATCGGACTCTGGGCGTGACCGACAAGTCCCCGGGCGTCGACGAGGCCCTGCGCGCGATGGCGGAGCCCCGTCGCCGCGCCATCCTCGAACTCGTCTCCGGCGAGGAGCTGTCCGCGGGCGACATCGCCGCCCGGTTCGACGTCAGCCGCACCGCGATCTCCCAGCACATCACGGTGTTGAAGGACGCCGGGTTGCTGGCCGAGCGCCGCGAGGGGACCCGACGCATCTACCGCGCCCGACCCGAGGGCATCGACCGACTACGCGACCTGCTCGACACCATGTGGGCGTCATCTCTCGACGTCGCGCGCCAACTGGTCGAGGCCGAACGCGGACTGACCGACGACGAGGTGAACCGTGCCGGGTGAACGCGAGGTCGACGACGCCGGGAGTCGCGATGGCGGTGCCGTTCTCCCGCTCCGGCGACCGCCGATACGTCAATCCACCACCGTACGCAGCGATCTCGACCACGTCTTCACCACCTTCGTCCGGACCATCGGGGTCTGGTGGCCGCTGCAGCCGATGTCGATCGGCGGGGACCGGGCACGGACGGTGACCATCGACGAGTACACCGGCGGCCGGGTCTATGAGACCTGGGACGACGGCACGACCGCCGAATGGGGTCGACTCGCGGTGTGGGAACCCCCGAGCCGGTTCGTCATGTCGTGGCTGAACACCCCCGAGCCGACCGAGGTCGAGCTGGCGTTCACCTCGCTCGGTCCGGCACTGACGCGGGTGTCCGTGGAACACCGCGGCTGGGAGCACCTGAGCGAGGAACAGCTTCGCGAAGACTGCGCCGCGCCAGGCGGTTACAGCTCCGGCGCGTATTCCGGCGGCTGGGCCACCGCCCTGGCGGCCTGCGTCGACGTCATCGAATCTACCCACCCCTGAAGAGAGAGAGCGTCAGAACATGACCCACTTCGTGTACAAACTCGTCCCGCCGCGTCCCACCTTCGGCCCCGGCGACATGTCCGACGACGAGGCCGCCATCATGGGCCGGCACGGCGCGTACTGGTCGAGGCTCCTCGCCGACGGCACCGCCGTGATCTTCGGTCCCGTCGTCGACCCGGCCGGGGACTGGGGCCTGGGCGTGGTGCGCGCCGACTCCGAGGACGATGTCCGGGCCATCAGCGCCACCGACCCGGCCGTCACCTCGGGCCTCGCCCGCGTCGAGATCCTCCCCATGCCGGTGGGCATCGGGCGCGACTGAACCGACCCGTTCGACGACGAAGCCCGTTCCGACATCGGTCGGAACGGGCTTCATTCAGGTGGAGCCAAGGGGATTCGAACCCCTGACCCCCTCTGCCAGTACAGCCACCAAAGGGATTGCGGATATTTCGATTAGTCGGCAAACTTGCTAAATGAGCCCGACTACCGCACCGCGCAGAACAGGAACGTTCTTCCCCCCGACCGACGCCCCCGACCTCGACGCCCTCATGGATTTGTCGCGGTTCCTTGATCACCACCACGAGCCTGCCGCACTCGTCGGGCCCGACGGTGAAGAAGTGCCTCTCCCGCTCGAGGTCTATCGGACGCTGACACAGATCGTGGATGCGATGCGCGCGCACCGCGCGGTCGTTGTCGCTCCGGTCGACCAGAAACTCTCGACGCAGGAGTCTGCCGACTACCTCGGCATCAGCCGCCCTACTCTCATCAAACTGCTGGAGAGCGGCAGAATCCCCTACGAGACCGTAGAAGGCAGCCGTCACCGGCGCGTGAAGTTAGGCGATCTACTCGAGTACCAGTCACAGCGCGCAATCGAGCGGCGCGGGGCACTGCAAGCTCTCGTCGATGACGCCGAAGACAGCGGTCTGTACGACGTGCCCGCCGAGGACTATCGGGAAGCCATGCGCACATCTCGCCGCGAGATTGCCGAGGAGCGCAAGCGGTAGTGGCGGGGTTTCGCGTGATGCTCGACGCGTGTGTTCTGGTGCCGATCCACAAGGCCGATCTGCTGCTCACCTTCGCCGAGCAACGGGCGTACTACCCGCTGTGGAGCAACCGCATCATGGACGAGACGGTGCGCGGTATCAATCGGGCGACAAAGGGACGAGTCTCAGAGGCGACCGCACGCTTGCGGGTCGACGCCATGAACGATGCCTTCGAGGACGCGTGCGTCGAAGGCTGGGAACCACTTGAAGAGGCAATCTCAGGAATGCCCGATCCTGACGACCGACACGTTGTCGCAGCCGCCGTGAGAGGCCACGCGGCCGCGATCGTCACCGACAACACCCAGCATTTTCCCAATGCAGTTGTGGAGCCGCTGGGGCTGCACATACGCAGCTCCGACCAATTCCTGTTGGACCTACTCCACCGCAATCCGGCGCGTGCGGTGGCATCTGTAGCCCAAACCGCCGACAAGCGTCGTCGCCCACCGGTGACCACCGAACAGTTCCTCGATGCTCTCGCAGCTTCTGGCACAACCGATTTCGTCAGGGATATCGCACCCTACTTCGAATCCGGTAGCTAGAACACGTTGCCGCCTCCGTAGAGCGCGCAACCGTTTGTCCCTACGCAACTCGGTTCGACAGACTCTATCCCACCAACGACGAAGCCCGTCCCGACATCTGTCGGAACGGGCTTCGTTCGGTGGAGCTAAGGGGACTCGAACCCCTGACCCCCACACTGCCAGTGTGGTGCGCTACCAGCTGCGCCATAGCCCCGTATTTTGTTGTTCCGCCCTGTTCAAGGGCACTGGCGAAGTTACACCATCTCGGCGATACCAGCCAAATCGCCAGGACGCCGACCCGAGTGGTGTCGAATCGGCGTCCCGCGACTCAGGAGTTGCCGCCACCCAGGATGCTGTCGAGCCAACCGGTGCCCTCGAGGACGCCGTTGACGGGCTCGCCGTCGTGCAGCACGGTCGGCGTGCCGACCTGTCCGCCGGTCGCCTTCGACAGTTCGTCGGTCGACTTCTGGGCGTTCTCCTCGGCCTGGGCGACCTTTGCGTTGTCGGTGATGCAGGTGGCGGTCGCCGGCGTCGCGCCCTGTTCGGTCGCGAGCCGCGCGAGTTCGGGGCTGCTGATGTTGCCGGTGCCGTCTTCGGGCGGCTGGGCGGCGAACAGCGCGCTGTGGAACCGCAGGAACAGATCGGTGTTCTGCTCGTCGGCCACGCAGGTCAGCGCACCGGCAGCACGCGAGCTGTAGTCACCGGTCGCCGACCGCGAGTTCAGGAAGTGCAGTGTGTGGTAGCGCACGCGGAGTTTGCCCTCGGTGACGGCCTTGGTGATGGCCGGTCCGGACTGCTGCTCGAACACCTTGCACACCGGACACATCGGGTCTTCGAAGACGTCGATGAGCGGAGCGGTCTCGGGACCGACGATCATCGTCGAACTCGACGCCAGCGCGGCTTGATCGGTGTCACCCTGATCGCGTCCGCTCCACCAGATCCCGCCGATCACGAGGCCCGCGATCACCAGGACGGCGATGCCGCCGAGCACGTAGGTCATCGTGTTCGACGGCGCGCTCGGCTGATACTTCGAGTTGGTGGTGCGGGGCACCGATGCTCCCGGCTTGCGCTTCTTGCTCACATTCCGACAATAACGGCGTCGCGCTGAAAATTGTCTGAGGGAACGTCCGGCCGGAACGGGGCGGTGACCGCCACGGCCGGCCCGCTACTCGCTCACGCCCCCAGCGCCGCGTCGACGACCTGCTGCGCCTCGCTCTGCACCTGCGCGAGATGGTCTGCGCCCTTGAAGGATTCGGCGTAGATCTTGTAGACGTCCTCGGTGCCCGACGGGCGAGCCGCGAACCAGGCGTTCTCCGTCGTGACCTTGAGGCCGCCGATCGGTGCGCCGTTGCCCGGTGCGGTCGTCATGATCGCCGAGATGGGTTCGCCCGCCAGTTCCGTCGCCGTCACCTGCTCCGGCGACAGCTTCGACAGCACCGCCTTCTGCTCCCGGCTGGCCGGCGCATCGATCCGCGCATACGCCGTGGTCCCGTACTCCTCGGCGAGTTCGGCGTAGCGCTGCGACGGCGACTTGCCCGTCACCGCGAGGATCTCCGACGCCAGCAGCGCCATGATGATGCCGTCCTTGTCGGTCGACCACGGGCTGCCGTCGAAGGTCAGGAACGACGCCCCGGCGCTCTCCTCGCCACCGAAGGCGACGCGACCGTTCAACAGGCCGTCGACGAACCACTTGAAGCCGACGGGAACCTCGAGCAGCGGTCGTCCGATCCCGGCGACCACCCGGTCGATCAGCGACGACGACACGAGCGTCTTGCCGACCGCCGCCGACTCGGACCACTGCGGCCGGTGCGTGAACAGGTAATCGATCGCGACGGCCAGGTAGTGGTTGGGGTTCATCAGACCGGCGTCGGGCGTGACGATGCCGTGCCGGTCCGAGTCGGCGTCGTTGCCGGTCGCGATGTCGTAGGAATCACGGGAGGAGATGAGCGAGGCCATCGCGTTGGCCGACGAACAGTCCATCCGGATCTTGCCGTCGGTGTCGAGCGTCATGAACGAGAACGTCGGGTCCACCGTCGGATTCACGACCGTCAGGTGCTCGAGGTTGTATCGGAGGCCCAGCAGCGCCCAATAGCCGACGGACGCGCCGCCGAGCGGGTCGGCGCCGATGTGGATGCCGGCGTCGCGGATCGCTCGCATGTCGACCACGTCGCCGAGTCCGTCGATGTAGTTGAGGAGGAACGAGTAGTCCTGCACGAACTCGCTGCCGCGCGCGCGCTCGAACGGGATGCGCGCGACACCGTCGAGCTTCTGCTCGAGCAGTTCGTTCGCCCGCGCCGCGACGACCGAGGTGATCGAGGTGTCCGCGGGACCGCCGGTCGGCGGGTTGTACTTGAATCCGCCGTCCCGCGGCGGATTGTGTGACGGCGTCACGACGATGCCGTCGGACAGCACCCCCGGGTTGTCCTGGTTGAACATGAGGATGGCGCGGCTGACCGCCGGCGTGGGTGTGAACGAGTCGCTCTCGGCGGTGTAGACGGTGATCTCGTTGGCCGCGAGCACTTCGAGTGCGGTGCGCCAGGCGGGGACCGAGAGAGCGTGGGTGTCGAACCCGATGAACAGCGGACCGGAGATCCCGGCCGAGCGGCGGTAGTCGACGATCGCCTGCGTCGTCGCGAGGATGTGGGCCTCGTTGAACGCGTTGTCGAAGCTCGATCCGCGATGCCCCGACGTCCCGAACACGACCTGCTGCAACGGGTCCGACGGGTCGGGTGTGTTGTCGTAATAGGCACGCACCAGGGCGTCCACGTCGACGAGGTCTTCGGGCAGGGCCAAGGTACCAGCGCGAGGATGTGCCATGACCGCGATTGTGCCACTCCACACGCCGTTCGCCCGGTCGACGAACCGATCCGTCCGGACCCGGAGACCGAATCGCTACGGTGAGACGATCGTCGACGTCGCATCGAAGGGGCCTGCACACATGCTGATCGCCGGATTGTCGGGACTGCTGTCCCCCGGACGCCGATCCCCCGGCCTGCTCGTGCTCGTCCTGCCGGGCGGCACGGACAACAGCCACAAACCGTTCAGCCCCTGGCAGCCGTCCGCCCTGCGCATGTACCCGTTCACCTGGTCGCTGCGACTGCGATTCGGCCGGTCGGTGCGCGTCCACCAGGTCGGCTACCGCGTGTACGGCTGGAACGGCGACGACAATTCACCTCTGCTCCCCGCCCGTGCGGCACTCGACGAGATCTGCCGACGGCACCCGGGCGTGCCGGTGGTCGCGATCGGACACTCGATGGGCGGACGCGTGGCCGCCCATCTCGCCGCCGACCGCCGGGTCATCGGCGTCCTCGGCCTGGCGCCGTGGTGGCAGTTCGCCGACTGGCGACACATCCAGCCCGGCGCGCGGGTCGTCGCGGTGCACGGCGACGCCGACACCCGCACGCTCGCGAAGCGGACCCGCAAGGGCATCGCCGAGCTCTCGGCGCTGGGCGTCGACGCCGAGTTCATCCCAGTCCCCGGCGGCGGTCACGCCATGCTCGATCACATCGGGCTCTGGCAGCGCAGCGCGCTCGACTTCGTCGGCGAGCGCCTGTCCGCGCTGCGCGGCGCCTGACCTCAGCGCGTCGGCCGGCCGGCCAACTCCTCGACGAACTCCGGATAGAACTCGACGTATTTCTCCCCGACGAGCACGTAGAGCGGATCGTCGCCGGTCTGCCCGTAAGCCTGTTTGCGGAGTTCGGTGCGCATGTTCTTGAACGTCGAGGTGTGTTCCAGCGCCTCGACGATCCGGACGAACAATGGCACGGCGTACGCGGGCAGACCGTCGCGAACGTGCCGGGCGAGACCGTCGGCGTCGAAGGTCTCGCCGTCTCGCAGGCTCACCGCCGCCATGCCGGCCTTGCCGTCGACCCCCGGAACGGGCACACCGAACACGACCGCCTCCTCGACGGCGGGGTGCGCGTCGAGCACCGCCTCGACCTCGGTGGTGGCCACGTTCTCACCCTTCCAGCGGAAGGTGTCACCGATGCGGTCGACGAAGCCGATGTGCGAGAAGCCCTGATCGCGGACGACGTCGCCGCTGTTGAACCACCTGTCGCCCTTGCGCTTCGCGTCGCGGACGATCTTTCGTTCGGTCGCGGCCGGGTCGGTGTAACCGTCGAACGGTACCCGTGAATTGATCTGCGCGAGAAGCAATCCGGTACCACCCTTCCCGACCGGCCGCACCCGCCCGTCGGGACCGCGCAGCGGCTCGCCGGTCTCCTCGTCGTATTCGACGATCGTGTACGGCAACGGCGAGAACCCGGCCGTCTTGGACAAGCCGAAGACGTTGATGAAACCGATGTTCGCCTCGCTCGCCGCATACAACTCGACGACGCGGTCGATACCGAACCGCTCGGTGAAGGCATCCCAGATGTCCGGGCGCAGACCGTTGCCGACGGCCAGCCGGAGGCGGTGCGCGCGATCGGTCGGCTTCGGCGGCTGCGCGAGCAGATAGCGGCACAGCTCACCGATGTAGGCGAACGCGGTGGCGTTGTTCTCGATGATCTCGTCGATGAACTTCGACGCCGAGAACTGCTTGCCGATGGCCAGGCAGGCTCCCGATGCGAGGACCGACGAGACCGAGATCGTGAGAGCGTTGTTGTGGTAGAAGGGCAACGCCGTGTACATGACGTCGTCGCCGCGCAGACGGATTCCCAGCCCGCCGATGCCGTTCATCGCCACCAGCCAGCGGTAATGACTCATCTTGCTCGCCTTCGGGTAACCCGTTGTGCCCGAGGTGAAGATGTAGATCGCGGTCGACCCGACCTCGATCGAGTCGGTGACCGGCCGGTCGAGCGGTGAGCAGCGCGCGGTCAGTGTGGCGAGTTCGGCGAAGGTGAACTCCTTGTCCGGCCGGCATCCGGTCGGCACCGATTCCAGCGCCTCCAGCAGATCGAACTGATAGAGAACCACTTTCGGCTCGATGAGTCCGAGACTGTGTTCCAGCACCGCACCGCGCTGGTTGAAGTTGAGCATTCCGCAGATCGCCCCGATCTTGACGATCGCGAACATCGCGATGACGACATCGGGGTGATTACGCGAGAGCACCGCGACCACGTCACCGCGCCCGACACCCTCGCGGGTGAGGAAATCCGCGAGCCGGTTGGCCCGAGCGTTGGCCTCGCGGTAGGTGATCGACACACCCTCGAACCGGAGGAAGTCCCGGTCAGGGTACTTCTGCGCACTCTGCTGGAACCGCTTGCCGATGGACATCTTCGTGGTCGGCGGTGTGGGCAGCATCGCCGGTAGGGTCCGCAGAATCGTGCCGGCGTCACGACGCAACGACGCGACTCCCGACACCATGTCGGCCAGCCGGATGTCCGGCAGCAGTCCCGTGCCCGACGCGTGATCAACCATGTTCTTCCCGCCCCTTCGGTGTGTTCGACGACACACACCCTAGCGTCGGCCGGTGCTCATTGACACATCGGGGGTGATTTGTTCCAAACATTCCGAGTGCGTCGGCCAGCAGGCGAGAGCGCACCGCGATCCGCCGGGCACCCGGGTCGACCCTTGGCGCACGCCGGGTGACCGGCCACACTGTCTGGATGACCGACACCTCGCCGAGACCGATGAGCGACCGTCCCGCCGGCCCGCTTGACGGCGTCACCGTCCTCGAACTGGGCACGCTCATCGCCGGACCACACGCGGCACGGCTGTTGGGTGACATGGGCGCCGACGTCATCAAGATCGAACCGCCCGGCAAGCCCGATCCGATCCGCACCTGGGGACAGGCGGAGGTCGACGGTCACCGCTTCTATTGGACGGTGCACGGCCGCAACAAGAAAGCGGTAACCCTCGATCTGCGGGCGGACCGAGGGCGCGAGCTGTTCCTCGATCTCGTCGAACGGGCCGACATCATCGTCGAGAACTTCCGTCCCGGAACGCTCGAGCGGCTCGGTATCGGCCCGGACGTACTGTCCGCACGCAACCCGGGCATCGTCGTGGTGCGCGTCTCGGGCTACGGCCAGACCGGCCCGGATTCGACACGAGCCGGGTACGCCTCCGTCGCCGAGGCCGCCAGCGGTCTGCGGTATCTCAACGGCTACCCCGGACAGCTCCCGCCCCGGCTGGCGCTGTCACTCGGCGACACCCTGGCCGGCATGTTCGCCGCGCAGGGCGCCCTCGCGGCACTGTACCGGCGTGCGGTGACCGGCAGGGGGCAGGTCGTCGACACATCCCTCATCGAATCATGTGTCGCCGTGCAGGAATCGGCCATCGCGGACTACGACGCAGGTGGCGTCGTCCGCGGCCCGTCGGGCACCCGGCTCGACGGCATCGCTCCGTCGAACCTCTACCCGACCAGTGCGGGCACGCACGTCATCATCGCCGCCAACCAGGATTCGGTGTTCGCCCGGCTGTGCGCGGCGATGGGACAACCCGAGCTCGCGACCGACGACCGCTTCGTCGATCACGCCGCGCGCGGACGCAACCAGGACGAGCTCGACGAATTGATCGGCGAATGGTCGCGGCAGTACACACCGGAGAAGCTGACCGAAGTACTCGGTGCCGCGGGAGTCGTTGTCGGACCGGTGAACTCCGTCGCCGAGGTGGTCGCCGACCCGCATCTACAGGCACGGGGGATGATCGCCGAACACTACGACGAACGCGCGCAGCGCACCGTCCTCGGTCCCGGCGTCGTGCCACAGTTCAGCGACACCCCCGGTGGCATCCGCAACGCCGGTCCCCCCGCCCCCGGTTGCGACAACGAGGCCGTCTACGGCGGATTGCTGGGGTTGTCCGCCCGCGAGATCGAGGATCTGCGGGCGTCGGGAGTCGTGTGAGTTCGCAGCCCGGTTACGACGAGCTCGCCGATCTGTACGCCGAGACCTTCCCGTCCCCGTTCACTAACATCCTGCAGCGCCACGCCTTCGGGGCGTTCGTCGAGCACGTCCGCGACAGCGGTGTCGCAGGAACGGTGCTCGACGTCGGTTGCGGGCCGGGGCTCCTGACCGCCGAGTTGGTCGCACTCGGGTTCGACGCGGTCGGCGTCGACCCGAGTACGGCGATGCTGCGGATCGCGAGGTCGAAGCACCCCGGCGTCCGGTTCGTCTCCGGCGACGCCCGCATCGACGCTCCGGAGCTCGCCGACGTCACCGTCGCGGCCGTACTGGCCCGCTTCAGCCTGATCCACGTGCCACCCGACTCCGTGCCCGAGATCGTGGGCGGCTGGGCGGAGCGGATGGCCGCGGGCAGCACCGTCCTGGTCGCCGGTCAGACGACCCCCGACGACGAGATCGTCGAGTTCGACCATCGGGTGGCACCCGCGTGGCGTTGGCACCCGGATCGGATGGCGGCGGCCCTGGCCGATGCCGGTTTCGACGAGGAGTGGCGCACCGTCAAACGTGCCGATGACGCCCATCGCTTCGCCGAGTTCCATCTCCTCGCGATACGCCGATGACGCTGTTCCAGGGCACGTACCCCCCGAACTAGAAAGTTCGGCGAACCGAAACTATAGTGTCGGCATGCCCAAGCTCGTGCGTCGCCGGTTCGTCACCGTCGGGGCACTGCTTGCTGCCGTGTGCACGATCCTCGCGGGATGCACGCTGTCGAGTCGGCTGCCCGATGAGAAGGTCGTGCTCACCACGTTCACCGTGCTCGCCGACATCGCCTCGGAGGTCGCCGGCGACCGTCTGCAGGTGGAGTCGATCACCAAGCCGGGTGCCGAGATCCACGGCTACGAGCCGACTCCCGGCGACATCCGTCGGGCCGCGACCGCGTCGCTCGTCCTCGACAACGGTCTCAATCTCGAAGCCTGGTTCGCCCAGTTCGTCGACGGCCTCGACGTCCGGCACGTCGTTGTCAGCGAGGGTGTCGAACCGATCGACATCGCGTCGGATGCCTATGCGGGCAAGCCCAATCCGCATGCGTGGATGAGTCCGGTGAATGTGCAGATCTATGTCGACAACATGGTGCGCGCGTTCACCGAGCTCGACCCCGACGGCGCCGGCACCTTCGAATCGAACGCGACCGCGTACAAGCGGCAGCTCCAGCAGGTACAGACCGATCTCACCTCCGCACTCGCCGGACTACCCGCCAACGAGCGGGCCCTCGTCACCTGCGAAGGTGCCTTCTCGTATCTCGCCCACGACGCCGGACTCGTCGAGCGCTACATCTGGCCGGTCAACGCCGAGCAGCAGGCGACGCCGCAGCAGGTCGCCGAGACGATCGACTTCGTCCGGGCGAACCGCGTTCCGGGGGTCTTCTGCGAGTCCACGGTCTCCGACGCCCCGATGCGACAGGTCGTGAACGCGACCGACGCTCGGTTCGGCGGCACCCTGTACGTCGACTCGCTCTCCGAGGCCGACGGCCCCGTACCCACCTATCTCGACCTCATCCGCCACGACGTCGCGACCATCGTGTCGGGCCTGACCGGGAGCAACACGTGAACGTCTCAGCGACAACCGGTTCCGCCATCGAGGTGACGGACGTGACCGTGCGGTACGGCGACATCCTCGCGCTCGACCACGCGTCGGTACGAGTACCGTCCGGCCAGGTGTGCGGCCTCGTCGGGATGAACGGATCGGGCAAGTCGACGCTATTCAAGACGATCGTGGGGTCGGTGACCCCGACGACCGGCACGGTCCGGCTCGGCGGCCGGACCCCCACCGCGGCGCGTCGAGCCGGCGCGCTCGGTTACGTGCCGCAGTCCGAGGACATCGACTGGAGCTTCCCGGTGTCGGTCCGTGACGTCGTGATGACGGGTCGCTACGGCCATCTCGGGTTCACGCGCCGCCCCAAGCGGGCCGACCACGACGCCGTCGACGAAGCCCTCGCACGCGTCGAGCTCACCGACTTCGCCGACCGCCAGATCGGCCAGTTGTCCGGCGGGCAGCGCAAGCGGGCCTTCGTGGCCCGCGGCATCGCGCAGGAGGCCGAGATCCTGCTGCTCGACGAACCGTTCGCCGGCGTCGACAAACGCACCGAGGGGACCATCACCGCACTGCTACGCGAACTCGCCGATGCCGGGACGACGATCCTGGTGTCCACGCACGATCTCCAGGTCCTGCCCGAGCTGGCCGACGAGGCGATCCTGCTGATGCGCCGCGTGATCGCGCAGGGCGCGCCGACCGAGGTGATCACCACCGACAACCTCGTCCGCGCGTTCGGCCTCGATCCACTCGCCCGGCCGACGTCTGAACGCCTCGACTCCGAACGCCTCACCACCGATCGCCACGAGGAGGTCTCGTGAACATCGTCGACATCCTTCTCGACCCGTTCGCCTACGCGTTCATGACGCGTGCCCTGTGGGCGACGCTGATCGCCTCGGTCGTGTGCGCGTTGTTGTCGTGCTGGCTCGTGCTGATCGGCTGGTCGCTGATGGGTGACGCGGTCTCGCACGCGGTGCTGCCGGGCGTGGTCCTCGCCTACATCGTCGGCGTGCCGTTCGCCATCGGCGCGGTGATCTTCGGCTTCCTGGCGGTGGCACTGATCGGCGCTGTCCGCGACGGCGGCCGGGTCAAGGAGGACGCCGCCATCGGCATCGTCTTCACCACCCTCTTCGCCTTCGGCCTGGTGCTGATCTCGGTGACGCCGAGCCAGACCGACCTGAACCACATCATCTTCGGCAACCTCCTGGGTGTCTCGACGTCGGATCTCGTGCAGATCGCGATCCTGGGTGCGATCGTGGCGACCTTGCTGCTGCTCAAGAGACGCGACTTCACCCTCTACGCCTTCGACCGCACGCACGCCTTCGCGATCGGACTCAGCCCGAAACTGCTCGGCGCGGCCCTTCTCGCGCTGCTCGCCCTCACCGCGGTGACCGCGCTGCAGGTGGTCGGCATCGTGCTCGTGGTCGCGATGCTCATCATCCCCGGCGCGACGGCCCGACTGCTCACCGATCGCTTCGGCCGGATGCTCGTCATCGCGCCCGCGATCTCGGCGATCTGCGGGGTCATCGGCCTCTACGTCTCCTACTACCAGGACACCTCCCCCGGCGGGATGGTCGTCCTCGTCCAGGGCATCGCGTTCTTCGGTGTCTACCTGTTCAGCCCGACCCACGGCGTCGTCACCAAACGACGCAAGCATCGCGAGAGCGCGACGCTCGATGCGTTGAGTACCGGTTAGCGAACCGGCCGGCGCGAAACGAAAGGCGCCCCACCGAGTCCGGTGGGGCGCCTTCTCGTGGAGCTGCCGGGAATTGAACCCGGGTCCTCCGTCGTGTTGTTAGGGCTTCTCCGTGTGCAGTCCGCTATGTCTCTACTCGGATCTCTCGGTCACGCGAACAAGCCGAGATGACGATCCCAGTCGCTGTTTGATGTTCCGACCTCACCCGCGACCGGCGAGGACGGTGAGCTCCCATGGATGATGCCGGCAACCGGGTCTGGGAGCATAACCCGGGCCGACAGACTAGCCGGCGCTACTTAGGCAGCGAGGGCGTAGTCGCGCTGATTGGAATCGGCGCTTAATTGGTTGCTGCGACGCTCACGGTGGTCTCCAGCCTGCACCGACACGCTTCCCCTATCTCGACGCACGAAGTCGAAACCGATCAGCCCCGAGTAGGACCCGCCGACGGATGTCAGCGAGCACTTCAGTCTAACAACTCGCCACTCGGAGTTCATTCCCATTACCTGTCTAATCCCGTTCGCCGCGATCACCAGCGCATTCACAGCCCACCGCCAGGCCTGGCCAAGACACCGCCGGGATCGTGGAGACCTCGTGAGCCGAGGACGGACTCGGCCGACCGACGAGAGCGAGACCGACATGACGCCCCCGACCCCTGGCGGACACGACCCCGACAGCACCTCCCCGGCCCCGCCGGCACCCACGACATCCGACGACGCCGCGACCACACCGATCGGCCCGGAGCCGACCCCGGGAGCGAACTCCCACGAGTCCATCAGCGCGGGCAACTCACCCGACTCGCGCGGCCCGGTCGGCGAACCGAGCCCGGTGGCCCCGAAGACCGCACCGGCCCGGTCGGCCCTGATCGCCGGCGCAGCCGGACTGGCCATCGTCGCGGGCGCACTCGGCTTCGGGACCGGCTACATCACCGGGGACAACACGACGCCCGAGCGGCCTTCGCCCGCCGCCGTCTGGCAGCAAAGCGGCAACGGGCCCGGGATGGGCGGCGGTCCCCAGATGGGTGGACCCGGGATGGGTGGACCCGGTATGGGCGGCCTGCCGGGCCGACAGAACCGAGACGGCGAGAGCGGCTCGGAATCCGACGACCAGAACGGACCGAACACGTCGCCGGGAACGTCGACTGAGCAACAGGGCCAGACCGGCACCGGCGCCTGAGTCAGCCCATGCCCTTCACCCGGCGGCCGACCTCACGTTCGACCTCGCGTTGAGCGGTCCGCTTGGCGATGTCCTGGCGCTTGTCGTGCGCCTGCTTGCCACGGGCCAGCGCGAGCTCGACCTTCACCTTGCCGTCGTTGAAATACATCGACAGCGGCACCAGCGTGAGGTTGCCGTCGCGGAGCTTGCCGACGAGGTTGTCGATCTCGCGTCGGTGCATCAGCAGTTTGCGCTTGCGGCGGACCGAGTGGTTGGTCCAGGAGCCGTTGCCGTACTCGGCGATGTGCAGGGCATGAAGCCACACCTCGCCGTCGTCGATCGTCGCGAACGCGTCGTCCAGCGAGGCCTTGCCCGCCCGCAGGCTTTTCACCTCGGTGCCGACCAGGACGACGCCGGCCTCGTAGACGTCGAGGATGGCGTAGTTGTGCCGCGCCTTGCGGTTGGACGCGATCACATTGCGTCCCTTTTCCTTCGGCATGCACTCACCTCCTCGTAGTGTGGTCGATCGCCCTGTTGGTGACCGACCGGTTGCTGATCGCCGACAATCCGAACCGCCCGGACGGACCGATCATTCCCGGACATAGACACGAAGCGTGACATATGCGGTCGCACCCGCCAACACAATTCCGCCGAGCACCAGCCACGGTGCGACGAACAGTACGTCGGTCAGCTCGATCCGGGCGAAGAAGCTGACCCCGTACAGCTCGCGTAACGCGTTGTCGAAGAAGAACTTCTTGGCCAGCAGCAGACCGCCGATGGCCAGCATCGAGCCGACAAAGGCCGACACCACCGCCTCGAGCAGGAACGGTAACTGGGTGTACCAGCGGGTCGCGCCGACGAGGCGCATGATCGACACCTCGGTCCGTCTGGTGAACGCCGCGACCTGAACCGTGTTGATGATCAACAGGATGGCGGCGATCGCCAGGACCGAAGCGATGGCGAAGGTCGCGTTGCGGACGCCGTCGAGGACACTGAAGATCCGCTGCACGAGCTTGCGGTCGTCCTTGAAGGCGTCCACCCCCAGGTCTTTCCGCGTCGCGTACTTGGTGAGCACCGCGTCGAATTGGCCGGGATCGGACACCCGCACGCGCAGCGAGGCCGGCAGCGTGCCCTCGACGATGTTCTCGGCGAGATCGGGGTTGTTCGCGAAGATCTCCTTCGCGCGTTTGAAGGCCTCGTCCTTGTCGAGGTAGGTCACCGAGGTGACGCCGGGTTCGTTCTCGAGCCCGCGGCGAAGCTGGGCGCACGGGTCGGACTCGCACTGCGGATCGCGTTCGGTCACCTCGGGATTGAGATAGAACTCCATCTCCACCCGGTCGAGGAAGATCTGCTGACTCTTGTCCGCCATCTGGATCACCAGGAGCCCACCGCCGAACATTCCCAGCGTGATCGCGGTGGTGATGATCATCGCGATGGTCATGGTCGCGTTGCGGCGGAGTCCGTGGAGAACCTCGCTGATGATGAAATTCGCTCGCATGTCTGCTCAGACAGTCCTTGGGTCTCGGGGAAGTGTGTCGGGTCGGCTGCGCGTCAGCCGATTCCGTACACGCCCTGCGGGTCGTTGCGGACGAGTTGGCCGCTGTCGAACTCGAGAACCCGTCGTCGCATCGCGTCGACGATGTGCCGGTCGTGGGTGGCCATCACCACCGTGGTGCCGCGGCGGTTGACCCGGTCGAGGACGTCGACGATCTCCTCGCTGGTCTCGGGATCGAGGTTGCCGGTGGGCTCGTCGGCCAGGAGCACCAGCGGACGGTTCACGATGGCGCGGGCGATGGCCACGCGCTGCATCTCGCCGCCCGACAACTCGTTCGGCATGCGATCGTGCTTGCCTTCCAGGCCGACGTACTCGAGCACCTCCGGCACCACCCGCTGGATGGTGGAGCGAGGCCGACCGATCACCTCGAGCGCGAACGCGACGTTCTCGGCCACCGTCTTCTTCTGGAGCAGACGGAAGTCCTGGAACACACACCCGATCGACTGCCGCAGCTTCGGCACGCTGCGCGCCTTCAGTCGGTTGACGTGGAACTCCCCGAGGTACACCTCGCCGCTCGTCGGGCGGTCCTCTTTCAGGAGGAGGCGGAAGAACGTCGACTTACCTGATCCCGACGGACCGATCAGGAACGCGAACTCCCCCTTGTCGACCTCGAAGCTCAGATCTCGCAGAGCGGGTCGACTGGACGCCTTGTACTGCATCGTGACGTTCTCCAGCTTGATCACGATGTGCCAGTGTAACGACGACTCCTGAGAGTGCGTTCAGGCACGACGCCCCAGCTCAGCCACCCGCCTGACCAGCGAATTCCCCGCCGGTTCAGCGTGTCGGGACCGTGGTGGTCGGCGTCTGTCCGCCGAAATTCGGGAGCGGGATGTTGGGCAGACCCGGGATGGTCTCGCGGCTCGTACCGGGCGCGGGCGCCGGGGCCCCGTCCGTCGACGAGCCGTCCGTACCCTCGACGCCACTGGTCGAGTCGGTCGTCGACGGTTCCGTCGAGGTGGTGGTCGTGGATGACGACGTCGACGGTGGCGGCTCGTACGTCGGTTCGACCGTCTGCGATGTCGTCGGCGCGGGCCGTGCCGGTGAGTACACCACACCGTAGCGCTGCGAGGTGTATCCGTACAGCACGCAACAGGCGAGGAAGACCGTAACCAAGATCGCGGTGCTGGTCCGCATCCGGGTGCGGGCGATGTGCCGCCAGTCGTGCCCTCGCTTGCCGTCGGACTCGTCCGGCGACTGCTGCGGCGGTGGGGCCTCGGGGGGGATGCCCTGCGTCGGGATGATCTGTGTCGGGGCGTCGTCGGCGGGGATGTCTCTACCAGGCCCACCCTCGCCGGGCTGCTCGTCGTGGGGCAGGCTCTCGTCAGGCCTGTCCCCAGCCGGCTCGTTCCGGCGCGGGGAATTCGGTGTCTCAGCCATCAGTCTCCCCCGTCCCGATTGCCCTGATCGGCGTGTGTCGCCGGCGGCCCACCCGCGGACCGGACCTCGCGGGCGGGCACATTGATACCTTCACGCGCCAGCGCTCGGATGATGTGGACACGCAGCGCGCGCCCGACCTCGAACTGCTTGCCCGGAAGCGTACGAGTGACCATGCGCACCGTGATGGCGTCGAGCTCGAGGCTGATGACACCGAGGGACGACGGTGCGTCGAGAAGCAGGTCGTGCCACCGGGGCAGGGCGTAGAACTCCCGGCCCACCCGGTCGAGCGTGTCGTTGACGAGCCCGATGTCGGCTTCGGACGGGACCGGGACGTCGACGACCGCGCGCGCCCAGTCCTTCGAAAGGTTGGTGGCCTTGACGATCTGGCCGTTGGGGACGGTGATGACCTCGCCCTCGGCGGTGCGCAGTTTGGTCACCCGCAGCGTCACGTCCTCGACTGTGCCCTCGGCAGGCGCGTTGCCCGTCACCGTCAGGTTGACGACGTCGCCGTAGCCGTACTGCTTCTCCGCAACGACGAAGAAGCCGGCGAGGATGTCCTGCACGATGCGCTGCGCACCGAAGCCGAGGGCGGCACCGATCACCGCGGTGGGGCCGGTCAACCCGCTCAACGGGATTCCGAACACCGACAGCGTGTGGATGATCACGATGATCGCGATCACCACGATCAGCGTCCACGCCACCACGTCGACCAGAGCGCGACGGTGTTTGGCGTCCTCGGTCTGGACGATGAGGTCGCTGGTGGAGAACCGCGAGTCCACACGGGAGGCGTACTTGTCGGCGCCCCACCGGATCAATCGGGCGAGCAGCACCGCGCCCAGGATCCAGATGAGGATCTCCAAGCCGTTGGTGGCCATCCACACATATACCCGACCGATCAAGACCTCGGTCGGGCTCGGCGGCGCGGCGAGCAGCAGGACTCCGGGATCGCGCATCACGCTTCGGCGGTCGCCATCCGCCAGCGGATCCCGGCCTCGATGAACTTGTCCAGCTCCCCGTCGAGCACCGACGTCGGATTGTTGTCCTCGACGCCGGTCCGCAGGTCCTTCACCATCTGATACGGGTGCAGCACGTAGGAGCGCATCTGGTTGCCCCAGCTCGAACCGCCGTCACCCTTCAGTGCGTCGAGTTCGGCGCGCTCCTCCTGGCGCTTGCGGTCGAGCAGCTTGGCCTGCAGCACGCGCATCGCTGACGCCTTGTTCTGCAGCTGGCTCTTCTCGTTCTGACAGGTCACGACGATGCCGGTGGGGATGTGGGTCAGCCGGACCGCGGAGTCGGTCGTGTTGACCGACTGCCCGCCGGGGCCCGACGAGCGGTACACGTCCACCTTGATGTCGTTCTCGTCGACGTCGATGTGGTCGGTGGTCTCCACCACGGGCAGCACCTCGACCTCGGCGAACGATGTCTGACGGCGGCTCTGGTTGTCGAACGGGCTGATACGCACGAGCCGGTGGGTGCCCTGCTCGACCGACAGCGTGCCGTACATGTACGGGGCCTTCACCGCGAACGTCGCGCTCTTGAGGCCCGCTTCTTCGGCGTAGGAGGTGTCGTAGACCTCGACGCCATAGCCCTTCTGCTCGGCCCAGCGGATGTACATGCGCATCAGCATCTGCGCCCAGTCCGCCGCGTCGACGCCGCCCGCGCCGGAGCGAATGTTGACGACGGCGTCGCGCGAGTCGTACTCGCCGGCGAGCATCGTCTTGACCTCCATCGCCTCGATGTCGGTCCGCAGGCTCTCACGTTCGGCATCGGCGTCGGCCAGCGCAGCCGTCTTGTCGTCACCCTCTTCGGCCTCGGCGAGCTCGTAGAGCACGGGTAGATCCTCGAGGCGCTGCCGCAACTCGGAGACCCTGCGGAACTCCGACTGGGCGTGCGAGAGCTCGCTGGTCACCTTCTGGGCATGGTCCTGGTCGTTCCAGAGGTCCGGGTCCGACGCCTGCATCTCGAGCTCGTCGATGCGACGACGCAGCTCCTCGAGATCGAGCACCTTCTCCACGGTGGTCAAGGTGGCGTCGAGGGAGTCGAGGTCTGCGGTCACGTCGGGATGCACGGTTATCCAGAGTACCGACAGTCGGGCGCGTCAGCGCCCGGCGGATCTACAGGGGGCCGGGACCGGCTTCGGGCATCACCCCGAACCGCCACGACGTCGCGGCCTTCTGCGGTTTGTAGAGGACCGGCAGATCGTCGCCGACCTGGGGCCAGGGGTCGCCCGCGCCCAGCACGAGCGTCCCGTACACCTCGGTCGGACTGGTCTCGGGACCGACGATCGTCCCGGAGATGGTGCAGAACCGGTTTCCGTCCTTGTCGGCCGCGCTCTTGGTCGGCTCGTCGTCGCGGTCGGAGACCCCGACGACCGTGAACGTGCCCTGTACGAACTGAGAGGCCTTGGCCGCCGACATCGGCTGCGGGTTGCGGCCGCGCTGCCACTGCACCACCAGCACCACCACGAGAGCCGCGATCAACAGGGTGAACGTCACGGTCAGCAACATGACAGCTACCCTACCGGGCATGTCCGCCCCTCCCGGTCCGACGACGTTCAGCGATGACCTCGAGCTCGCGCTCTCCCTCGCCGACTCCGCCGACGCGCTCACCATGGACCGCTTCGGCGCCGTGGATCTGAAGGTGGACGACAAGCCGGATCTCACACCGGTGTCCGATGCCGACCTGGCGTGCGAAACGCTGATCCGCGAACGCCTTTCGGCCCGTCGCCCCGCCGACACCGTGCTCGGTGAGGAGTTCGGCGGCGACGCCGTGCTCTCCGGGCGGCAGTGGGTCGTCGATCCCATCGACGGGACCAAGAACTTCGTCCGCGGCGTCCCGGTATGGGCCACGCTGATCGCGCTCCTCATCGACGGCGTGCCCACGGTCGGGGTTGTCTCGGCACCGGCACTTCGCCGACGCTGGTGGGCGGCAACAGGTCTCGGTGCGCACGTGCGTTTCGACGACGAGGATGTCCGACGCCTGTCGGTGTCGGGAGTGGCCGACCTCGGGTCGGCCAGCCTCGCGTTCTCGAGCCTGTCCGGCTGGGCCGATCGCGGCATCCGCGAGAAATTCATCGACCTCACCGACCGGGTGTGGCGCGTGCGCGGCTACGGCGACTTCTTCAACTACTGCCTCGTCGCCGAGGGTGCGGTCGACGTGACCGCCGAACCCGAGGTCTCGCTGTGGGACCTGGCGCCGCTCGACATCCTGGTCCGCGAGGCGGGCGGACGCTTCGCCGCCCTCGACGGCACGCCCGGACCCGCCGGCGGCAGTGCGATCGCCAGCAACGGACTGCTGCACGACGAGGTGCTGGGGGCGCTGCGCGTCGACCCTTCGTGAGGCTCGCAAGCTCGCTTCTCAGGGACCGGAGGGGGTCACACTTGCGTGGCGCTCTCCTTCTCCAGCACCGTGAACTCGGTCGCGTCGTCCTTCATGTCCGCGAGTCGCCCGTAGTGGATGCCGCTGCCGGCGTCGGACAGGACCGCCTGATGGATGGGGACGGCGACGCGCGGCGCCATCGCCCGGAGGTAGTCGACCGATTCGCTGAGTTTCATCCACGGCGCGGCCGACGGCAGCGCGAGGACATCGACATGCTCGAACGGGATGTAGAACGAGTCCCCCGGATGCATGAATTGGCCCGGCTGGTCGGCGGTCCCGAGGACATAGGCGACGTTGTCGATGACCGGGATCTCGGGATGGATGACGGCATGCCGGCCGCCGGTGAAACGCGCGGTGAGCGAACCGATCTCGATCTGGTCCCCGCTGCGCGCGGCCGTCCACGCGCCGGCCACGTCGTCGTCGTTGAGCTGCTTGGTCGTCTGGGGATCGGCGTAGAGGATCGCGTCGGGGTTCGCGGCTACGAGGTCGGGCAGCTTCGCGACGTCGCAGTGGTCGGGATGTTGGTGGGTGATCAGGATCGCGTCGAGATCGTCGATGCCGTCGAACCCGTGCGAGAAGTTCCCCGGGTCGAAGAGCACCTTGGTCCCGTCGATCTCGACGAGCAGACAGGAATGGCCGAAGTGGGTGATCTGCATGACTCCACTGTGCCCGTTCAGACGACAACCGGGAAGAAGCCCCACCCGAACGCGGCGTCGAGGATCCGCACGAAACCGTAGGTCAGCCACACCCCCAGCAGGACGGCACCGACGGGTCCGAGCACGCGGTCGCGCCAACCGGCGAGCAGCGCCCCGCGACGGCGCACCAGGGTGACCGTCGCCGCGACGACGGTCACCGCGGTGAGCACCAGGAACACCGGACCGAAGACATTGAAGGTGAACGCGGACCCGACGTCGCCGTGCATGAAGGCAACCCAGCTCCGGGTGAGTCCGCAGCCGGGACACGGAAGGCCGGTCATCACCGCGAACGGACACAGCGGCGGTCCGCTCTCCACACCACTCGGACTGAACACACACGCGGCGCCGAGCGCGGCGGCACCGACCACCGCGACGGTCGTCGCGCCCACCACCTGAGTGCCTGATAAGCCCTGTTCGCGGCGGTGATCGAGGGTCATGCGGCCAGCGTAGCGGGTATGCGGAACGGTGGTGTCGGGCAAGTGCGTGACAAACTTCTTACTCCGAAGTAAGGTATGGACTTACTACCGAGTAAGATAGGTCGCATCGACCCTCCACCCACACGTGGATCCACGCACAGACCCCCACCGGGGCGACTGGAAAGAAACGGCTGGTGATCATGACAACCCACACCGAACCGCGCGACACCTCCGCAGTCGGCCGCAACCCGCACCCGCGCAACTTCATCGGCACCGCGATGCGCGTACTGACCACGGTGACGGGCTCCGAGTTCGCCGAGAAGTACAAGATCCGCGAACCGATCAACCGCATCGCCTACCAGGGCACCAAGACCGGTTTCCAGACCCTCGGGGCGGCGAACCGCGCGTTCAAGGCCGCCCAAGGCGGGGGCTCGGGCCAGGCGAAGCGCCTCACCAGCACGCCCAAGGACTACTTCAACCTCACCCCCGACGACGAACAGCAGATGATCGCCGAGACGGTGAAGGAGTTCGCCACCGAGCTCCTGCGTCCGGCCGCACACGACGCCGACGCCGCCGCGGCGGCCCCCGAAGACCTGGTCAAGCGGTCTGCCGAGCTCGGCATCACGATGATCAACGTGCCGGAGGACTTCGACGGCGCGGCCTCCGAGCGCGGGGTCGTCACCAACGCGCTCGTCGCCGAAGCGATGGCCTACGGCGACATGGGCCTGGCGCTCCCGCTCCTCGCACCGAGCGGCGTGGCCACCACCCTCACCAACTTCGGCACCGACACCCAGCAGCGCACCTACCTGCCCGACTTCGCGGGCGAGAACGTGCCGCAGTCCGCTGTCGTGATCGCCGAGCCGAAGCCGCTGTTCGATGCATTCGCGTTGAGCACCAAGGTAACCCGCGTACCCAGCGGCTACCGCCTCAACGGCGTGAAGTCCTTCGTCCCGGCCGCCGGTTCGTCGGAGCTGTTCGTCGTCGGCGCCCAGCTCGACGGCAAGCCCGCCCTGTTCCTGGTCGAGTCCGACTCGAAGGGCCTCATCGTCGAAGCCGATCCCGGCATGGGTGTCCGCGCCGCCGGCATGGGCCGACTCCTGCTGCAAGACGTCGCCGTTCCCGAATCGGCGCTGATCGCCGGCGAGCGCGACGCGGCTTTCGCGGCCTACCGTGACGTGGTGCGCCTGTCGCGCCTGGGCTGGTCGGCGCTGGCCGCCGGCACCGCACGCGCCGTCCTCGACTACGTGATCCCCTACGTCAACGAGCGTGAGGCCTTCGGCGAGCCGATCTCCAACCGCCAGGCGGTCGCGTTCATGGTCGCCAACATCGCCACCGAGGTCGACTCGATCCGCCTCGTGACGCTGCGCGGCGCCGCACGCGCCGAGCAGGGCCTGAGCTTCGCCCGCGAAGCCGCCCTCGCCCGCAAACTCACCATCGACAAGGGCCTGCAGATCGGCCTCGACGGCGTCCAGCTCCTCGGCGGCCACGGCTTCACCAAGGAGCACCCGGTCGAGCGCTGGTACCGCGACCTCCGCGGCGCCGGCATCGGCGAAGGCATCGTCGTCCTCTAGACCGCCTGTGACCGAAGGAAACTGACATGAGCATCAATCTCGAACTCCCGAAGAAGCTGCACGTCACCATCGACCAGGCACACCAGGCGGCGGCGGAGATCTTCCGGCCCATTTCGCGCAAATACGATCTGCGCGAGCATGATTACCCGGTCGAGCTCGACACCCTGGCCAGCCTGTACGACGGACTCGCCGAGACCGGCCAGGCCGGCGCGGGCGCCGACGGCGGACGTAGCCAGCAGAAGAAGGCCAAGCCGCGCGAAGAGGGTGCGGTGGTCAACGGCGGCAACATGCAGTCGGCCCTCAATGTGATCGAAACATGCTGGGGCGACCTCGGTCTCATGCTGAGCATCCCCTACCAGGGGTTGGGGAACTCGGCCATCGCCGCGGTGGCCACCGACCAGCAGCTCGAACGGTTCGGCAAGGTGTGGGCCGCGATGGCCATCACCGAACCGAGCTTCGGCTCCGACTCCGCTGCCGTGAGCACCACCGCGACCCTCGACGGCGACGAGTACGTCATCAACGGCGAGAAGATCTTCGTAACCGCCGGCTCGCGTGCCACCCACATCGTCGTGTGGGCGACCGTCGACAAGAGCCTCGGCCGCGCCGCCATCAAGAGCTTCGTGGTCCCGCGCGAGCATCCGGGCGTCGAAGTCGTTCGCCTGGAACACAAGCTGGGCATCCGCGTCTCCGACACCGCGGTCATCCGCTTCGAGAACTGCCGGATCCCCAAGGAGAACCTGCTCGGCTCCCCGGAGGTGGACACCAAGAAGGGATTCGGCGGGGTCATGCAGACCTTCGACAACACCCGTCCCCTCGTCGCGGGAATGGCTGTCGGAGTCGCGCGGGCCGCGCTCGAGGAACTGCGCCGCGTGCTCGACGAGGCCGGCATCGAGGTCGACTACGACCGTCCCGCCGCCGACCAGCATGCCGCTGCCGCCGAGTTCCTGCGCATGGAGGCCGACTTCGAGGCCGCCTACCTGCACACGATGCGCGCAACCTGGATGGCCGACAACAAGCAGCCCAACTCCACCGAGGCGTCGATGTCGAAGGCGAAGGCGGGCCGCACCGCCACCGACGTCACCAACAAGGTCGTCGAACTCACCGGCACCCTCGGCTACTCGGAGCGGTTGCTGGTGGAGAAATGGGCACGCGACTCGAAGATCCTGGACATCTTCGAGGGGACCCAGCAGATCCAGAATCTGATCATCGCCCGGCGGGTGCTCAACAAGAGCAGCGCCGAGCTCAAATGAGCCGCTGACCCACAGTATTCGGCCCCGCTCCCTCGTCGAGGCGGCGGGGCCGAATCGCGTTCTGGGCGGGTCTCTCTCACACCGTCCAGGCCGCGGCCATGCCCGCGGCGCATGCCGCCACCGAGGCGAGCAGCGTGATGACGGCGTACCCGCCGGCGACCAGCCGCTGCCTGTTCTCCGCCAGGCGGACCACCTCGAAGCTGGCAGTGCTGAAAGTCGTGTAGCCGCCACAGAATCCGGTCCCGAGGATGGCCTGCAGCTCATGTGGCGCACCGTGGAAGAGCACCAGGCCGGCGAGGACCCCGAGCAGTGCCGAACCGGTGACGTTGATCACGAAGGTTCCCCACGGCGTGATCGTCGGCCATCTCCACTTGACGGCACCGTCGACGACGAACCGCGTCACCGCACCCAGCGCGCCGGCCGCCATGACGGCCAGTGCGATCACCGCGCCGCCCATCGGGTCGTGAATTTCAAGGCGAGTGCGATCCCGCCGCCTGCCGCGAGCAGACCCAGCACGACGCTGACCACCGCGTACGCAAGTGCCGTCGCCACCGCCGAGGCGCGCGTCAGCTCCGAGATCTCCAGCGCGAACGTGCTGTAGGTGGTCAGCGCCCCGCAGATGCCGGTGCCGCCGAACAGCCGAACCCGCTGACGCCAGCCCTCGTCATGCCCCAGCCGCGCAAGAAGCTCCAGCAACGCACCGAGAACGAAAGCGCCGATGACGTTGACCGCGAAGGTCGCCCACGGCCAATGCCCGTCGGCGACCGGAAATGTCTTCTCCGCCCAGTACCGCACGCCCGTACCGATCAGCCCTCCCGCGAACACCCACGCGAGGGCGTGCACGCGTAAGTGCAGCGGGCGTTCGTCGGGATCGACGGGGAGCTCGTCGTGCTTGTCCATCTGCACGCGACCAAGTCTGCGCTAGGCGACGACCGTGTACAACACGATCAGGTAGACCGGCACCAGCACGTCGAAGAAGAAGATCGGTCCGGCATTGCCCGCCTTGAAGTTCCGGCGGGTCACCATCTCCCGTACATGTCCGACGGCCGCACCGAGATAGAACACGGAGAACGCGAGGATCGTGGCCAGGGTGAACTCGTCACCGAAACCGGAGGCGAGGACACCGAGCACGCCGGTCGCCAGACTCGCGAGACCGACCTCCCACTGCCACGGCGTCTTGGACGGCCAGCCGATCGATTCCGCGATCGGCTCGCCGAAAAACATGTGGCCGCAACCGGTCATCCAGCCCTGGACGCCGATCATCCACAGCACCGAGTTCTCGAGCAGATCCCGGCCGAGTTCGCCTCCCGGCGACAGCGCATCGATCACCGTCATGACGATCGTGCCGACCAGCCCGACGAACGGGACGAGGGCTATCGCAGTGCGGAGGATGCGGTCGCGCACGTCCTCGACGCCCGTCAGCCCTTGAGCTGCTCGGCGAGGGCGGTCAGCACGTCCGGGTCCTCGATGGTCGACGGGACGGTGTACTCCTCGTGATCGGCGATCTGGCGCATCGTCTTCCGCAGGATCTTGCCCGACCGCGTCTTGGGCAGTGCCGACACCACCGTGACGTCGCGGAAGGTCGCGACCGCACCGATCTCGTTGCGCACCTTGGCCACCAGCTCGTCGCGCAGCGTGTCCGCCTCGATGTCGACACCCGACTTCAGCACCACGTAACCACTGGGTCGCTGACCCTTGAGGTCGTCGTGGATGCCGATGACCGCGCACTCGGCGACCGCCGGATGCGAGGCCACGACGGCCTCGATGCTTCCGGTCGAAAGCCGGTGTCCGGCAACGTTGATCACGTCGTCCGAGCGGCCGAGGACGAACACGTAGCCGTCTTCGTCGATGTAGCCGGAGTCGCCGGTCAGGTAATAGCCGTCGAAGGCGGCCAGGTAGGACTTGCGGTACCGCTCCTCGTCGCGCCACAACCCGGCGAGGGTTCCGGGCGGCAGCGGCAGACCGATGACGATGTTGCCCTCCTCGCCCGGGTCCAGCGAATTGCCCTCGGCGTCGACGACGCCCACGCGGTAGCCGGGAACGGCGACCGTCGGCGAGCCCGCCTTGATCGGCATCGGCTCCAGCCCACGGAGATTCGCCGCGATCGCCCAACCGGTCTCGGTCTGCCACCAGTGGTCCACGACCGGGACACCGAGCACCTCCGAGGCCCACGTGAAAGTGTCCGGGTCGAGTCGCTCGCCCGCCGCGAACAACATCTCGATCGAAGACACGTCGTACTTGCTCAGTTCGGTGGCGTCCGGGTCCGCCTTGCGGATGGCGCGGATCGCGGTGGGTGCGGTGAACAACGCCTTCACCCCGTGTTCACCGATGACACGCCAGAACGCGCCCGCGTCCGGGGTACCGACCGGCTTTCCCTCGTACATCACCGATGTCGCTCCGACGAGGAGGGGCCCGTACACGATGTAGGAGTGTCCGACGACCCACCCCACATCCGAGGCGGTCCACCACACGTCGCCGGCGGCGATGTCGTAGATGTTCGCCATCGACCATGTCAGGGCCACCGCATGCCCGCCGTTGTCGCGGACGACGCCCTTGGGCTTCCCGGTGGTCCCCGAGGTGTAGAGGATGTACAGCGGATCGGTAGCCTTGACCGCGACCGGCTCGACCGGATCGGCACCGGCGAGCACGTCGTCCCAGTCGAGCCAACCCTCGTGATCCGCTGCGACACCGCCGATCTCGGGACGGTCCTTGACGATGACGACGCGCGGGGGCGTCGCCGACAACTCGATGGCCTTGGCCACCATCGGCAGATACTCGACGACCCGGCCCGGTTCCAGACCGCCCGAGGCGGTGAGGACGGCGACGGGCTCGGCGTCGTCGATACGGGTCGCGAGCTCACGGGCGGCGAAACCGCCGAAGACCACCGAGTGCACCGCGCCGATCCGCGCGCACGCCAGCATCGCGACGGCCGCCTCGGGAATCATCGGCATGTAGATCACCACGCGATCTCCGTAACCGATCCCCTGCCCGGTGAGGACACCGGCGAATCGCGAGACCTCGTCGAGCAGTTCGGCGTAGGAGTACCGACGGACCTCGCCCACCATCGCCGAGTCCCAGATCAGCGCGGTCCGGTCGCCGTGCCCCGCCGACACGTGGCGATCGAGGGTGTTGGCACAGGTGTTCAGGGTCGCGTCCGGGAACCAGCGGTAGAGCGGGGCGGCAGAGTCGTCGAGCGCGGAGGTGGGTGGGGTGATCCATTCGACGCCGGTGGCGGCGTCGAGCCAGAAAGCCTCCCGATCGTCGGCTGCCCGTGTGAACGCTTCAATGTACCGGCCCATGGCCATCCCTTCGCCGTCGTCGGTGAGGGCACCGGTGTCGTCGGTGCCGCATCGCCCTTCGAGGGTATCGGGGTGACCGGGGACACCGTGTTCGATCCCGCGCCCGCACCGCCGGCGGGTCAGTAGAGGTACGGACGGAAGCTGTCCTCGGTGAACCGTTCGTTGCCCGCTTCGGGCATCACGCGCCGGGTGATCTCCGCGACCGAGGGCAGCGCGTCGGGTCGCCATGAGTCCGGCTTCCACAGATCGGACCGGAGAAACGCCTTGGGACAGTGGTAGAACACCTCGTCGACGGTGATCTCCACCGCGAGGATCGGCCGCTTACCGCTGACCGTGAGGTCGTCGAAGTAGTCGGCGTCCTCGACGATGCGGGCGCGGCCGTTGATCCGCAGCGTGTCCCCGCGACCGGGTACGACGAAGATGGTGCCCGCATTGGGGTTCCGGAGTATGTTCACGTAGCCGTCGACACGACGGTTGCCCGGCCGCTCGGGTATCGCGATGTGCCGGTCGTCGATGACGTGGACGACCTTGCCGGCCGGGTCGCCCTTGGGCGACACGTCGATCCGTCCGAGTTCGTCGGCCGTCGCCAGGAACACCATCGGCGACTCCGCGAGCCATTCCCGGTCGACGGCGGCGAGTGAGTTCCGCGCCTTGTCGCGGATGATCTCCATCGGATGGCCGACGATCTCCCGCAGCCTCGACTCGTCGGTGATGTGCATCTGCACATCGTGTCACGCGGCCGTTGCTACGCGGGTCGCGGTGCGGGCGCCGGCCAGGGGAAGGTCCAGGTGGTGTCGCGGACATCATCGACCCGCGCAGCCCGACGGCGCAGATGGACCGACCCGTCGGTGACGATCAGGGTGACGTCGGCGTCGAGTCGTCCGGCGAGACGTCGGGCGGTCCAGCCCGGACGTGTCCCACCGGTACCGATGACGACGGCGCCGGCCTCCACCCGTCGGGCTGCCCGGTGCAGGACCGTCGTCGGGTCGCCGACCTCGCTCATGGTCGACACCGTCCGTGCACCATGCCACCTCGCGAGTTCGGCGGCGGTCCGCAGGGTCTCGTCGACTCCCGCCTGACCGGAGAGCAGATAGGCCTCGTCCTTGAGGGCGTCGTGGAGCGTGGTGCTCGCTTCTTTCCGACGACGCCGCGTGGCGCAGATCAGGATCAGGTCGCCGGAATCGCCGAGCAGTCGAACGGCGACCTTCACCGCACGCAGTGAGGCGTCACTCCCGTCGACTCCGACGACGACCGGACGGCCGAACCCCGCGTGGCCCGGCACCGGTACGCCACGCACCGCGTCGATCGGCGGGGCCAGGGCGGGATCTGTCGGCCCTGGTCGGGTCTCGAGGCGCTCCCAGCGCCGGGGTCGTGTCCGCAGCGTGCTCATGATGTCCTCCTCGGTCGGCGATATCGGCTGCTCACAACGCTATGGAGGCCAAAGTCCCGAGTCGCCATCCCGCGGGTTGACCGGTTCTCCACCCCAGGGTGGACAGCCGAATCCACCGTGAGGCGGACGTTCGGCAGTTCTGCGGAACTATCCTGGAACGGTGACGGGCTTCACAGCGGAGATGGGCGCGGGGCTGCGCCGGCGGATCGAACGGGCGGGCGGCGACTACCCGCCGCTGTACCCCGCGGTGATCCTGTCGTCGAGCGTCGTGGTCACCCTGGTGTCGACGGCACAACGTTTCCCGTTCGATCAGATCGGGTGGGTGATCGCGGCGCTGGTCCTCGCCGTGCTCTCGCTGGTGCTCGACCTGACCCTGCCGCCGACCTCGTACCCGTGCTCTGCGGTGATCACCAGTACGGTCTGCTTCCTCATGGTCCCGACGCCCACCGACGCCGCCCCACTCCAACTCGTCCTGGTGGCGGCGATCGCCGCCGCGATGTATCCCCTTCTCGGCGGACTGATCGTGACGGCGGCCTGCTTCGCCGTCATCGTGTGGTTCGGCGCCGTCGGCGGTCTCGAGTCACCGGCCATCTACGCGCTCGGCGTCGCGTGCGGTTGGCTGATCGGCTACATGATGCTGATCCAGAAGCGTCTGGCCGACAACCGGGCCCGGGTGCTCGCCGAGCGTGCCGACCGCGCCGCGAGCGACGAACGACAGCGGATCGCCCGCGAGATCCACGATGTCATCGCGCATTCCCTGTCGATCACCATGCTCAACGTCACCGGCGCCCGTCGCGTGCTCGAACAGGATCGTGACATCGAGGAGGCACTGGAGGCACTCTCCGACGCCGAACGCCAAGGTCGACAGGCGATGACCGAGATCCGCACCATCGTCCACGTATTGGGGACGACCGAGCCGACGGGATCGACGGCCCCGTCACCGGGCGCCGGAGACCTCGTCCGGCTCGTCGAGGACTACCGCAAGGCCGGCGTCGACATCGACTTCAGCCTCGTCGGCGACCTCACCGAGCTGCCACGTCCGGTCGGTGCGGCGCTGTATCGGATCACCCAGGAGTCCCTGGCCAACGTCGTCAGACACTCGGTGGCCAAGCAGGCCTCGGTCTCGGTGTCGGTGGCCGATGCGGTGGCTCTCACGGTCGAGAACCCGGCGACCGAGGATCGGCCTCGAGAATGCGACGGCACCGGTATCGAGGGAATGACCCAGCGCGCGGCACTGCTCGGCGGCACGCTCCACACATCACATCGCGCAGGCACCTGGTCGGTACACGCGACGCTGCCGTCGCGACCGGTCACCGCAGGGGTGCCCGTATGACGACGACCGCGCCCACCGATCCCGCGACCGACCCGATCCGGGTCCTCCTCGTCGACGACCAGGAGCTCATCCGTACGGGCCTGCGTCGCATCCTGCGCCTGCGCGACGGCTTCGACATCGTGGGTGAATGCGCGGACGGTTCCGGGGTCCTCGCGGGGATCGCCGAACACCGGCCCGACATCGTCCTGATGGATCTGCGGATGCGTGACGTCGACGGCATCACCGCCACCACGATGGTGCGCACCCTGCGGGAGCCGCCGCCGGTGCTGATCCTGACCACCTTCGACGACGACGCCCTGTTGTCCCGTGCCCTGCGCGCCGGAGCGGCCGGGTTCATCCTCAAGGATTCGCCGGCCGAGGCGCTGATCTGGGCGGTCCGCGCGGTGGTTCGCGACGGCGCGTTCCTGGATCCGGCGGTGACCGAACGCGTTCTCCATGGCTTCCGACGGTCGGGTCGCGAGCAGGTGAGCGCCGTGCCCGGGCTCACCGACCGCGAGACCGATGTCCTCCGCCTGATCGCGCGGGGCCGCACCAACGCGGAAATCGGTGCGGCCCTCGGTATCTCGCAGGTGACCGTGAAGAGCCACATCAACCACATCTTCACGAAGCTCGACCTCCGCGACCGGGCGGCGGCGATCGTATACGCCTTCGACCGTGGGCTCGTGGTCGCCGAGTACGACTGAGCCCGTGTAGATCAGTCGTGCACGGTGGTGATCTCGGGGGCGAGCACCTCGACGTCGACCCCGTCGACGAACCGGTACGGGCCCGCCACGAGCAGACCACCGAAGTGCTTGCGCAGCCGGGACATCTCGGCCCGGACGGTGACCGTTCGGTCGTCGACGCCGAACAAATGGTTCGACATCTGGGCCGCGGTGACGCCGCCGGGCCGTCGCGCCAGGAGGGTGAGGATCTCGCCGTGCCGGGGCGAACAGCGATGGGTCCAGGCACCGCTCGCGCCTTCGACGGTGACCTCGACGTTTCGGATACCCGGCGCGTCCGGCGGTACCCGCACGGTCACCCGTGTGGTCGATGCGTCCGAGGTCTCCGCGACGCGCACCAACCACCCGCCGGGCAACGCCTCGACGTCGCACTCCCCCAGCGCATTCACGAAGATGCGGCCGGGGCCGAGCCGCGGCGGCAGGATCAGTCGCGATCGCGGGGACACGGTGTCGACGGCGGCGACCCACCCGTCGGTGTCGACCGCCAACGCTGGGCCGGGCATGCGGGCGAGGATCGGCGCGGCCACCGCCCGCAACGAATCGAGCCGTCGGTGGTGGCTCTCGCGTAGTTGCGATTCGGCCAGCCGGGCGACCGCATGCACCAGCGCCAAGGTGGTCGGATGGATGGTGGCGGCCGGACCACTCACATCGACCACCCCCAACATCTCACCGGTCCGCGGGTCCTTGATCGGTGCACCGGTACAGGTCCACGAATGATGACTGCGCACGAAGTGTTCGGCAGAGAACACCTGCACCGAACGCCCGGACATCAGTGCCGTACCGATCGCGTTGGTCCCCACCGAGCCCTCGGCCCAGTCGGCACCCTCGACGAACCCGAGGGTGTCCGCGCGCGTGAGCACCCTCGACGATCCGCTCCGCCATAGCACGTGCCCATCGGCATCCGAGACGACCAGGATGTTGTCGCCATCGGCGATCAGCGAGTCGAGGCCACGTGCCAGCTCGTCCACGACCTCCGCCAGGCCGGAGCGTCGGCGGCGTTCCTCGAGCTCCTCGAGCTGAAGCGTCCGTTCCCCGGCACAGTCCACGTCCGGGTCGAGACCGGCACGCCGGAGTCGCTGCCACGAGTCGTCGATGACGCTCCGCGGACGCGCCGGCATGCGCCCGCCCGACATCGCCGCGTCGTGAACCGCGCTGAGAACGGACGCGAACTCGCGCGGATCGTCGCCGGCGTGCACCGCGGGCTCCAGCTCGGAGGCCGACTCGTAAGCGTTCATCTCTTCGATTGTGCGTCACGTCACAGACGACGACAACGTACCCCGCCCCTCGCAACCCCCTGCAACCCTTGCCGCCACCCGGCGCCGGGGCGTCTGCTGTCCACAACCCGCTGTGTTCCACATCACGTTCGCGGGGCACATCTCGAGGAGGCATCATGACTCAGACATTGGAACCGCTGGTCCATCTCGACCGCACCCCGCAGGAGCGGATGGACGCCTGGCTGCGTGAGTTCGAATCCGCACTCGCCGCAGACGACATCGCCCGCGCGACGAACGCGTTTCTGACCGACAGCTACTGGCGCGACCTGACAGCATTCACCTGGAACATCAAGACGGTGGAGGGCCACGAGCAGATCGCCGACATGCTGACCGCGCGTCTCGCGGACACCCGCCCGTCGAACTTCACCACCACTGAACCGGCCACCGACGACGGGGACGGCGTCGTCTCGGCGTTCATCGCGTTCGAGACCGCCGTCGGACGGTGTGAGGGACACCTGCGCATCCGTCGCGACGACGACGGCACCGACGGTGGCGGGCGCGACGCCGGGGAGGACAAGGCCTGGACGCTGCTGACGACGATGCAGGAACTCAAGGGACACGAGGAGTCGGCCGGCCCGAATCGACCGCTCGGGGCGGTGCACGGTTCCGACCCCGACACCCGTTCCTGGGCGGAGAAGAAGGCCGACGAGGAACTGTCGCTCGGACGGTCGGCGCAACCGTACGTGCTGGTGATCGGCGGCGGGCAGGGCGGTATCGCGCTCGGCGCACGACTCCGCCAGCTCGGCGTGCCGTCGGTCGTCGTCGATCGCCATGACCGTCCCGGGGACCAGTGGCGCAAACGCTACAAGTCGCTGTGCCTGCACGACCCGGTTTGGTACGACCATCTCCCGTACCTGCCGTTCCCCGACAACTGGCCGGTCTTCGCACCCAAGGACAAGATCGGCGACTGGCTCGAGTTTTACACCAAGGTCATGGAGGTTCCGTACTGGAGTAAGACGACGTGTCTGTCCGCTGAGTACGACGAGGCCGAGTCACGGTGGACGGTTGAGGTCGACCGGGACGGTGAGCGCCTCACGCTCCATCCGACGCAGCTGGTCCTCGCGACCGGGATGTCCGGCAAACCTGCCGTCCCTTCGGTCCCCGGGCAGGATGTGTTCGCCGGCGAGCAACACCACTCGAGCGCACATCCCGGACCGGACGGCTACCTCGGCAAGAAGGTCGTCGTCATCGGCTCCAACAACTCCGCGCACGACATCTGCAAGGCGCTGGTGGACAACGGCGTCGACGCCACGATGGTGCAGCGCTCCTCGACCCACATCGTGAAATCCGACTCGCTGCGGTCCATCGCCCTCGGTTCCCTGTACAGCGAGGAGGCGGTCGCCTCCGGGATGACGACCAAGAAGGCCGATCTCACCTTCGCCTCGTTGCCCTACCGGATCATGCACCAGTTCCAGATACCCGTGTATGACCAGATCCGCCAACAGGACAAGGAATTCTACGAACGACTCGAGGCGGCCGGCTTCGAGCTCGACTTCGGCGACGACGACTCCGGACTCTTCATGAAGTACCTACGCCGCGGGTCCGGCTACTACATCGACGTGGGCGCGAGCGAACTCATCGCCGACGGAACGATCAAGCTGGTCCACGGTCAACTGGACCACCTCACCGAGAATTCGGTGGTGCTCGCCGACGGGACCGAGATCGACGCCGACGTGGTCGTCTACGCCACGGGGTACGGATCGATGAACGGCTGGGCCGCCGACCTCATGGGACAGGAGGTCGCCGACCGTGTCGGAAAGGTGTGGGGACTCGGTTCCGAGACGACCAAGGACCCGGGCCCCTGGGAGGGCGAACAGCGGAACATGTGGAAGCCCACCCAGCAACCGGGCCTGTGGTTCCACGGCGGAAATCTGCACCAGTCGCGCCACTATTCGCTGTATCTCGCCCTACAGCTGAAGGCGCGATATGAAGGAATCCCCACGCCCGTATACGGCTTGGCGGACGTCCACCACCTGAGCTGATCACCAATGAGAAAGGCCCCGCAACCACGAGGGTTG